>NZ_JAIVFQ010000039.1 GCF_020829495.1 Nostoc favosum CHAB5714 | reverse complement strand
GTTGTCCAATACTCTGCCCTTAGTTTTTGCACCCGTTCGGTATATTTTTCGCTGGCGTGCAATGTTTTTTTTTACGCGTCAGATTCAGTTTTTGTGTGATTCTGCCCATTGTGGAACGACTTATTTTGTAATCGACCACAGGGCGATCGCAAATTACAAGAAAGTAAAACCTATTGACATCAAAGAGTTAGAGGTCAAAAGAAGCAGACAGCAGACTGATTCAATTTGGGAAATCAAACTGTATAAATTCGTGGGTTTTAAGCAGCATTTTTGACAGCAACAGCAGAGGCAGGAACTTGTGGAAGTAAAGAAGGAGTTAGTTGACCCTGGCGTTTAGCACTAACGGCTTGAGTCACAAATTCCAAGACATTTCGACGCTGAGACTTGAGGGTAGTCACAACAGTCAACATCCTTTGCACAAAAATACTCCCAGTTTGAGTTTGAGAACCAAAACTGGTACGTCGCCAGATCACAGCAGGACGAATAGCTCTTTCGGCAGCATTATTAGTTGGTTCGACACCCTCAACTGTCACAAAAAGCCATAAAGCTGGTTCAACTTTCAGCAGTTGGCGACAAGTGCGGACAGTTTTGGCAAGTGGTGTTTTTTCTTTGGAAGCAATCTGGTATTCAGCTGCCTCTTGTAGTAATAATTTCAAGGAGGTGCGAATTTCCCGGACTAAAAGTTGAAACTCACAACGCGACAAAGTTCCATCTCTAACTCGATGCCACAATTCAAATAATTTCTCTTGCTGTTTAACCAGGGCTGTTCCTATCTCTCGTGAAACTCCAGGACGCTCTGATATTTTGATAAACTCCCGTCTCAGATGTGCCCAACACAATTGTCGCTGTTCTAAACCTACCCAGTTGTATGCTGCATATCGGTCTGAGTTTAAAATACCGCCAAATTCTTTACCCAGGATGTCACGGGCTGCATCCGAACAACGTGAAAGTGAAATCTGAAAAAATGTCACCAAGGGTGTTACTGCTACCCAGAGCCAAGCTTGACTCTTTTTTGAATTGCGTCCATCAACGTTTCCCTGAGCAAAGCTTGTTTCATCCGCCCCAACTACACGCGAGTTTTGGACGTATATTTTCGCTTCTTCAACTGCACTTTCTACTGCCAAAGAGGCTTCAAATCTCAGTTTGTTGACAGTACCCAAGGACATTGTAATTCCAAAGATATCCTGCACTGCACTTTGTACCATCCGAGTACTGTGGCGGTATAGTCCGCTCAACACGCTTACAAGAGCCACTACTCTCACACCATAACCACTTGGATACACATCTACGGGTAATGTTGCACGGGTTAAAGTACCGCATTCTTGGCACATTAATTGGTGTAGACGATGTTCCACGATTATTGGCTTGATAGGAGGAATTTCTACAATCTGGTGGCGGTAAGGGTTGGCATCTTCTCCCAATAATATTTCTCCACAACAGCTACAAGTCTCTGGGTGGTGGTTTAAAACGCTTTCACACTCGGATAACTCATACAGCAAGCGACTATGACCCTTGTGTCCCGCCTGTCCCCCTCGCTTTTTTCCACTTTTCTTTTTCTCAGGGCGTTTTTCAGCATCGAGTGGGTTCATGGATGGGGGTGATGACGAGTTTTTTGATGTGCGATTAATTTTTTCTAAAAGTTCTTGCTGTTTAGCCTCTTGTTCAGCCAGCTTTTCTTCTGATTCTTTGATGTGCTGCCCCATTTTCTCCACCAATTGTTTGACCTTGGCTGGAGTTTTTTCCCAATCTGAATCCGAAATTTCAATTCCGTAGGCGAGGCAGTTTTCATCCATGCATTTTAATCTACCATCTCAGTAACCCATTTTTGACTGTAGCGTTTCAGATCCTGTGAACGGTTACACTTTTCTACAATAAAAAAGCCACTCGCAATCTTCAAGGGCTTTTTCGGATTTCGTAGAGTTTTCTGTTTTATCTAAATTTGAAGATTCCGCGAAACTTGTTCAAAAATTTTTTGCTGTTCATTCACTAATAAAGCGATCGCCCACTTTGGTGGCTCACTATAAAACCATTTGCAAATTGTCGCGGTCGATGGCGGGGACAGTTCGGCCCGGTGATACCATGCAGCAATGAATGGCTCAAGCAATCTAACTGCTGTCGAGACAAATTCATAGTCCCCAAGCCGAGTGTGTAACCCTGCTAACTTGACTGCTTTAACTGCAATTTCTTCCAGTTTATTTTTCGGCTGGTATTCATCTTCCGACAACAAAAAAAGTTCACTCTTGCGATTGAATTTGTCTTCTAATGTTCGTACCATGTTTAAGTACCCTCCTATGGGGTTAGCGTCACAAGGAGCGGAAACGGCGATCGCTCGCTTACCTTGGCTGGGGGTGATCGCTTGAAGCTTATTTAGAAATGTTATCTACCTCCGGCAAGGCATAAGATAGGGGCTGTTTTTTAGTACTTCAAAAAGCCTTCTTTTGCTTCACCAACACTGATCGCAGGTACTGCCGACAGGCTGCCTCTCCCCGATAAATCAGAATCCGCAGTGCCTCTATTTCCTGCATTGGAGAAACACAGATTTCGGCAATGGCACTAATCAAATTCTGTTGCTTCTGCACATAATATTTTTACCGAGATATTGAGTGGCAACATAGCTACAGATAATTGTTGCTGCTGCACTGATGCCTTTGATGAAAGGGCTACAATTCATCTTTTGTTACTTCTTTTTTACTCAATTAGTTTCTTGGTGCTGGGGAACTTCTCGTGATCTGAGCAAGTATCACCCTCTACCCCATGCGGATGAATCGCACAAACCAGCCTAACTCTCCCATATTCAATACCATGAAAATTCCGGCATCCTTTGCAAGCCTTTGGTATCGCTTTGAGTCTTTCGTCTAAAGTTCTATCGATTTGTTCTTCAATTTGAGTTTTCAACAGACGATCTACAGCTATTGTTTGCAATCCAACTCCTCCTATACATTAGGGACAAGCCAGAAATCCAACTTTTCGCACCCTCTCCAGCAATTGCTCCCTTAACACCAATAATGGTGCCGATCACCATTGCCGCTGCTCCTGATGCTGCGACGAAAACATTCAAATATTTAGGCTTTGACATTGGTTTTTCTCTCTATTATCGAGATGAAATTCTGTACAACGGGGCAAGGCCCGTTGGGGCAGGGTATAGGGTGTGGGGTTGTAGGTTAAAAATAGTTTAGATGGTTGATGAGCTTCCCAATCGGAGCATTTATCACGTTGCCAGCTAGAGGGGTGAACACTACAGATTAAAGTCCCTTATTTAAGGCAAGGTTTCTTTGCTGAGGCATCGGCTGCTCGCCGTGCTTCTTGATTTGCTTTTGCTCCACCTTTGATCTTGTTCGTTACACAGATATTCTCTGGTGTGATCTTCGCTACCGCCAGATAAGACGTTCTTTGATTTGGTAAATTGGGATTTTCATTGGCATACACCCGCACGATTAAGGCGATGGGCAGCACCTTTCCTCCTCTTTTCTCTACTCGCCATTCAGCTTTCTCCCCCAAGGTAGAGAAAGCTGTGGTGATAACCTGCGAATATTTGAGCGAATACTGCTGCCCATCTGGTGTCAGCACGGTTACGGACTCTCGAGCATCTACATCTTGAACCAGCAGACTATAACCTGCCACTCCTACACATTTCCGCACAGAACTGCTGGTTTCCTTATCAACTTCGATGGTTTTGCAACGATTAGATGAAAGACCAGTATAAATACTGTCAATTGAATTTGCGGAGGCGAGATTGGAAAAGGCACAACTCAAAGTGCAGATAGCGATAAAATTTCTCCAAAACATATTAAAACTCTCCTTTAACAGAACCGTATTGGCGCATAACGGCATTATTCAGCCCTAACTAATCATCTCTCAAACTTAACCCACTAAACCTAAATGCTCGTATGCAACAGAAAATGTGTGTGAATACTTTAAAACTGTTGAGTGGTTTGTTCTACGTCATCAATTGCATTGACTACTTCCCCTAAAATATTAAACGCATCATTTAAAACCACATCATTCGATGTAGATTCGATGTAGAAAAGTACTCGGACGATTGAAGCCTGCGATAATCCTTACTGCTTCCCACAAGCCGCAATGTATATTGACACCCTTGTAAGATAGTCCGAATCTCTGATGTAGTTAACTTGATTTCCATCGTTGTTTATCCCCTAAAATTTATCTCGTTGAATACTGAAACTAGCTCCGACCAAAGAACTGCCTAAGAAGACGGAAAAACTAACCAACATTGCACCCAGGCAAATATTTTTCTGTTGCTGCCAATTTTGAGAACTTGTAGCAATCTCCAACCCCCAACAAGCCATTGCCCCGACTCCTGAAAAGCCAGTCAACAGCAGAGAGGCGATCGCAGTTGTTTCTATGGTGCGATCAATAAAAATCCTGGGGTTGAATCTTTTTCGAGTCCGGCGTAGAACCCTAGCTATCTAATTGGTGTTGTTTGCAGGTAAACTGAAAAACACCTACCAGCAGACATTCCTCCGTGATAGTAAAGTTACCTAGCCACCGCCCACAAAGACATTTCCCGGATGCCAAACGAATAATTGTGAAATGTGAGCTAAATTTATGTATACATTGCGACAGCCAATTAGTGAACCTTCCATCTTGGCATATGCGGAAAACCATTCAAACCTTAAGCGGAGCAGTGTTTATAGCAGGTAAAGGTAAAGAATGTGCTAATAGTTCACCCTTAACGAGCTTTCAGGTTCGGCGCGAGATGGAAGAGTTATTACAACAGTTTATGCCTGATCATCAACAAAATCCGGCACAGTTTACCTTAAAGAAAAAGTTACAGAAACTGTGGGATAAATACGGAACTAACTTATTGTACTGCTATGATATCCCTGGCTTGCCAGCAGACAATCTCAACATCGAGTCTTTGTTCAGTAATTTACGTCGCCATCAACGGCGAATCAGTGGGCGCAAATCCACCGTCGAATTGCGTGATTTTGGACAATATCAAGTTCTCTTTGTAGCTGAAACTGAAAAACAGTTATTGGAACAAATTCAACAAGTACCTATAACTGAGTATAAAACTCAACGTCGTAAATTAGCTTTGGCGGAAGTTCCTCGCCAACGCAAACATCGCCTTCACCATGATCCAATTACCGCAATACAAGGTTTGGTCAATCAACATACAGAAATTCTCTCTGTGCTTGAGTCTCAAGCCCTAAAATACCAATTAGATAGCTAGGGCTTGGAGTGACTTGTTGGATTTCCTGTTGTGGAGTAGGTTGTGGTGCTGTTGCGGAAACTGTGGGCTGTTCAATAACCGATGGCTTCCATCCGATTGGCGGCAAGGGTACAACCCACAAACCATCTATGAAATCAAAAACCATCAGCGCAACAAAGCTCATAACGACTGCTTGGATCGTGAGGGTGAGAATAGCTTGGATATCCATGATTAATTCCAGAAGTTTGTGATTTTTCAATGTGGTGAGGCATTGCAGTTGGGTTTGAAGCGTGTGTTTGGTCGTTGCAACTCTCACTCTGGCTTTGGCGTAGCCATGAAAATTCCCATTCACAAAACGGGTGATTATGTTTACCCAGACCATTGAAATCTTGTTAGCAAAGGCTAAGATCCAAAAAGTCACTAATTGCAATAAGCAATGGCAAGCAAAGAAATCCAAGTCCGAGAGTACACCGTCAGAGCGCACAAGCGGGAAATTCACACTCGCATTTTTAACTTCGTATGTAAGCAGTGCGAACAACCCACACAACGAGAAACCTTTGGTGTGCGACCGCAAAACTTGTGAAATATGCCGTCCTCCACAAGCACCCAAGAAATCAGTAGTCCCTCTCAAAAAGAGAAAACCCAGAGCTATGACTTACAAGAGTGGTAAAGACATAGCCGGATAATTTGTTGTGGTTAAGAGTGATCGCACGAAAGTGAGTGAAGCCTTGAAGGGAGACAGAATACCCTAAAATATATACAGGGCAACGAGTGTAGCAATTTATGGTAAAACAAAAATGACAATAGCCATCTATACAGTAATCTGGGGAGCAGATAGTTGGATAGCAATTAAATTGTATGGTTGCACAAAATATAATTGGTTAAAATTATTTTCAGGGATAAGCTTAGTTATTTATGGCTGAATAGTTAGCTAATTTATCCTTAGCTAAAAGTTATTCAATTAGAGATAAACTAATTCATCATTTAGTAAATAACTGATTTATTTTGTTTATATATCTATCAGGTTTTGCACTTATATAGTGTAGATAATTTTAAAATCTTTATAGTTCTTATTAGAAAATAAGGTGCGTTTCCCCTGGCATACTATCTAAACTAATAACTTAATTTCAACTTGATGCTTTGATTGCGATTGCTGATTGCTGTCATTACCCAAATTAATCAAAAATCTTTTATCAAAACTGGCGATGATTAGCAAATCAATCTTTAGATAGGCAAGCTAATGCTCTCAGAGTTATAAATCTTGGGGGGCTACAAAAAGGGCTAGGATGCAGATAAAATAAGCCTCATGGCTCTCTCCCCTTGTTGATAATACTTCCGCTTATTAGGAGCTAATGTCATTAACTCAGCCACCAATTCATAAGAATTTTCCATGAAATTGACCCAGTTAGATCCATATAATCCAATATAAAAACTACTATGTCGTCGAACAATCCGCCCAGATTCTTTAATTCGTCCGACATATTTTTGAACACCCATACGTTTAATTTTTTGACCAGATATAGTTGCAGCTGTATAGGCATGTGAGATTAATAGTATTAAGGAAATTAGCCGTTGCCCTGAGGCATTAGTATCTTCTAAGTTATAACCACTGCTTTTAAAATCTCTAAACATCTCCTCAATATCAAACCGTTGTTTGTAAGCTTTAATAGTAGACTCCAAAGTATCAAAATTAGTGAGAATAAACCAACCTTCCTCTGGCGCAACTCCAAAGCGTTTTCGCTTCCATTTACCTGCAAGATTAAAGCTAATAAACCCTGTAGTTTTTGTATATTTAATGCCTTTATAAGTTGCACAGTATGGGATTAGTACACCAACAGGACAATCAGGTAATGCCTAGATGCAATTTGTACCGTGAGTATTTCCGCAGAGTATTGTAGGTAGCCATACTCACGTAGAAATAAATTAGACATCTCCGAAAACTATCAAAGTTTAAATGCTTACCTAGTATAGGTTAGAGCTTTTCTTAGTGCCATTTAATATCTTGTGCGTTTACCCTACTAAACCTGATTTATTCCTATTTTTTGAAATTTCTTACCTATCAATCCTGATTTTTTACTCTTTGATTAATTGTAAACCTAATTTTATATAGAATATTTGCCTGACTTTTCCCCCTTGTATTCTAGTTGAATTTTGATAATTATAGTTAGTGTAGATATCAAGATTTGTCTTATGAATATTAAGTCCTATTTCCTACAATAGTGCCATTAGCTTGAAAGGACTGCTCACCCAATGGAGGCTAGACTGTGCAAAATTGGGAGTTTTGTACGCTAAGAAATCAGATCAATCGCCAAAAGCCTTGCCATTAAAGATTTTTTGCGTTCAACTCTCAAGGAATTTTTTAACGCTCATTAGTCTTAAATACAAAAAATTTCATTCGGATGACACTTTCTGAAACTTAATCTTGGTTGTTATCGGCTTCTCCTGATATTACCCTAAGGGGTACTATTAATATGAGATTGATAACACTACACTTGATTCATAGGTTTAAAAAAGTATGACTTAGTGGCCCTACCGACGCAATGCGCTCGCAAGCTCGGAGTGGTTGCATGATTCATATTTTAGTTCAGCAACGCCAAATTTAGTATGTATTATCATTTGTCAGTTCTTGTTAAGAATGTGTGATCTATCAGGGCAAACGCATCTAAAGTATAATAATCCTTTAATAGCAAGGGTTTTGGCGTTTTTAATTGAGCCTATTTTTCGTCAAGCTCCTTATCCAGCAGAGGTTTTAGAAATCCCGTGCGTTTGCCCTGTGTGATCTATCTTTTTGACCTTAAAACTACCCTATTTCAATTGTTTCAGACCCTTTGTCACCCATTCAGATCATTAACTCTTGTAATTTTTTTTAATTACATAAATCACGAAATAAGCTCTAATAATCTTGTAATATAAAATAGTAATATAGAAACAAAACAAGGTTATTATATAGTTATAAATATTATATTACTATCTTGTAATATAATGATTAAATTGTAAAACAGTATATGAATACTAAGCTGAGTCTGAGGATATTGCAACATGGCAAGAATGATTGTGGTTACCGAAGTTTCCAACGTTTTTAAGTTTGCTTTTACTCCAAATAATAATTCAGCTATAGAAATATCCTGGGTGCATTTGGCAACAAACCAGAAATATGGGTCATCCAATATATCTGCAATACCTTCTGTAAGCACACTGGATTTATGAGTAGCTAAAGTTACATTATTTATTAATCACTGTTTAAAGCGCAAAAGTTAAGGAGATATCATCAATGAAGATATGCATTGCAGCAGAAACTAGCTTTATGGCACAGACAAGCGTAAACTTTCTTTTGAGATGGCTTGAGGAGGGGCAGAAGAATGCCAGAGAAATAGTCGTTATGTGCTACATAAATCAGCCAAACATTAACTCTGATGAAGAAGAAGTATCCGATGCTAAAACTCCCATTCCTTTAACAAGTGAAGCTGAATTCAGAAAAATTTTTCATCCTCTCGAACAGTTTGGTACTCTTAGCTATGTCAATACTAGAAATAGTATACATGAGTATATTCAAGACTCTGATTTACTGGTAGTGGGTGATCATTATCAGAATCTATTGAAGAAAGTTTTTTTAGAGAGCATGAGTGACTATATTCTACAAGAAACTCTCTGTCCTGTAATGGTGATTCCTGACTCAACTCGTCTAACAATGCAGAAAGCTAAAACAGTTATTAGGGAATTGGACTATCAGATATAGGATCGAATGGCACTAAGTTGAAATATAGCCCTTGCCCTGGCTGCTTCCTAGTCTCCAGATTAAGAGCTTGTCACAAAACAACCTTCCTTCTTTTTAGTTAGAAATGCTTTCTCAATAAGCTTTTTAGGCGGCAAATTGTAAAAGTTGTTTCTTGACAGGCTCTAAGAACACATTTTAGGAGGCTCAAACTTCTCTTTATTGACGAAAATTTCTGCCTTTGGGAATACATAGTTTTAAAACTGAGAACAAGGCTACACAAGCTTTTGGGCTTTTCTTAGCGCCATTCGATATACAGTTATCAGTCAATTTTTTCCTTCAAAATTCGTGATAAATCCGAGTTTAACTAATATGATGAACAAAACTTTGATTGAGCCTCACGGAGGCAAGCTTGTTGATTGCTACTTATATGGCAAAGAGGGTGAAATCGCCCTAGAAAATGCTCATAGTTTGCCACGTTTGATTCTTAGCGATCGTAATCTTGCAGACCTTGAGTGTATTGTTACAGGAGTGTACAGCCCCCTTGATGGTTTTGTTGGCGAACAGGAATATCATACGATAGTCAAGGATATGCGATTAAGTAGTGGTCTTGCTTGGAGCATTCCTGTAACTTTGCAAATTCCTGAGTCAATTGCTGACAACTACAAGCTAGATAATGAAATTGCCTTATCTCATTCCAATGGTGAGATTCTGGCAGTAATGATCATAACTAGCAAGTTTAAACCCGATCAGGATTTTGAGGCTGAGAAAATCTATCTTACTAGTGAAGATTCACATCCTGGAGTACAAGCTTTACGTGCAGAAGGAAAAGTTTATCTAGGTGGTTCAATTAAATTAGTCAACTCAATCCCTCACAAGGAATTTTTAGACTATCGTCTTACTCCAAAGACTACTAGATATCAATTTCAAAAACGCCAGTGGAATACTATTGCAGCTTTCCAAACTCGTAACCCTATCCACCGTGCCCATGAGTACATTACTAAAATTGCTTTGGAAATTATAGATGGTTTGTTCATTAACCCGCTAGTGGGTACAACAAAGTCTGATGACATTCCAGCAAGTGTACGGATGCAGTGCTACGAAGTTTTGATGAGCAAATATTATCCTCAAAACCGTGTGCTCTTAGGTGTATTTCCAGCAGCAATGCGTTATGCAGGTCCTAGAGAAGCGATTATGCACGCAATCGCTCGTCAAAATTACGGCTGCACCCACTTTATTGTCGGGCGAGATCATGCAGGAGTGGGATCTTACTATGGCACTTACGATGCACAGTACATCTTTAGTGAGTTTACATCAGAGGAGTTAAGAATTACCCCTTTGAACTTTGAACATGCTTTTTACTGCACTCGTACCCAATCAATGGCAACTGCTAAAACCAGCCCTAGCAATTCTGAAGAACGAATACACCTATCAGGTACTAAAGTACGTGAGATGCTCAAGAATGGGAAAACCCCACCTCCAGAGTTTTCCCGACCGGAGGTTGCTGAGATTTTGGTTAAACATATGAGTGAAGCTAAAGCCTAGTTGTTCTGAAAGACTTGAGTGAATTTTACCAGTCCCAGGAATTAACTTGCCCACAGCAAATGATCAATATTAGAAAAATCTCAAGTTCTAGCTCACAGATTGGGTAGCCAATATCCTATTGCATCTTGGTTAGAAAGTACAAATAAATTTCACAATCAACCGACAAGAAGAGTTTTATGACCGACATCAAAACAACGGATCAATCTGCTCCATCCCGAAACAAAAACCGTAAGCCTTCCAAAGTTGAAGGTCTTAAAGAACGTAGTAATTTTTTACGTGAACCTGTTGCCAGTGAACTACTTCAGGAGACAACTCACTTTAGCGAAGATGCGGTACAAATTCTTAAGTTTCACGGTTCTTATCAGCAGGACAACCGAGACAACCGCGTAAAGGGACAGGAAAAAGATTACCAGTTCATGCTGCGAACTACCAGTCCAGGTGGCTTTATTCCGCCACAATTGTATCTAACTATAGACAAGCTGGCTGATGAATATGGCAACCATACAATGCGTGTAACTACCCGTCAAGGGTTTCAGCTACACGGGATTTTAAAGAAGAATCTCAAAGCCGCGATCGCTGGTATGGTCAAAAGTATGGGTTCGACGTTATCGGCTTGCGGTGATGTCAATCGTAACGTCATGGCTCCCCCAGCCCCCTTTAAGAACCGTCCAGAGTATCAGTATGCGATTGAATATGCCAAAAATATCTCTGACTTGCTCAAACCTCAAACTGGTGCATATTACGATATTTGGCTGGATGGAGAAAAAATAATTAGTGCCGAAGAAAAGCCAGAAGTTAAGGCAGCACGGCAAACCAATGGTAAGGGGTCGATTGTTCATGATAACCCAGAGCCAATTTATGGCACTCACTACATGCCGCGCAAATTCAAAGTTTGCGTAACGGTTCCCGGTGATAATTCCATTGATTTGTATACCCAAGACCTCACCTTGGTGGTAATGACCGATAATGAAAGCAAACTAGAAGGATTTAACGTCTTTGCGGGTGGGGGTTTAGGAAAAACACATAACAAAGAAGAAACCTTTGCTCGGATGGCTGATCCTATTTGCTATGTAACGAAAGATGACGTTTACGAGATAGTTAAAGCAGTTGTCGCGACTCAAAGAGATTATGGCAATCGCATTGACCGTCGTCACGCAAGATTAAAATATTTAATCCATGATTGGGGCGTTGATAAGTTCCGCTCAAAAGTTGAAGAATACTTTGGCAAATCACTCACACCCTTTAAAGAGCTACCAGAGTGGAAATATCAAGACTTCCTCGGATGGCACGAACAAGGCGATGGTAAGCTGTTTTTAGGCGTTTCCATCGAAAATGGTCGCATTAAAGATGAAGGGCCGTTGCAACTCAAAACTGCACTACGGAAAATTGTCCAGCAATTAAACTTGCCCATCCGTCTGACACCACATCACAATGCAATTCTCTTCGATATTGAACTAAAGGAAAAACAAGTTGTTCAAGAGATTCTTGAGCGTCACGGTGTCGTCACAGAGCCTAGTAAAATAGACTCCTTGGTGCGTTATGCGATGGCTTGCCCTGCGATGCCGACTTGCGGTTTGGCAGTCACAGAATCAGAAAGGGCAATACCAGGCATTTTAGAAAGAATTCGCTCGTTGTTAGATAATATAGGTTTAGAAAACGAGCATTTTGTGGTGAGGATGACAGGTTGCCCTAACGGTTGCGCTCGTCCTTACATGGCAGAATTGGGTTTTGTAGGTAGTGCTCCAGAAAGTTACCAAGTATGGCTGGGGGGTTCGCCACATCAAACTAGATTAGCGTTACCTTACATGGAAAGGCTGCACCACAACGACATAGAAACGCAGCTAGAGCCGATTTTTGTATTCTTCAAGCAATCGCGGCAAACTGAGGAAAGCTTTGGTGATTTTTGCGCTCGTGTTGGTTTTAATGCCATTAGTGAATTTGTCTCTAGATGGAGGTAAGTTAAATGAAATTAGAAGGCCGCATCTGACATATTTAATAACTGTTTTGAATTAATATCTAAGCTCGACTTTATTCAAAGATGTCTTGTAAATGAGGTTCTTTCAATATTTAGTCAAGATACATGGGACTTTTTGATATAGGCAATATTAAAAAGCCTCAACCGCTAATATTAAAGGATTTCAGAATATACGATGGCACTCTTGACCTACCTTAAATGTAAATAAAGTCGAGTTGCTTACTTAGTACAGTGTGGCAGAAATAACCTTCCAATAGATTAAAAAAAGCTGAAAAACCTACTGTAAAGGCTTTTCTTCCTCCTGCCTTCTTGCACTAGTTCATAGCTATCGCGGGTTTAACGTTCTGACTATGCTACTGTCATTTTTTTACATTTTGCCCAGATTTGCACGTATTAATTCAAAATACCCAACTGTATTCAACGTTTGTGAGGCTCTAAACTGCTGTTTTAGAAACTACATTTGAGAGCCTGAACAGTCTGTAAAATTATCAATCAACAGGGAGATTTTATGACAAAGCTTGAGGCATCTTGCATAACAGAACTCGATATTGCCAAACTAGAATTAGAGTACCAAACCAAAAATCCTCAAGATATTCTGAAATTTGCTTTGGAACAGTTTGACAATATTGCTATCTCTTTTAGTGGTGCAGAGGATATTGTTCTTATCGACATGGCATATAGGATAGGGAAGAAGTTTCAAGTTTTCTCTATCGATACAGGTCGTCTTCACCCTGAGACTTACCAATTTTTAGATAGAGTGAGAAAACAATACGGCATGAAGCTAGATGTGGTATTCCCAGAACCCACAGAAGTTGAGTTATTAGTCAGAGAAAAGGGGCTTTTTAGTTTTTATGAGGATGGTCATAAAGAGTGCTGTGCTATTCGTAAAGTAAGCCCGCTACGCCGTAAACTTAGTACTCTCAATGCCTGGATTACAGGGCAACGCCATGATCAAAATCCTGCTACTCGTATTAATGTACCGCTTATCCAAATAGATACAGCTTTCTCAACTAACGATCGTACTTTGATCAAGTTTAACCCTCTAGCTAACTGGAGTTCTGCCCAAGTTTGGCATTATATCGAAGCTAATGATATACCGTATAACCAGTTACATACCAAAGGTTTCATGAGCATTGGCTGTGAACCTTGCACTAGAGCAATTTTACCAAACCAGCATGAGCGTCAAGGACGTTGGTGGTGGGAAGAAGCAGTTGAGAAAGAATGCGGCTTTCACAAGATCAACTTATCTCAAAATAGCTCCAATTAATCATTAGCAGGTGAAAAACAGTGAACATAACACTAGTTAAGAAGATTAAGCTAGATGGTACTCCATGCCCAAAATCTGCAAATGTACTTGAAGATCTTGAAAAATTGGGATTGTTAGATTGCATAGACGAAATTGTTGCGGTTGATGAACGTGAGCAACTTAGTAAAGGATTCATCTTAGCGTTAAAGCACAAAGTAGAGGCGGCACCATTTTTTATTGTCAATAATGATGACGGTTCTAGCCATGTTTATAAAGCTTACTATCGCTTTCTGAAAGAAGTCTTTCATCAAGAAGTCTCGGCAAGCAAAGAGATTTTAGAGATGATGGATCAAAACTTAGACCTAGACTTTATCTAGGTACAAAATGCTATTAAAAGCACTGAACCAGAATTTGTTGTGTTACTGAAGCGTTGGATTGTAGAACGAACTTTCGGATGCTGGAATGACTATCGTTACTAAAGTAAAGATTATGAACTACTTCCCAACCCGAAGTTAGTGAAGCAATGATCTATACGATAATGATTCGCTCGATGCTACGACTAGCGCAGTCAGAATCAGCATCTTCATAATCCTTTAAATAAATACCAATCTGTGTACTATGAATTTAGTAAAAGCTTAACTAATTTATGCAAAATCGCAATTCTCAAGACGATTCTTCTTTTCAGTTCAGACAGTCATTGGAGAAAAATGCATTTGAAGATATCTCAGAAAAGATTGTTGCGGTAATTTTATTTAGTTGTGCTTTAGTTTCGGTTCTAACAACCTTTGGTATTGTCCTAATAATCTTTCAGGAGGCATTTAGTTTTTTCCAAGAAGTTTCCTTTGCCGAATTCTTTTTTGATACTAAATGGACACCTCTATTTGCCGAGAGACATTTTGGCGTTTGGCCCTTGATAGCTGGCACTTTCTTAACTACAGCTATTGCTATGGCGGTTGCTATTCCTTTGGGTTTATCTTCTGCAATTTACTTGAGTGAATATGCTCAACTAAAAGTAACAGCAATTTTACGTCCCGCAGTAGAACTTTTGGCGGGAATACCTACAGTAGTATATGGTTACTTTGCACTGTTATTTCTCACACCATTGCTACGGAATATTATTCCTCTAGAAATATTTAATGCCTTGAGCGCAGGGTTAATGATGGGGGTAATGATTACTCCAACTGTTGGTTCTATTAGCTTAGATGCGATTCAAGCTGTTCCACGTTCTTTGCGGGAAGGAGCTTCTGCTTTAGGTATTACTAAACTAGAAAGTATTTTTAAAATAGTTCTTCCAGCAGCACTTTCTGGAATTATCGCCTCAATAATTTTGGGTATTTCTCGTGCTGTGGGTGAAACGATGACTGTCCTTATCGCCGCAGGTCAACAACCAAAACTGACGATTAACTTTGCGGAATCAGTAGAAACAATGACAGCTTACATGGCGCAAATTTCTGGCGGGGATAGTCCGCGTGGTAGCCTTAATTTCAAGACTTTATATGCTGTGGGCGCTCTTTTATTCCTAATAACCCTAGCTTTAAATATTGTTAGTTACTGGATTGCTAATTGCTTTAAAGAAAAGTATGAGTAATAGGTATGACGACAAGTTATCAACGAGATGATTCTTTGGATTCGGCGGCAGAATTTACTGAGAATGTTGAGAGTAGGGAGACATTAGGAAAAGTATTTGAAATACTTTTTTTATTAGGGTTGCTGATTGGTATATTTATTTTGGCTTTGCTACTTTTTGATATTTTTCGAGATGGATTAGCTAGATTTTTAACACCCGGCTTTCTAACAGAAACTCCTTCTCGTTTTCCTGACCAAGGTGGCATCCGTCCCGCTATTATCAGTAGTATTCTTTTAGGAATTATTGTAATTTTAGTCACTGTACCAGTTGGTGTTGGAGCAGCTTTATATCTAGAAGAGTATGCACCTAAAGCTTGGTGGACAGCGGTTATTGAGATTAATATCAGCAATCTAGCAGGTGTACCTTCGATTGTCTACGGATTGCTAGGTTTAGGAGTTTTCAATTATTTGCTTGGGTTCGGCCCCGCTTTGGTTTCTGGTGCGTTTACTTTATCTTTGTTGTCCTTACCAGTAATTATTGTGACAGCTAGAGAAGCAATTCGTGCCGTCCCGGATTCCCTAAGAAATGCTTCTTATGGATTAGGTGTCGCTAAATGGCGAACTATCAGCAGTCACGTTTTACCTTATGCTGTTCCTAGTATTTTGACAGGGGTAATTATCTCTGTATCCCGTGCTATTGGTGATGCAGCGTCTCTAATTGTTGTAGGTGCTGTGGGTTTTCTCACCTTTAATCCTGGTTTGTTCCAGAGATTTATGGCATTACCCATTCAAATTTATAGTTACATTAGTCGTCCTGAACCAGGTTTTGCTAATGCAGCAGCAGCAACAATTATCGCGTTGTTACTCTTAATTGTAGCGTTAAATGGTGTAGCAATTTATATCCGCCAACGCTTCTCAATACATTAGGTAATTAAATATCTAATTGGATATATTCACGGTTATTAGGAGATACGCTTTCATGACTTATAGTAACAGTAGAAGTAAATTAGATAGTGCTACAATCGACCACGATAATAACGTCTTCAATGTTGAAGGTGTAAAGGTCTATTATGGGGGACTTTTGGCACTTTTAGATGTCTACCTAAAGATTCCTGCAAAACAAATTATTGCTTTTATTGGGCCTTCCGGATGTGGTAAAAGTACCTTACTGCGTTGTTTCAACCGGATGAATGATTTAATCCCTGGAGCTAAAGTTGAGGGTAGACTAAATTACCGCGATCACAATATTTACGATCCTAAGGTAAATTCTGTAAAATTACGCCGCCAAATCGGAATGGTTTTTCAAAGACCGAATCCTTTCCCCAAATCAATATACGAAAATATTTCCTTTGGGCCGCGTGCTAACGGTTATAAAGGTAACATCGATGAATTGGTGGAAGATTCCCTCAGACGCGCTGCTATCTGGGATGAAGTTAAAGACAAACTCAAAGAGAAGGGTACTGCATTATCTGGCGGACAACAGCAACGACTTTGTATTGCTCGTGCAATCGCTATGAAGCCAGATGTATTATTAATGGATGAACCATGTTCTGCTCTCGACCCAATTTCTAGCCGCCAAGTAGAAGAACTCTGCTTAGAACTTAAGCAGCAATACACCATCATTATGGTGACTCACAATATGCAGCAAGCTTTTAGAATCGCAGATTTTACGGCTTTCTTTAATACAGAAACTGACGAGCATGGTAAACGTCGCGGAAAATTAGTTGAGTTTAATTCAACAGTTCAAATGTTCAATTTTCCTCAAACTAAAGAAGCTGAGGATTATATCAGTGGACGGTTTGGCTAAAATAATTCGTAATTCTTAATTCGTAATGGGGGTGGGGAATTCGTTACAGTTCTGTAGGGAAATCTGGGCATCAAAAAGCTCGTCGCACCGATGGTTAAAGCAATGACGTAATATGATTACGAAAAACATCTTTAGAATTTTGGATAAGCTTAAAATAATTACATTTGCAAGAATGTAATTATTTTAGGCACGTCAACTAATTGTAATTTATTTGGAGTTTAATAAGGAAATGAACTACAGAAATATAGAAAAAAATTTGAGTTCTGCCTTCTGTCCATTAAAAGTTGAATCAAACACAGAAAAAAATAAAAATAAATATTTTGGGAAAGTATACTTAGTCGGTGCAGGTCCCGGAGATCCAGGTTTGTTCACCCTTAAAGGAAAGGTGTTGTTAGAGTGTGCAAATGTGGTAATTTACGATGCTTTGGTCAGCCCAGCAATTTTGATGATGATTAACTCGCAGGCGGAAAAAATTTATGCTGGGAAGCGCAGGGGATACCATTCCTTAAACCAGGATGAGATTACCCAGATGTTGATTGAAAAGGCACTGACTAATGCCGTAGTGGTACGGTTAAAGGGAGGCGACCCGTTTATGTTTGGTCGCGGTGGTGAGGAGATGGAAGAGTTAGTAAAAGCTGGAGTGTCGGTGGAAGTAATTTCTGGCGTGACTTCTGGAATTGCAGCTCCTGCCTATGTAGGGATTCCCTTGACTCATCGGCTTTATAGCTCTTCGGTTACATTTGTCACAGGTCACGAAACATGTGGCAAGTATCGACCATTTGTCAAATGGCGGGCGATCGCTCAAGGCTCAGAAACGATTGTGATTTATATGGGAATTCATAATTTACCTTACATTATTGAACAGATGCACAATGCTGGGCTGAGTTTAGATACTTCCATCGCTTTAGTCCGTTGGGGGACGCGACCAGAGCAGGAAGAATTAATTGGGACTTTAGGAACAATTGTGTCGCAAGTTAAGACAACCGGGTTTGAAGGACCTGCAATTGCTATTATTGGTGCAGTGGTTAATATGCATGCTACCTTATCTAACTGTCGTCCAGTGGTATTGTCTTAGCTATCCGACGTGCTTTGTATACCAAGTAGACAGCCAAGGCGACAGAGAATTAGACATAAGAGCGCTTATTTTTTCGCTTTTACTTTGGCAGATCCGCTAGTGATATCTACCAATTTAGTCCGCCGCAAACCTTTCAATTGCTTCAACTGTTGGGACTGTTCTTCCAATCTAATGAAGAGGCGATCACTCACCAGTTCGCACAGATCAAAGATCAACGGTTCTATAATCTCGTAATACACACTGACTCCTTGAGGAGTCCGGGATATAATTCCTACCTGAGTTAGAATTTTCAAATGCTTCGAGACATTTGCTTGTCCCAGCCCTGTGTCTTCTATAATTTCGGTAACATTCTTTGGCCCTGACTGTAGGGAACACAGCACCTGCAAACGGCTGAGTTCTGATAACACTTTGAAATAATCCGCAACTTGAGTTAAGGCAGAGGGAGGTAGAATCATAACTTCAGGAGATTAATTTTAACTCTTCTACTTAAATTTCTTCTATACTATTATATAGTAATATAATGAAGTTATTAAAAATTTAACTTTAGGGCAAGATGTAAAAATTAAACAAGGGTAGGGTTATGACAATTTTACATATTAGCTGACCACCACACTTGGACTTAAAAATTCTCATTAAATAGTTACGTTTAGGAGTTGCAATCATGGCTCGCGTTGTGGTTATTGGTGCTGGATTGGGAGGGCTTCCCTCTGCCTACGAACTGAGACATATATTACCTCGTGAACATCAGGTAACGCTAATTTCTAATCAACCGAAGTTTACCTTTATCCCATCACTACCTTGGGTGGGGTTGGGTTTACGATCACTTGATCGCATCCAGTTAGAGTTAGCCAATATCGTTCCTCAGCATGGAATTGAATTCATTCATGATTCAGTCATTGCTATTGATCCGAAGTCTCATCAAATTAGGCTAAAGGATCGGACGTTGGACTACGACTATGCAGTTATTGCAACAGGACCGGAACTGGCACTAGATGCTCTGCCAGGATTGGGACCTGAAGGGGGATATACCCAGTCGATTTGCAACCCTCACCATGCCTTATTGGCTCATGAAGCTTGGGAGAAATTCTTACAACAGCCAGGACCGATTGTAGTAGGTGCTGCACCGGGAGCCAGTTGTTTTGGTCCCGCTTATGAGTTTGCATTATTGGCACACCAGGTTTTGAAACGGAAGGGTCTGCGCGATAGTAGTAAGTACCGTTCCCACAATTACGTCCCTATAACCTTTGTCACATCAGAACCCTATGCTGGACATTTAGGGATTAGCGGTATGGGAAATTCTCGCTGGCTCATCCGCAAATTCCTGGCGGATCGGGAAATTGATCTAATGGAAAATACAGCAATTTCTCAGTTTGAACCAGAAGCCGTCCACTTAGTAGATGGACGCATAATTCCTTCTAAGTACACGATGGTCTTGCCTCCCTTCCGGGGACCGCGCTTCTTGCGGGAAGTACCAGGATTGACGGATGCGAAGGGATTTGTGCCTGTATTACCCAGCTATCGTCACCCCAAATTTGACTCTATTTATGCTGTAGGTGTGGTCACTCAACTTAAACCAATAGAACAAACACCAATTCCGATTGGCGTTCCCAAAGTCGGACTAATGACAGAAGAGATGACGCTTTCAGTCGCACATAACATCGCACTGGAGTTAGGTGTAATTTCAGGGTATCAAATCAAGCCAACATTACAAGCAGTTTGCTTTGCTGATTTTGGAAATACTGGGGCGCTTTTCCTTGCAGATCCTCTGTTACCTGACACTGAAGGTAATCGGCACCGCGCCATTACCTATAAAGGAGCTTGGGTGTCATGGATAAAGTCAGCTTTTGAGAAATATTTTTTAACCAAAATGCGATTGGGTTGGACTATTCCCTGGTTTGAGCGATGGGCTTTTCGGGCAATCGGACTGCCGTTGGTGGAGCCTATCCAAACTGATACTAGCCTTGAGGTGATTCACCCAATTCCCTAAGAGAGCAGTCTCACAAGTTCCTTTTAATCTGGAGAGTGTCTAATGGCAGAGTTATTTTCAGCTGAATGGATGGAGGCTTTTGGTGAGAAATGGAATCTAGAACCGGAATTAGCCGATGCTCTTGCCAAAATCCATTTCAATTCCGTGATCGGTTATGGCTTCGAGGGTGAAGCAAATCCGATGGGAGTTATCACAGTTAAAGATGGACGGGTGGTTTCTGCGAATACATATGAGGGGCAAAAGCTGAATTGGGACTTACGTGCAGGTCGACAAGACTGGCATCAGTGGATATCAAGAGGGTTAAACATGATGGGGTTGAGTATGGCGTATATGACCCGCAGACTGCAATTTCAGGTTGGAGACTATACTGCCATGATCAAAGATCCTCGTATGGCAAGACCGTTTGTTAAGTCATTTTCTGTCATGAGCAAAGTTTAAGCATACTTGCAATGCCAGGGCGAACGCACGGTATTTCTGAAACCCTTGCTAGATAAGGATCTTGACGAAAAAATAGGCTAAATTTAAAAACGACGAAACCCTTGCTATTAAAGGATTTTTATACTTTAGATGCGTTTGCCCTACTTGCAATGCCTAGTTTATCTTGAGAGAATACTTTATGAAATCAAGATCAATTGCTAAAGGAGTTTCAAATCCAACTCTACTAACACCTGCTCAACTGGAATCGTCCCAGAATCAACTATTGGTGATTGATGTGCGGGGTTGGCTGGAATATTGGATGGGACACGTGCCAAAATCGCGACGTTTGAGCCGTGATAGCATTCTTAAAAACATTTCTAAAGATCAGGCGATCGCTATCATATGCCTGTCAGGACACCGGAGCGAAATGGCAGCTCAGTGGCTCGTGACTCAGGGCTACCGTCAGGTCTATAACCTGCAAGGTGGGCTACTAGCATGGCAGAATACAGGGTATCCCGTACAGCGCGGCAACCGTCCCTAATGAAACCTCAGTATTATGAGCATAAAGCTGTTCCCTAAACTGCTCTCACTTAGTGGTCAACAAGACAGTGGAGGGATAGAGCAACTATTGCAACTGACGAATTACCGTCTTCTCTACAACACGCTGTCAGTGTTCTCAGCTTCAATTCTTGGAGAGGCTACGCCAACGAGTCCGCGAGCGTCATTATCAATTACGAATTATTTTGATATCTCACCCTTTCACCCTCAAAATCCAATGGAACCTATTCGGATCTTTTGCTTTTCTGATGTTCTCTGTATTTGGGCTTATATTGCTCAGATCCGTCTGGATGAATTGAAAACTACCTTTCAAGACAAGATTGCGATCGAACATCACTTTGTCCCCATCTTTGGTATTGCTCGTGAAAGGTTAAATAGCCGATGGCGAGATCGGGGGGGATTGCAAGGATACAGCGATCATATTCAGGAGGTTGCGAAAAAGTTTGATCACATCTCCGTTCATCCTGATATTTGGATTAAAGTTACACCACCTTCATCCACATCCTGTCATTTATTTCTCCATGCAATTCAACTACTAGAAGCAAAGGGTTTGGTAGAGGAAGCTCAACAGGTATTTGAAAAAATAACCTGGGCATTTCGGAAGGCGTTTTTTACTCAACTGGCAAACGTTTCTGACCGCAAGGTACAATTTGAAATTGCGGAGGAGTTAAGGCTCCCGATCGCCGCTATCCAAGCTCAGATCGATAGTGGTGAAGCATACGCTCAACTATTCAAGGATTTTGAACTGGTCAAAGACTATACGGTTACGGTCAGCCCCACCCTAATTTTCAATGAAGGACGACAAAGACTCAACGGCAATGTAGGTTACCGAGTCATCGAAGCCAATATTCGTGAGTTACTGCATAATCCTTTGGAAGAACAATCTTGGTGTTAGGAATAAGGTGATTTCTGAGAAAGAATTTACCAATGAATCTATAATCACAAACGAACGAGTCAATGATATACCTATGTCTAGTAGTTCGCCAAGTGAACTTTGCAGGGTAAAGGGGAAGGGGGAAGGGGGAAAGGTTTTAAATCCCTTACCCTTTACCCTGCCCTTACCCAGCATTTTTGGGTTGGCAGACTACTAGTGGAGTTTGAGTCTTACCATCTTTCCCAACTATGCAAGCAGATTATTCCAAGCAGAATTTTCGAGGACGTTCCTTCAAAGGTCAAAACCTTGAGGGAGCGAACTTTAGCTATGCAGATATCCGAAGCGCTGATTTTAGCGATGCCATCCTTGTAGGTGCAAATTTTAGTCATGCTGAAGCTGGATTGGAAAGGCGGTGGGCTATTTTCTTAGTGCTTATTTCGTGGGTGCTAATGGGTCTATCAGGATTTATCTCATCTATTGCTGGTTTTTTAGTAGCGTCTCTACTATTTTTCACACATAAATCTTATCCATTGATATATCATATCAGTGGCAGAACTGCTATATTCATATTAGTTATCTTCTTTTCCGTTACAATCTTCCAAGGAATACAACGGGGCTCAATAGTTGGAGTTTTAGCTTTGGCCTTAACAGGAGCCTTTGCGTTAGCCGTAGCCGTAACCGGAGCCTTCGCGGAAATCTTTGTCCTAAACGGAGATTTTGCTATAGCCTCCGGCTTCGCCTTTGCTGGAGCCTTTGCCTTTGCTGGAGCGGTAGTCGTGGCCTTAGCCTTAGCCGTAGCCGGAACCTTAGCCTTAGCCGTAGCCGGAGCCTTAGCCTTAGCCTTAGCCTTCCCCTTAGCCGTAGCCGGAGCCGTAGCCGGAGCCTTTGTTGGCACTTTCCCGGTTACCGGAGCCTTCGCGGAAATCTTCGCCAGCGTCATAGCCGTAGTTATAGTATTATTTGGCACATATATAAGTTGGCGTGCATTGAAGGAAGACCCAAAGCAGGCACTAATTCGCAACATTGCTATTGCTTTTGCAGCTTTTAAAGGGACAAGCTTCCGCAACACAAATTTAACTGATGCTAATTTTACAGAAGCCACCCTCAAAAGTACAGATTTTAGAAAGGCTATTCTAACTCGTACTTACTTCCATAAAACCAATAAACTTGACCGTGTTCGCGCTGGCACAACTTACCTTCAAAATACAAAACTTCGCCAAGTATTAGTTACACAACTAGGGCAAAACAAAAATTTTGACCGTTTAGACCTCCGAGGGATAAATTTTAAAGGAGCTAACCTAACAGATGCCAGCTTTCTTAGCGCAGATTTAAGTAAAGCCAACTTGCAAGACGCAGATTTATCTAGAGCAAAACTAGTACAAACGCAACTTGACGGAACCGACTTTACAGGCGCTACTCTTACTGGGGCATACATTGAAGACTGGGGCATTACCAGTGACACTAAATTTGACGGGGTACGGTGCGAGTACGTTTATATGCGCCTGCCTACGAAAGAAAACCCTGACCCCTATCGCAAGCCTGACAACAGACAGGAGGTGTTCGCTGATGGGGAATTTGGAGATTTTATCAAACCAATCTTCGATACACTTGACCTTTATCATAGCCAAGGAGTTGACCCACGTGCGATCGCCATTTCGTTTAAACAGTTAGCCCAGAATCATCCAGAAGCAGATTTGCGAATTGTTGGAATGGAAGTACGGGGTGAAGACAAGTTTTTACTTCGTGCCAAAAGTGCAGGAACTGCTGATAAATCAGAACTGAGTAGAGAATATTTTGATACTTATAACGAGCTAAAAGTTTTGGCAGAGCAAGAAGTCCAAAAGTTAATAGCCGAAAAAGATTACATAATTACTGAATTAAAAAATATGGTGGTAACAGCGCTACAACGCCCTAGCTATTATTCAAGTACTCAAATACAAGATGTTGGCAGTATGAATTCTAATCAAGGTGGAATTAACCAAAGTGCAAATAATAGCCAATTTGATCAAGGACAACAAGCAGCGCAAGGAGATAGAAGTCAGCAATCTATGAGTAATAACGAAAACTACAAAACTAAATATGATCAAAGCAATGCCAATATTGGCGGTTTTATTGACACTGCCCAATCCGGTAGCCAGCAGACATTCAATCAAAATATTGCTGCACCAGAACAAAAACACAACCTTGTAGAAGCCGCAGCAGAAATTCAGCAGCTACTGGAGCAATTAAGCCAATCTTATCCTACTAATACAATATCTGGAAAAATGGCATTAGCTACAGAAGCAGTGCAACGGATTGAAAATAATCCACCTTTAATGCAGAAAACAATTAGTGCATTAAGTGCAGGAAGTACAGCTGCTTTAGAACAACTTCTCAGCCATCCCGCAGCTAGCTTTGTCATTTCTGCTTTAGATGATTGGAATAAGAACCAGGGTTAGCGCGTCTCAAACCCTATTGACAGGTGGATTCTAGGAGAGTGCTGAGTTTGGGAGAGCCGCCGCCAAGACAGAAACCATATACTGATCATTCATCGCGGCTCGCCGTGATTTTTGGCGAATACTGCGATGAAAAGATGTTTCTCGTTCTAAGGCATTGAGAGCAATCCGACGTAGTAAAGCAAAATTCTGTGGGCTGTGCAGAGAACGAATCCGACATTCATCCTCACCGAAAGTGACATCCAATGTCCAATGAACAGAATTTTTGGCGTTGCTGAACCAAAATATGAATCAAGCGATCGCCTTAAGCTTGCGGGTGCTACGCGCCCGCAGCGCCACTGATCCATACTTGAGATAATGTATTACTAACCGAATTGAAAACTTAAGTATTTCTTCGGCTTTAGAGTAACAAAAAGTTTTACGATGTAGTCGAGCTAGATAATGCTTTAAACGGCTGTTTTCTCCTTCTACTCAAGTCAATTACGTTTTGCTAACGATCTGGTCTTCATTATTGATAAAACATGGATAAACAGGGTATCCGTCAGTTACATAAAAATAAGAATGCCAACAATTTATTATCTGCCACAAAGTTTACCCGATAGTTGTGTTCCAAGTTTTGGAATGCCAATCGCCTTGATCACGTTTATGGCTGATACGATCTCCATAGTACATTAGCGGAATTACAAACAGGGTAAGGACAGAGGAGGTCAACATTCCGCCCAACATTGCCCATGCCAACCCTGACCAAACAGGATCGTTAAGGATGGAAAGGTTTCCTAGCATGGTCGTCACACTGGTTAGAAGAATTGGACGGAAACGAACCGCTCCAGCTTCCAGGATGGATTGTTTCAACTCTGCGCCTTCTTTGAGCTTGTCTCCCACAAATTCCAGTAGCACGATCGCATTCCGCACCACAATTCCCGCCAGGGAAATCACGCCAATCATTGCCGTAGCGCTGAAGTAGACTCCACTGACGGCAAAGGCAAGCAAGATACCAATCAATGCCAGGGGAATACTGCCGAGGATGATCAAGGGCACTTTGAAACTACCGAACTGCCCAACTAGGATCAGGTAAATCAGCACGATTGCCACCAGCATTGCCAACCCCAGATCGCGAAATACATCCAGTGTTAGTTTCCATTCCCCATCCCACTGAATCCAGTAGCCTTTCGGTAAGGGATGGCGTAGGAAATAGATGAGTTGATCCAGCACTGCATACACCGAGGAGCGATCACCCATTTCACCCATGACATAGGTAACGGGACGCTGATTTTTATGCAGAATTGGTTGATCGACGGTTGAGGGTTGAAGTGTGACTAACTCTGTCAATGGCACTAAGGAACCATTCGTGGTCGGTAATTGAATTCGGGTGAGATCGTCAATACTCTGACGATTGGTATCGGCAAAGCGTACCTGAATTCCTACTGAAGTTAGTTCTCCCGGTATTTGCAGGATGGAAACTTGAGATCCCGCAATCGCCATATGGAGCGTTTGGACAACGTCTTGCGTCGTCAACCCAGTGCGGTTCACCTTCTCCCGATCCACCACCATCCGCATCTGAGGCATCTGGTTTTTCACCGAGTCGTCAATGTCTACAACTTCAGCCGTCTGGACAAAAACCTGCCGCACCTCTTTGGCAAGCTGCCGCAGTATGGTATAGTCTGGACCGTATAACTCTGCCAGCATCGTTGAACGAACGGGAGGTCCGGGGGGATCTTCTACCAGTTTGACAATTGCGTTGTAGTGTTGAGCAATTTCCGTGAGTTTAGGACGCAACCGGAACACGATATCTTCTGATTGAACCGAGCGAGCATCCTTGTTGGTCAGATGTACCCGGATATCAGCAAAATGTTCGCCGATGCGATCAGTTGCACCGCGTAACATACCGTTAAAGTCAATCGGAGCTCCCACTCCAACATAGGTTTCAAAATTGGTTACCTCTGAGTCTTGCTGTAAAATGGACTCAATATCCTGCACCATACGATCGGCTTCCGCCAACTCTGTTCCCAAAGGTGCATCTAACTGCAGGAGAAAGGTGTCCTTATTATCTTTGGGCAGCATTCTAAACTTGACAGTTTGCGTTAGCACTGGAATGAAGGATATCAGCAATAATCCGGTGATGCAGAACAAAACGAAGCGACGACGACTCGCGGAATCTAGAAGGGGAGCCATAATGCTGTGATACCAGCGATAAATACGAGTATTTACGATTGCATTTGGACTCGCTTTTCCGTCCTGATGATTGAATGGCGTGTCGATCTTAATCAATAGCCGTGCAAAAAATGGTGTTACCGTAAGTGCCAGAATTGTACTTACAATTATTGCCACCGGAACGTTAAACGGAATTGGTCCCATGTACGGACCCATCATGCCCGTGACAAATGCCATTGGAATAAAGGCGAGAATAACAGTAATGTTAGAAAGAACGATCGGACTACCCAGTTCACTCACAGCATCAATTGCCGCACGGGTCTTCTCGCGCCAACTCATTCCTGGTTTTTCTTCAAAGTAACGGTGGATATTTTCGGTGACAGCGATCGCGTCATCCACCAACGTCCCCAATGCCAGAATCAAAGCAAACAAAGTGATCCGGTTAATCGTCTGCCCCGAAATCCAACCGACGATCAATACACCTGCCAGCGTTAAGGGAATGACTAACGTCACAATCAAAGACTCCCGCCAGCCTAGAAAGAGAATTAACAATCCAACAACGATGCCAATCGACATGGCCAAACTCTGATATAAGTCGCCCACTGCTCTGGCTGCTGTTCGACCATCGTTGCGGGTGACAGCAATCGCCACTCCCGGTGGTAATTGCGGTTTCAACTCCTCTAGGCGCTGAAATATCTGTTGAGCAACGCTGACAGCATTCGTTCCTTTTTGTTTAGCGATGCCGATTGTAATCGCAGGTTGGGATACAAATTTGCTCGTCGGTCGGGCTTTCGAGTAGGGATAGGGAATAGTGGTATCCCAATCCTGGCGGTAATGGATGCGGGATACGGTAGTGCGATCGCCAAAGTCATCTACGACTGTTGCCACATCTCGCAGATAAATAGGAGAGGGTGAACCTTGATCAAAGCCGACAATAGTTTCTCCTACGTCTGTTGCTGATTGAAACAGATTACCCACATCAATGAATAGGCGGTTGGTTCCTACCGACACATCCCCTGCAGGTATACGAGAATTCTCCCCCTGGAGGCGTTGAGTAATCTGAGCAGGCGACAGTTTGTAGCTAGCGAGTTTGTCGGGGTCGAGGTCTACCCGAATGGTGCGGGGTTGTCCACCTGTAATTGTTAGGCTGGCCGTATTGGGAATACTGCGTAAGTCTTCCAGTAAGCGTTCGCCAATTCGTCGCAGTTGATTATCACTGTAGTTTTTGCCTGTTACCGTTAGCGTGACGATCGGTACATCGTCAATAATCACAGGCTTCACCAAATATCGTGCGCCAGGTGGCAACAAATCCTGATAGCTATACAAATGGTTTTGCAGCTTGAACAGAGAATCTTCCCAGTTTTGTCCGACAAAAAATTGCACCGTAATTTTGGCAGCAGAATCTTGAGAAGTGGAGTAGATGTGTTCAACTCCGGGCAATTCTCGCAATTTTGCTTCGATCGGAGTGGTCAGAGTCTTTTCCACAACTTCTGCGGATGCTCCTGGATAAGGCAGGTAGATGTCTGCAGATGGGACTACAATTTGCGGGTTCTCTTGTTTGGGAGTCAGCATCACTGCCGCCAAGCCAAAAATTGCTAGAGCAGCGATCACCAAAATTGTGAGTTGGGAGTTGATAAAATAAGCGGTAATCCGCCCAATAATGCTATGTCTCTGAGAATTTTCAGTGAAGTGAGTCATGATTAGAATCTGGATTGAACGATGCAGTCATTCCACTTTTAGGAATCATGCTGAGTGATTTAATCGATCTGAAGAGCAATTCCTTCTTTCAAATTGTCTGTTGGTTCCAGTACCAACCGATTGCCTGCTTTCAAACCTGAAAACACTTCAATCTCAAAATTCTGGGTTTTGCCTGTAGTAATGGGCTGAAAGATTGCCCGATCTTTGTCGTCGATTTTGAATACACCAGTGACGCCAAACTGTTTTATGATTGCGGATTTAGGAATCACTAGAGCGATGCGTTCTCCAAATGTAGCAGCGGCTCCATCGGCCAATTGCAGTCGCCCAAACATCCCCGGAATCATTCCTGAAACTTTATTGAGGGCGACTTTCACTTCAAAGTTGCGTGTTTTTGGATCGGCAGAAGGAATAATCTGGCTGACAGCACCCAATACGCTTCGATTCAGAGCATCCAGACGAACAGACACCGGTTGGCCCTGCGTAACCTGGACGATCAGTGATTCTGGAACTTGGGTACTAAACCGCAGGCGATCGCTACTTTCCAGCGTCACTAGTTGTTGCCCTGGCCCTGCCATTGCTCCTACTTCAGCGTGCTTGCGAGTAATTGTGCCATTAAAGGGAGCCGTGATCTTTCCGTAATTAAGATTGGCTGATACCTGTGACACCTGCGCCTGCGATTGCTTGACCTGCGCCCGTGCCTGGTTCATCGTCGCTTGAGCTTGGCTAATTCCGGCTTGAATTTGTTGAATCCGTGCCTGGGTCATCTGCACCCGTGTATTGGCTTTATCCAACACTTGCTGGCTAACCGCTCCTTCTGACCGCAGCATTGCCATCCGCTGTTGTTCGAGTCGGGCATCTGCCAGTTCAGCTTCGGCTTCCTGTAACTGGGCACGGGCTTCCCGCCACTGTGCTTGGGCAGTCTGGTAATTGGACTGGGCCATATTTACCCCAGCTAATGCCTGACCGCTCTGTGCTTGAATATCGGCAACGTCAATTACCACAAGGGTGTCTCCCGTCTTGACTCGATCGCCTTCTTGCACAGCCAATTGGCGAACTTTTCCCGTAACCCGACTGGTTAAATTCACGGTTTCTACAGGTTCCACAGTTCCTGTCAGCACTCGCTTGGTTTCGACGCTTTGCAGGCGGGCAATTGCAGTCTTCACCCGTAGTGGAACCGTTGCGTTTGCCGACACCGGAATTGCTGATGATTCCCTATTTTTTCCAGGCTGACTGAACCACCAACCAGTTCCACCCAAAACCAGTAGCACTCCCACCAGCAACCCAATCCTGGGGAGGTGCCGAAGCCAGAAAGGTGAATGCGAGAGAGGGTGAGATAGCTTATCCATCACTATAATGCTTGCTCCTGTTGTTTATGATTGATTGCCCCGCTATGTGGAATATCCTGGGCATTGCTGAATGAAAGTATGATTCGGGCTGGAAGGGCGACAGAGCGATATTTTAAGTGGATTCTATTGCTCAGTTCCGAGCCAGACCCATTATGATGAAGGACTTGATAAATGGTCCTACCATGCGGGGGTATTTAATTATAGCCAGGTAATCTCCTACCTCAAATTTCAATTTGCGCGTTACACAGGCCATACTTGATTCCGTCATATCCAAGCCCTTAGTTAGCCACTTTTGCCAATGCTTATGGTCTGGCCGCAGATCCCAGTTCAGGGGTTGCCCCTCATAACCGCTTGCACTCATAGCTCGCTCCTGAACTATCATAATTACGCCCGTGGGCTGAGGGTTTCCTATAAAGCCATAGCCAATTACAGAACTAAAGTTAATTTTCGCTAGAACATCTACTAATTCAGGCTCTGCATTCCAGCAAACTTTATAAGACTGCATCCATTCCAATGAAAACAAGTTCGCCATTGTTTCGCTTCAAAATTAAGTTTACCAACTGAGAACCCATAGCTGAAGACAGCTATGGGTTCTCAAGTCGCTTTCAAGTACTCTGAAACGTAGCGATCAAATAACTGCTTGATCTGCGGTTGAGCATTAAGATCGAAGCCGATTTCAGCGGCCTTCTCAAACGCCTGCTGCGGTGTCATCCCTTGCCAGATGGCAATGTTCATCAACGTTATTACAACGGCACGCATCGCACTAGCACAATGCACCAGCGCCGGTTTGGGCAACTTGTCAATTTGCCTTAACACCTCGTGAATCAACTCATCGCTGATTTCTTCTAGCTTGACTGGTATGTTAACGTAGCACAGTCCCGCTGCCTCTGCCTGCTGCTGCTCATCGCTGAGGAAGCCTTTCTCGTCAGGTGCACGCAGGTTCAGGACCGATTTGAAACCCTCATGTGCTGCCTGCTTCAATTGCTCCGGTGTCACCTGTCCCGCCACTGTTAGTTCATCATTAATCTTCTTAACGTTTTCCATTGATATCTCCTCGAATTCTGTTTGCCTACTGCGAAGCGTCAAAAGAAAAACTATTTTTCATTTAACTATCATACTACTATATAGTAATATAATATTTAGACAAAGTAATTTTACTTTTGCAAGATGTTGGGGTGGATGTTACTGGGTTTGGGAAAATTTCATACCTTTGCTTAATACCTATGTAATTGAGAGTATAATATAAGCAATTTGCTTGCTTTATGCTTTCAAAACGGTTTGCTCAACTTTCACCGACACCTTCAAAACTACAAAATGCGATGTTTGAGCCAAAACGATAGAAGTGGTAATGCCACTCGATACCCGCCTTTGGCTCCATAAATTAATCCTTTCTGTTCCAATCCTGTAAGAGCACCTTGAAAACCACCACCTCGTGAAAATTGGTGTTTCTGAAGATAGGGACGTGAATGAGGGCTATCAGTAGGATCGATAGCTAAACTTTCCAGTACCCGTGCCTGAATGGGAGGCAGCAGTAAAAGGAGAGATTCAAAGGTAACAGACAAATCTTCAACCAATCGTAACGTGCTGCAATATACGTGATGAAGTTGGACGAGTTTTGGGGAGGATTGGAGCGCAAAACTGGTTTGTTCATCCTGATAGAAGCAATGATGGTCGCTCCAAATTCGCCGCGCCAAAGCAATGGCATCTCCAACATGTCCTTGTGAATAGTCTAAAAATAGTTTTAAGGCATCCACTTCAAACTTTAAGTCTGCTGCTGCCATTGTTTCAACAACCCAGGTTTGAATTTCTTGGCCTGGCATTGGGAGCAAGGAGACAAATTGAATCGAGCTATCTTCCACCCAATGTTCTGGAGTTGTAGCCAAGATAACGTAACTAACCCGGTTTTGGCGTTGAATTTCTTGCCGCAAATATGATTCCCATCGGCCTGCCCGATCCCAGGAGCGAATATGGGGAAAATTCTGAAAGACAAACACTACCCGACAGCTTAACTGTTCTGCCATCATCTGAGGTAAGTTTAATAAGGCTTGTAGAATCAGCCATTCATCATTTGGAGGAACCTGCCAAACCAAGCGGGTTTGATGTGCGGTTGGTTGCTCTAATTGCAAGGGATAGGCACAAGCCCACTGTTGAATAAAAGTTCGTTCTTGCGATGTGCCAAATATCTGCACAATCCCTGAAGCCATCAACTCTAAGAAGCGAGAAGAGGTAGTGGCTCGCAAGCAGTCGATCTCCAAAATCCTGGCTCCCATTTGCTGTGCGGCATAGCGAATCAACGCTCGCCGCCCACTTCCCGTCACGCCTGTGAGCATCAAATCTTGGTCAGCCGCCAAAATTTTACAGGTTTGCTCTAGCTCAGGCTGTCTGCCAATTAACCTTTGTGGTTTAAAAGCATTGTTCATCATTGTCAACTAATTCTCCTCACTTTGAGCCAACCTGAACTGAAAAACTATCTACTTTTCTCTAACAACGCCAGAAGAATTTTCGATGTATAACTGCTTGCACTATTTTCTAGTACAGTGTCATGATATAAGAACTATTTTCTAGTGCAATTCATTTTATCCATGTCTGCTAACCTATCGCATCCTCAAGTTGATCAACCGGTTGAGAACCATGCCTGGCATACTATTGAGGCTCAAAAAACTCTTTGGCTGCTCAAGAGCGATCGCACGCATGGTTTAACTCAGGAACAGATTGACCAGAATTTACAGCACTACGGTACAAATGAACTGGTCGAAACGAGTGGACGATCGCCCCTAGAAATTTTCTGGGATCAGTTTAAAAACATCATGTTGCTAATGCTGATCGCCGTAGCTATTATTTCGATGGTTCTGGATGTGCGCGAATCTTTGGTAAAGGGACGAATGGCACTAAGAAAAGCTCTAATGTATGCGGAATAGGGGTTACAGCTTTTAATGCCAGAGAGCGCAGTAATTAATGGCATAAGTAGCTGCGATCGCTGATGAAGAGATGATGTACAGTTGCCTAAAAAATTTTTGGAGGTAGAAAAAGCTTACTCGTCCGTGAAATACTTTTCTGAGACGAATAAGCCAACATCATAAACACTACTGTGACACTAAGAGTACAAATCCTCAAGGATAAATTTAACCAAAGTTTAGGTTTACCTTTCAAAGAACTATTACCGGAATCGGTGATTAAAGAAACAATATTTGAGCTAAAAATCAAATATAAAAAGCGATTATTTGACCCATTCGTAACATTGTGGGCGTTTTTATCACAGGTTTTAGATACGGATAAAACTTGCCACAATGCTGTAAGTAAAATAATTGCACATTTGGCAGAATCAGAAGTAGAAATTCCGTCCACAGATACGAGTGCATACTGTCAAGCACGAGTAAGATTATCAGAAAAATAAATAGAGAAGCTTTTCAATTATTCTGCACATAATTTAGAAGAAAGAATAACTCAAGAACATTTATGGTGTGGACGGAATGTGAAAGTAATAGATGGCTCGACTGTCTCCATGCCGGACACTATAGAGAACCAAATAGAATATCCTCAGCCAAGTACTCAAAAAGCTGGATGTGGCTTCCCAATTGCTAAAATCGGTGTGGTATTCAGTTTGGTGACAGGAGCCGCCATTGCTTTGTGTATAGACGTTTTGAACACTCATGATATTAAATTAGCTAGGAGGTTGTACAGTTTTCTCAAACCCAATGATGTGCTTTTAGGAGATAGAGCTTTTTGCGCTTATGCTGATATGTTTACTATCAAAAAACTTAATTGTGATGCTGTATTCCGTAAACATCAATCTCGTACAACAACTATGCGAAAAGGTAAAATTGTTGGAGATTGCGACAAATTAGTTACTTGGTATAAACCTAAAATTTGTCCAAAAGGATTGAATAAAGAGGATTTTTTAGCTTTACCTCCTTCCATAACTGTCCGAGAGATTTACTACTACATTCTTATTCCTGGTTTTCGCACCCAACAAGTTAGCTTAATTACTACTCTTTTAGATAAAGCAACTTATTCTACTCTCGAAATTGTTGGACTTTACGGTAAACGTTGGGATGTTGAATCGGATTTGAGGCATCTTAAAACTACTCTGGGAATGGATGTTTTGCGGTGTAAAAGTCCCTCAATGGTACGCAAAGAAATTTATGTTTATTTACTGGCTTACAATCTACTTCGTAGTTTGATGTGGGATGCCGGAACTACTTACACCACTCCTCCATTACGTCTATCGTTGCAAGGTACTCGCCACCATTTAATTAACTTTATTCCCGAACTGTTAGCCGCAACTTCAACAAAACGTCAGCGAATTTATCGTACTTTACTAAAAGTTATTGCCCACAAGCCTGTCAGCGATCGCCCCGCAAGAAGTGAACCACGAGTTCGTAAACGTCGCCCGAAAGCTTACCCTTTAATGACGAAACCTCGGCACGAATTACGAAACCAATTGCAAACTGCTTAACCCGCAAGTGTTTCGGCTTTTCTTAGTGCCATTCCGCCCTTGTCCTTGGCGGTCGGGTCGGATAGCAATCAACTGTAGATTCCACGTCTGATCAGTCATCCGTTCCATCTCACAGTAAGCGACCCCGACCGCCCCATTGTCATCGTCGGTAATCCAAAAGCATTCGCCTTTGCCGTCTGGCAGAGAACCTCTGTCGCTGCTACCACTGAAGTAATCGGACAACATTTCGCCAAGCTCCTCAAGTTGGTTTGGTTGGAACAGTCCGGTTGCATCGGCTAAGGCAATCAGCGCGGTTGTATCATCGGGCATGGTCGGTCGAATCATTGCGAACTCCGTGTGTAAAACTGGTTAGCCTCTGGAAAAAATATTACAACAGTTGTTATGTCGATAAAACATAACAACTGTTGTGGTAAGATGTCAAGAGACTTGTTTCATGTTGCTGTAAACCGAGGAGAGGTATGAGTTATGACGCTCGCCGTATTGAAGTCACTAAAGCGGCATGGCGGGTGATTGCCCGTGAAGGATTGGATCGTGCCAGTATGCGGGCGATCGCGCAAGAACTTGGCTCTTCAACCGGGGTTGTTACCCATTACTTTCGAGATAAAGAAGAACTTACCCTATTTGCCCTGGAACAAGTATTTGAAAACGTCCTACAGGACATGAAAACCTGTGCCGAGGGACGGCAAGGAATTGACAGACTAGTACAGATGATTTTCGTGGCTCTACCTCTAGAGGACATTGACAAAGCTGATTGGAAGGTTTGGGTGGCATTTTTGGGCTATTCTGTCGGGCGCGAACGCCTCGTTCAGAAACACCAAAAACGCTATGACTCTTTACGGCAACTTATTTGTCAAGAGTTAGCTGAGTTACAAAAAGCCTTGGTGATTCGAGCCGATCTCGATTTAACACTCGAAGCCAATGCACTCATCGCCCTAGTAGATGGGATTGGCACTGGTATTGTCATTTGTCCTGAGCAGTTCTCCGCAGAGCAACAAAAATATCTTGTGCGGCGACATATTAATGCAATACTTGCATCATCTTGAACGAATGGCACGCTTGTTAACGGCAAACCCATTATATATAAGGCTTTTGGGTGTCGGGTGTCAGGTGTTGGGTGTAGTGAGTCAGAAATTTATTTGTACCCCTATTCTATAGATTAGTTCAGAGAAAACTCTATTTTTGAATCGTGTCGAAGCCCATCCCGATGGATCTATTTCTTACTCTTGAGACTCTATCTTTTGGATAAACTTCTGAATTGCTTGTAAATACGAGTTACTTCCAGGTTGATAAATTTGGACGTGTTTTCCTTTTGGAATTAATAAAAGTTGTTTGGGTTCAAGGGCAGCATTATATAACTGCTGACTCATGTAGGATGGAACAATGCTGTCATCAGTTCCATGAATAAATAAAACGGGAAGACGTAGAGAACGAACTTTAGAAAGAGAATCAAACTTTTGTGTTAGCAGCAAATCGATTGGAAACATCCGTAACCAATCTCTATATTTGATTTGCTCTGCCATTGATGTAAAGGAGCTTTGCACAATTAATCCGTTAGCTTCTGGATGTTTTACTGCCAAATTTATAGCAACTGCTCCCCCCATTGATTCGCCGTAAATAACAATTTTATCAGGAGGTATTTGTTGGATTTTTACTAAATAATTCCAGGCTATTTGACTATCTTGATAAAGCTGAGACTCACTGGGAAAACTCCCATTACTACTACCAAAGCCTCGGTAGTCAATCACTAACACAGAAAACCCCAACTGCCGCATTGCTTGAAGTCTGCCTATATAATTGTAGTAACCTTTATTATTAGCAGCACCACAAAAGTATAAAAATGTTTTAGGTGATTTTAAAATTTTTACAGGCTCATTTGGAATTAAAGAAACTTTCTCTTTTGGTAATGGTGCTGGAATCCACCAGCCATGTATATATTCATTAGAGTCGGCAATAGGTAAACGCACATCTTTGTAAGGAAGAAGAAAGTCCGGTGAACTAGGTAGCGTTAAGATTTTTGGTGTGGGGCGAAATATCAAATAAGGCTGCCGAACAAACAAAAATAGACAAGTTGAAATGTAGGCGATCGCTATTACTCCTACGCTTGTTAGCAGCAGTTTTCGAGGATTGCTATATACCATGTTCCTAAAGTTATTTTCCACTACTGCCGGGTTAGTGCGTGATTAAGCGGAGGTTCTGTAGTGTTTGAAATCTACAAGCGGCGGAGTAACCCCAGATGGAATATCACAGAAGACTTGGCTAAATATATGTTCATGATGCCACCATCTAGTTTTAAGGACTTACGTACTGTACAAATTAATCATGGTATACATTTACGAAAATAGGTTGTTTCAGGCTTTTATTAATTATTGTTTAATCTTAAATACACCTGCAATATAGGGGCACAGCAGTGCTTTGCCCTTAGAGCCTAGTTTTGATGTATAACTAATAATTTGGCATAACAGAAACTGAAGAACCAAAATTATTAAACCTTAATGCTCCTAGAAAATTTTCTCGAGGCATTAAGGTTTCGTTAAGTTGTAGAGTTAAATATAGTGCTTGAATGAAAGTCTATATCCAGAGTAGTTAGTCAACTTCACTTTTGGGTAAAGAGCAAATGAATATTAGATGCAATTGTATGAAGATAAGGTTTACTAAATTAAATTGGCAATACTTACTGATTATACGCCTCTTGCAAGGCTCACTTCAATTGCGCTTTGCTTAACAATATTTACCAAAAATACAAGCTCGTTTCAAATGTTCTAAAGTTCATATAAATGATTTATCAGTGAAGTTTTGGGCTACAAGTAAATACCCCGTAGAAGATGTGCTAAAAATAGTTTTACGGCAAGTATGCTGTGGTTAACATCTATATATTTGTTAAGTATTGCACCTGGCATTTAAAGTCTAGATAATTCATTAAATTTGAGCAATAGAGCAAGTTATGAACAAAAAATGGGCTGTCAAACGAATCACAATAAATCTTGCATCTGCTGAAAGCGAAAAACTTGAAAAATATTGTGCAAGTACAGGTAGACCTGCAACTGATGTGATTCGGGAGTTGATTCGCTCTCTCTCCACAACCGAGTTGTCAGCGTCTGAACAGACTACACCTATCCTAAAATATGATGTTCCCATTCTGAAATAGTGGCAGTTGAATTACTTGGGTTTGTTTGGCGTTATCCAAATTTGACAAGGAAATGCCCAGCAACCTAATACTGCGATTTTCCAGATCAATCGACTCAAACAGCGCTTTAGCTATCTCAAAAATCGTAGAGAGTTCACTGATGGAAGCAAGCATTGTTTTACTGCGGGTTATCTGATGATAGTCAGAAAACTTGATTTTCAGGGTTAATGTGCGTCCTCGTGTTTCATGTTGCTCTAACCGTTGCTCGACAATTTGGGCAATCTGTTCAAGTTCTTGCAACATCTCATTATGGTCAGTTAAGTCTCTAGCAAATGAGGTTTCTGCACCAATCGATTTGCGAACTCGATTTGCTTCAACTGGGCGATCATCTTCTGCTCTGGCAATCTTGTAGTAATAATGACCAGCTTTCCCAAAATGGTGTGTTAACTCAGTCAGCGATCGCATTTTCAAATCTGCGCCAGTATGAATGCCGAGTGAGTGCATCTTCGCTGCCGTCACCTCTCCAATGCCGTGAAATTTTTCAATTGGCAGTTGCTCTACAAAGGCGATCGCATCCTCCGGTAAAATCACTGTTAATCCATTGGGTTTATTCTGGCCTGATGCCATTTTTGCAAGAAACTTGTTAATCGACACGCCTGCGGTTGCCGTCAATTGAGTTTCCTGGAAAATCGCAGTTTTAATGTGTCTTGCGATAGTAGAAGCGTAAGGGATGTTTTGCTTATTCTCAGTAACATCCAAATATGCTTCATCTAGCGCAACCCCTTCCACGAAATCACTGTAGTGTTTGAATATGGCGTGGATTGCTGCGGAAATCTCTCGGTAAACGTCGAATCTTGGTCTGACAAAGATAAGCCCAGGGCATTTTGCGATGCCTGCGGCAACGTCAAAGACGAACGCTGTTACTGACGGCATCGCAGAGTGAATACCAAACTTACGAGCTTCATAACTGGCGGCTGCAACTACGCCTCGCTGATTCGGGCTGCCACCGACAACTAACGGTTTGCCTCGGTAGCTAGGGTTATCCCTCTGCTCTACCGATGCGTAAAAGGCATCCATATCTACGTGAACTATTTTCTTAGTTCTGGCGACAGATTCTTGTCCCAAGGGTAGCTCCACCACAAACAGTCTCGCTTTTCACACCACTTTCAAGGAAGTAAATACAACATCAGTTTTATAGTATAACAGTACTAGATAAGAGATAAAATTACCTGCTGTCGTTTTGAGCAACTGTCTCCTGAAGGGGTGTTTGAGGGGATACATAGTTTTTATGTCATCAAGCAAGCGAAGAAAGTTTTTTAAGTAGAAAAGAGCGTACCTGGAATTGCAACTATATTAAATATTAAACAGCTCTAACTTTATTAGTTCAAAAACATAAAAGAACACACATGACCAGTAAAATAGATTTTCAAGGGGATATGGATAACGCAAGCGTTCCATTGGATCAACACAAAGAAGAAGTATTTCAATGGACAAAGCAGTGGTATCCTGTAGCAGTTGTGGATTTTCTAGATCCATCTCGCCCACATGCAATACAGTTATTAGGAAAAGATTTAGTCTTGTGGCGAGATAGTTTAAGTAAATGGTCAATATTTGAAGATTGTTGCCCCCATCGACTAGCTCCTCTTTCAGAAGGGCGTGTTGAGTCTGATGGCACACTTTTATGTGCTTATCACGCTTGGCGTTTTGATTCGCAGGGAAACTGTGTGAGCATTCCCCAGTCGAAAGATCAGCAGACATCCTCTAAGCACTGCTCAAATTCAAAGTCATCTGCAATTAGTTATCCAACACAGGAACGGCAGGGTTTATTGTGGGTTTGGGCTGAGTCTGGTTCTGAGGCACAGCTTGAAAGTCAATTGAGGACACCACGAATTATTCCAGAACTTGAAGAAAATTCCAACAGAGTAGTTCATCTATTTTGGAATATACGTGACCTACCCTATGGATGGGATTTTTTCATGGAAAATGTAGCTGACCCAGCCCATGTCCCTGTTTCCCACCACGGTCTAGTTGGCAATCGCTATAAAGATGCTAATTACTACGATATGCTTTGCATCAAGCAAATGTCTACTCAAGAAGGATTTTCTTTTGAAATTACACCGACTGCCCCCACAATTTCACAAGCGATTCACGACTTCCAACCACCTTGTCAGATGAGGATTGTTTCTACTTCCAAAGATGGTGGTAAGCTGATCTTGGCATTGTATGCTACCCCTACACGCCCAGGGTGGTGTCGTCATATTGGCTGTCAGGTCTTAGTTAAGAACGAGATGGGTAAGACTCCTAAAGGATTAGGAGTCTTTGGGCTACCAATGCCAACTTGGCTAGGACATGTTTTGTCATCCTTGTTCTTACACCAAGACTTAGTATTTCTTCATTATCAACAGAAGATTCTAGCTAAACGCCAAAAGGGCCAATGGGTGAACGCAGTTTATACACCCAATCCTCAAGATAAAATGGTAATTACATTTCGCCAATGGTTGGAGAAAAAAGCTGGAGGTAGTATTCCTTGGGCTTCAGGGTGTAATACCAATCTTCCCTCCCTGGAATTGGACAAACAAAAGCTTTTTGATGTCTGGACAACTCATACCCAACATTGCAAAGTTTGCAAAGATGCTTTGAAAAATATTAAACGTCTACGGGTGTTAGCTTACGGGTTATCTATATTGTGCTTATGTGTTGCTGTTATCCTGGATGCTAGAGCCATAGCGTTAAAAGCTACATTAGCCGGGAGCAACCAAATGCCCGCATCACTTTTAACGGTTTTTCCTCATGCAGGATTCTGGTGGGCGCTTGGGGGTACAACATTATTTGTACTTTTAGGATACTTGCTTAATAAATTTAGTCGCCTATTTTACGTTTACGAGTTTGAACACGCACACAATGATTAATCTACTCAAGGTGAGTCCTAAGAAAATTTATTCAGAAGGCTCAGTTAGCTGGACATTAACTTCTTTCTCAAACATTTTTGATGTTTATTAATTTTTATTGCCTACTCTAAGATTTATTTTAGCTAGTATGAACATTGGCTGTATTTTAAGTGTTGATGGTTATTCATATCATCCAATACGCTCTTTTGCTGGAAAAGCAGGCCAAACCGTCAAAATGTTGATACAGCGATCGCCTGAACCGAGCAGCCAGCAAGAAATTGCTGTCGTACCAAAAAATTTTTATCCTAGCACGATGTTCTTGCAAGCTCAGACAGCCAGTATTAAGCTAATTGAGCAAGATGGCAAGAAAGTTGGTTATATTCATATATGGTCAAAAGCAGCAGATACCTACCAGCAACAACTTCAAGATGAACTGATTTATGGTCGCTTAAAAAATGCAGCTGTGATCGCTTAAGGCATCTGTCCGAAAAAGAGATTTATGTCCAATCAATAAATTCTTACAATTAGGGACTCGTATTTTCCATAGTTTTGCAGTAGAGTGTTTATTCCGTGCAATTATTAATACCTAACTTCTCCCAAATTTACTCAGACAAATTTTAAGCCAATGCCTTCGAGGGAACAGCCAATGAAAACTTCTAATGATACATATACCAAGAAGATCATCAAAAAATCCGACAAGCTTACCCTGAGACAGATGAAGCTAATCGAGGAGGCTGAAGACCAACTTCTTCAAGCTAATACTGACAATTCTACTGCCCCTGTGGTTGAGGTTGAGGAGAAACCAGTAGCAATTTCAGAGCCTAGAGTTCCTGACTATATTCCATTCCTTGATAATCCTCCAGTACAATCTGTGGGCAACTCTGGCTGGCAAGTTTCTGATGTCTGGCGGGATATCCGAGTGGATGATTTTTGTGGGTGATACTAGGAGTCAAACAGGTCTATTTGGAGATCATCGTTGAAAGAATACTTTGACGAAAATCAATCCAACACTACAGTTGATTTGGGCTTATTCCCCTAGCTATCTAATTGGTGTTGTTTGCAGGTAAGCTGAAAAAACATATAGCAGCAGCCATTCCTCCGTGATAGTAAAGTTACCTCGCCACCGCCCACAAAGACATTTCCCGGATGCCAAACGAATAATTGTGAAATGTGAGTTAAATTCGTGTATACATTGCGACACCACATTAGTTAGCCTTCCATCTTGGCACATGCGTAAAACAATTCAAACTCTAGAGGGGGCAGTGTTTGTGGCAGGCAAGGGGAAAAAATGTGCCAACTCAGAACAAGCTTTGGTCAATCAACATACGGAACTTCTTACTGTGCTTGAGTCTCAAGCCCTGAAATACCAATTAGATAGCTAGGGGCTTATTCTAGAAAATACCCTCTTCAACACACGGGTAAAACAACGGCTAATGCTTGATTATTTGACAGCGGGTGTTGCATTTTGGATGACTTTGTTTGGAGTACAAGAGTCGTTGTTAGAATTTCGCCTGGGTTATCTCGGTCGTTACTGGTTTCTTGCGATTAGCGCTAGCTTACTCCTGAGCTTTTTGCTCTCTGCCCCGATTACTATCACGCTAATCATTAGATTTACAGTAGATCCGTTCACTTTTCCAGGTAATGTTATTCTTTGTGCAATCGCTGCCGTCATCTTTGGTGTGATGCTCACTTTTTCACAGTGGTTAATACTTCGTCAATCCGAAATGACACCGAGAGTTTTTGCTGTAATTAATAATGTAGTACAACTGCTTTGTCTATATGCGTCTATAGATATATATCGTTATTACGAAAACTATGATACTTCAGCGAATAAACACATAAGAAATTATGCAATTCAACTGTCAAGAGTTTCAACAGAGAAACCCCACTGTTGAATCAGGACTTTAACCTCTACACTACTTCTTATAAATACTTAACATTTTTATTTGCCACTATTATAATTCTACAATACAGGTATAATTACTAAAGTTCTTGATAAATACCGCATAATAAATTCAGCCATAACAGATGCCAATTCTCAAATTGGGAGGTTTTTACAGCATATTATTGGGGTTCAGCATGGAACGTGGACTATATAACTCATAAAAATAAATAACCAAACTGACTTGTAGGAGATATAAACATCATTGATTACTAGCGTTTGGTATTCTCAGCAATGTATACAACCGCATTCAAATGAATCAAGATATGGTAGAGGATGACGCAACGAGACTTGCCTTGAAATCTGAGCTTCTGCAATGCATAGATAATTTAGGATTACAGCAAAGCCTATTTCCAATTCCTGATAATTCTATTGATAAACTGGTGCGACAGTTGGAAAGCATAAATCCGATTCCACAAGTACTCCAGCCTAACTATCTCCCTTCTCTATTTGGTAACTGGCAATTAGTGTATGCATCTCAAGGGACAATTGTCACACGCCAGATCGCATCAATTCCAGATTTTTGGGGTGTAATTAAAATTAAACGAGTGTGGCAAACATTGGCTAGTAGCAGCAATACCAGAAACATCTTAGCCTCTAACAGCGCCCAGCTTGAATTACCCATTTTAGGTGAGTGGCAGTTACAAGCTAATGGACATTGGAGGTGGGGCACAGATGAGAAAACTACCACAGTCTCCTTTGACTCATTTTCCATGCAAGGGACAAAACCCTTTGCGTTGTCTAATTGGAGTTTTCCTGAGTTAAAAATACCAGTATTAGAATTCCTACAGAAAGAAGCTTTATGGATAACCTCCTACTTAGATCAAGAAATTAGGGTAGGACGAGGTGCAACAAATAATTTATTTGTATTTCGTCGTGATGTAACGCCGTCAACTTAGTTACAAAAGAGAAGTTTTGCTCACTGGAGTTAATTAAAAGCTCAGATGAAAAAAAAATCAAATATTTCTCTTGTTTTTTGTCAGCATTTAGCTTCCCTATTTTATGTGTTATTCTCCTCATCGGCGATAGCACAGGTTGTTCCAGATAATAGATTACCTGTCAATTCTATAGTTACGCCACAAGGCAATATCAGCAATATTACTGGAGGAACGCAAGCAGGAAACAACTTATTTCACAGCTTCGAGCAATTTTCTCTATCCACAGGTAGCACCGCTTACTTTAATAATGCCTCAAATGTTCAAAACATTATTAGTCGAGTAACTGGTTTATCTATCTCTAACATTGATGGTTTACTGAAAGCTAACGGCAGCGCTAACCTGTTTCTAATTAATCCTAACGGGATTATTTTTGGCCCCAATGCCGCTTTAAATATCGGTGGCTCGTTCTTAGCTAGCACTGCTAACAGGATTAACTTTGCTGATGGCAGCCAATTCAGCGCAAAAGCTCCACAAAATCAACCCTTATTAACAGTAAGCGTACCTATTGGCTTAGGATTTGATGGTAATCCAGGCGTAATTCAAGCTCAAGGTACAGGACATAATCTGACTCTTAATAATCCATTCTCACCATTTATTAGAACCATTAGCTCAAATGGCTTGCGTGTAAAGCCAGAGAAGACTTTAGCTTTAGTGGGCGGTAACGTAACTTTAGATGGAGGAAAGCTTGAGGCAAGTGAAGGGCGAATTGAGTTAGGTAGTGTTGATAAAGGAATAGTACACATTAATCCAGCTTCTAATGGTTGGAATTTCAGTTATGAAGATGCCGTTAGCTTCAAAAATATTCAACTATCTCAACAGTCAATAGCAGATGTTAGTGGCTTTGGTAGTGGTTTCATTCAAGCACAAGCTGCTGATGTGGAGCTAGGAAGTGGCTCAATATTTTTAATTCAAAACCAAGGGAAGAAATTATCAGGTGACATTATTGTAAATGCCTCTGAAGAATTGAGAATAATAGGAACTTCTCGGAATGGAACAATCCCTACTAGCTTGGTTAATGAAACTTTAGTAGGAGATGGAGGAAAAATCGAAATTTCAACTAAAAATCTAATTCTTCAGGATGGAGCAGCAATAGCTGCTAAAACTTATGGTGTAGGTAGGGGGGGCGATGTCTTCGTGAATGCTTCCGAATTTACTCAAGTTGCTGACGGTTCCTCTTCCATTCTTCAACTACCTAGTAATATCATTACTTCAACCTTTGGCTCTGGAAATAGTGGCAATCTTACTCTGGTTACGAAAAATTTATCTGTAGAAGGTGGTGGAGAAATCCTCACTTCAACTTTTGGGACTGGCAAAGGTGGTAACTTAACAGTTAATACTCCTGAATCTATTCAAGTAATTGGTTACTTATCGGGAGCTTCACAGCTTTCTAGTACTCTTCTTACTAGAGCTTCTGGCTCTGGTAATGCGGGTAATCTAATCCTTTCAACAGGAATTTTAAGTGCCAAAAATGGGGGTATTATTGGTTCTTTAGCTCTGGGAAGTGGCTCTGGAGGGGATGTAACTGTAAATTCTAATAACTCTGTAGAAATTGTTGGAGTAGTACCAAATGTTTTTACTCCAAGCTCTTTAGTTACTGCAACTTATAGCCGTGGTAATAGTGGTAAATTAACAGTTAATACAAAAAAGTTAATAGTTAGTGGTGGCGGAATAATTAATACTTCTACTCGCTCAACTGGGAAAGCTGATAGCCTTGTCATTAATGCTTCTGATTCTATCGATGTAATAGGTAGAGTTCCAGGCGCTCTAAATCCCAGTCTCATAAATTCATCTGTTATTAATTCCAATAAAACTTTTCAAGAGCTATATCTGCTGCCTTCAGAATTGAGAGGAGATTCGGGAAGTGTAACGATTAATACTAACAAGTTAAATATTGGAGATGGTGCATTAATTAGTGTCAAGAATGATGGTGATGGCAATGCTGGAATAATTAATATTAACGCTGATACAATCAACATTTCAAATAACGGAGGTCTTACCGCTACTACTGCTGTTGGTCAAGGTGGAAATATTGCTGTTAACTCAAAATATGTTCAACTAAACAATGCCAGTATTTCTGCGACTGCTGGACAACAAGGTACTAATGGTGACGGCGGCAACATCATCATCAACACAGATATCCTAGTTGCAATCAAAAATAGCAGCATCACAGCGAATGCTTTTGAAGGGCAAGGCGGTAATATCAGAATCAACACCAAAGGAATATTCCTTTCTCCTGATAGCAAAATTACAGCTAGTTCACGGTTTGGATTGAATGGTACGATTCAGATCAACACCTTATTTACTAATCCTGTGCAGGCTAAAGCAGAACCAGAAACGATTCGTGCAACTCCTGAGATTGCATCGGTTTGTCAGGGACACCATTAATAAGCAAACTCTTTCACCCGTAAACTTGCTCGGATTGCACAACTTGGGAGAAGCCTTGCGTCGGTTGGGCAAGCTTGATGAATCAAAAAAAGTCTTATCAGAAATATTATCTGCTGCTAAGTCGATACCCTCTATTGAGACTAGCGGGATTCTGCTTTCATTAGGTAGTACTAGCCAGGATATTTACAAGCAAGCACGAAATCAATATTTAGAAATAGAAGAACCTGTTTTTCAAAAAGAATTTGTTAATTTGATTCAAAAACAGGCACTTGACTCACTTAATATTTATCAACAATTGATTAACAGCTTAAATACTCCAAAGGAAGTACAATTGCAAGCTCAATTACATCACTTGAGCTTAATGCTAGACTTTGAGAAGTGGTTAGCAGTAGAGTCCAAATTAGGTAATACAAAATTAGCCACCCTTCGGACTAGAATTAATCAACAGATACAGCCTGCTGTAGATTTACTTTTAAAAAATCATTCGGCATTTTCTCAATTACCAGCCAGCTATTATGTTTATGCAAAACTGAACTTTGCTAAGAGTCTGAATAAAATTCCAGACAAACAGTTCCGTTCCCAAGCTATTGAGTATGCTGAATCTGCTTTAAAAATGGCTAAAAGTACTAATAGTCAGAGATTACAGTCAGAGAGTTTTGGCACTTTAGGAAAGTTAAAACTAGAGCAATCACAACCATATTTTGAAGAAGCTTTGGGATTGGCTCAATCAGTTCACGCATGGGATCTTGCCTATCAATGGCAGCAGGAATTAGGAATTTTGTACAAGGAGCAGGGAAAATATAAAGAAGCTCTACAAGCATATAGTGCAGCAATTGAAAATGTCACTTTAGTTCGCAACAATCTTTTGTCAACTAATACAGATTTACAGTTCTCATTCCATGAAAAAGTCGAGCCGTTGTATCGTGACTATATGCGATTGCTCCTAACAGATTCTAACCCCAATTTGTCAGAAATAATTCAGACTAATGAAAGGCTACAAATAGCAGAACTAGAAAATTATCTTCAATGTCGCAAGCTTAATCTGGTAGCTTTCAATGAAATTCAAAACTTAGATACTAGCCCAACAATTATTCATATAATCGACTTAGTTGATAGTGTAGAAGTAATCTCTCAATCTCCTAAACAGCCTCTTCATCACCACTCTATTGAATCTCAGCTAATTAGAGGGCATATTAATAATCTTGTAGACACTTTACAAGACAAGAATCTTGCTTATGTTGGTGCAGATGTGATTCTTGACCATTCACAAGCACTTTATAATCTATTGATTGCACCTATCAAATATTTACCAACATCAGGAACACTAGTATTTACTTTAGATGCATCTTTGCAAAGTTTACCGATGGGCTTGTTTCATGATGGAAAAAATTATCTGATCGAGCGCTACGGCATTACAGGTACTCTGGGTTCTCGAATGCAACCACCTAAACTTTTAAAAGAGAAACAGTTAAAAGCTTTCATTGCTGGACTCAGCGAGATCAGCCCTAGTTTTTACGCTCCAAATGCTCCCAAAGGACTCAAAGTATTGCCAGGGGTGGAAGTAGAAATAGCAAATGTAAAAAAAGGAATTACTTCTTCAAAAGTATTGTTAAACGAAGATTTTGTTAGCCCAATGCTAGATAAAGAATTGAGTACAGATGATTTTTCAATAATTCACCTAACTACTCACGCTCAATTTAGTTCTATTCCTGACCGAACAATGATTTTTGCTTGGGATAAACCAATTACTGTTTCCGAATTTAATGATTTACTCAAAGAAAAAACTCAGTCTACCCAAGAAGGAATTGAGTTATTAGTTTTGAGTGCTTGCCAAACTGCCAAAGGTAATAAGAGATCAGCTCTAGGAATGGCTGGAGTGGCAGTACAAGCTGGTGCCAGAAGTACGATAGCTACTCTCTGGCAAGTAGATGCTGATTCCACCGCTTTACTAATGAAAGAATTTTATCAAGGATTGAAAGATGGCTTGACTAAAGTCGAGGCACTACGTCTTGCACAATTGCAACTGATATCAAACCCTCAATATCAACACCCTTCACACTGGGCAGCATTCTTACTTATTGGCGGCTGGCTATAATTTCATGATCAAGTTAACGATTTTTCAACCAGTTCACCAATTTCAACCCTGATTGTACCTTTGATAATTCAGATGTATTACTACTGCTCAAAGCTAATTGAGCTGCTATGGTGTAAGTCTGCTCCGCTTCGTTTGGTAATAACCCTCCTAAATAGCGATCGCCTAATACTCTGTATAAAGTTGGATTTTGACTACCTGCCACGACTCGTGCAATTAATGTCTTAATTGATTCATCTAAAAGAAGCTTTGACATATATATAGCATCCAAATCTCGGAAAGCGGCTTCATCAGGCGACAATCCCAAGTCTTTAATTTGCTTGACTTCATCTCTTATCTGCTGAACATCATCAAGAGGTAAAAGATGGACTACTAAGGGACTATAATTCAGGGGTTGGCCGCTATAGTTACTAATTACAGTGATTGTATACGTGTTGCCATACTGTAATTCTTTTTGCTCTTTCGGATATGATAGATGAGTAGCATTTACTACATCTGCTTCCCAGCTAACACCGTTGCCGAGTACTACTACTGTATAGCTATCAGCGCCTGGCACTGAGCGCCAAGAAATTTCTGGTCTATTATCTATAATTGAACTGCCGTAAGGACTAGTTACAATCGGTGCATTTTTTTCATCATCTGGCCCCTTATAGTCATGTGGACAAGGAACTATATTTAATACTGAACACTGTACAGCTTCGTTAGGTGGTGGCGCACATATTTGTGTATTAAAAACAGTGCTCTGCTTCAAATACAAAATTTTTCGATTTAAGAAACAGAGAACTTTGACCGCGCTTCCGTTTTGAGGATTGATCCGCTCTCCCAAACACAGATATCTTCCTGTTTTTAGGAACCGATCGCCCATGCTATAAACTCGACCACTTGGTTCATCACATAAATTATGAAGTAATATTCGTTGCTGTCCCCATGCACTGCTAGCCAACAAAAGTATTAGTGTTGGTATTGATACCAGCGTTGTAAGTCGGACTGCAAAGACTTTTTTAATTGGACTAGATACGGTAAGCATTACAACTTCTTAAAAAGCTAGTTACTTTTTTGTAGTTTAATCTAAGTAGAGAATAAATAAAGCATAAAATTTAGTTGATAGCGTCAAAGCCTGTTATGGGTTTGTCCCGATCTGTGGAGAATCAGGCTTAAGCCTAATTCTTTGTAATACATCCCCCCGCCAACGAAAGACTTCTGGCACTTTCGACTCAAGTATCAAGCAGGCTTCCCAATTAAGCCAGGAATTATCGTTATCACCCAAAGCTTCTTGAACTTGTGCCAGCAAACAGTAAGTGTCTGCTCTTTGAGGATCTAATTCTCCGGCTTTTTCTAAATATTCCTTTGCTTGACTCAACTTCTTCTGCTCTAACTTTGCCCAACCTAAATTTTTATACAATGCAGCTTGTAATTTTGGTTCTTTAGTTTTTTGTAACCCTTGTAGTGCTAGAGCAATCGCCGCATTATAGTCACCTTTTAGATTTTTCAATCTTGACAGATTATTAATAACTGGAATTGCTTGGCTATTACTTTTTATGGCCAACTGATACTGCTGCTCTGCTAAATCTTTTTTTCCTTGGTCATCATAAAACGTTCCTAATCCATAATGTCCTGACCAACTATCAGGCTTCAACTTCAAAGCTTTCTCATAATTAGTCGTTACACATTCAAATTCATTTAATAACTGGCAAACAAATGCTAAATTATTGTAAGTGTCTACATCTTGATTATTATATTTTATCGATAATTCATAATATTTTTTCGCAGAGCGCAGTTTTTGAGTGCTACGAGATGCTTTATCAAAATAAAACTTGGAAATAGAATTTTTCACTTGAGGATTGATTTTTATAGCTGAGTCAAAATACTCTTGTGCGCTCTGAGAATTATTTGCTGCTTCTAACTTTTGTCCTTGAGCTACTAGATAGTTAGCTGCTAGAGGTATAGATAAAAAGACACCCCCAACAAATCCCAAAACCATCAATGTATATTTGCTATATTTAAAAATATTAGAATTAGCTAATCTATAATTTTTAATTTGCTTAGGCAGGTTTTCTAACCGCTGCAAAATTACTTCAGTCGTTTGCGGCCGCTGCCCCGGCAAGGGAGCCATCAACTCATCAATGAAATCAGCAAAAGGTTTGTCAATCTGCGGTGCATCTTTTCTCCAAATCAGGTTTCCTGTTTTTTCCTCTGTAGGTAGGTTACTTAGAGGAGTTGCAGTAACTAGATTTACAAAAGTACAACCCAAGGAAAAGAAATCCGATTGAGGTACTGCTCGACCATTGATTTGCTCTATTGGAGTGTAACAAGGCGTGATGACGGAGGTAATTTCATATATTCCTTCCCTACCTGCACTAGTCCCCCCGCTTCCACTAACTTTTGCCAAGTAGGTGTCAGTCACTCGCCGTGCAGTACCAAAATCAACTAATGCCAGTTGACCACTTGGTTGGAGAACTATATTAGAAGGTTTGATATCTCGATGAAAAAAATTAGATCGGTGTACTGTATCAAGAATTTCAACTAGCTGCTTAAGCCATTCTAATGCTAGAGATTGTGAAATTTTCCCATTAAATTCTATCCATTGCTCCAAGTTTTGTCCCTCAAATTTATCCATAACTAAGCAACGGAGCGTTAAGGGACTATTTTTAGGAACAAAAGTAAAAAAATCATCTAAAGTACTTTCAGGAATATTTGGATGCTGAATTAGTTGCAGAGTAAGAGATTCCTGCTCAATTAATTTAACTAATTTAGGCGATTTCCATTTCAGAACTTTGATGACTCGTTGCTTACGCACAGGGTTCCAACGAGTACCAGCATCATCTACTTCAAAAACTTCAAAATAATTAAACGGATCATCGGTAAGCGGCCTCAGTGGTTTGACTAGACGGATGCGGTCGTTAATTAGCAGCAAAGTGCCACAAGAGAGGCAGTGTTCTGTGTCATCAGGATTTTGACGATGGTCACAAAGGGGATTAATACAGTAAGACGACATATTAAGAAAACTTATACATAAGTATTGCTTACTTATTACTAGATGAGTATCAATTGTTTAACCTTAGCTTTGTATGAAATTGTGGACAATTCAATAACTAAATCGTAGGTATCTAAGTAAATTAATAACGCTGCGAACTTATACCAAGCCTTATTCTACATATCTATCACTAATCTAGTCCTTGTTATTTAATTACTGCTAGCAAGTAAAAAAAATAAGCTATCAGTAATAAATTGCAAAATATTAGTATATTAAATTACTTATTTCATTAAATTTACTTACAAAAATAATGTTACTTCAACAAACGAATCGTCATTTTGCCGTCATTCAGCTACAAGTAACATCATTAGAAATTTGTATTGATACTTATTTCAAATTAGACAATGAAAAATGAAAAAATCTAGTAATATTGAGTGTAATCCAAGATACTATCTAAATTAACTTGAATCTATGGAACTTCCCTTACGGGACTTCACTATCTCAACAGGACAAGTATAATCATGGATTTTGGTAGCTTACGGCAACTAAAAGTTTCAGTCCCTTCTTTTTCATCCATCGTCACAACAGTAGAAGAACCTCCAAAACAAAGGTTTTCAGAAACAATGACTTTTGAAGAAGCTTTGATAGCAGTGAATGATTTAGTGTTTGCCAAACTGGGTAGACATCTATCTGAAGCTGAAATCATTGTCATGAAAGGAGCTTGGAATAGTCGTGAGTTTGTAGAGATAGCAGAAAACTCACCTTACAGCGTTAATTACTTGCAACGACGTTTAGCTCCTCAGTTGTGGGATTTGCTCTCCGAAATAATTGGAGATGGGCAACGAGTGGGAAAAAGGAAGCTTCGGTATTTTTTGGAGCAAGTAGCTAAAAAGTATCCTGCTCAGTCTACTTCAAATCGAGGGCAAGTCCCTCTTGACACTGGTTTTATGCAGAGCATTAAGGGTCAACCGCCTAATGTATCTACTTTTTATGGACGTATACAGGAACTGGCTCATTTAAAAGAATTAATAGTAGAGCAGCGCTGTATATCATTAGTAGGGGTGGCAGGAATTGGAAAAACGGCATTAGCGGCAAAACTATTAGCAGAACTTAGTACAGAATCTCAATCTAGATTTGATTGTTTAATTTGGAAATCAGTTACTCATGCACCACGAGTTCAAGACTTAGTAGCTGATTTGATTGAGCTAATTGATCCCCTAGAGCCATCCTCAAATTTACCTGAATATACGCAAGCAATGATTTCGGTTTTGGTGAAGCAATTGCAATCACGTAATTGTTTGCTGGTATTGGATGAGAGTGATGCATTGTTCCATAGAAATAGATTGGAGCAGAGGCTAGAGTACAAAGTACTCTTTCGTCGATTATTAGAGGAGCAACACCAAAGCTGTCTGCTTCTAACTAATCGAATTTTCCCTGAAGAGTTTGGTACTTTAATGAAGGCTAAACGTCCAATTCAATATCTTAGAATTGAAGGTTTAGATTCAGAAGCAGCAATGCAGCTTTTATTTGCGAATGGACTAACCGATAAAGAGAAGTGTCAAAAATTAATTCATACATATCGTGGCAATCCTTTGGAATTAGAGACATTAGTAGACAAAATTCACCACTACTTCGCTAGCAGTACGGAAAAATTTTTTAGGAAGTATACTACATTTGTTAGCAGCGAGTTTCAAGCAATGCTTGACGAAATGTTTGGCGAAATATTGAGTGAAACTCAGAGGCAGATCATGATTTATTTGACAGAGAAAATAACTTTAAATTTAAAACCCGTTAGTTTTGAACAACTATTAAGTGATACAAGTCAAAGCCAGGAAACCCCTGTATCTACTTCAGAGGTGATTAAAGCATTAGAACAACTGGAAAGACAGTCATTAATTGAAAGCAGCAAAGACCCAGTTACAAAAGAAATTAGTTTCACTCTACAACCAATGATTAAAAAGTATATTACGACAGATCCGATGGGGCTAGTCCATACATCTGATACTTTACCAACATTAGCGATTGCATCTTAAAAAGAGGTAACTATGATTGCAGGCAAACTAGAAATCACAATTAAAATCAACGAGCTGCCACAGCTTAAGGACGTAGAGAATGCTTGGCAGCAGTTTCATCTAGAATGTGGCGGACGCATCACAATAATCACAGTTCAACCAAAGATTTACAATAAACTGACCGATGTAACCAGTAATTACCCGCAGTCGGTAGCAGCGAGTGCTGACAAACTTGGTCAGTCAAATGAGCTTGGGTTCGTGTTAGAGTCACCCAACATACAAGTTTTTAAGTGCAAGCCCAAAGCAGAAACGACCTCTGCGTTAGGTACTGCTTCTTGAAAAAGTGATTACCCAATCAGGGTAAGCTGGAACAAACACTGGTAAATATGGAGGAATCAAACAAAATCAGAATCTCATTAGATACGGAAAGACCACAAGTTATGTAAAATCAAGCTAATTGAAAGGAGGTATGGAGATGAAGATACAACAGTACCAGAATTTAACGTACAAAGCGCCACTAAGGAGTAGCGCTTTGTGCGGGTCTTAAATTCCATATAACCTCAGAGCGGGGTTGATCTCGAAGGAACAAAATAAGTGGCCGTTGAAGTTTGGCAACGGAGACGACTACTAAATTTGTCCGAGAGTATAATCCGCGCTGCAATATCCATTATAGGATCTGCCGCTTGGAAAGTCCATTCCTTGGGGTGTGTTTTGCCTGTCGAAATTCATGAATTTTAGGTAAAGTTAAGTTTGATTAAGAAATATCCCGAATTTCGTAGCAAAAAGCAGTAGCAGCGCGAATAACAGTTATCAGTTGGAATTTACCAGTTATCAGTTGGAATTTACAGTCCTTGATAACTGTCAACTGTTGACTGATAACTGATGTAACCCCCTAGCAAAGCTTGTCAACCAAGTTATCAGGGAAAAATATCGTGAAAAATGACTTATGCCCAATACACTTTGGTGTCCAGGCTAAGGTGACATCAAAATTTTTTTTAAACCCCTCTCTTTGTGATAATGACCAAGCCCCGTCGGGGCGGGGTTTAGGGTGTAGGGTGTGGGGTGTAGGAGAAGAGATAGCCCCTACAACCCGATTGTCACTTGCCCCGTTTTTTAGGACGATTGCAAAGGTCTGGGTTTCAAGCCGCGTTCAATGTTGTATCCCCTACACCCTACACCCTACCCCCTGCACCCAACTTCATGGCAGGAGAGAAATATGCTGACACTAGATAGAGAAGAAACCAAATCAGCACTTCACTACGATGATCTTAACAGCAGTATCAAAGACACCTTCGCTACCATAGACCAATTTGAGTTGCAAGCAGTAGAACAGATTCGCCTCATGCATCATGAGCGGATGTACAGAATCGCTGGGTACAAAAACTTTGAACAATATTGCCAAGGCGAATTGCATGTATATGGCGGCTATCGGCGTATAAATCAACTATTAGGGGCATCAAAAGTTATTGTTGCAGCAGGGGAGTTAGGGTCACAGATTAAAAATGAGCGCCAAGCCCGTCCTCTTTTGAGGTTAGTCAAAGAACCTGAAAAACTTATTGCTGCGATCAGACTGGCTCTTGAATCAAACCCAGAGCCTAGCGAATCAGATTTCGCAGATGCGGCTAATATTGTTGCTCCAATGCCAAGAGAAAGAAAGCAATTCCATCAGGAACCATTGGTTCCCAAAAATCAGGAACCATTGGTTCCCAAAAATGTCATCACAATTTCATCACCAGAACATCCCAGATATGGGCAATCGGGAGTGATTTGTGCAGACGCACCGAATAATTCGCAGCAGATTGTGACTTTCGCTGATGGTGAAAGGCTGCTGGTAAACAATGCTGATTTGGATGGCGCAATTGTGTCCCAATCGAATCAGCGAACTTATCCACCAGAGTACTCCGAAGCGATTGCCGCACTTAAAGAGCAACATAAGCAAGAGTTAGAGCGACTCTCTCAGGAATTGAGGATTGGACTACAAGCAGAGGTTAAGGCTAGAGCCGAAGCCCAAGTCAGTGAGCAAATCCAATCTCTGCAAAACCTGTACAAGCAGCAAAAGGAACAAAACATCCAGTTGCAGCAGCGCTTAGACGAGATGGAATCGCTACGGCAGTTGGAGACTGAAAACCAGCAGCTAAAAGAGCGCATTCAGGATTTGGAAAACGCTGTAGAGCAACGTCCTTCGCAACAGTGGGGAAATACCATGACCCAGCAAGCGACCAAAGCTTTGAACAAACAAGTTAAACTTGCTCTGGAGAAAACAATTGATTTGCGAAGTCTTGCTGTTGAACCGCCTAAAGAAAATGCGACTGAATGTCTGCGCCTCATGGGTATGGCATTGAAAAACCTAAGCGTTGCCATGAACAATACCCAAGCGCTGGAAGCTGCGGCGATAATTTTGGGTACTAGTCCCACACAGTCAGCCGTCGCAACAAGGACGGAGCAATTACAACTATTACCCCAGGCTATTAGGGAAATTAGGCAAGTACTTGCACGTATTGAGTTTACATGGCAGGAATTTTGGGCTGTGGCTGAAAAATACGAGGTGATAAAACCTGACTACTGGGCTGAACTTACCACCCAGGAGACTGATTTAATCACACAAGCCCAAAAAAACAGTGAACAGTTAACAGTGATAACTGATAATGCGGATACTTGATGACCATTTAATGAAATTCAAAATTCAAAATGCAAAATTCAAAATTAAAGAAATAATTTTGAATTCTTTAATAAGAATGCAAGCCCCTAAATTTATTTATGTGGTTATCATTTTGAATTTTAAATTTTGAATTTTGAATTGGAGCGAAGCGAGTTGACTGCGGCATAGGTGCTGCAAGTCGCTCACAAAGTCATGGAAAAATTTAGGAGAAAAGTGAATACAACAACTTATATTGCACTTAACGGTGGCAACAAAGAGTTCTTTGAGCCTAAACCAGATTGCAAGGTATCAGTTGAGCAGAGGGAACACCCAATTGAATACCCAAACAATCTCACGCTTGCCGAATACCATGAGATGACAGTTGGTAGTGCGGTAAGCGTTTTATCAAAAAACTCGACAAATCCTTTACTATCAAATACGAAGAATCTAGTAGTTCGCCAAGTGAACTTGGCTCTTTAAAGGGGAAAGGGGAAGGGGAAAAGGAAGAATTAACAGATTCCTCCACCCTTTCCCCCTTACCCCTTACCCCTTACCCAGCCCGTAGGGCTTCATGGCGCATTTGGTCGGTTCATTCCGATAATTCTGGCAGTGATGAGAATGTCGCTTTCATCAAAGATATCACCAACGCCGTCAAAAACTTTGATGCCTTGTTCACTTCCCCTAGCCTGGGGACTGGTGTCGATATTTCTGAGTATCATTTTGATTTAGTGTTCGGTGTCTTTCACGGCGTAAGCCAGACAGCTACTGAGTGTGCCCAGCAACTGTACCGTTATCGTCCAAAAGTCCCGTTTCATATTTGGGTGGCCCCGCGTCCTCCCTTTGGTTACAAGGATACAAACGCATCCAAGATTAAAGAGCGCTTGCTCCAAACCAATGAAATGACCGCTTTTCTGTTGCGAATTGACAGAGAAACGGGTAAGCGGGGAGCGGAGAAAGATTGGGCCTTAGATGCCTATTGTCAAATTATGGCTAACCGCCACTATTCTCTCAATAATCTGCGCGATGACTTGCGATCGCTCCTCACAGAAATGGGCAATACATTTATATATGTGGGAAATGATTCAGATCCTCAATCTCTTGAAAGTCTAAAAGCAGCAGCACAAGCTTTGGATAGTGCCCACAATTCGGCTGTTGCCAAGGCTAAGAATATTTCTTTGAGTGAGTACCGCGCCCGTCAGAGCAAAGATTACCTTGACCCTAATGAAATTTTTGAATGTGAAAAGTTCCGCATTTCTGATTCTTACGGCATCGAAGTAACCGAATCACTCGTAGAAATGGATAAAGGTGGCCGCTTAATTAGAGCGATCGCTGGACTTGAGGCCATTTTAGCCCCACCCGAAGAATCGTTTACTGACCCCAAAACTGGGCAAACTTATCCTACCCCACCAACAATTGTCACCCAAAAAGACCGCACCGAGCGCGACAATCTACCTTTGTGCATCGACTGGGGCAATTATTCCGCACGCTGGCTGGCTAGATTTAACCTGGGACTGCATCAGATTCTTAAGCGCCTAGTGAGGGGTGAGGAATTTACCGCCGACGATTCCACCTTACTCAAGATGAGGGAGATCGCTATACATTGTGCAGCTCAGGTCAAAGCAATTCTTGGGTTTACTATTCCGGGTGACTGTAAACCTATTTGGTTGCTGGCCATAATGCTAGAGCAGCTGGGGCTAAAACTGACTTTCCGTAAGCAGGGTAAACGGGGTCAACAGGTGAAACTTTTCTCTTTATCTAAAGAGGAATTAGAATTTGCAATGCATGTAATTGCTCATCGCGTAGAAAAGCGTAATCAAAAAGAAAATCGAACCTATTATGCCCCCCAAACCCCTGCTGTGTATAGTGTAAACCCTAATCAGCAGCCCGTATCCGTCCCCCCCCCTGATGCTATAGGGAACTCCCATTGCCAAGGGGAGGATACTACCGATGAGAGCAGAGGGGCAGAGGAGCAGAGGAGCAGAGGAGTTGAGGAGAGTTTTTGTATAATTTCTTTCCCCCCTGCCCCCCTGCCCTCCTGCTCCCCTGCTCCCGAACCGCCTCCGACCGATCGAATTACGCTACTCCACTGCGTAGAAATACTTCGCTCTGGTATTTCTCGTGGAGTGGACGCAATCAAAGGCATTCTCAAGCGATGGCAGAGTGATTTGCGCTGGGAGACGGTACTGGAACTTGAGGCGATCGCGGCAAATGAGCTGCGACTTGTGGAATCTCAAGTCCCGGAATTTTATGCCTTGCTGAATGAAGAGGTGTTGCCAATGGAGGGGTGAGGGATTAATTGGGAGCAAGGCGATCGCGGTGTCGCCATTGGTGGGAAAATTACTTATGAGAAGGACAGTTCTGATAAGCAAATGCCCCGCCAGTCAGTTACATCATTAGTTCTGACCAATCCCCCATCTTTGACAATTCACCCGGCTGCGGTGTACCTGTCTGTGCTGTCGCTAGGTTCTAAGCGGACAATGGAAGAGGCATTAAACAAAATCGCTTCTTTACTCACCAATGGGGAGTGTGATGCTTATACTCTCGACTGGGCAGCGCTACGCTATCAGCACACTGCGGCCATACGCTGGTAGAAGATTGGCTGTTGCTTCGGGGTCGCAAAGCTGGAGCGCTGTTGTGTCCGATTCGCAAAGGCGGAGAAGTACAGCTGCGACGCATGACTTCTCAAGCGGTACTGCTGATTGTGCGAAAACGGGCTACTGAAGCTGGGGTTGAGTCATTTTCTCCCCATGACTTTCGCCGGACATTCTGCTCAGACCTGCTAGACTGTGGCACTGATATTGTCACTGTCCAGAAATTAGCCGGACATGCAACGCCTGCGACAACTTCCAAGTATGACCGCCGAGGAGAGGAGCCTAAACGTAGGGCTGTGGAAAAATTAGATATTTCCTATACTCCCCGAAGGAGATAACCTTCAGCAAGTTTTTTTAACTTCTAACATTGGCACGCTTTGCTACTTGGCACGCTTTGCTACTTGGCACGCTTGATAAACGTCCCAAGTAGCACAGGAGCGAGGCGATCGCTTCATCTTCATGCAAGCCAATTTTCCCGATTTGGGTGGTAAGGCACTTACCCGCTCATAAAGAAAGATACAAAAGTATGATCGAGATCCACGCCACACAACAAGCAATTAAGAACACGGCTGGTATCTTTTTTTGTGGTTCCCCCTAAAAATACACCTTTAAAAGAAAAACCTAAAAATCGATAAAAAAAATAAACTAAAAATGACTTTATAGTTAAGAAGTAATGCAACAGGTTAAAGAGCATACTCCTAACAGTTAACTACACAAATATTACAGGTGTAGGTTGGGGTCAAAGAAAACGGGCAAAGGTGCTTATTTTAAGAAACTTGTACAAAATTCTTTCCTGCATCTGTTGCTTTCATGCCAAATCAAGCTTATCGGAATAGCCCGCTATCTAATCGCTATCACGCCATAAAACTATAGAGTCATTTTAAGTTTATTTTTTGAGAGTGGTTTAATTCCTCTATAAAAAATTCTTCAAAAAACGGACGGGTAAAACTTGCGTACCAAAAACTCAAACTTTTCTCCGATTGATTCCGAACTTGTCCTGAATCAATTTTCAGGGTGAGGGAGATCCAAATAATAAAATGCTATGAGCCTAGCTTTCGCCCCGAACGCGAGTGCGTCTCCCTTTGGGAGAAGGGCGAAAGCGCCAGAAATATAGTTGTGTAGCCAAAATATCCTTGATACGGCTGGGCATTTTATTACTTGTAAGTGCCTGAAGCCAAGATGCTCCCTGATGGGCGAAGGAACTTTAGGTGATTGCGAGTTAGTTTATGATGTTGTCTATTAAAGAATTATTTGTCAATTTTAAGTAATTAATGTCTTGCTGTGTAAGAGGCTATAAAGCTTATTAATACGGAGATTTCGGTCTTTTAGCAACTCGTATATTCTTTGAATGGTTTTAAACAAGTAAATGCCTTTTCTCTTAAAACTGACTCCTCAAGAATTAAATGATTAAATGCCTTTTTTTTGGGAAATCCGAATAAGGTATTGACTATTGCGGTTATCTCGTGGCGCAGCGATCGCTTAGGCTTAGTATCAGCCTAACCCAAAGTATAGTGTCAGAAACTCGCTCGGGAAGCCAGATCGCGATTTTACTGGAAAAGCTTGAGTGGATAATGAGGGCCTTTGTTGTAAGTGAAAGGGACATTAATTTTAAAAAACTGGATTTACAGAGCTAGACCATCATTTAAATTGCACAGAGCTAAAAAATCGAGCGTTTGGACACTAATTATTTAAAACTGACAACTAATTCTTTAATGGACACCAGGGCTTAAAAGCAGGGGCAACTTTTAGAGACGCTATGCGTAGCAAGATCCCCGTAGGGGTACAGACTTACTGTACTGGATGCAATTATTGCTTTCTTACTCAGCAATCTAACTAGGTACTCAGCACTGTTTCGATGAGCAAAAATTAGATAAAGCAATCCTGCAAGTGTTTAAGCCTGAGATAATTTTTGATCGCCAATGGTAGCCGTTGGCAGTAGCATCTCTTTACAAAAACCATCGCTTGAAGAATGCGCTGACACATTTGGCGATGATACTATCAAGGTAATTCATCATGATGAATTACACGATTTAATAAGCGTGGCCAGTCCCAGTTTACCTAGATGACACGTGAACATGAGCAATACAGGGCGTAAAAAAAAGCTGGCATCTTTCAACTGTGACCAAAGGAAGTGGGAGCAGTTTATCGCCTGTTGCAACTCAAAAGGCACAACAGCAACAGCGACGCTGCTCGAATTTATCGATCTCTACTTAGGCGATTCCCAAGATAAGCTTGATGCAATAGGTGGTAACGATTTAGACGAACGCTTAGACTCAAAGATTAAGGCAAGTGTAGAGAAGTACTTAATTGTGAGTAATAAAAGTCACAGTAGTCCAAATAATGAAACGATAAGAGCTATTTGCTCACGACTTGATAAGCTCGAGTCAGAGTTTTTAAATGAATCTAATAGCAACCAAACCACAGCAATTGATAATCTCGCCAATTTAGAACAAAAAGTGGAGGGGATGTGTGCCCGAATGACACAGTTGGCTGAGGCGATCATTAAAATTCAAGACTATCTCAACAACCAACAAAAGCGAGGACAGAAATCGTACTACAATAATTCATCCTTCAAAGCGCATACTCCTAGAATGCAACCGTTAACTGAAGAAGGTTTAGCCAAGAGACTTGGCGTCAGTGAAGAAAGTGTACGCAAGGAGCGAATTAAACTCCCCCCACCGCTTTTTGTAGCATGGTGTAAGGGCAAAGATAGATCCGGTATTGGGTGGGAATTAAACGAAAATACGGGATTATATCAGCCAGCAAGTTAGTATTTTGATTAATTTCAACTTGTGGCAGCGGATGTGCGCTCTACTGTTGCTGTTACCAATTTTCATTTTTTAAAATGTGATTATTTCACAACCTTCAAGCAATTCGTCATAAACAGTTAGTTGTTGTGTTTTTAAGTGATTTGGTAGTGAATCATCATCAAAGGTCAAAGTAACAATATGAGTATTTTTGAGACTAAGAGATGATTTGCTGATATCGGTTATTGCCGCACTCATACCGCTTCGAGTGCCGATTAGATACTTCACCGATTGCCCGATCTTTAACTGTGTTGCTGGAATAGCCATAGATTTTAAAAGTGTAAGTTAAGCAGTAGTCTTTGGATGCGATGGCTCAAGCGCTCACGCCCAGGTGATCGCTGTTCGTAAGTTGGACAGTGAGTTGATCTGCGCTTTGTTTGCAATTATTAACACAATGATTCATCTAACTAAGCACTCTTGGTGATTCCCACAGATGCAAATATATAACAAGCGAACAAAAAACCCCAACCTGAGCAAAAGGTTTGGGGAATAAATTTTAGTACAATTACATCTTCATATTCTTTCAACTACTGCTCAGGCAGAGGTGGATTGGTGAACATAGCGATCGCCTCTTCATCCACCAAAGCATATCCAATCACGCCCAGCAGTAAGAGCCGCAAGAGGCGTATAGTAAAGCTTTTGTTCGCCAAACACTGCACCATCGTCATTAATGATCCGAAACTGCCAGCAATGCGCTTGAGTGTAAAATACGACCAAAATAGAGTTGTTGATGCAGATAAGTGAGTAAATTTTAGTAGTAGTCATAGTGGTGTGGTGGCGCAAGGCTAACTTGTGCTATACGTCAGCTCCCAGTGAAGATCCGTTTTCAGATTGGGGCTGACGGTCGCCCTGGTGCTTGAAGCTAACCTAGAACATAACCTCGTGTATCGATGCCCGTCATCAGTAAAACGCACAGTAAGGGAAATAGCTTTCTTGGAACCAATGACAATCGCCAGTTTCTTAGCGCGAGTCAAAAAGAGTGTAAAAAGTTAAAAAGAATAAGAAGAAGTTTTTTCCTTTTTCAGAGGTGAATTCTTCATTATCATTATCCACCTCCTCAGTCAAAGGCCAGTTAGATAATAGAGCTTCTACATGAGTGAGATTTGCTTTGGCTAAGGTATATAATTTTTCGTACTCTTCTGCAAGAGGCGCGTAGTAATCTCGCAATGCTAATAATGACTCGATTGCTTTTTGGGGAGGTGATAAAGGAAAGGGGCTATTCATGAAGTTTGGGTGTCATACAAGAGCTAGACAATCAAAGCAAATTTAGTAATATATAACAAATAAAAGTGAAAAATCAAGAGGCGGAAGTACGGATTGTTTCCGTACCTTTGTCGATTTCTTTGCCATTGGCAGATATGGAATATTGATATCGTTCTGAATAATAGAAAGATGGTAGAAGTTTGGCAGTTTTGGGAAGAAGAGCATTTCTCGAACAATATAGTGCGAGTATTGATGCTCCGAGTGGATTAGAGTTGTTTGTAGTTGATGTATTTCAAATAAATGCAAAGACAAATCAGCGACAAGTCATTGATGCTCCCCTGCCATATTAGCCAATCGCCTGGGGAGCATCATTCTAATTAACTTTGTTTTTATAATTGAAACGATTTGTAAAAATTAATATATCTGAGTACATATTTTTATTATAGATAAGTGCGTTTTGGCTAGTAGTAGCTAATGGTCTGATGCCCAAAGATTAAGGTAAAAAAAGATGACAAAATATCTCATATTTTCCAGACGGCACATTAATAAAAGACGAACTAATTATGCTACAAATATAGAATAGGCCATCATGCAAATATCTGAATAAGTGCTATGCACCCAATAGAATTTAAGAAAAAATGGAAATTAACCTACCCGGAACTTTCACGTCTTTTGGGATACGCAGACTTTACAGTTCGTAGTTGGAGTCTAGAAGGAAAAGCGAAACGGAACCCGCACTTTGTTGTCTATCAACTTTGCGCCCTGTTAGATGAAAAGTGGACAAATCAAGGGAAAGTTCCAGGAAAAAGATATCTAATCTCTGAAATGCTTACTGGGTAAAGATTTTTTCTAAAATAACTCCCCAGTAAATGGTCGCACAAAGAATTTTCTGTATTATTGCAAATGCCAATTACCAACCCCAAAAAAGCGGGTATTTTTATATGTAGTTAGAAGTTCCAAGAAGTTCTAAGCACTAATGGAAACAAGGGGGTTGTCCTGCCAGCATGAAGAACTAACAAGATTAGAAGTTGCGTCCTTGCTGACACCAAAAGTATCTGCAAGGCAACTACAAGCCTATTTGAATATAGCTCGTAAGTACTTGCCGGAATTCAAGAAATTCACCAATGAAAAGACAGGTGGATTAGATGGTTACGCCAAGCTATACGAGTGCCACATCGCAGTACTTCAAGAGATTCGCTCTCTAGCTAGAGAGCATACTTTAGCTGATATAGAAAGCGAGTTTCGACAAAGAGCATCGAAAACCCGAAAAAATTAAAAATAGGAAAGATTTCAAATGGGATTTAGACTCTATCTGAAAATCTGACTTTTCACGGGATGTGGAAAAGGGGATTGGTTCGCGATACGTCGTCGCGAACCAATCCTTTGAACTTAAGATGATTTGCGTCCTCTAATATAAGGTGCTTGTAGTGTAGTATTTTGGGGTGCAAATGAAAATATTAGAAGCAAACCCGTACCGCAATTGTGATTTTGGTGACAAACGTCTGACCAACAGAGCAGTTTTGATTGCGGAGGTTTTAAAAGTAAAATATGGTGAGCCTTTATCACAAATATTTCAAAGCGCTAGTGACCTAAAACGTGGTTACGAATTCTTTTCTAACCCCAAAACAACTTTTGAGAAATTGACCCAACCATCTTTTAAACAGACTTCTCTAGAAATTTATGGCATACCAATAGTATTAGCTGTAGGTGATACAACTTATCTTGATTACAAAAAAATCTTAGAAAAAAGAGATGATTATGGGCCTACAGGTAATGGTGGGAACGGACTAATTTTACATACTTCTTTAGCACTAGACCCAGATTTTGGTCAGCCACTAGGACTATTATGGGAGAAATTGTGGCATCGACAGCACAAGGTATCTCCACCACCAGGGGAAACATCTACGGCAAAAAAAAAGCGATTAAAGAAAGAACGTTTAATTGCCAAAAATAGAGCTTTTAAAGAGAAAGAATCTTATCGATGGGTTGAAGCTTTTCAGAAAGTAAACAAATTATTTAAGGGTTTAGAAATGCCTGATGGTGGACTACTCACAAGAGTGATTCATGTCTTTGACCGTGAAGGAGATATTGCAGAAGTATTCGCACTTCAACGTAAAAATAAAAATACAGGTGTAGTTGTCAGAGCCGCTCAAAATCGTTGTTTATCGGGAGAAAACTCTTATTTATGGGAGTATGTAACATCCCTGGAAGTGCAGTTTATCAAAGAGGTTAAATTACCTGAAACTAAAAAGCGAAAAGAAAGAACTGCGACTTTAGAAATCAGGTATTGTCCAGTATCAATAAATCCTCCTTCTC
>NZ_JAIVFQ010000038.1 GCF_020829495.1 Nostoc favosum CHAB5714 | reverse complement strand
GAGATTGGAAATTACGTATTTGAATAATTGCGGAATATTGGCTTATGGCGGGTGATGGTTGCAGCGCGAGATTGGAAATTACGTATTTGAATAATTGTGGAATATTGGCTTATAGCGGGTGATGGTTCAGGCGCGAGATTGGAAATTACGTATTTGAATAATTGCGGAATATTGGCTTATGGCGGGTGATGGTTGCAGCGCGAGATTGGAAATTACGTATTTGAATAATTGTGGAATATTGGCTTATAGCGGGTGATGGTTGCAGCGTGAGATTGGAAATTACGTATTTGAATAATTGCGGAATATTGGCTTGACAACAAGTCCGCCTCAGAATTCATTCTGAGGCTTATAGCTCAAGTCAGCTTAAGCTGACTATGGTTTAATGAACGTGAAGATTAATGGAATTCATTGGTTTAGCTGCGTGAGTTTTGGCCCATCATCTTCATGATTATGCAGTTCCAAAGACGAAATTGTAGTTCCATTGGAATGATGCGCTTTTTGATTATCTACATATACGACAGCTTGCTCAAGTTGTTTGCTTCCCATTGAAAAAACGCCATATCCGCGTTGCCAGGCAAACAAATCTTGTGAGGGTGAGAGATGATTGAGATGATGAGCGCTACTACCTTTAAGATTTTGGACAAAATCAGAAATAGAAAGTCTCGGTGGTATAGAAGCCACTAAATGGATGTGGTTTTCTACTCCGCCCACAGCATGGATAATGCTACCAAGTGCATTGGCTTTGCCAATGATGTAACTATAAAGTTGGGTTTCGCGTTCAGGGGTAATTAGTGCCTGGCGCTCTTTTGTCGCCCAAATAAGATGATAGTAAAGTCGCCACAGAGCCATGTATGTGCTGTTTTTGATGCTATTTCCTGTGTCTAGTATTCCCGGAATCATTAAAAATCTTCTAGTCAGCTTGAGCTGACTTAAGCTATTAGCCTCAGAATTCATTCTGAGGCGGGTAGGGTTACAACTTTACAAGAGTTCAGTAGCTCCAAATCATCCTCTCTTCAAATAAAGGCATGATTTGCCCCTCTTGTCTCCTGCCCCTTTTAACGACACTTGAGGATTTGTCCCTCTTCATATAATGCCTCATCCGAAGCGTCCCAGTTGGTGGGAGAATAATAACGAGAAATGATACAAGCCTGGTGTTGTCTCCAGCCTAAAGGAATCTGTAAAAATGTGGAAACGAATTATATTAATTTTGCTATTGGTGTTGAGCTTCAGCCTGAGTAATTCTGATGTAGCGGCTGCGGCTGGACTCAAAAGCTTTGTAGACACCAATGATGGCTATCAGTTTTTATATCCTAACGGCTGGCTGCAAGTTAAAGTTGCCAATGGGCCAGATGTGGTTTTCCACGATTTGATTGAGGTGTCTGAAAATGTTTCTGTTGTGATTAGCCCAGTTCCCGAAGGCAAAACTTTGTCAGAATTGGGAACCCCAACAGAAGTAGGATATAAGTTGGGAAAAGCAGCTCTTGCGCCTCCTGACTCTGGTCGTTCAGCTGAATTAGTCAATGCTGCACAGCGAGAAGTAGACGGTAAAATATACTACCTTTTAGAGTATGAGGTTAAACTCCCCAATCAACAGCAACGACACAACATCGCCAGCGTCGCTGTTAGCCGTGGTAAAGTTTTTACCCTCAACGCCTCAATTCCGGAAAAACGCTGGAAGAAGGTTAAACGAATGATTGATGAGGTTGTAAATTCTTTTTCTGTTTATTAATTGGGGAGTGGGGAATGGGGAATGGGGAATAGAGAAGAAACTGAATTACCAATGCCCAATACCCAATTACGAAGTTTGTCAGAAATATCATGAAAATTCCACCTTTTGTACTTGCCTCAGCTTCCCCAGCCCGACGCCGCTTGCTGCAAACTGTTGGTATTGAACCGATAGTTCGAGCAAGTGATTTTGATGAGTCGCAAATTGAATTAAGTGAACCAGCAGAATTGGTCAAAACTCTTGCCCAATACAAGGCGGAAACTGTAGCCCCACAGTTTGAATCGGCTTTGATTATGGGTTGTGATTCGGTTTTGTCCATGAATGGTGAAATTTACGGCAAACCACCAGACACGTCTGAAGCGATCGCTCGTTGGCAGATAATGCAAGGTAACTTTGGCGACTTGTACACAGGTCATGCCTTAATTGACCTTGACCAAAATCGCACTATAGTCAAGTCACAAGTTACAAGAGTTTACTTTGCTAAAATGAGCGATCGCGCCATTCAAGCTTATGTTGCCACAGGTGAACCCATTAAGTGTGCTGGAGCCTTTGCAATTGAAGGTTTTGGTAGTTTCTTTGTCGAAAAAATTGAAGGCTGTCACACCAATGTAATTGGACTCAGTTTACCCCTGCTGCGGCACATGCTAGGGGAATTGGGATATGATGTCACTGATTTTTGGCAATAGTTATTGTGTGGATTGTTAGTTTTCAGTGGTCAGTTGTTTTGCTACTGACAATTAATTATTGGGTGTTACTAAAAAAGTAATATGCTATCCAGCTATGGGTATAGTTTTGGAGTTCATTAGTACTACATGAGACTTAACCTTTCCTTGCGGAACGTTACGCGAAGCAATACGCTTGGGTTAAGCCCAAAAAATTAAATTATGTAGGTTGGGTTGCAATACGGTTCGGTTAATATGTTTGGCTCTCGGAGATCCCCCCAACCCCCCTTAAAAAGGGGGGCTTTTTTCCTCCTTTACCCCCTTTTTAAGGGGGTCGCCACAGGCGGGGGGATCTTATCGGAACCGTATTGGCATTACTCCCGGCTTAACGTTAGTGGCTCCCGGCTTAACGTTAGTGGCTCCCGGCTTAACGTTAGCGACTCCCGGCTTAACGTTAGTGGCTCCCGGCTTAACGTTAGTGGCTCCCGGCTTAACGTTAGTGGCTCCCGGCTTAACGTTAGTGGCTCCCGGCTTAACGTTAGTGGCTCCCGGTTTAACGTTAGTGGTTCCCGGCTTAACGTTAGTGGCTCCCGGCTTAACGTTTGCTGTTCCAAGCTCGGCGTTTGCTGTTCCCAGCTTGGAAATCGGTATTTTAGGCGAACTACGCTTGCAACACAAAATCTGATGCGGTGAGAGTTGGCGCACCAGTTAGAACCGCAAATGGGCCACCGATGCCAAAACCAACCACGCTACCATTAGAGTTGTAGAACAACTGCCCAGTTACAGGGTTGTAGACAATCACAGCAGTGCTGGCTGCCCCTTTAGTAGTGACTTCAAAATTACTAGCATTACTAAAACCGGTTCCCACAGCAGAAGTAATTGCACTAAAGGTAGTCTTATCAAGTACAATCTTGTCACCTTGGGACTGTTTGAAATCAGAGATGGTATCTAAACCAATAGCAGAACTGTCAAACCGAGCATTGGTATCGTAAAGGAATTTGTCAGCACCGATGCCACCGACAAGGGTATCATTGCCAGCACCGCCAATGAGGATATCATTGCCAGCACCCCCTTGCAGCAAGTCGTTGCCAGCTTTGCCGTCGATGGTGTCGTTACCACCTTTGCCGTCGATGATATCCTTGTTAATTGTGCCGATAAGAGTGTCTGCACGGGGAGTTCCTGTGACTTCAGGAGTGCCGCCGATATTCGTCCCGCCAAATAACACATAGCTTTGCCCAGATTCTGAGCCGTTGGGGTCGGCACCGGGTGCCCCAATAATCAGGTCGTCGAAGCCATCGCTGTTGATATCTCCGGCACTGCTGACAGAATAGCCTGATAAGTCATTCCCTGCGATGCCGTTGATGGTGAAGCCGTTAGCGCCGTTGAGGGTGGAGAGGTTGAGAGTAGAGCTAAAGCCTGTGTTGCCAAACACCACGTAGCTCTGCCCTGAACCTGAGCCGTTGGGTCCGGCACCATAAGCCCCGATAATCAGGTCAGCGATGCCGTCGTCGTTGACATCTCCGGCACTGCTGACAGAAGAGCCTGATTCGACATACGCTGCGATGCCGTTGATGGTGAAGCCGTTATAGCCGTTGAGGCTAGAGAGGTTGAGAGTGGCGCTAAAGCCTGTGTTCTTGCCAAACACCACGTAGCTCTGCCCAGAAGAAGAGTACCCGTTGAAGTCGGCATAGCGTGCCCCGATAATCAGGTCAGCGATGCCGTCATTGTTGACATCTCCGGCACTGCTGACAGAAATGCCTGATTCGTCATTCCCTGCGATGCCGTTGATGGTGAAGCCGTTAGCGCCGTTGAGGTCTGAGAGGTTGAGAGTGGCATCAAAGCCTGTGCTTTTGCCAAACACCACGTAGCTCTGCCCTGAACCTGAGCCGTTGGGGTCGGCACCATAAGCCCCGATAATCAGGTCAGCGATGCCGTCGTCGTTGACATCTCCCGCACTGCTGACAGAAATGCCTGAACCGTCACCCGCTGCGATGCCGTTGATGGTGAAGCCGTTAGTGCCATCGAGGTTATAGAGGTTGAGAGTGGCGTCAAAGCCTGTGCTCTTGCCAAACACCACGTAGCTCTGCCCTGAATATAAGCCGTTGGGGGAGGCATAGGGTGCCCCGATAATCAGGTCAGCGATGCCGTCATTGTTGACATCTCCGGCACTACTGACAGACCAGCCTGAGTAGTCAACCGCTGCGATGCCGTTGATGGTGAAGCCGTTAGTGCCATCGAGGTTATAGAGGTTGAGAGTGGCGTCAAAGCCTGTGCTCTTGCCAAACACCACGTAGCTCTGCCCTGAATATAAGCCGTTGGGGGAGGCATAGGGTGCCCCGATAATCAGGTCAGCGATGCCGTCATTGTTGACATCTCCGGCACTACTGACAGACCAGCCTGAGTAGTCAACCGCTGCGATGCCGTTGATGGTGAAGCCGTTAGTGCCGTTGAGGTTAGAGAGGTTGAGAGTGGAGCTAAAGCCGTTGCTGCTGCCAAACACCACGTAGCTCTGCCCTGAATCGTAGCCGTTGGGGTCGGCAAGTCTTGCCCCGATAATCAAGTCGTCGAAGCCGTCATTGTTGACATCTCCGGCACTGCTGACAGAATAGCCTAAGTAGTCACCCGCTGCGATGCCGTTGATGGTGAAGCCGTTAGTGCCGTCGAGGTTAGAGAGATTAAATGATGAAATAACCATGATTTTCTCCTATGTTTATAGAGACGCGATTAATCGCCTCTGTACTATTGAGTCAGTCCACAGCCTTGGTAAATGGAATTGACGACTGCACAAACTCTTTGGGCTTGCGCGGAGTAACAAATTAAAGTTTTGAAACCTGCGTTCCATAGGCAAGGAAACGCAGGTTTTGTTTGTGCAGATATGGTTTCTAACCGTCCATTTAAAGCACTCGTAATTCGTAATTAGGAAATTTAATCACGAGTTACAAAGCTTAAAATTACGAATTGTATTGATAGCGATCTTTTGGTGTCACCTAGTCAACGTATTTGACTTTGTAAACAAAAATTACTTTGATAACCGTTAAACCACCTAAATATTCTGATGAATATCTAAAATTGTCAATAGACTGGGCGTTATTGTGGTAAAGTTAGAGTCAATTTTAGTGTGTTGAGGAACCATTGGTGTCAACTTAAGCTAAAAATCGCTTATCTGTTGGCTTCCACGCCCGCCTCGAACTAAAGTTCAAGGCTAATAGCTAAAGTCTACTAAAGTAGACTAAAGATTTTTCGGATTATTTAGTCATCTTTAGATGACTTTCGCTATTAGCAAGGAACTTCAGTTCCTTGCGGGACATGGCTTTTACGTTAAGTTGACACCTATGGTTGAGGAACAAAACTCAACATTTGCGCGTTTGTTGGCTAAAGCTTGAGTTCAACACGACTTAAACCACAGCTTTAGTAAGAGGTTGTTTGAAAAGTCTAATATGAGCTGGAACCCAGGCTAACCACTTATCTGTTGAAACGGCACGACAAGTTGTAGACTGGCCACTAGATCGCATTCCCAACTAGAATATGTCATTTACTTCTATACCCTCGCTGCGTGAGCAACAACATCCCCTAATTCGTCAGCTAGCTGATTGTATTGAGGCAGCTTGGCATCAGCACCTGGATTTATCGCTCTACCATTTGCCTGATGAGTTGGGGTATGTGGAAGGTAGACTAGAAGGGGAAAAACTGACGATTGAAAACCGTTGCTATCAAACACCACAGTTCCGAAAAATGCACTTGGAACTGGCAAAAATCGGAAATATGCTGGATATTTTGCACTGCGTCATGTTTCCCCGCCCAGAATACAACCTACCGATGTTTGGTTGCGATTTAGTTGGGGGTAGAGGTCAAATTAGTGCTGCGATCGCAGACCTTTCTCCTATCCAATTAGGGCGAACCTTGCCAGAATCTTATACTTCTGCGCTGACACAGCTAACAGTGCTTAACTTTTCCCAACCCCGTGAATTACCTGAATGGGGAGATATTTTTTCGGATTTTTGCATCTTTGTGCGCCCCAGTTCCCCAGAAGAAGAAACAATATTTCTCTCGCGGGTGCGAGAATTTTTAGATATTCATTGCACCCAAGCGATCGCCTCACATCCTGTTTCACCTGAACAAGTTACACAAAATCTCGCCGGACAACACAACTACTGCACCAAACAACAGCAAAACGATAAAACCCGCCGTGTACTAGAAAAAGCCTTTGGCCCAGCTTGGGCAGAAAATTACATGACCACAGTTTTATTCGATCTCCCAAATTAATCATTTTTTCATTCCCCTCATCTGTAGGCTCTGTTACGTTTTCGCGTAACGGATAAATGTAGAATTCATTCAACGAGAGTTTAATGGAGTCCCAAAACAGCAGCAGGGAGAATAGTAAGGTCTTTGAAGCGAATATCACAAAATGGTTTGTTGTCTTGGTAGGTGCAAGCAACTAGAGACAGCTAAGTCATTGACCAGAAAGTTAAGGAAACTCTAATGTTAGGAATGCTCAAGTTGACAGATATTTTTTAGTTAATTAATCCTTGATTCACTTAAGGAAGACTAACTTTTGTACCAAGATTGTATCCAGCAAAGGCAACAGTCTATTTTTGATGTTTCTTTTCAATTTTGTGACTAACTGTAGCCGTAGTGAATGTAGCAGTAAAGTACCGCATCATACCAATTTAGGATTTTGTGTATAGACACAATACATCGCGTCTATACATCTAGATTCATACTGCTTGTGAATTTTGCTAACGTTCATTGCACTCATGTCTCAATAATACTCAGAGTTATTGAATAGCCAGCTACTATAGCGTTTCTAGGTTTCAATACAGACCTAACCCCCAGCCCCTTCCCTACAAGGGAAGGGGAGTAATATTCAAAGCCTCTCTCCTTTTAGGAGAGAGGTTTGGAGAGAGGTCAAAATGTATTGCATACAAACGAGAAGCACTATAGAAAACACCATTTTGTAAAGCCATAGTGTTAAGCGTTCATCACGCGATGGATTTTAAGCCATACCCAGCTTTAAACCACTGTTGTTTGTCCTAAGCGGCTGGCTGTTGATTAAAAACCTTTTTATTTTTACTTCCATCAGCACAATTCAGGTAAATGGGCAACATACTATGTCAAGGGTGACTGAAAAGCCAAAGCCAAGTGAGCAGGCATTTAATCAAGAACAACCTAAGATTTGGTGGGGTATCGCTGTAGCCGTGCCAATAGTAATCGCTGCTGGGATACTAGGTACAGCTAAAATCGAGCAGTTAAGAAAACTAACTACATCCGTCCCCGTAATGCCATCTAGCAATAGCATTAGTGCTGTTGGGCGTTTGGAACCGCGAGGCGAAGTTGTTAAATTGTCTGCCCCATCATCAGGATTAGCACCATCATCACGAATTCAGCAACTTCTGGTGAGAGAGGGTGAACAGGTAAAGCAAGGCCAAATTATCGCAATTTTGGATAACCGCGATACCCAAATAGCCGGACTACAAGAGGCAAAAGCCAAGGTGCAAGAAGCCCGTGCGAATTTAGCGCAAGTTAGGGCTGGATCTCCAAGAGATATTCAAGCCCAAAGAGCAGTTATTGCTCGCCTACAAGCGCAGTTAATTGGGGAAAGGAATGCAGGGCAAGCAACGATCGCACGGATTGCAGCCCAGTTAAGTGGTGATAAACTCGTCCAACAAGCAACCGTGAATCGCTTAGAAGCTGAACTCAGTGGGCAAAGAGATGCTCTCAGAGCAACGCTTGCACGTATTAAAGCCGAACAGCGCAATGCTCAAGTCGATGCCGGACGCTATGATTTTTTATACAGAGAAGGTGCTATTTCTCAGCAAGAGCGGGACAGAAGACGCTTGAGTGCAGTAACTTCTAATCAACAGGTGGCCGAAAGCCAAGCTACCCTGAAACAGACATTGGCAACTCTACGACAGCAACTTGCCGAAGCCAGAGCTACCCAAATACAAAATTTAGCAACTTTGCAACAGCAACTAATCGAAGCCAAAGTTAACCGTGATAAAACCGTAGCAACTTTGCAAAGACAAATCGATGAAGAAAAGGCCAAACTGAGCAGAATCTTAGACGTTAGTCCTACCGATGTGCAAATAGCGCAAGCCCAAGTTAGTAATGCGATCGCAAATATCAGAAAAGCCGAAGCAGAACTCAAGTTAAGCTACGTTCAAGCACCAATCGCTGGAGAGATTTTAAAAGTTTACACCAAATCAGGCGAAGCGATCGGTGCAAATGGCATTGCTGAAATTGGACAAACTAGCCAAATGTTTGTGATTGCTGAAGTCGCCGAAGACAGTATTGGTAAAGTGCGTATTGGTCAAAACGCCACTATCAGCAGCGATAATGGAGCATTTAGCGGCGAATTAAAGGGAACTGTCACTGAAATTGGCAGAAAAATTGGTAAAAAAGATGTGCTGAATACAGATCCAGCAGCAGATGTGGATGCCAGAGTCGTAGAAGTGAAAATTGCTCTGTCTCCAGAAGATAGCCAGAAAGTTTCTGGTTTAACTTACGCCAAAGTTGTTGTCGATATTAATAACTAATTACGAATTACGAATTACGAATTACGTTAGCGTAGCGGGGCGAAGCCCATTACGAATTACGTTAGCGTAGCGGGGCGAAGCCCATTACGAATTATTTTAGCTGTGCTTGGATGCCTATAAAATGAGTCAAAAAATACCTTTGTCGTGGCTACAACTGACAAGAGAAAAAACTCGCCTAGCTGTGGCTTTAGCAGGAATTTCCTTTGCTGATATTTTAATGTTTATGCAACTCGGTTTCCGAGATGCCTTATATTATAGTAACGTTAGATTTCATAACAGCTTGCAGGGCGATATTGTTTTAATCAATAGTCAATCCAGTGCTGTTCTGGCTATGAGAAGTTTTTCTCAAAGACGGTTATATAAAGCTTTAGAGTTACCCGCAGTACAATCGGTACATCCGATATATTTGGACTTTACAATCTGGAAAAATCCTGTTACAGGCCGCCCTCGTAGTATCCTGATATTTGGAATGAACCCAGAAACTAACATAGTTAACTTACCTGGAGTTCAGGAAAATTTAGATAAACTTAAACTGCCTGATGTAGTTCTATTTGATCGTTCTTCTAGAGTGGAATATGGCCCAATTGCTGCTAATTATGACCAAGGAAAGACTGTAACAGCAGAAGTGCGAAGGCGGCGAATTAAAGTTGAAGGACTATTTACATTAGGTGCATCATTTGGCGCAGATGGTAATTTAATTACAAGTGACATTAACTTTCTGCGAATATTTAGCAATCGTCAAGAAGGATTAATTGATATTGGGCTAATTAGATTAAAACCCGGAGCCAATGCTAACGTTGTTGCCCAAGAATTACGAAAGTATTTACCTAACGAGGTAAATGTTTTAACTAAGCAAGAATTTATTGATTTTGAGCGGAATTATTGGGCAAATAGTACAGCTATTGGGTTTATTTTCACATTAGGGACTGTCATGGGTTTCATTGTAGGAACTGTGATTGTTTATCAAATCCTTTACACAGAAGTTGCAGATCATTTAGCTGAGTACGCTACTCTCAAGGCAATAGGTTACACACAAAACTATTTATTGACAGTCATTCTTCAAGAGGCTTTGCTATTAGCAGTTTTAGGATATTTTCCTGGTATAGTTTTTGCTTTTTTTATGTATAAAAGTGCCAGAGAAGCAACACTTTTACCAGTTTTCATGAGTTTTGATCGGGCGGTAATGGTGTTGATTTTGACTATGTTAATGTGTATTATTTCTGGTGCGATCGCAGTCCGAAAATTACGTTCTGCCGATCCAGCAGATATATTTTAATTAAGTCAATATTAATTAAAATAAATTATTGATAACTATAGTTTATAATCAATAATTAAGAAAGCTTGATTTTTGGTAGGCACTACAGTTACGTTTCAAAACTGTTAATTTTAAGTAATAAGAATATGATAGAAAAAGAACCTGTAATTGCCATTAAAAATCTCAACCACTATTATGGCAAAGGGGCACTGAGAAAACAGATATTATTTGACATCAACCTAGAAATTTATCCAGGTGAGATTGTAATTATGACCGGGCCATCAGGTTCAGGTAAAACAACATTACTGAGCTTAATTGGTGGTTTGCGGTCTGTACAAGAAGGAAGTTTAAAATTTTTAGGTGAAGAACTCGTTGGCGTCAGTCAAAACAAACTGGTGCAGATGCGACGCAACATTGGTTATATTTTCCAAGCTCACAATTTGCTAGGGTTCTTGACAGCAAAGCAAAATGTGCAAATGGCGGTAGAATTGAATGATAATATTTCTCAAACAGAAGCAGTAGCTAAATCAAAAGCTATGCTGGGGTCTGTTGGTTTAGAAGAACGAGTTGATTACTACCCAGACAATCTTTCTGGTGGACAGAAACAAAGAATTGCGATCGCTCGCGCCTTAGTGAATCGTCCGCCACTAGTGTTAGCAGACGAACCGACAGCTGCATTAGACAAACAATCAGGACGCGATGTCGTGGAAATAATGCAGAGTTTAGCCAAAAATCAGGGAACTACTATCTTATTAGTGACACACGACAACCGCATTTTAGATATAGCCGATCGCATCGTAGAAATGGAAGATGGCCTTTTAACCCGTAATTCCCCCAATGCCGCTATTCAGTCATGATTTTAGTTCTTATTGACACTCCCCACGCCTAAAGGCGGGGGATTCCAACTAAAAAACGATTAAAAAATATACCAGTTTTACACGATGAAGTGAAGACAAAAAGAATCGTAGTGTTAACACCTACAGCTTGGCAAAATATTAAAACCGAAGCGGCTTTTCGTGGGATTAGTGTTAGCGAATTAATCGAGGAATTTGGACGGCGATAGCGCAGCGTTAGCGAGTCTTGCCTACGGCACGCCAAGGGCGAACGAGCGTCATAAATTCGCACTAGTGCTACCCCCATAAATAAATTTAGTTGCTCTGCACGCCGCAATGTGTCTGGTCATTTGTTTTTTCTGAATGACTAATGACTAATGACTAATGACCAATGACTAATGACCAATGACTAATGACAGCCATAATTTATTGTCTAGCCGAGCCTGATTTTTTCATTCCAGGTTGGTTTGGTGGAGTTGGAGCATTTGGTTGGCGACTAGTACGAAAAGTCACATTCACGCCTTCATTTGATTGCTCCAGCACCAGTAGAGGCGTAGGTTTAGCCTTTTGATCCCAATGCATAGTAGCAATCCGACCTTGAATTGTTGGTTGCCAACTATCTTCGGATTCTATGGGGCTTAGGTAAGTTTCTATACAGTCAATAATTTGACTAATAGTTGCAGAAGTTGCTTGCGTTGGTAACTTCATTAACCGGACTTGAATCCGAAACAGCACTCGTTTAGCAGAGTTCCCTGGACTACCAGTTTCATACTCTACATCAAAAATTTCATCTACTTGCCGTCCAGCGCTATTAGCAATTCCGACTGATCCAAGTTGGGCTTGATTTGGACGCAGGGCTTGAGTAACTTTTTCTTTGATCTGAATCTTCACTTGATTAAGGATTGCAAAATGAAACACCTCTTCTGCCATCCGCATTCGCAGATAATCCAGGTTAAAGTCCCGTGAGTTGACCAAATCGGGATTAGTTTCCATTTTGCGAATCGTTTCCAGCGCCAGCTTAAACTTTTTTTCTAATTCTCGCGCACGGAATTGTTCAAACTTAAGTTTTTTCTCCAGCTTATCCTTCTGGAGCTTACTATACACAATCAAAGCAATCACCGCTAAAGCCAGCCCTCCTGAAGTTACCAACAATAACGGTGGTATTTGAGGATTACTTGCTGGCACTTCCTGGGATGCCTTTTTAGTCTTTGTCCCGGAGGATTGGGCAAGAAATATCGAAGTGGACATGGTTGGAAACTGAAAAACTTGACTCCTGATGTTTAGAATGCCCAAATCTTCAATGCCATCTTGCTGTATCATTAATATTTTTTACAGCCTTTTACAAACCACCTATGTCCAGACACCACAGTATCCCTGCCCTGTCTGAGTTTTCATCTACAAGCTTGAGCAATATTCGTCTGATAGCCACAGATATGGATGGCACCCTGACTAGACGAGGAAAATTTACTCCTGCGCTGCTGCAAGCTTTAGAGGATTTAGCAGCAGCTGACATTAAGGTGCTGATTGTCACAGGACGTTCTGCTGGGTGGGTGAGTGGATTGAGTGCGATTATGCCAGTGGCAGGTGCTATGGCAGAAAATGGCGGTTTGTACTTTCCACCTGGGAACCAGAAAGCAGTAGTTTTAACACCCATTCCCGATTTAGCAATACATCGCCAGCACTTGGCTACAACTTTTGAGAATTTACAAACCAAATTTCCCCAAATCCAAGAATCTGCTGATAATCGCTTTCGCATCACCGATTGGACTTTTGATGTAGCTGGTTTGCATCAAGAGGAACTACAAACCCTAGAGAATCTCTGTCAACAAATGGGTTGGGGATTTACCTATAGCAACGTGCAATGTCACATTAAACCCCAAGGGCAAGATAAAGCTGTGGGATTGTTGCAGGTATTACGCGAATATTTGCCCCAGTACTCACCAGAACAAATTGTCACTGTTGGCGATAGCCCCAATGATGAAAGTTTATTTGATCGGCGTTATTTTCCTGTTTCTGTAGGCGTGGCAAATGTGCTGGAATATGTGAATCAGTTGAAATATCACCCTGCTTATATTACTAACGCTGCCGAAGGGGAAGGATTTTGTGAGTTATCTAGTTATATTTTGAAAAGCTTGCACATCTCAAGTTAGGGAAAAGTAGAGTTGTTCTACAATAATCTCGTAGCACTGATTTTACCTTTTACGAATTACGAATTATTTTAATTGTCTTGGCGATTTTCTGGCGAGTAAGGAACACCTAACCCTTGGGGGGGTATAGATTTACCAGCTAACCCCACTAGTGCAAATAAAGCGATCGCATACGGTAGCATTGCTAGAAACTGATAAGGAATATTTGCACCAAAAGCTTGAATTCGTAACTGTAAAGCTTCCGTAGCGCCAAATAAAAAACAAGCCAGAGTAGTACTTAAAGGATGCCACCTACCAAAAATTAAAGCTGCGATCGCAATAAATCCTTTACCTGCACTCATCCCTTCGGTAAAAAATCTGATTTGTACCAAGGTGAGATAAGCCCCTCCTAAACTGGCAAGACAACCACTGAGTACTACAGCCCCATATCGCACCCTTGATACTGAAACCCCAGCCGTCGCAGCAGCTTGGGGATATTCTCCCACCGCCCGCAAAGTCAGCCCAAAGCTAGTATGAAATAAGAAATAGATACTTGTAACAACTAGAGTTATCAGTAAATATACAAAAACATCTTGCTGGAACAACATCGCTCCAAGTATAGGTATATTCGCAAGACCAGGAATGACTATAGGCTCAATTCCTGGTAATCTTTGAGTATTAGTGCCATTAAATACTAACCGCGCTAAAAATGATGTTAAGCCCGCAGCGACCAGATTAATCGCTAACCCTGATACCAACTGATTAACATATAAAGTTACACATAAAAAAGCGTGGAGTAAACCGACTAATCCCCCAGCAATCAACGCACAGATAACACCAAGCCAAGGGTTGCCTGTATAAAAGGTAGCGGCTGCACTGGTAAAAGCTCCTGTTAATAACATCCCTTCGAGGGCAATATTTAATACTCCTGAACGTTCTGAGTACATTCCCCCAAGGGCAGCAAATGCTAGGGGTACGGCTAAGTTTAAGCTAGCAATTAAGTAATCAGAGAGGAAGTTAAGGTTATTCATAGTTATTTTTTTTTAAACGCAGAGGAACGCTAAGGGAAGCGCAGAGTATCGCAGAGAAACTTTCGCGTTAAACCTCAGCGTTACTTTGCGTTTTTATTCGTCTTTCTACGGCGAGGCTGATGGCAATGAATAAGACAGTTAATCCTTGAATTGCATAAACTACAGTTACAGGTACACTAGCACTACGTTGCATGACATTCGCACCACTACGCAAGGCGGCAAAAAATAGAGAAGTCAACACTACACCGCTAATACTACCGCGACTTAAAAAGGCGATCGCAATGGCATCAAATCCATAACCAGGGGAAACCTGTTCAAATAAGCGGTACTTCAACCCCATCACCTCAGATGCACCCGCTAACCCGGCTAAACCACCTGCTAAGGACATGACTAGCATGATGGTATTTTTTACTGAAATTCTTGCATAATGGGCTGCTGTGGGATTAAAACCAACGGCGGCGATTTGGTATCCTAGAGGCGATCGCACCAACAACACCCACAATATTCCGGCGGCGATTAACGCAAGTATTATGCCAGCATGGGCAAGACTTTGGGGTAAGATAATCGGTAACTGTGCAGATTTGGCAATTAATGGCGAATAAGGACTAGGCGCTGATGGTGCTTTTAGGGGATTTTGCACCAAGTAGCTAACTAAATTCACTGCTATGTAATTCAGTAAGAGGGTAGTGATAACTTCATTGATTCCCCGTACTGCTTTGAGATAACCCGGTATCCAACCCCAAACCGCACCAAACCCAAACCCAGCGATAAGTGCTAAGGGAATGTGGATGATTGCAGGTAATCCTTGCACATATAAACCAATTAAAGTGCTACCTAATGCACCAAGGTAAATTTGTCCTTCGCCACCGATATTAAATTGACCAGACCGCAATGCTACTAATACCCCTAAACTGGTGAATAATAGGGGTGTCATTTTGGTGAGGGTATTGCCAAACCCAAAGTAACTAGAGAGAGATTCTTGAAATAAGACGGTGTAGGCGGTAATCGGATTTGCCTCTGCAAGTAGGATGAGGATGGCACCGACAATGAGGGCAGAGATGATGGCAATTAGCGGTGATAGGATTGGTAGCAGGAATTGAAAGCGTTTATTTGTGATCATGATGCAATGATTGCCACCCCGTAAGTCGGCTTTTGGTAAGATAATACCGTGGAAGTTTTGTTCTCCTGGTGCATATCGATTGAGAAGTTATTTAACGTCCTTAGCCTTAAACTTTCAGTGTAGGAACTGATACAATACTGCTCGGTTAAGGGAAATTGTAGGTTGGGTAGAGCGTAAGCGTTACCCAACAAATCTCGGTAAATGTTGGGTTTCGTTCCTCAACCCAACCTACATTAACTACTACATTAACTACATTAACGTAAGTTTTTAGCTTAACCGAGCAGTATTGGGAACTGATAGGATTAGTCTTAGTTGAGCAGAGGGCTTAAATGTCTAAAGTAGAAGGCTTTAGGGTAAGAAATTATAGAGTTATTCATGATGTCACCTTGGGCAAGCTATGGAACACGCAGAATGCTAAACCATTAACGGCAATGACAGCCGTCATTGGTAAGAATGGTGTGGGAAAAAGTACTATTTTCGACACTTTTGGTTTTCTTGCAGACTGCTTGAAAAATGGAGTAGAGGAAGCGTGTGATTCTCGTGGTCGTGGTGGCTTTGAGAGAATTCGTTCCCAAGGACAAGAGGGAAGCATTGAGTTTGATATCTATTATAAAGAAGATCATAATGCCCGACCAATTACGTATGAGTTGGCAATAGATATTGATTTATCTGGAAGACCTTATGTAAAAGGGGAGAGACTCAGGCAACGAAGAAAAGGACAAAGCAGAGGACAACCTTTTTCTTTTTTAATTCTCAATGAAGGTAGAGGAATTGCATGGAAAGGTGAACAAGAAGGTAAACAAGTTGAAGAAGAAGGTGATTTTGATTTGTCACAATTAATAGAAAAAATACAGAAAGGTGAAGCGGAAGAAGAAAGTAAAGAAACTGAAGTAGTCGAACTTGACGATAAGCGAAAACTGGGAATTGCAACTTTAGGCTCACTCAAACAACACCCAAGAATTTCTGTGTTTCGTAGATTTATTGAAGGATGGTATTTAAGCTATTTTACTCCAGATGCTGCACGAAGTTTGCCTCTAGCTGGCCCACAAAAACATCTTAATATTCATGGGGATAATCTGGGCAATGTAGTTCAGTTTATGGAAAGAGAACATCCCAAAAAGTTTCAATCCATACTTGAAAAGATAGCCAGCAAGATTCCAGGTATCAACAAAATTAGCACTGAAAAAAGCCCAGACGGAAGACTTCTTTTGCGTTTCAATGACAAGGGATTTAAAGATCCATTTTATGCTCAACAAATGTCAAACGGAACACTAAAAGTATTTGCCTATCTCCTTCTGTTAGAAGACCCATCACCACCACCATTTATATGCGTCGAAGAGCCAGAAAATGGACTTTACCATAAACTTTTAGAAACTCTAGCACGAGAATTTCGAGAACACGCTACGGGCCAGAAAGGCGGATCACAAATATTTGTGACAACACATCAACCATATTTTGTAGATGCCCTTGAACCTGAAGAAGTTTGGGTTCTGGAAAAGGGCGAGAATGGGTTTGCTAAAATTAGGCGAGCTAGTGAAGATCCTCTGATCAATAACCTTGTTTCTGAAGGCTTACCCCTTGGCGGACTTTGGTATAGTGACTATTTGGATGCAAGGTGAGTATATGCACTTTGAGATACTCGTTGAGGATATTTCTGGCAAAACGGCTCTTGAGATTCTTGTCCCAAAAATTATTAACACTGAACAGCATACATTTATTATCCATTCTTACAAAGGAATAGGGCATATTCCTCAAGGTTTAAAATCTACTTCTGATCCCAAAAAACGAATTTTGCTCGACCAACTTCCAAGACTTATTCAAGGCTACGGCAATACATTTGCCAGTTATCTCCCTGATTATCATGCTGTCCTCATCATTATTTGCGATATTGATGACCGATGCCTGAGTGCTTTTCGCAAAGAACTACTTGACATCGTAAATTCTTGTGAGCCTAAACCAAAGACGCAATTTTGCATCGCCATTGAGGAAGGAGAAGCATGGTATTTAGGTGATTTAACAGCAGTGAAGGCAGTTTATCCCAGTGCCAAACAAGCAGTCCTAAATTCATATACCAATGATGATATTTGTGGCACATGGGAGAAGTTAGCCGATGCAGTATATTCCGGTGGTGTTCAAAAATTGTCTAAACTTGGTTGGCAGGGAATTGGTAAGGAGAAGGCAACTTGGGCAGAAAGGATCTCTCCCCTTATGGACATTGACAATAATCAATCACCAAGTTTTTGCTATTTTCGAGATCAGCTTCGACGTTTAAGTGGGCATTAAAGCAAACAACAGATAATGTAAAGACTTGGCATTTTATCCTCTACATGTCCCGCCAGCCATCAATAAACCAATTTCTTCTATCGTCGCTGTCTGTGCATCCAAAATAGCGACAAACTCACCTCTGTAGATTACGGCAATGCGATCGCTGTTACTGATCAGTGATTTATATTATTATGTTGATTCTGAATTGCTGAAATCTCATCAGCAGTTAAAGTTACTACCTTGCCATTTTGCATAATACTAATTGATTGACCAAGTTTACGATGCCGTTCTATTGCTGCTGCAATTGCCGTTTTAACTCCAGCATCAATTTTACTCGATAAAAGCTCTAATTCTTGATCAGCCATTCTTATCCCCTGATTTGATTCCAAATTATACTTTCATATACAATAAGCTGTTGACTATAGCTATACTCAGCTACTAAGCTAGCATCATTACTAGAGTTATTATAAATAATCCAGCGATCGCACAAAGGTAAATATAAAGAAATTAAATTTACTCTCCCTCTGTGGTAGCGTCTTCGGCTCACATCTTCTGGAATCGAGTGTCCGCCGCTAGCAACCCTTTGTGCTACCCTTTCTACTGCCAAATCAGGACTTTGTAACCAAAAATAAATTAAATTAATTATGTAGCCTTTAGCTTTACATTCAATTATAAAAGGTGCAAAAGTTCTCGCAGCTAATGTGGTTTCAAAAGCAAAATCACTACCAGAGTTAGATAACTTCCGCAGGCGTATAATCATTAGTCTTCCTGCTTCTATAGCCATCGACTCTGGATTTAATGGGGATAAACCAGCAGCAATAGCATCTGCATTCACATACTCAAAGCAGTCTAAAAAATTTGGTAATAAACTCATGGAAACGGTAGTTTTTCCTGAACCATTTGCACCACCGATGATATAAAGGCTTGGCATTTTATCCTCTGCGTGTCCCCCCAGCCATCAACAAACCAATCTCTTCTATCGTCGCCGTCTGTGCATCCAAAATAGCGACAAACTCACCTCTGTAGATTACGGCAATGCGATCGCTCATAGCCATCACTTCTTCTAACTCAGTAGAAATATACAAGATTGCGGCACCGCGATCGCGTTCTGCCAATAAACGAGAATGAACTGCACTTGTTGCCCCTACATCTAATCCTCGCGTGGGTTGCATCGCTACAATTAAATCTGGTTCTCCCGCCAGTTCCCTCGCCAAAACTACCTTTTGTTGATTTCCCCCTGAGAGTTGGCTTACCTTAATATCTTCCCCAGTCGCCCGAATATCAAACTCTTGCATTGCAATTTGGGCATGATTTTTTATTGCTGGTGATTGTAATAAAAAATGGCGGCAGAATGGCAAGTTTTTAAAAGCATTCAAAATCAAGTTTTGGGCAATACTAAATTGCAACACCAAACCCATTTTTTGCCTATCTTCAGGGATGTAACCTATTCTCTGCCGAGTAGGGGAGCTATTAAAATCAATTTTACCGTTAATGATGTTTCTTACACCTGCGATCGCATCAGCTAATTCTCGCTGTCCATTGCCATCTACACCAGCAATTCCTAAAATTTCCCCAGCCCGTAATTGAAATGAAACATTGCGGACAGCAGGAATACCCCTATCATCAGCAACTTGCAAATTTTGGACTGAAAATATCACTTCCCCTATTACAGATGCAAATTTATTGACTTGTAAAACTACTTCCCGCCCCACCATCAATTCTGCTAATTGCTGAGGAGTCGTATCTTTAGTTGTCGTTGTCGCTACTACCTTACCTCGTCGCAACACTGTGACTGTATCGCAGAGATTAATTACTTCTTCTAACTTGTGACTAATAAAAATAATAGTGTTACCAGCCGCCGCCAATTTTCGCAAAATATTAATTAATGATTCAACTTCCGTTGGTGTCAAAACTGCTGTTGGTTCATCGAGAATTAATACTTTGGCTTGGCGATATAACACTTTGAGAATTTCTACTCGCTGTTGTATCCCTACTGGTAAATTTTCTACTTTAGCTGCGGGGTGAATTCCTAGCCCATAAGCTTGGGATAAAGCCGCAATTTCTTGTTGTTTTTGCCGCAGATTTAAACACCAACTATTTTCTATCCCCAAAATGATATTTTCAGTCACAGTTAACTGAGGCACAAGCATAAAATGCTGATATACCATGCCTATACCTAGTTTGATTGCCTTATTTGGGGAAGTAATTTTTACTGGTTTATCTTCTAAATAAATTTTTCCACTATCAGGTTGATATAGACCACTAATAATATTCATTAAAGTAGTCTTACCCGCGCCATTTTCACCTAAAATTGCATGAATTTTACCAGCATCAACACTGAAACTAATATTTTCATTAGCAATAAATGAATTAAAGCATTTGCTAATTTTTTCTAAACGTAAATACATTTATGTTCATGCTTTTTTAACACAGCGTGTATCTTTACCCGCTTCCTGACAATTTTCAAAGGTAATTTTTTTATCGACAATCTCCTGTTTTACTTTTAAAGCATTTTGTTTCACTGTTTCGGGCACTAATGACCCAAATTTACCTAAACTTAATATATCTGCTCTTTCTAAGCCTATAGAATATATTTGTCCTTTAAGTTGTTTTTGTTTTGCAAGTTCTGCTATGTAAGCTATTGCTATATCCAACCTTTTTACTGCACTTGTTAACACTGCTTTGGGCGCAACATCCAACTGGTCTTTTGTATTACCAAAAGCATAAACTCCTTTATCACTAGCAGCTTGTAAAACTGCGGGTGAAGCACTGTCTAACCATTGATAAATTACATCAGCACCAGAAGAAATTAAGGCAAGCGTAGCTTCTTTGGCCTTAGCAACATCATTCCAATTGCCTGTAAACGTTGAAACAATTTGAATATTGGGTTTTACTGATTTCGCTCCTAATTCAAATCCCCGTAGTTCTTCTTGCGTAGCCAGAAATTCTTGCCCAGCAATATAAGCTAATTTATTAGATTTAGTAATTGCTGCGCCAATAATTCCACATAAATAACTACCTTGCAAGTGATCTAAACGCAAAGAGGCAATATTTTCTCCCTTGGAATTACCATTTACACCCACAAAAAATGTATTCTTAAATTGTGCAGCAACTTGTTCTATTGCTGCATCAAATTGTCCTCCGTGGGCGAATACAAGATTATAACCCTGGCGGGCAAAATCTGTTAATGCTTCCGTTTGATCTGCTTGGGCGACTTGTTCCAGATATGCAACTTCTGCACCCAGCTTTTGTTTAGCTAGGTTTATGCCTTCGTAACCAGACTGATTCCAAGCTTTATCAGTGATGACTCCAGGGAGTGCGATCGCTATTTTAAAACCTTCTCCACTACTACTAACTGTTGGTGTCGTGCTTTGATTACTACTGCAAGCTTTCAGCAATAGGCTAGTAGCAAAAGTAGCTGAACCATACAAAATAAATTTACGTCTATTAAAATTTAGGATCATCTACTGCTTTTCGATATTTAGTCCTTATAGTTACTAAGTTTATCACTTAGTACTTCCAAATGAAAGACCATTATGAGCAGGGCTATTTCATTCTAAAAAGCCGCTTAGGTATGTCCAATCCAAAAGAACATAAACGTTAAGCTTGTGCCATGTTTTTAAACATATTGTCCCGATATAAATTGAGTGAAAAATTGCTAGCAAGCACAAAAACTTGAGTCAGGGGAGTAGTGCGAATTCTCGATGCATCCTCACCTTGAGTCACATCCTGAACGTAGTAGACTTTATTTTCAACACCCCAGTATCCTCTGGTTCGTTCAGCTATTTCTTGAGCAGTTTCACTTAAAGATGAAGTCGCTGGCTGGGCTATAAAAATTGCTGCACGCTGTAGTAAAGACAAGCCAGACTGCCGACGATATAAACTAGCCAAGTTCCGAAAAAACCAATCGCCCTACCCGGTGATGGGCCATAGGTCTGTATTAATCCCCAGGCATGGGCAATCCGAGCTAGTGTCAATAGAGTACCTAGCATCCACAACAGTCCTTTCCCAGCTTGCATCCACTCTAGGGCAATTAGGAATATGAGGCTAAGGGGTACGTATTCTGTAAAGTTACCATGCGCTCTGATAGTACGCTGCAACACCCCATATTCTATATTTTTCGTGACAATAGACTGTTGTGTTATTTTTTCCACAAACTCTGCCCAAGCATTCGGATGATCTAGGTAATTGGGCTGTGAGGCAACCTCAGATGGAGATGCACCATGCCAAATCCGAGTACGGGTGCGTTCGATTGCTACTCGATAGGACAAACCCAGAGCAAGTAGCCCATGACAGCCGATAAAAAAAGTTGAAATGGGAATCAGAACAGGCATTGACAATCACTCAAATCAAAATCCTAACTTTGAAAATACTTGGCTGTAATTGTTACTGTCTTTTCAATTCTTGCGGAATATCGAAATCTGCTTTTTGAGACAATAGGGTTGAAGTATTTAAATTGCTATTAATTGCCTCTGCCCATGAATCTGCTAAAAGAGTTTTTGTTCAATCCCCCAGAACGTAAAATTCCCCTTGATCAGCCCCCACTAGAAGCTCTACCCCAGTGGGGACACTGGCTAGAAACACCAGAGTTGATGGTAGCAATCATTCCGCCAGGACATTTAGAAGTCAATATTCGCTCACCACTTAACCTTGTGGTAACCAGCTTTGGGGAAACTCGTGGGATTGCTGCCTTCAATGCTGATCGACTGCAACCTTACCAAGCGCTACCAGGAGGTTTTGATATTGTGCCTCAAGGCAGTACTTATAGTTCGGTGGAAGATGCCTCTTGTTTTGTGGTGTTTGGATATTCCCAATCTTTTCTAGAACGCATAGTCAAAGTGGAAGCAGAGGGACAGACAATTGAATTACATCCAGGGCAAATTCCCAAGACTCATTGGGGCTTGAGTGCTGCGATCGCTATACAAGAATTTTTTTATAATGGACAAACTGGTGGTGCATTTTACTTAGAATCGGTTGCAACGGCGGTGTTGGCACAGATTATTCACCGACGTTCAAACCTATCTGGACGGCTCAAACGTCCACCAGAGTTTTTAGACCCAAATTTGTTAAAGTTTGCCTTAGAATACATCAAAGCGCATCTATCCCAGGAACTAAACCTGAACCAGATTGCTGCCACGGTAGGATTCAGTCCCTACCATTTTGCACGAGCATTTAAAGTCACAACTGGACTGTCACCTTATCAATATGTCCTCCGGTGTCGGCTGGAACTGGCTCAAAAACTCTTACAAAACCAAAGGCGATCGCTTGCACAGGTAGCTATGGAAGCGGGATTTGGTAACCAAAGTCACATGACATCTGTCTTTCAACGAATGCTACACACAACTCCCAAGCGTTATCAGCAAGAAATGAGTAGTATTTTAGACCATGCATGAAACCGATATATGTGTAGTTTTTTGCAAGACGGTTTGAAAATTTGCTATATCTGAATTTTTCACCCATAATCTACAACTCTTCTACTGGGTTAACATAGGGTGTTAACGTGTGTTAACCTAGTATGGTTAACTAATCTCGCACATCTGAGAATTCGGGTGTTTCCAGTTGGAAATGCACTTAGATGGAGGTTTAACCCGAATAGGAGTTAGAAAATATATGCCAGTAGTTTCATTGGCTCAAATGATGGAGTCAGGGGTTCACTTTGGGCATCAGACCCGGCGTTGGAACCCAAAAATGTCTCCTTACATTTATACTTCCCGCAATGGTGTGCATATTATCGACTTGGTGCAAACTGCCCAGTTGATGGATAATGCTTATAACTACATGCGATCGCACGCTGAACAAGGAAAGAAATTTCTTTTTGTCGGCACTAAACGCCAAGCAGCTGGAATTATTGCTCAAGAAGCTAGCCGTTGTGGTTCCCACTACATTAACCAACGCTGGTTGGGTGGAATGTTGACCAACTGGGCAACCATCAAAACACGGGTAGACCGTCTGAAAGATTTAGAACGCCGTGAGGAAACTGGCGCACTAGATTTATTACCGAAAAAAGAAGCATCAATGCTACGTCGGGAAATGACGAAGCTTCAGAAATACTTGGGCGGCATTAAAACAATGCGGAAAGTACCCGATATCGTGGTGATTGTAGACCAACGCCGGGAATATAACGCAGTTCAAGAATGCCAAAAGCTAAGTATTCCGATTGTCTCCATGCTGGATACAAACTGTGACCCAGATGTAGTAGATATCCCCATCCCAGCAAACGACGATGCTATCAGGTCAATTAAGCTGATAGTTGGAAAATTGGCGGATGCCATTTATGAAGGTCGTCACGGTCAGCTGGATGCTGAAGATGATTACGAAGATTACGACGGCGGTGAGTATGACGAAGACTACGAAGAAACCGAATATACTGACACCGTAATTCCCGACGAGGAAACAGACGAATAAGTAAAACAGGGGTGAAGTAAGTGTCCGAAGGAGGGCGGTGGCTGGCAGAGTAGCAGCAAGCCGCCCTAGCCTGCTGCAAATCGTAGGCTAAGGTAGAGACGAAAAAACTCATACCTCATAACTTCATTATTTTTTCTACCCCAGCCCTGAGTAAGATATAAATACTCAACACCCGTGAGCGATTACAACTCGAGGTCAAGTTAGGAATTGAGGCAACATGGCGGAAATATCTGCAAAACTCGTCCAAGAGCTACGCCAAAAAACTGGTGCCGGCATGATGGACTGCAAAAAGGCGCTGATAGAGACTAATGGCAACATAGAAGAAGCCGTAGACTGGCTACGGAAAAAGGGCATCTCTAAGGCGGGCGCAAAAAGCGATCGCGTTGCGGCAGAAGGTCTAGTGGACACTTACATTCAGCCCGGTGGTCGGGTGGGTGTACTCATAGAAGTCAACTGCCAAACCGATTTTGTTGCTCGTAACGAGGCTTTTAAAGCTTTAGTTAAGAACCTAGCAAAGCAAGCTGCGACTGCTGATAGTGTTGAGTCTTTGTTGGCTCAACACTATATTGAACATGAAAGTGCAACTGTAGAAGAATTCATCAAGCAAACTATTGCTACGCTCGGTGAAAACATCCAAGTGCGTCGCTTTATCAATTTTGCACTAGCAGAAGGCACACAAGGTGTAGTAGACAGCTACATTCATACTGGCGGTCGAGTTGGTGTATTGGTAGAACTGGGTTCTCAAACTGAGTCAGTGGCTACCAATCAAGAGTTCCAAAGCTTGGCACGGAACACTGCAATGCAAGTTGCGGCTTGTCCAAATGTCGAGTATGTGAGCGTAGACCAAATCCCCGCCGAAGTTGCCCAAAAAGAAAAAGATATTGAAATGGGCAAGGATGATTTGGCGAACAAGCCAGATAACATCAAAGAAAAAATTGTTCAGGGACGAATTGAAAAACGCCTGAAAGAATTGACTTTGCTCGATCAGCCTTACATTCGCGATCAAAGTATTTCCGTGGAAGACTTGGTGAAGCAAGTGAAGGCGCAATTAGGCGAAGAGATTCAAGTGACCCGCTTTGTCCGCTATATACTGGGCGAAGGCATTGAAAAGCAAGAAATTAGCTTTGCTGATGAAGTCGCTGCACAAATGGGCACTAAGTAATATTAGTTAGGAGTACAGACGCGATTAATCGCGTCTGTACAGGAGTAGAGACGCGATTAATCGCGTCTGTACAGGAGTTAGGAGTTAATAGGAAGTTGCTTCATAATTCATAACTGCTTAAAGGACAGGTCAAGCAGATAGCCTGACCTGTATTTTCTTAGTAGAGACGCGAAATAACGCATTTAATTTAAAATCTAAAATCCTCTGGAAAGTTATCCTAAAATAAATTTGTACATTTGTACTATGTAATAGTTCACATGGGCAAGAACGAAAAGATATGGCAAGAGCAATCGAGCGAATTGAACGAGATATTGCAGCAATAAAAGAAGCGATTCGGGCGATCGCAGTAGAACTACAAAGCGCTTATGCTAGTTATCTAAACACCTTGGGGCTAGCTGTACGAAAACAGTTGATTCTGGCGAGTTACCACCTTTGTACTCAGGGGTATCCTGAAAACTTTCTGAATTTGTCATTGAATCAGCGTCAACAATTGCAACAAGCCATCCGCAAGTTGGGTCAAGTGGCAGGGGAGAAATTGCTTGCTTGTATTAAAAGTGAGGAAGCTGGGGTAGATAAGGGAGATGAGGGGGATGAGGGAGTAACATCCTCTTTATCTTCTGGACTTCTAGATACCTCTAATTCTCAGTCTTTCACCGCCGACACCTCTAATCCTATAGAACTAGTAAAATGGCAACAGAACTTAGAAGAGGTGACGCAAGAGATACTGAAAAAACTTTCGCATGATGCTAATCTTTTAATACAAAAATCTGGGGTATTACCTAAAAAATTACCAGAACCGATTTTAGCCGCAGCTGCGGCGGCGGCATCAGAAGCGTCTGGTGAGGTAATGCCAGGGCCACCCAACTTATTAAACTTAGTAATTGAAATTGAAAATGAGCAGCAGTCAGAAGATTCTGGACTGACGCAAATTATGGCTATTAACCTGCGGCTAGGAGAAATTGAATTTGCTGATGTGACACTCTCATCTGAGCGCAGGCAAATCCGCAGTATTTTAGTTCAGCTAAACAAGCTAGGACGAGAGTATCAAAAGAAACATCGAGAAAGAGCGATCGCAGAAGCTGAAGCTGCATGGCGTGCTAGTTGGTTTGAATAAAGTTATGAGTTATGAATTATGAGTTATGAGTTATTTATTCCTAACTCCTAACTCCTCACTCCTAACTCCTAACTCCTAACTCTGCTGACCAATGACTAATGAAAAACCAGATTGGATACGATTGCACAAAGCCTTGGCAATAGAAGCCGAACGCGGCTTTACAGACTTGGTGGGCAGAGAATACCGTTTCAGTGAATTTCTAAGCCTAACTTTGGGCAAATTCCCAACAGGCTTACCCCAAACTGAACGCCGCCGTTGGCAAGGACTAGCGGTGCAATTTGCTAGTTATCCACATCTAGCACTGGAAGAAAGACAACATTTAGTAGCAGAGACTCGTAGGTATCTCTCCCAATTACAGCAAGAGGAGCAGGGGGAGCAGGGGGAGCAGGGGAAGCAGGGGAGCAGGGGAGCAGGGGAGCAGGGGAGAATTTATCAATCCAAAATCCAAAATCGTTTGACTGAGCGTAGCCGAAGTCCAAAATCTCAAATTATCACTGAGGTGAGTCGGAGGCTTGCACCGAATATTGAGCAAAAACTCAGCGATTTACCAGAAATAGGCTTCAAAAAAGCTGATAATTTGGCACGGCTTGGTTTACACACCGTCCGCGACTTGCTTTTCTACTATCCCCGTGACCACATTGATTATGCACGTCAGGTGAATATCCGCGAGTTACAGGCGGGTGAGACGGTGACAATAGTGGCTACAGTGAAACGTTGCAACTGCTTTACTAGCCCTAAAAATCAGAAATTATCAATTTTAGAACTGGTAGTCAAAGATAACAGTGGTCAAATCAAAATTGGTCGTTTTTACGCAGGTACGCGCTTTAGCAGTCGCGCTTGGCAAGAAAGTTTAAAACGCCGTTATCCAGTAGGTAGTATTTTGGCGGCGTGTGGGTTGGTAAAAGAAAGTAAATATGGCTTGACACTGGATAATCCAGAACTAGAGGTTTTGGCAAATCCAGGAGATTCGATTGAGTCGCTGAATATTGGGCGGGTAGTGCCAATTTATGGATTGACAGAAGGGGTGGTGGCGAATACAGTGCGACAGGCGGTAATTGCTGCTTTACCTGCTGCTGCTAACTTGAAAGACCCTTTGCCAAGTGGTTTGCGACAGAAGTATGGTTTGATGGAATTGAAAGATGCGATCGCTAACATTCATTTTCCCAGTGATAGCGCCGCTCTGCAAGTTGCCCGTCGTCGCCTGGTTTTTGATGAATTTTTCTACCTACAACTTGGGTTACTGCAACGTCAGCAGCAAGCAAGAGCGATTCAAACCAGCGCCATCCTTGTCCCAAGAGGTCAACTTGTAGAGAAATTCCACGAAATACTGCCTTTTCAACTCACAGTAGCACAGCAACGAGTCCTCAACGATATCCTCAACGATTTGCAAAAACCTGTACCAATGAATCGTTTGGTGCAAGGCGATGTCGGTTCTGGTAAAACAGTCGTCGCCGTGCTAGCTATCCTCGCAGCAATTCAATCTGGCTACCAAGCAGCGCTGATGGCTCCCACAGAAGTTTTAGCAGAACAACATTATCGCAAGTTAGTTAGCTGGTTTAACCTCTTGCATTTACCAGTGGAATTACTGACAGGTTCTACTAAAGCTGCTAAACGAAGACAAATACATTCTCAGTTAGGAACTGGTGAATTACCTCTGTTAGTAGGAACCCATGCATTGATTCAAGACCCCGTAAACTTCCATCAGCTGGGGTTAGTGGTGATTGATGAACAGCACCGCTTTGGGGTAGAACAACGGGCGCGTTTGCAGCAAAAAGGTGAACAACCCCATGTGTTAACTATGACAGCTACCCCGATTCCTCGAACGTTGGCACTAACAATACACGGGGATTTGGATGTGAGCCAGATTGATGAGTTACCGCCAGGGCGACAAAAGATTCAGACAACAGTGCTATCGGGTCAGCAACGCAACCATGCTTACGACCTCATCCGGCGAGAAATTGCCCAAGGTAGACAAGTTTATGTGGTTTTGCCCTTGGTGGAAGAATCAGAAAAACTGGATTTGCGATCGGCTGTGGAGGAGCATCAAAAGCTACAAGAAAGCGTTTTTCCCGATTTTCAAGTGGGGCTACTACATGGTCGCATGAATTCAGCCGAGAAGGATGAAGCGATTACCAAATTTCGTGATAACCAAACACAAATTTTGGTTTCTACTACTGTTGTTGAGGTTGGTGTAGACGTACCTAACGCTACAGTCATGCTCATTGAAAATGCGGAGCGATTTGGTTTATCGCAACTCCACCAACTGCGGGGGCGTGTCGGTCGTGGTGCGGCTCAGTCTTATTGTCTGTTGATGAGCAGTTCCAGAAATCCTGATGCTCAACAACGGTTGAAGGTGTTGGAACAATCTCAGGATGGTTTTTTCATCTCAGAGATGGATATGCGTTTTCGTGGCCCAGGGCAAGTACTGGGAACTCGTCAATCTGGAGTGCCAGATTTTACATTAGCAAGTTTGGTTGAGGATGAGGAAGTTTTACTTTTAGCGCGGCAAGCAGCAGAGAAAATTATAGAGATGGATGCAACCTTAGAGCGTTGGTATTTGATGAAAGAAGAGTTGAAGTATCGGTATGAGCGGTTAATGGGTGGGGCGATTTTGACATAGTATACTAAATTCCGCTAAAGCTCTCATCTAGAACTAGAACTTGTTATTACTCATTAGCGCTAGGTGTAGTTTGTCTACCTCCACCTCCACCTCCACCTCCAGGACTAATTATAATAACAGGACCAGTACGTGTAGGTCGTGTAGGTCGGTCAGGAGACTTACAGAAACCCGAACGGTAACCTTGCAGTTGCTCTGCGGCCTCTTGGGGCCAGTTAGCAGTGTTTAAGAACTCCTGAACAGGCTGTGATTGGAGTATATTATCGCAGTCTATCCTAGTAAGATTACCCTCGCTTAAGCGATAACTGAACCCTTTTGGTACCTTGAATCCAGTGGGTCTTTTAACCGATACGATATTAACAGTTCCAACCAAAACATTAATTTCTAAATTGCCATTAACATTATTGGTTTGGATTAAAGTAAGTTCATCCTTCATTGGTGAAACAATCAGCTCGTTAGGGTGGTAAATACTAGGTACGCAGTTAATCGCGTTAACAAATAGAGACATCTGCTCTATTTCTGACAGCAATTTGTCTATCACCGAGCCATTGCCTTTGCGAGTAAGTGCCGAAATTTCAGTAGTTTTATTACTAGCACACTGCATCGATACCACTAAATCGGGATCGTTGACATTCCACTCACCCAAGCTTGCCACTAAACATTTGCCGCCTGTACTTGCTTCACATTTTTGGGTTGCTTCCTGGCAAGCAGCTTCCGGTGAAAGTGAACCTGTTGAGGTCATCCACTGACCCATTTTTGGGTTGGCTACTGTACTACAGTAATATCTAACTAGATCGGTAGAAGCTTGAGCTTGCAGGAGATTTTTAGAGGCTGTCGTACTGTAAGTATTTTTAGAGCCTGAAGGTGGAACTTTGGAGCTATGCAACTGAGATCCTACTGGTACTACCCATAATCTATCACTACATGAACTGCTACGTTGCCGCCACCCGTATAAAACAGAACCACTTACCTTACAAGGAAATGTGTAAGCAGAAGTGACAGAAGCAGGCCCAGCTTGTACTAATCCTCCAATTTGACTATCTATTTGGTTTCGTAGACTAAGCCGTGACAGGGATTTCTTAGAAGCAGGAATTCCTATAGCATCTTTATACTTTTGCATTCGCTGTCCTGCCAGAGCCTTGCCAGAGTCTGTAGCACCTAGAAGCAGTCTCACTCCAGGATCGGATGCGTAATTAATCACCGCAGTTTCAGGGATTTCAGCATAGCTTGTGATACAAGTTGTCAAAATGTACAAAGGAATCAGTAACGCTGCTGTAGCAGGCTTTAGCAGATTTAAATGATTTGTATTGCTCATACTGGTTTAAGGTGTACAAATAATGAAAAATAGTGGTGATTTTATTAGTACAATCAACTAGATTTAGCTACTCACTTAAAACAGGTATTTGGAATTTTTCATAGCATAAATTAATCCTTTGGATTGCATGATCGTAGGGAAATTGAAATATTGAAGTAGTAAGAGTTTCTTGATTTAGAACTGTACAATTTGGAGCTTGATAGGGGTCTAATCCATACCAATCACAAGTTTTCTTAGTATATTTCAGCCACTGTTCTCTTATGTCAATTAAAGTTTTACAAGGGATAATATCTGCTTCGTATTGACTATCTAGGATAGAATTCTGGTTTATGTCAGCCCCTGCTCCCATTTTGTCTGACATTAAAATGTCATAGGTTTTTTTTAGTGCATCATCATAATGACCATTCTTTAAGTCATTTTCAAGATTTTTAAATAGCTTTGCTTGAATTACCTGTGCTAGAGATTCCTCAGATTTATCTGATAATTTTTGTATTTTTAATTTTTCTTGAGGATTTTCCTTGAAGTTCCTGAGAAGTTTGACAGTCGCTGCTCTTACCTGGCGGTAGTAAGGTAGCGATCGCTCTATATTTCCTTCATTTCTCAGACTGTCTGCTTCTTTGAGAAAATCGGGTAAGGAATTGAGAATTTTTGTCGTATCTGTGCCGAGAAAAACAGCATCATTGGTTTGTTTAAACCTCTGTTGCTCCTGTCCAAAATACCATTGCTGCAACCCAAACAATATTCCACCAATTGCGAAGGCGATCGCAACTGCAATTCTCCGTCTTTGCAGGCGATCGCGCAACCCTACACTAGCATCAATAAACTGATTCGCAGTCGGACTAAACCCACCCAAAATTTGATTAAACGTTGAATCCTTTCGCAGTTCTAAAATCTGCTCCAACTTGGAACCAGCCCATAGTTCATCGTCTGCTTTCTTGACTTGCCAATGTGCAACATCGTCATTGAGCCTATTACGTAGAGCTATAGCCTGACGATTTTCCTGAATCCAAATATTTAAATTAGTCCAAGAAGTCAGCAGCGTTTCATGAGTAATTTCCACTGTAGATTCTTGAGGTATTGATTGGCTATTACTCACCAATAAATTCTCATTAATCAACTTCACCAGTACAATGCGCTCAAGTTCATTACTAAACTCAAACATCAAAGCCCTTCTGCGAACTGGTCTCCATTCAGTACCAGATTCAGAATCTTTACCGATGTCAACCAGTTTTAAAAAAATACTCTGAGCAGCTAACTTTTCTTGTTTTGTTAATGCTCCATAAATGGAATCTACCCGTTGTTGCAGCGCTCCTCTAACACCACCTAACTGACGGTAAGTGCTGGTATTTAATGTCCGATCTTGGATACTGCTACTATTTATTTCTGTTTCCCAAAGTAAATTCAAAGTGTATTGTAATAACGGTAAATAACCTGCTTGTCCCTGGATATCCTTAATAATTTCCCCTACTAAGCCAGTTTCAAACACGACACCATGATGTGCCGCAGGTTGTTCAATTGCCAATCGCAACTCATCAGCTTGCATTTCTGCAATCAATGGACGATGTTTCTGTGTAGCTTTTACTAGTTGGGAATAAGGGCTTAACCTATCAAGAAAATCAGCCCGCATTGTTGCGATAATTTTCACGTTTGGCTGCTTGGTTTTACTCCAATTCACCAAGCTAGCAATAAACTGAGCACACTTTTGTGGTTGAGTGGTAGTGAATAATTCCTCAAACTGGTCAATTAAGATGAACCAATAAGACTCAGACTGTTTTAACCTCGTCACCACCTGAGTTAGAGTATCAACTTTTGCTTCACGGGCAATTTGGGCTTCAGATTGCCTATATTTACTAAGTAAGCTGGCATAAAAAGATTCAAACGGGTCAGCATCTGGAGTAAACATAAAGTGTACTAACTGTGACCCCTTTTTTTGTACTAGCCAAGGAATCAGCCCTGCACGCACAACTGATGATTTACCACTACCACTGGCTCCTAATAACAAAATTAGGTTAGTCTGTTCTAGTTCATTTACCAAACCCGTAAGAAATTGATCGCGCCCAAAAAAGATATCTTTATCTTCCGGCTCAAACTTCTTTAAGCCTTTGTAGGGTGAATTTTCTCGAAATTGACGGGTTTTAATCTCCTCAATAGAGATTTGTAGAATTTGAGTTTGGTTAAAGGTAACAACGTTACTGTCACCTATCGAAATATTACTAATATTTTGCCTAACTTCATCCTGGCTATTAGGAAATTCTTGGCTCATATCCCCGCCCAGACCTTAGCAACTAGAGGAGCTAATTTCAACACTGGGTCAGCTAGTTCTGCCACGCCTGTTAAACCTTTTTTCAATGCTTCAATTGATTGTTCTACTAAGTTCTTATCTGGCTTGGGCTTTTTCAATTCCTCTTCGATTGTCTTTATCGGCACTTCTAAAGTTTTCTTTTCTATCGAGTTGAGGGAATTACTTGCTACAATATCTTCTTTTAATGTTAAGAGTAACTTTAAGGCTGATTGCACATCAGCATTCTCAACTTTAGCTTCAGTTCTGTTTTGATTGACGCTGCTTCCTTGATCTGCCTGAAGCTGATTAAATCCAATATCAGAGTTTCCATCACCAATGTTGATCCCTGCAATATTCTGCGAATGGGATTTTGCAGCTTTCGCAGCAGTAGATATAGGGTCTAAAACGCTAGGTAAAGACTGTTGCAATTCCAACTTTTCTGAGGGTGTGAGATTTTTGATAATCTCTAAAACTTCGCTAACGCTGTACTTTGGCATATGAAGCGCATCTCACTTATGTATGCTGCAACAAGATAATACATTAAGATTCAAATGCAAATCAAAGTATTTCGGATTATTTTCCAGATTTAGGGAGAAAATTTAGCAAATGCCCTATGCCTAATATTTTCAGGCTCTGGATTCAATCAAGATAACCGTAGCTTATTATACTAATTATTAAAAGTTGCAATCAAACCCTGCACTTACATTTTGATGAAGTAGTTGAAATATTGCTGTTACAAGGAAAACTGTTTTTAGGTAGCCAAGGTTGTACAATTACTTGGACACATCCCTGATTTGAAGCCAAATTAAAATCGCACCCTGCTTGCACCTCAATTTTTAATCAAGATATTTGCTGCATTTCAGCATAAGCTTGATAAACACCCTTCACGTTATACCAGTTGAGGAAAATTCGGGCAATTTCTAAAGCTAATTGTGGTTTACCTAAGTTAATTAGCCATTGCAACAATGGAGCCATCGTTCGTTCATTTAGCGTACCATTGAGTGAAAGAATGCCCCAAAGTAAACGATGCAGCCAAGTCATTTGAATCATCATTCGCACTTCCCATGTAGGATGTTTTTGATAAAATAAAACACCCATACGTCCGCGTTGAATTTCTTGGTCAATTAATCGGGGAATTTGCTCTAATTTAAATGCTGGATGCCAGTGATAGCCAACGGCTTCGGGACATTTAGTTAGTGTCAAACCTAGTTTTTTGAGCCGTACACCTAGTTCTAAATCTTCCCAGCCATAGAGTTGAAAGCTGGTATCAAAAAGTCCGGCTTTCTCTAGCCAATGTTTGGGAATTGCTACATTGCCGGTAGCAAAAAAAGCTGCTGAAAAATCTGTTACTTTGTAGGGTTCAGAAGTTGGATTATCGAAATTACAAGTATTAATAACTGCACCGTAAGTGAAAAAGCGATCGCTTTCCAATTTCTCCTTTCCCTGCACTAGCGCCTCCGCATGAGCTTGCAGGAAATTCTTCAGCACTACTAAATCACTATCAATAAAGATAATTGTGTCTCCCAGTGCCTGTTTTACACCCAGATTCCGCGCCGCAGCTGGGCCAGCATGATCTTGCTGAAACCAGCGCACATGGGGAAACTCTTCTTTGTGTCCTGCTAACCACTCTAATGTGCCATCAGTAGAACCATCATCCACTAAGACAATTTCGTAATCAGTAACCGAACTTGACTTACTCAACTCCTGCACCTCCAAGGCGCGGAGGCACTTTTCTAAAATCGGTTGGCGATTATAAGTCGGTATCACAACGCTGAAAAACACAGTCTCACCCACAACACTATTTATCCATCTCCAGGATAGGACAGATGCGACGCTGACACTGTTCCTTATCTGATTCTAGTTACGGAAATGGTCAATCTACTGATGATGCAATATTTGCTGGGTCTTAAAAAATAGGTATATAAGTTTACCATATTTCAAATCGGAAAATATGTATTTTTGTATGTCTGTTCAATATTACAGCAGATTTCAAGTTGGTGAGGTACACAAGCTAAGTCTGTTATCCAGGTATAAAGCGTGTTTTACTCCTGAATTCTGTATTCTGAATTCTGAATTCTGCTGTATGTTGTTTTTACAGTTACAGGTATTTGTGCTTTTAAAGCTTATTTTCTCGTAAATAATAACAGTTGATAAATTCAAATTAATCAATATATAACCTGATGTTAATCAGTGATATTTAAATTAATAAAAGCTTGATAATGTTTCTTTGCCTAAGCAGTATCAGCTAGTCTTAATTTGTTATTCACTGCTATTTATTGGCTGTTAAAAAAGTGTCAATTTTCAATAAATATCGAAGTAATTTATGTAAATATTTAAAGTTTTCCTTTACAAAATTACTCATCTTATTGAGAGATGAACTGAATAACAACCTCGTAAGCCTTAAATGGAGAACAAAGAATGAAAGGACGCTTTCACCCTAAAAACAATTTGACCCTCAACCCATCCGCTAACGAGTCAATTCGTGATGTGATTGACCGCGTTAGTCTAAGTCGGCGGCGGTTTATCATGACGGCTGTGGGTACGTCGGTGCTAACTGTTCTGGGCGATGTTTCTATCGGTGGCTTTCTCCAAAGTGTTGATGCAGCTCCGATTCCCAAGGGAACGGGATTTGCTGGCATAGGCTTTAAGAGCATCCCACCGAATCTACTCAACCCAGCTACAGGGCTGCTGGAAAAGGATCTTGTCAGTGTTCCTGAAGGTTATACAGCCAAAGTACTGATTGCTTGGGGAGATCCGATCGCGCGTGGTGGCCCAACTTGGCTACCAGATGCCTCCCAAGATGCGGCTGCTCAAGAAAAGCAGTTTGGTATGCACAATGACGGTATGTACTACTTCCCTTTACAGCCAGGGAATGTTGTTGGTCGGACAGTAAGTTCACAAACAAGATCGCTAAGAGGCTTTTTAAACCAGCCCATCAATATCGGTCTGCTGTGCGTCAACCATGAGTACACCCAGGAATCAATTTTGCATCCCGATGGTCTGGATGTAGTCACAATTGCCAAGGTACGGAAGTCTCAGGCTGCTCATGGCGTGTCTGTTGTGGAAATTTCCAAAAACGGCAATGAGTGGAGTTTCAATCGTAATTCGTCTTATGGTCGCCGCATTACCGGCAACACCGAAATCAGAGTTTCGGGGCCTGCGGCTGGCGATGCGCTATTGAAGTCGAAGAAGTTTAACATTACGCCAACTGGCTCTGTTGACACTGGCACACTGAACGACGGCTACACCGCTTATGGTACACTCAACAACTGTGCCAACGGTTACACACCTTGGGGAACTTACTTGACCTGTGAGGAAAATTGGAACGGCTACTTTGCTAATCCTACAGGAGATGTAGTTGCAGTTGCGGGCATCGAAAAGTCTGATATCCTGGCAGGACAGAATCGGTACGGCATTTCAACAGCATCTAGCTATCGCTGGCCCGAAGTTGATCCACGCTTCGATGCCAGCACCAACCCACTTGAACCCCATTTATTCGGCTGGGTGGTTGAGATTGATCCCTACGATCCGCAAAGCAAACCAGTCAAGCGCACTGCTCTTGGTCGGTTCAAGCATGAGAGCGCTCAGGTTGTTGTTGACGACAATAACCGTGTTGCTTTCTATCAGGGTGACGACGAGCGCAACGAGTATATCTACAAGTTCGTTTGTGCCCAACCTTTCAATCCCGGAAATCGTTCTGCTAACTGCGATTTGCTCGACAACGGTGTTCTGTACGTTGCCAAATTCAATGACAACGGTACTGGTGAGTGGATTCCTTTGGTCTACGGTCAGCGTGGTTTGACACCAGAAAATGGTTTTAGAAGTCAAGCTGAGGTGCTTGTCAAGACAAGACAAGCTGGCGATCGCGTCGGCGCAACCATGATGGATCGCCCAGAGTGGGTAGCTGTGCGTCCTCGCATCGGTGGATATAAAGAGATTGAAGTTTACTGCACATTGACCAACAATAATCGTCGGGGCACAACTCCAGTTTCCTCCAACCAGCCAGACGGCACAACAGCAGCAGGCGGTGCGCGTCCTCCCGTGAATGCTCCCAACCCACGTCCTGACAACCGTTACGGTCACATCATTCGCTGGCGCGAGGATGGACGTAAAGTTACAACAACTACCTTCAAATGGGATATCTTCTTTGAAGCTGGGGACAAAACTAGACCCGAACCAAATCTTCAGGGCAACATTAAAGGTGACGACTTAAGTTCACCAGATGGTCTGTGGTTTGACGACTTCGGTCGCCTCTGGATTCAGACCGACCACTCAGGCGATGGTATCGGTGATTTGGTAAACATCGGTAGCAACACCATGTCGTGTGCTGACCCCAACACTAAACAAGTTAGGCGCTTCTTAACCAGCCCTACGGATTGTGAGGTAACTGGTATTACCAGCACACCCGATGGCAAAGCGATGTTTATCAACATCCAGCACCCTGGCGATCGCGGAACTACCTCGAATCCCACGATTGCCAGCAACTGGCCTAACAGTCAAGGGTATGGCCCATCAGGTCGCCCACGTTCATCAGTGGTAGTAATTACCCGTAATGATGGTGGCGTTGTTGGTGGTCTTTAAAGACGATAGGAACAGATTTATTTAGCGATCGCTCCTTTGTCACTACAGTATCTTAAATAGTTTTAACCAGTTCCGTGGGTTTAAGTCCCCCGGTTCAATAAAAATTTTGTTTTGTGTTGGGGTTAAATCCCAATACAGTTCAGTTAAGCATTTTTTCTTCTCTTTCTTCTCTTCCTTTTCTTCCTTCTCTTCGAGACGCTGCGCGAACGTGTCCTTTGCGTTCTTTGCGGTTCGTTAAAAAAATTCACTTTGACAAAGAGTAAAGCCTTAACCCAAGCGTATTGGGTTAAATCCCCATTACAAAACAAAATTTACGAAAGCGTTGCGGGGCGAAGCCCATTACGAACTTGTACTGAGCGACTTGTGCCGACTTGTGCCGAGCGAAGTCGAGGTAGCGAAGCCGAGGTAAGCCGAAGTATTACGAATTACGAATTATTTAAATCACCTTAATCCTTAACCTAAACACGGGCAAGGATAAGGTGATTTACTTATTGTCTACAGTTAACCCACAACTTTTGTTGCTCTCTTCTTACGTTGCATCCACAATCCCATAACACCAGCAATAGCCGTACCACCAACAGCTAACGGTTCTGGTACTTTAGCGTAGCTTACAGTACCCACCTGTGTTGTGTTTACTGATTGGTCAATCACAAAAAATTTGTTTCCTCCTACATCTGGAGTGTTTGGCTCACTTCCGATCGCAAACTGGTCTGCAACAAAATAGCTTAGTCCCAGAACTTCGCCATTATTGAAGCTGGCTATAGGAAAACTGTTGAAATCAGCATCATCTACCTCTGTATAGTTAGTACCTAAGTAGTTGAATGTAACTGCTAATCCATTCTCAACTCCTAATGTCTCAAGACCTGTATTGGTTAAGGTCGAGTCATCGTATTGAAAAGAGCCGAAATACTGACCGGGATTATCGCCAGATGTGGCATTCACAGTGAAACCGTAATTGACTAAAGCAGCTTGCGTTGGATTAGCCCCAATAGCAGCAACAGAGATGGTAGCTGCAATAGTAGCAATGCCAAGATTTTTAGCTAATTTCATCAAAAAATACTCCAAAGTTAAAAAATGGATAATCCTGTAATTTCACTTAAATAAGCTTTTAAGCGCTCTGTAGAGGTTAAGAAATTTCAAACAAAAGATTATTTTTATAAAATCTTTAAGCTTGTCACGTATATATAAATTTTGTGTAAAGTAAAAATTTAACTCATCCACTCGGCATCAAAAAGTTTCAAACCTCTGACTTTAGATATTTGTCATTAACAACATTTTTGTTACTGTCAAGTTGTCATTAAATCAGATGGAAATGATTCATCGAACCGTATTAGTAGTAAGTGAATATGCAAATCTGAAGCTGATAATTTTTAAAATTTTATTCAAAAGTTAGAGAAATCAGTAAAAAAGATTATTATTCTCAATATATATTTATCTAGAAATATCGCGCATCAGAAAAGTGTTTATCACCTATATCAGTAGGATATCAAAAGATAATGATTATCATCCTCTCAGGCAGAATGGGAGGTCGATAGCGAGTTTTTATTACCAATAAACTAATGTGTAATTAGTAACAAATTATTAACAGGATGATTGCTGGAAATTGTAAGTGTCAATCTACTTTAATTTCTGATTTTAACAAAAGCATTACCATTTCTTAAATTAGGTAGTATAACTTTTTAATAGAGAGATATTTTTTTCTAGTATTCGTATATTTATTAATCTACAAAAACATATTTTCAGAAGAAATTGGTGAGTAATTTTATAAAAAGGCATGGAAAATTTTTTTTAACTGTAGCCTGTTCAAAGACAATATTTAAGGATATACATTCCGAATTAAGAAAATCCTCGCCACAAATACGGTGGGTGATAATTTTTGAAGCTAATACTGTACTGTAAAAAGGTTTTTGAGTAATGGTTTCACTTCAGTGGTGTGGATGTGCAGATGATTCTGTAAAAGTAGTTAATAATTCCCAGAAAGCAAAAGTTTTGTGGATAACAGTAGGTTTACTTGCGGTTTTTTTCGTTGCTGAGTGGAGTGTGGGTTTATGGAGTCAAAGTTTATCTTTACAGGCGGATGCAGGACACATTTTATCGGATATTACAGCCTTGGCGATATCGCTACTTGCTAGTTTTTTGGCACAGCAACCAGCTAATAAAAAAGCAACATTTGGACATCAGCGCATCGAAGTTTTAGCAGCTTTGTTTAATGGATTAGGTTTGCTGGCGATCGCTACTTTTATCATATTGGAAGCTATTCAACGCTGGCAACATCCAGCAGCAATTTTAGGCATACCAATGTTAGCAATTGCGGTATTAGGTTTAATCGTCAATCTGCTCAATATTACTTTGCTTCATCCCCACACTCACGACGACTTAAACTTGCGGGGAGCTTTGCTTCATGTCATCGCCGATACTGTTAGTTCTGTTGGCGTAATTATAGCTGCTTTAGCAGTTCATCTTTGGGATTGGTGGTGGGCAGATGTTGCTATCAGTTTACTCGTTGCAACTTTTACGGGTTTGAGTGCTTTACCTTTAGTGCAAGAAAGTTTAAAGATTTTTTTGGAGTATGCACCGGAATCAATAGACCCAGTTGAAGTGGAAATATCTCTCAAATCTTTTCCTGGTGTTATTCAAGTAGAAAAACTCCACATCTGGACAATTAGCTTAGATAAGGTAATGCTTTCTGCCAATTTGACAGTTGAATGTATAACTATCCAGGAACGCGATCGCTTACTCAATAAGTTGGAAAGCCATATACAAAAAACTTTTAATATTGCTGAAATAACTTTGCAGCTAACTAGCTGTAGAAAAGCTTTACCGTTGCCAATTCATCCTTTATTTAACCAAGACTTAGTTTTCATGTTATCTGCAAGTAAAACGCATTCAAACTTGGAACCTAGCTAAATAGATAATTTTACTAATTATTAGTAGAGATACCAAAATATTTGTGCTAATTCAACCTGCCTATATTTATTTTTTAAAGAGCATTTAAACATAATGCTTATTGGCATTTTTCACAATTATCAAAGCATAGCGATGTCTACGACGGGCTACGCCTACGCTGATTGCAACTCGGTTATTTACTAAGAGGTTTCCTGATGATGACTTTCATTCAAAAATCCAAAATGATTTCATTACTGAAACAGTACAAACGTGCTTTGGCTTGGTTTATATCTGGTCTGGTTATGACAGCTTTGTTGTTCTTGGGAACATCAAATCAACAGCCAGCAACCGCTTTTGAGCAAAGTCAAGCCACAGCCTCAACTGTGCCAGATGTGACTGCTACATACTCAGATTTTGGTGCTAGTCATCTAGAACCAAATTTTTATCAGTATTAACGGCTAGGGCGTGTTTTCAAACTACTCATTTTGCCCCATAATAAATCCCCCGATAAATTGGGGGACTTTAAGAGACTTTTTGCCCCCCTTTTTAAGGGGGGTTGGGGGGGATCTAAGACTTTGAAAACACGCCTTAACACTTGCTCAATTAACTTTAAGGCACACTGCAATGATTTCATTTTTGCAAAAGTACAAGCGATTTCTAGCCCTTACTATGGCTGGCTTGCTTTGTACCGTTCTACTGGTAGTTGGTAATTCTGTTTTTCAGCCCACTATGGCCGCTGGTAATGGAATTAACGTAATTATCATGATTGGCGATGGTATGGGTTGGAATATGGCACGGGCCGCAGCCGTTGCCAAAGGCGCTCCTTTTTACACAAGTGGTAAAGGCTCAGGTCTGAGCTTCCAAAAGCTAACTGGATATGGATTGGTGACTACTTACGGCACAACTATTCAAGGAAATACACCAGCTAATCCAACAGACCAGCCCCATCTAACAGGTAACTCTGCTCTGGATGGGTCTAATACAGTGACTGCTGCAAGTCCTCTTCGTCCCAACTTCTCATTCCAGCCTACTCCTTTTAACCCTGGCAATCGAGCTGATGGCAATAGCCTAGAGGATGGTAATCTGGCGGGTTATGACATCAGTAAGGGCGGCCCTGTTCCTTGGGTTCCTTTGACCCCTGCTAACTCTGGTACTTATGACAAAGATTACATCAAGTACAGTTATCCCGACTCTGCTAACACAGCTACAACTCTGTATACAGGAGTAAAGAGCTTTAACAACGCGATGGGGGTAGACATTTACGAGAAGAAGTTGAAAACCATCCTAGAAATTGCCAAAGAAAAAGGTAAGTCTACAGGCTTGGTCACTTCCGTACCTGTTAGCCATGCAACGCCTGGTGCTGCGGCTTCTTTCGTAAATCGTCGTAGTAAGTACGACAGTGTTTACGACCCCAGCAAGACCAACCAAGACAGCATTTTGCAACAGACATTGCTCAACTTTCAGCCCAATATTTTGTTGGGTGGCGGTCATCCCAAAGATTTTGAAAATAGAGAAAGTACAAGTACAGCAGAGGGCGTCTTTAAGTATACGTACATTACAGAAGACACTTACCAGCATCTAAAGAATAATCCTACGTCCAATCGTTACGGCTATACCTTTTTGGAACGTGGCCCTAATGCAGCTAAGACACTGCTAAAAACGGCTGCTAAAATCGACCCCAACAAGGGAGGCAAATTATTTGGTCTGTATGGTGCGCGTGGACAGAATGGCAACATTCCTGTTAGTTCTTCTAAGGGAGACTATAGTTTGACAGGTTTGGACAACTTCTCTCTCTATACCTCTGTTGTCAAGGCTGGAACGCCGGATACCTGTCCATCAGGTCAGATAATTACTGGTACTGCTGGGGATTGTGTTCCTGTCATTGATGCAGCTGGTAATCCCATCGCTCCTAATGCTCCTGCACCCGATACTGTTCGTCCTCTGGCCCCTGGTGAAACCGATGCCAGCTTTATCGCTAAAGAGATTAACGAAAATCCAACTTTGGCTGATTTAACCAAAGCAGCTTTAACCGTTTTAGGTAAAGACAAAGATGGCTTCTGGCTGATGGTTGAGGGAGGCGATATCGACTGGGCTGCTCATGACAACAACATGGATAACCTGATTGGTACCATGAATGATTTTGATAAGGCAGTCCAGCAGGTCATTACTTGGGTAGATAATCATGGTGGTTGGAGCAAGAACCTGTTACTGGTTACTGCTGACCATGACCACTATCTAACTCTAAATAATGACTTTGCCTCTAAATTGACTCCCAATCCTGACGCAAATCACGCTAAAGGCTTAAAATATAACGCCAAAGACATCACCTTTGTCAAGCACAATCCTACTGATGCTGGTCACTTCTGGGGGTCTGATCCAAATTACAAATATCTCTGGGGTAGCCATAGCCGCCGGGTTGTACCTGTTTACTACCAGGGTGCTTACGCATCAACTCTGACCCGATCGCTAGGACAAGGCTTCCAGATTACAGATAGCTCTGGAACTTATACTGTGCCTGGTGTTCGGGGCGTGGTTGACCAAAATCATATCTTCCAAGCCATGAAAACTGCGATCGCAAGTCCGTAAATTGAATACACCGCTTCACTAAGACACTAACTTAGGACTTACGCAAAAACCCTCTCAAACTCTCATTCCTCCGTGACCTCTGCGCCGCGCCAGTTGCTTCAAGTCTCTTAACCGCAAGGGCGCACTGGCTTCTCTGTGGTAGCCTGCGGCAAGCCGATGCAGCGTCTACGTTTTCCGTTACCCGTGCGTAAGTCCTATAACTGAAAAGCTTTCTGTTGCAGAGACGTGGTAACACACGTCTCTGTCTCAAAAAACTATTGCGGTATTATTGCACCTGTTCTATTATCAAGGGGAAAAAATGACTGACTCCATCTTCAAGAAGTTAGCAGCTGCAACGGTAGGAACTGCTTTGATTTTTTCGTTAAGCGAGACTATCCCTGCTCAAGCAGCAGCCGTAACTTATAATTTTTCTAACGACGATAAAACTCTCACAGGCACTTTTTCATTCGACCAAGCAGCAGCAGACGATCAAGAAGTAACGATCGCAGAAGGTTTAAAGATTTCTGCTAGCTATGGTGGCCAGTCATACACTGAAGCTGATGATCCTTTAGCATCGGTTTTAACCGACTTTTCGGGAACAATTTTTAACCAAGCAGGGTTGGGCTTGAATTTTACACCTAGCAGTTTTAATGTCTACCGTGATAATTTTATTGATCTGAATGATTCCACTGCTGCGGGTGTTCAAACCGTCACTTATACCAGTGTTCCAGAGCCAAGTTTAATGCTTGGATTGTCTGTATTCGGGTTGAGTTTGTTCTTGGCGAAAAAGACAGCATCTGCTAGCTCATCAAGCACAAAAGCTTAAACCAAATTAAGTAGGGAGGGCTATATAGCTCTATCGGCAAACTCAGATGAGAGTTAACCACAAATTAGGTTATACAGATTCTGCTGTCTGAGTTTGCTGACAATCTGCCTATAGGTTGTTGCATGAATAAAATATACATGGATTAGTTTAGATATAATAATGACTCATTGTTTGTTTTCCTAACTGGAGAAATTAATGGGTCGCGCCAAAAAGGTTGTCCTGGCATATTCTGGTGGAGTGGATACCTCTGTTTGCATCCCTTACCTCAAACAGGAGTGGGGTGTGGAAGAGGTGATTACCCTAGCAGCAGATTTAGGCCAGGGAGATGAATTAGAGCCAATCCGAGAAAAAGCTCTGAAATCGGGTGCAAGTGAATCCCTCGTGGCGGATGTCAAAGACAGCTTCGTTAAAGATTACGCCTTTGGAGCGATTCAAGCCAACGCCCTTTATGAAAATCGTTATCCTCTCGGAACTGCCCTTGCTCGTCCACTGATTGCCAAGGTATTAGTAGAAACAGCCGAAAAATATGGTGCTGATGCGATCGCTCACGGTTGCACCGGCAAAGGTAACGATCAGGTTCGCTTTGATGTCTCTGTAACCGCCTTAAACCCCAACTTAAAGATCCTCGCACCAGCCAGAGAATGGGGCATGAGTCGTGAGGAAACGATCGCTTATGGTGAAAAGTTTGGTATCCCCTCACCAGTCAAAAAATCCTCTCCCTACAGCATTGACAAGAATTTGCTTGGTCGTAGCATTGAAGCTGGTTTACTCGAAGATCCGTCATTTGAGCCACCAGAAGAAATTTATGAAATGACCAAAGCGATCGCGGACACTCCCAACGAGCCAGAGTACATCGAAATTGGCTTCCACTGTGGTATTCCGATAACCCTCAACGGTATAGCTAAAAAGCCAGTTGAACTAATTGAAGAACTCAATCAGGTGGTAGGAAATCACGGTATCGGGCGGATCGACATGATCGAAAACCGTCTGGTGGGCATCAAATCGCGGGAAATCTACGAATCACCTGCGATGTTAGTGCTAATTCAGGCACATAGAGATTTAGAAAGCTTGACTTTGACGGCAGATGTCACCCATTACAAGCGTGGGATTGAAGAGACTTACAGCCAAATCGTTTACAACGGTTTGTGGTACAGTCCACTCAAAGTTGCCCTGGATGCCTTTATTCAAAAGACACAAGAGCGAGTTTCTGGAACTGTGCGAGTGAAGTTGTTCAAGGGCAACTCTACGATAGTTGGGCGTTCGAGTGATAATTCTCTCTATACTCCCGATTTGGCAACCTACGGAGCCGAAGATCAATTTGATCACAAAGCTGCTGAAGGCTTTATTTACGTTTGGGGACTACCGACTCGCATTTGGTCGCAGAAAATTAAAAGTTAGCAGTCATTCAATTTTAGATTTTGGGCCGCACCTTTAGTGCGCTTCCAGCGCAACTTGGATTTTGGATTGAAGGAGAAATCTAAAATCCAAAATTGGCAGAGTTAGGAGTTAAAAATGCAAAATACAAAAAGTAAAAAATAACTTTTTACTTTACTTTTAACTCCTCACTCCTCACTCCTCACCACTGACTTCCTTAACCTGGCGAGACTCTAGCCACAGAGGCACAATAATTAAGGCAGCCAAGATCAGTAACGCTGCGATCGCAAATTGACCCACCCAAGCAACCAATTGCTCTAAAGAAACAATTTTGCCTGCAAAAAAAGCTAATGTCACCATCAAGCTAGCCCAAGCAACTGCTCCTAAAAAGTTGTATAAAAAGAATTTTCCAAAGGGCATTTCGGCTATACCAGCTAGTGGTGCAGCAAAAACTCGCAGCAATGCCAGAAAACGTCCAAAAAATACTGCTTTAGCAGAATTTTGACTAAATTGTTCTTTGATAGTCAGCAGCCGCACTTCAGAAATCCGAAATATGCTACCAACTTTTACCAAAAAAGGCCAGCCGCTAACCCTACCAACCCAATAGCCACAAGTGCCGCCAATTACAGCACCCATAATTGCATCACCGAGAACCAGCCAGAAATTCAGTTCATCGCTGCCAGCTAGAAACCCGCCTACTAAGGTCACGGTTTCGCCAGGAAGGGGAATGCCTAAATTTTCTAGCAAAATTCCCAAAAAAATTGCCCAATACCCGTAAGTGTGGGCGACTTCCTGGATATTTTCTAGTGAAATCAGCTCTAAAGACATCCCGCACCGCCGTCTTTACAAATTTTTACTTTTATTATATCTTTGCTTGTTCATGCACGGGGTGTCAATTAAACCGGTACATAGAGCCATTAAGTGATTACTTTAATTCTGAATAATCCATAAGTTATAGCCTATGGTAACTATTAATTTTTTACTATTAACTATCCATTTTTAGAGGTTGATACCACAAGTTCATAATTTATTACAAACAAATTAAAATATTTATAAAAAATTTATAAATATCCCGTTAAATGATGAAAATCTTGTAAAAGATACGGTTGATACCGAAATTGTTAGGCGTTTATGCCTATATTGATGAAAGTTATCACAAATTATACGGCATGAATACTGAAATAATCCCTCTCAACTGCACGACTGCACTTACCCCAATATCAGGGTAAAACAGTAATTTTACTGTTGAAAGAGAAAAGGTATTGATGTCTTTTTTCAATTTTTTTTCAAGTGTTCCAACTACCCTGTTAAATTCATGATTCTCACACAAGAACTTCAAGTTATTTTGTTTAAACCTCAAGCAAGCATAGATTTGGAAGGCGGTAAGACTTTGAGTGAACAGATGGCTAGAGTCGTGCCCCAAGCTCATCAACTCTGGGTTATCGACCTAGCAGAAGTCAATTTCATGGACAGTTCTGGGTTAGTCCCCTTAGTAAAAGGGTTGAAAGCTGCACGTCAGAGTGGTTGCCGCTTGGTTCTCTGCAACGTGCAAGCTCCTGTACGGTTAATTTTGGAACTTACTCAACTAGATTCAGTATTTGAAATTTTTCCCACTTACGAAGACATTTTTTCCACTGTTAAAGAGAACAGTCTGGTGCTAGCAGGCTAGATAATAAATCTACCTATAGATGGATGGTGGAGTCAAGCAATATTTGCATTTTTTCATATTCTCAAAGAGAACAGTCTGGTGCTAGCAGGCTGATTTTCTTTTTTTTCTAGAGAAGAATGTTGAGCGAAACTCATGGCTTTGACGTAGGTAATATCAATAAGCAGATGAATCAACCTGCTTGTTGGAAGCCATCTACCTAAAGCAGTGAAGTAAGAAATGACCAAAATCGGTCAAAACAATGCAATTAGGGAACTCCAAGAAATAAAAACAACCGCTTGAAGTTGTTGACTGTTGACTGTTGACTGTGAACAGTGGGATATTTTTTTATTTGGAAGTCCCTTATTTGTAAGACTCCCCAGCTTTTGAAAGACAGGGCTTTTCAAATTACTCTGAGCTAATTGTTCTATAACCGACGTAACTAGTGCAAAAAAGCGGAGGCAAGAAAGGTTATACTATCAGCCTTTGCGTTATTTATAGAAATATTCGGTAAGCGCAAACCTCAGTCCCTTTAGGGTTGAGATACAAGCGACACAACAGCTTGCTCAGTGACCACTCGTGCGACTTTAGTCGCTTAGATTTTTATATTTTCTAATTACTATTTGGATAGCAGAAGACTGGGAAACTCCCCAACCAGAAGCTATTTTTTCTAGCCTAAGAAAAGTAGCGGGAAAATTAGGTATATTGCTTAATCAACTCAGTAGACGATCTTTGACAGTCGTAGCGAGAGTTAGGCTATAAATCTAATTCTGTCCGCCGAATCGAGTGTGGCTTTAATTTAGCTCTAAGAGTGTCAAAACTCCATAGTTGTTATTTATTGCTTTGGTGTACTAAGCTGATATGCGTCTAAATTATATAAACATTCTTTATAATCGTTGATGGTTGACGGTTGACGGTTATCGGTCATCAGTCAACGGTCAACAGTCATCAGTCATCAGGTAAATGTACAAGTTAAATGCGTAACAGCTTAGTTGGATGTATCCAAGACACTTTGTCGCGGCAATTTTTTACCTGTTCGATTCCACTATAATAATAAATTTAGGCGTTCTGGGGAGTCGAAATGTTAGTTTCTTCGTCGGATGCTGGGCGGGGAAAATTTGGCAAATCAATGCCACTATGACTAGCATTGCGAGTTTTGAGTGCTAAACGGTAACTCACACTTTGCAGTTCTGCTTGTAGTTGGCGGTTTTCCCGTTGTAGCATTGCTACCTTTTCTCTCACTGGCGTCATCCGCTCCTCAAACTTCCGACGGTAAATTTGAGGCAACTCTTGTACTACTTGCTCCAACATCCGAGTGCGATCAGTGAGTTCTTGAACTGACTGTCGCAATTGGTAAATTTCGGAGTCACGAGTTGTAATTTGCTCTTGGTAGAACGCCACCTGCTGCTCCACAGCTTGGAGTTGTTCTTGCAAAGCCTGTAACTGGGTCAGATCGCGCTCAAGCTCCGGCTGCTGGGGCATAAAACTAGTGTTACCCTTTATCAGCCGGAAGAGTTCTTGAGATAGTTGTTGCACTAAGGAATCGCGAAGTTGCAACTCTTGGCGTAGCTGCGATACTTCCGTAGAGAGAACTTGAATATTGGGTGTATCAGATTGGCTCACAGTAGCTTCCAGCTCCCATTCAGAATCTTGTCCACTCTTAGGTATAACTGCGGGAGTACTACCTTTGGCAAGTATTTTTTAATTTAGCATTCCCAAGCAAGTCACGAAAAAAGAAAAAACAAAATTTTATTGAATGGAATTGGGCATTGAGCATGGGGCATTGGGAAAACCTTCCCTATCCCCTATTCTGTACTCTTTAGACTGTTGCTGGCGCTGTTGCTGTCACTTTAGTGGGTTTTTCTTTTTCTTCTTTAGGAGGTTTTTCCTCTTCAGCTTCCTGCTTAACTGTCAGATAGCGAATCACTTCTTCACTCAAACGCATGGCGCGTTCAAAGGGGGCGATCGCAGTTGCAGGCGCAGTGTAGTTTAACTGGATGTAGATGCCATCGCGGTGTTTTTTGATTTCATAAGCAAGACGACGCTTACCACGATTTTGAATTTGCATATCCTGGGCGCCTTGGTCACGAAGCAAATTCTGATATTTAGTAATTGCTTGCTCTACCTGTTCGTCTCCCAGGTCAGGGCGGAGAATGTACATTGTTTCGTAACTTGTAGTCATATTTTTCAGTCTCCTTATGGACAGAAATGGCTGCTGATGCTAATTTATACCTAAATTAATTCAAAATGCCAGTATTAATCAACATCTGAAGCAACAAGGAACTATAATCTTACCAGTTTTAAATTTGAATCATTAGTCAAATTGCCAAAATTTGACTTTTTTGGCTGTCCCTAATGAAAACTAGGTCGCTTCCCGGCTCCCATATTTCGTTAGCTTATTCCAAAAAAACCTCTCACTTACCCGCAAGGGGAATGATGAGACGGCAGTGAACGTAGGTAGTCTTTTTTTTGAAAAGATTGATCAAGCTATCAGCCTTGCCAATGGGTATCTTTCCCTAAAACATATATTATAGCGAGCGATCGCTTTCAGGCTCAAGGCTCAATCGGTTCGCTAACAAGCTAACTGATGATTGCTACCCGCTCACAGCAACAAAAAAGCAGATAAAAGGATATTCATCAAGGTTATGGCGCAACGCTATGTGCGAATTCAAAATCAAGAAGGACAGATTTACTATGGGTTACTACAACTATCCCTGAATGTGCAGGTGCTAGATGCTCCGCCCTGGTTACAAGGACAACCCACTGATTTAACTTTGACACCGGGAAATTACCAAATTCTGGCTCCCTGCGCTCCCTCAAAGATTGTGGCGGTGGGTAAGAATTATGCAGAACATGCAGCTGAAATGGGAACTTCAGTACCTTCTGAGCCACTAATCTTTCTCAAGCCACCCACGTCGATCATTCCATCTGAGAGGGAAATTAAGTATCCTCCCCAGTCACAAAGAGTTGACTACGAAGGAGAGTTAGCGTTAGTGATTGGCGATTACGCCTTTGAATGTACACCAGAGGTAGCCCAAACGAAAATTTGGGGCTACACCATCGCCAATGACGTAACAGCGCGGGATTTACAAAAACGCGATGGTCAATGGACGCGAGCCAAAGGTTTTGATACTTTCTGTCCCTTGGGGCCTTGGATCGTGCGGGAATTAAATCCAGGAGCGAGATTGCAAACTTTTGTGAATGACGACGGCAATCCAGTCCAATCTGCCTGTATAGATCAGATGGTGTTTTCCCCCGATGTTCTAGTTTCTTACATCAGTCAGGTGATGACGCTACTACCCGGTGATTTGGTGCTTACAGGTACGCCGGAGGGTGTAAGTCCATTGCATCCAGGCGATCGCGTCCGCGTCGAAATTGAAGGTATTGGTCGCCTGGAAAACACCGTAGCGCCCCGTTAACCCGTTAACTTCTAACGCACCTGCATATACACTGCATCGGAAATCGCCGGAATTTCCGCATAACGTCCCAGTAGAGACTGAACGGCGGAATATCCAACTGCTGCTACAACGCCTAAAAAGATGGTGTTAGCTACTGTTTCTATTGCAAAGCCAGTACCAGGAACCTGTGCTAAAACTCGCACCAGTATGGAACACAAAAATATAACTATGTCCAAAAGAATCGCCTGCATTGTGTTGAAACGAATGAAGTGATTGATTTTTTCGTTTCTCACCACTAATAGGAACAAGGCAAAGAACACAATTATTTGTCCAATTTGTCCTAAACTACCGTAAATTATTAGCACTGGTTGCAGCGGTAAAAGCAGAACTTGTAGTGCTGGAAACTGATTCAATAAAAACCTGCCAAAGACTAAACCATCAACTAGGGGCAGCAAATAAGGCAAGGAAGCAAAAATTCGATCTGAAACCGTTGTAGACCCGCGCCAAGACATTATGCGTTCTCCTGTGGTTAAATTTTAATAGTTACTTGAGCTTAGGATAACGCAATTGCTTGGTCTTGCTGGCAAATTCAACTATTCTATATAGGCGATACGAAAACCCATTACACACTCATACTGGTCTGGCTGCTGTTGAGTAAGTTTGCGAATGGCTTGACCACAACGCAGTTGACCCCCACGCCAACGGGGTTGACCGCTCCTGTCAGCGAGTAAACAAGACTGGCAAACTTGCTCAGGGGCAAGGATTTGCTCGTCCATTAAAATGACTAGCATCGAATCCCTCCTGTAAATCCTCATTGTCACCCACATTCTACTCAGGTGAGGATACGCTTTGTAGAGGTTCAAAGAAACGCTGCTTTGTAGGTTGGGCGCGTGCTGCGCGGTTAAGTGTTGTGATTTGCGATCGCGCTTCGCACCCAGAGTGGGCGATCGCACAGGACACTTAAGAGCCACATCCTAACTCTTTGTCGCAAAAATGTGGGCAATCACAATTTAATAAAATTGTCAAGTGAATCTTTATTTATTGTATGTTGTGCCTATTTATTGTAAATGAAGATTTTGGTAAAAAATAATACGAAAACATTCGCACTAAGTTGAGCATATACAGGTAAGGGTATTTATTGCAACCGTGTTAATTTAGCACTGGAGAGTGTCAAAATTAATATTCAGGAAACAACAAAAGCTTTACGCACAAGCAACACAGCGATCCATTGAAATTCCCTTGATGGGACTAGTTAAAGTGCCAGAAGTCAAGTTAGTAAAACTGAGTTAACTAGATAGCCATTTAAGGGATGCATTTACAAAATACTGGGGTAAACTTGCAAGCAAGTTAATACACTATATAATTGGGCGGCTCGTCGGTCTGGGCATCACTCACAATGGAACACTGGCAATTTCTGATACAGAAACAAGGCGATCGCTCGTGGCATATCCTAGAATCGCCAAATTTGGAAATTTTGGAAGGGGAGTATAGAATTTTGGCTCGTTCTAACCTTCCTAATACAGACGTGGAAGTGCGAGTAACTCACTCTTCAACTCAGGAAGTTCTACCAAAGCGGCGTATTTTCAAGCGATCGCGTCGCACTAATTCAGAAGGCTTAATGGCGCTAATTCCTTTTACCTACTTCGAGCCGGGAGTTTGGGACTTGCGCTGTATGGGCGATTTGATGTCGGAGCTACTCGGTAAATCTTGGCAATACAGTGTCCAACTTCAAGTATTGTGCCAGGGAGTAGAGGGGGAGCAAAGGAGGCAGGGGGAGCAGGGGGAGCAGGGGGAGAATGTAGTATCAAATTCATCCGATCACCCAGATACTGTTTCTGAAAACTTGGAATGTATAGCTCTAGAAGAACCCGAAATTACGCTAGATAAAGCGATCGCAGTCTCCGCAGAACTGGGAATTGCTACAGACGACAACCCCGTTACAATTGTTGTGCCAGATGAAGGGAACTTAAAATACACTGCCCCAGAAGAACCCGAAATTAACTTAGATACAGCGATCGCTACAGAACAGGGAATTGCTACAGACGACAACCCCGTTACTATTGTTGTGCCAGAGGAAGGGAACTTAGAATACACTGCCCCAGAAGAACCCGAAATTACGCAAGATAAAGCGATCGCTACAGAACAGGCAGTTAGCAACTTTGTTACTATTGTTGCGCCAGATGAAGGGAACTTAGAATACACTGCCCCAGAAGAACCCGAAATTAACTTAGATACAGCGATCGCTACAGAACAGGCGGTTACTACAGACAGCAACCTTAATACCACTGTTCTGCTAGATGAAACCGAAAAAGATATCGATGAGCCTGTGAGTCCTGTGTGGCTCAAAGGTGAGACGGCAGAGCAGATTTTACAAAATTTAATAGATTTAGCTTTACCCAATTCTGAAGCCCTGCTCAATGATGAAAAGGTTACAGATTCTCCAGCAATACAACCACCGCCTCCATTACTGCTAACTTTAGACCAGGATAGTTACATTGCTCGTTGGGGACAACCTCTTACAATCAATGGGCACATAGAACTCAAAGAAAAGATAAATCTAGATCAGGCTGAAATATTATTGCCCAAAAGCTTGCTAGCGCTTGAACTAGGAATTGAACTGCGATCGCCCAAAAACTCGAAAATCTTGACCCAGGTACGGCAACCCTTACCAGATCAGGAGTTGCCCTTCACTATCAATACCTCAATTGATATTCCTGCTGACTTGGAATCCAAGTTAATTTTGGCAGATATCAGTTTGTATGGTCGATTCGCCGATGTTGGTGAAGTCATCCGGTTAGCCAGCCAGTTCTTCACCATTACAGCAGATGTAACAGAATTACTGGCAATCACAGCTGCAGCAAAACTTAGTACATCCTTAAATGACCCCATAGCACCATCGGACTCGTCTGCTGTTGTCACGGAGCCAAAGGCCGCTGGGAGGATCGATTTGAAACTATTCAATCTGGTCAAGATTCCAAAAACAGACCAGTCTCAGATACTCAATCCATCCCCAAATAGACCTTTACCACCGCAAATTAACTTACAAGTTCTGCGAGAAGCCATCCTGCGGACATCTAACTTAAAGAATTCAGGCACTTCGCCTCAATTGCCGAAACTGCCTCCTATTCAAACCCATGTCAATACTCCCACAGATGTTGTTACAGAAGCCCCTACAGAAAAGGAACTTCTGGAAAAGGATGCTACTATGGCTGCCATCAACTTGGAGCAGTTGGTCATCAAGCAACGTCGAATGCCAATACTTGACACTACTTTGCCATACTTGAAACGGCTACAAGCTTTGCCAGATGATACAGAAGAAGTAAAAAACAATGCTCCAGATGCATTGGAAGTTCCAGCAGATGAGGACTTCCCGCAGTTGGACACAACTGTAGCTGATGAAAATACACTGGAATTAGTAGTAGATGATGCACAATTCCAGGAAGAATCTGTTGCTGAAGTAGAAGCCCAGCCAAATGCACAATTCCAGGAAGAATCTGTTGCTGAAGTAGAAGCCCAGCCAAATGCACAATTTCAAGAAGAATCTGTTGCTGAGGTAGAAGCCCAGCCAAATGCACAATTCATTACAACAGGTAACCTTTACTCATCTCCCCTGCTCAGAAAGTGGATGCACAGCCAAGGATACTCTTTACCTGAATCCATCGATGAACTGGAACCTGAAGACCACGATAGCTATGTTCCAGCCCAGCAGACCCAGCTTTCTCTTAGTGCTGAAACTCCCAATGTTGATGTCAACTTGCCGTTAAGCCTGGATGGTGATATAGAGACATGGGAAGAAGTTCAAGAGCAATCGGTTTTTGATCTTGGGAACTTTGCGGAAGATGCAGACACAGCAAAGGAAGCTGATCTAGAAACAGGGGAAGATCCGGTAGTAGAAAAAGTATCCGAACCAACAGTCTCAATGGTGGTAAGACAACTACCGCCCCCCCCTCCTCCGATAAAAATGAATATAGCGTCAGCTTGGTTGGCGCAAGAAATCGTTGTAGATGATACATATAGTGAACTGGAAGCCAATGGAACGAAAAATGATTCTTTTGAAGAAGAGAAGCAACCACTGTTAGGTTTATCCTCTTCCCCACCCATAACTGCCGCAGCTATTGAGCCTTTGCCAATTCCAGAACTGCATGTACCAGACGGCGAATTAATCGCTGGCAAATTTATCATAGTGCGCGTAGTACTGCCTGAAGTACCTCCCCAAGTTGTTGTCAAGTTATGGCTTGAAGATTATCAAACTCGCTGGTTACTAGAGGGGCCCCATTTACTGACAAATTTGCTACCTAACGCCTTGGGAGGATTGGAAGTGATGACGCAATTAAATATTCCCTTTGGGTGTTTGGAAATTCGCTTGGAAGCGATCGCACTTGATCTGACAACCCAACAGGAGAGTCACAAAGTCACAATAGTGCGAACTGTGATTCCTCCAGACTTGCCAAACTTGCAGCTAGATGAACTCCTGGGTATGTAAATCAGGTATGAGGGGCATTGGGCATTGATTATTAAATAATTCGTAATTCGTAATTCGTAATGGGCTTCGCCCCGCAACGCTTTCGTAAATTTTGTTTTGTAATGGGGATTTAACCCCAACACAAAACTTGTCGGTTATAGAACCGGGGGACTTAAACCCACGGAACTAGTTAAATATTCTCCCCTGCTCCCCCTGCCTCCCCTGCTCCCCCTGCCTCCCCTGCTCCCCCTGCTCCCCCCACTCCCCACTCCCCATATTGCCTGTGTTAAAAATCTTTAGAATTTCAAAAATCTTGGCAGCATTTGCAGTAAGCTCATTTTGAATTGTAGTGTTATTTAACAGGAACCTTTACTATGGCAGCTTCCTTTTTGCCTTCTATCTTAGTTCCCATCATTGGTTGGGTTTTGCCAGCTGTGACCTTCGCGTTTCTATTTTTATACATTGAAAGGGACGATATTGGCTAATCTAGTCATTAGTCATTAGTCATTAGTCAATAGTCAAGTTTTTGGACAAGCGAGTGCTATCAATCCCAATACAGTTCAGTTAGCTTGTTTACCCTGCGAAGATCCCCCCAAACCACGCCAGTTGCTCCACTTTGGAAGACTCCAAGATTGCGGTGACTCCCGATCAATTGGCAGGCTATTTTCCTCCTTTACCCCCTTTTGAAGAAGGTCGCCACAGGTGGGGGTATCTTATCCGAACCGTATTGCTATCAATTCTGTCGGATATATTTCTAGACTATTGACCAAAATTAATACCGCCTATCTCATGGAGACAGGCGGTTTTTTTAACGTTGATTTCTCAACAAATGCTAGAAAATTCTAACTTATAGTGTTCGGTTCAAACTAACTCATGTTAAATCGAAGAACCGAGTCCGGCGTAGGCACCATAAAAGAAAATGCCCAAGACTGTAATTATACCTAAACCTGCGATCGTAGCGACGACCCACAGGGGAATTCTCCCACTTCCAGACACAGCTTCTCTCCTCCCTTAACAACTAATCAACACAGGTTCAATAAACAAAGATTAACAACAGGATTTCCAGTTAGTTAAAGAAGTAACTGGAAAACAGAATCCCCAGAACGAAAACTAGTAATAGTCCCAGGTATAGCGAAGTCCGGTTTAGTTCAACCGGTTGATTATTGGGATTGGGCGATCTTTCTGCCATAATTGCTCCTAACGTTGAATAAATTGCATTGCGGCGATCGCGCCTAAAAAGAATACAGTTGGTACACCTAAAGTGTGAACTGCCAGCCATCTAACGGTAAAAATTGGATAGGTAACTGGTTGATTGATGTTATTGCCGCTAGTCATGATCTCAAACTACTTTCCAATAAATTGTTCAACTTGTTTTTTAGCTTCAAAACGGTTCTTCACAATGGGCACTTCTTGCCGCGCTGGTGTGAAATATTCGTCGGGGCGGGGTGTGCCAAAAGCATCATAAGCCAGTCCGGTGCTGACAAATAGCCAACCGGCAATAAATAATGCCGGGATGGTGATGCTGTGAATTACCCAGTAACGAACGCTAGTAATGATGTCCGAAAACGGACGTTCTCCAGTGGTACCTGACATTTAGATCCCTACCTTATACATAGAGTGTTATTGAGTTTATTATCCTACAAAGTTAAGAAAGAGTTACAAGTTGCAAAGTTCTTCTCAGAAATTGTACGTTGGGCATGGGGCATTGGGCATGGGGCATGGGGCATTCGGAATTGCTTATTTCTTCCTCATCTCCCTCATCTCCCTCATCTCCCTCATCTCCCCTACTCCCCACTCTCCACTCCCCACTCCCCCCTTTCCCACTAAGCCGCTTCTGGTGAGGAAGTTGTTTCAGGATTTGGTAGATATTTGAGCAAAACGCCGCGATCGCCAATTATAAATCCCCGTTCTGGCTCTAAGAACACAATCTTGTACAAATTAGCAGCAACTTCTTCTACTGCACGGTCTTTTTCCCAGGTTTTGCCACCGTCGGGACTCCGTAGCAAATTACCGCTACCGCCACCTATCCAAATTTCATTGGGTGTACGATATGCCAAATCCAGTAAACCCCAGCTGGTGGATAACTCTGGATATTTTGCCTCTTGCCATTCTTCAGGTTTAGTTGGGTCACTAAACTGAATTTGACCTCCCCTAGCTAGCAACCACAATTGCCCATTCTCAGCAAAACCCATGTTTTCTACCCGCCGAGAACTATTGCGGTTATGGGGTACCCAAGCATCTTGTCCTGGTTCCCAAGTCGAGTAGAAACTACCCTTGGCGGAAACGGCAACATATTTGCCATCAGGAGAACGTTCTAAGTTACGCACCACACCGACTGCTGATTCAACCCTAGCTTTCCAATTTCTACCGCCGTCTGTGGTTTTATATATGGCTCCTACATCAGTAGCCATCTCAGCTGTATTATCTGCCAGTGCCTTAATTGCGATCGGGCTACCTGGTAGCTTTTCGCTCAGGGGAATACGCGACCAAGAAGCACCTTCATCGGTAGTGTGCAGCAACAGTCCAGGCTCTCCGGCAATCCAGCCTTCTTTACCTGCAAAACTTACTGAGTCAAAGCGATATTTTTGCTCATCCAGTTGCAGTGTTATTGGTTTCCAGGTATTACCACCGTCATTGGTTTCCAATAGGGTGGCATTGCTACCTACTAAGTAGCCATGCTCAGGGTTATTAGTAAATGCAATATCCAGGAGATTCGAGTCTGTTGGCACAGAAATGACTTTCCAAGGATTGTAGCTAACAGAGGGGACTTTGCTACAACCTATACACATGAGGACTACTATCAACAAGGCAGCTATCCGTTGCCAACCTTTCACAATTGAATGCATTAGTATTTCTTAACTTGTTTCTAAATTTCTGTAGCTGTTCTCTAAAAGGTTTACTGATACTTTTTTGCTAACATTTGCTAACAAATACATAAGTTGAGCAGTTCAATCTCAACCAAGGTGTATCAATCGATGCATAAAAACAAGTTCTATGCACTCCTACTTGTTTGCTTCTAGCGTGATTCTTGCTTTGAGAAGCAACATATTTGTGATTAGTTGCTGTAACACCTCAGAGGCAACTTATCAGTATAGAGGTTGCTTGACGTTACGGATTATCACCTGAATCTCTGATATTTTATCAGAGAATACACTGTTAATCAATGTCAAAAAGTGAGCATTTCTTCGCTTAATTAAACGCTCTAGGAAATAGGTAAAATAAAATAATTGTGTGATTATAATCACACAATCAATAATGAAAATCTCTTTCCCTACTCACTAGTCGCTGTTTCTGAGATAACGGCTGTCATTGTAAGCCGTAGAGACTGATAAAAAACAAGAAGCCAAGAGCCAAAGCACCAAAAATTAGGATATTCTTTTGGGTTGGCGTTAGGTTGTTGACACCCAAACCGTAACCGAGATTTTCTTTGAAGCCGGATGCAGTACCCACAGGGCCGATGTTGGCAAAAGCGGTTTTTTTAGCACTACAAACTGGACAGCGCCAATTTCCGGGCAGTTCTGCAAAGGTTGTCCCTGAAGGAATATCATGCGTGTCGTCTCCCTTCTCAGGTTCGTAAACATAACCGCAGGCTCGACACTCGTAGCGGTCTAACACCGGAGTCTCAACAGCTGGTTCGCTCATGGCTAGGGCCTCGCAGAGGAGAAATCTGAAATATACGTTAAAAATTATGACATAATTGTTAGGCTTTTCTATCACTATCAAAAGCGAATTAAATAGTTGAAGTGTATCTGTTTCCCAGATTTCAGAAAAACCAAACAGATATAATGTAAAAGAAAGTTACGCAGTTAGGGCATTGGGCATTGGGCATTGGGCATTGGGCATTGGGCATTGGGCATTGGGCATTGGGCATTGGTTAAAAATCTAGTTATTCTCCCCCTGCTTCCCCTGCTCCCCCTGCTCCCCCTGCTCCCTCATCTCCCCACTCCCCACTCCCTACTTTAAATACTCCATAAGCGGTAGATACTCATTGTGTTTGTCCTCAGCGGTTACGAGTACCTTCTAGGCTTCTTCATCATCTGTAGCCTAGTACCTGCCTTAGCGCTCTCAGCTTCCAAGCTCCTACGACCCAGTGGTTACAGTCCAGAACGGCACACCACCTATGAATCTGGCATGGAACCCATTGGGGGAGCCTGGATTCAGTTCAACATCCGCTACTACATGTTTGCTTTGGTCTTCGTCGTCTTTGATGTGGAGACTGTGTTCTTGTATCCTTGGGCGGTAGCTTTCCACCGTTTGGGGCTATTGGCATTTATTGAAGCACTAGTCTTTATTGCAATTCTTGTAGTCGCCTTAGTTTACGCATGGCGTAAAGGAGCTTTGGAATGGTCTTGAATTCTAACTTAACAACCCAGGGCAAAGAACGAATCATCAACCCCATTGAGCGGACTACAATCACTCAAGACCTTTCAGAAAACGTCATTTTGACTACGGTTGATGATCTCTACGACTGGGCGCGGCTTTCTAGTCTGTGGCCGTTGTTGTTTGGTACTGCTTGCTGCTTTATTGAGTTTGCAGCTTTAATTGGCTCCCGATTTGACTTTGACCGTTTTGGACTAATTCCCCGTTCTAGCCCCCGCCAAGCCGATTTAATTATTACGGCAGGGACTATTACGATGAAGATGGCTCCCCAACTGGTGCGTCTTTACGAACAAATGCCAGAGCCAAAGTATGTAATTGCGATGGGTGCTTGCACAATTACTGGCGGGATGTTCAGCGTTGATTCCCCCACAGCAGTACGCGGAGTCGATAAACTGATTCCTGTGGATGTGTATTTGCCTGGTTGTCCTCCCCGTCCAGAAGCAATTATCGACGCAATCATTAAGCTGCGAAAGAAAATCTCTAATGAATCGATGCAAGAGCGGGATAAAATTAAGCAAACCCACCGCTACTACAGCACGACTCATAATTTGAAACCAGTAGAGGAAATCTTAACTGGTAAGTATTTGCAGTCAGCAACTCGCTCTGCACCACCGAAGGAATTGACAGAAGCGATCGGTATGCCAATACCACCTGCACTGCTGACAGAAAAGGCGCAAAAGGAGGAACAAACCCGTGGCTGAAGAAGAATCTAAACCAGTACCAGCAGCCAAAGAAGAGTCATTGGTACAAGCGGGTAAAATTTCCCAGTGGTTGACGGAAAATGGCTTTGACCATGAGTTTTTAGCACCAGACAAGAATGGTGTAGAGATAATTAAGGTGGCGGCAGATTTCTTGCTTCCTACTGCTACAGCCCTTTATGCCTACGGGTTTAATTATCTCCAGTTCCAAGGTGGCGTTGACCTTGGGCCAGGACAGGAATTGGTGAGTGTGTATCACTTGATTAAAGTGGGTGATAATAGCGATCGCCCCGAAGAAGTTCGAGTTAAGGTGTTCTTACCACGGGAAAACCCCGTAGTGCCTTCTCTGTACTGGATTTGGAAGACCGCAGATTGGCAAGAGCGCGAGTCTTACGATATGTTTGGCATTATCTACGAAGGACACCCAAATCTCAAGCGGCTTTTGATGCCGGAAGATTGGGTGGGTTGGCCTTTGCGGAAGGATTACATCTCGCCTGATTTCTACGAGTTGCAAGACGCTTATTAGAGATTGCTGAATCGAGACGCGATGAATCGAGACGCGATGAATCGCGTCTGTACAAGATAGTGCTGAGTTTCGGCAGTGATTAACCCCTTTCCGGTGGCGGAGAGGGGTTATGTTTTTGGTGTTTCATGTCAAGTTAGTTGACATAACTTGCTGTAATTCATTGACTGTATTTACAGTTTTAATTGCCTGTTGAATTGCTTTTAATTTCTGCAAATCCGTGATTTCAGAGATTATCGCCATCAATTCTGAACCTTGATTGCCAAACTTAATTTCTAATGCTAATTCAATCCCTGAATATAACTCTTCCTTTCTTCCTCGCAGTTCTCCACGTGCTTCTCCGCGTGCTTCTCCGCGTGCTTCTCCGCGTGCTTCTCCTTCGCGTAAAATTTCTTGATACCAAGGCGATTCATGTAATACAGCCATATCCCACCTCATAATTTCTTGAACGAGCGTACTCTCTAAAACAAACGTAGCAAAAAAAGCCAAGACTGTTTCTAGTTGGTTTAGTTGTTCATCAGCACGAAGAATTTGTAATGCTTCTCTAATAGTAGATTCATTTTCACCACCTTTGAGAATGGGTACAAACGGCAGTAAGGATGGTAAAGGTTGTTGAAAAGCAATCTCGACATCAACTTCCCACAGGTTAATGACACGGTAATCTTGAATAGCACGTAAACCAGCTATATTTAATGCATAACTTGTAGGTATTTCAGCATCACTTGCCTTGAGGATATTAATTAGTACTGGATACGTTGGCAAATTATATTTTTCTTCTGCAAGTGCTGCATAAGCACGCATCCTGCGCGGCATTTCTGGTTTATAGCGGAGTTGTAATTCGTTAAGAACGAGAAATTTTCCATGCTGAGGACTTTCGACACGGATTAAAACATCACTTTCTCGACTTATCCACTGAAATTCTGAGTTGAGAATTTCGCCAGCAACAATATCAGGAATCTGCGTTACCCATTTTACCCAGTTATCAGGTGCAAGGCTGATTAAGCGTTTGGTGCTGACATCGGCGGGTTTGATCATGGGGTTGTAAACGCACTGAAAGTTATCAAATAATTGTACTTAAGACTGGATTACAGATATTTAGATTTTTTATTTGACTACTTTATGGAAAGCGATCGCATCCAATCTGAGATAATTTGAGTGCGATGTCTACGACGGTCACTGAGCTAAGTCGAAGTGCGGGCTTTGCCTACGCAATTCCTGACTAGAGAAAACTTTTTAATGCAGAGGGGCGCAAAGGAAAGCGCAGAGGTTCGCAAAGGAGATGTCTAAGATGCTCTGTGAGATTTTCTAGTAATCGGAATCGCTATCTCTACTGTTGTATGTATAATTTATAGGAAAATTTCATGTAAATATTTAAAGTAATATGTCAGAAACACCCCAAGATGACGGCATTTGGATTGTGACGGATGAAGTGCCGCAAATATCGATTCCTGATGGTGCTAAAGGCGGGAGTACTAATACACGCGGTTGGGGAGAGGAAACTATCAGGGAAAGCACTGGTAGCAAAGGGGTAGGAGATGCCGTTAAGGTTAGCGCTCAAACATTAGAGCAAAATATGACTCACTTTCTCAAACTCGTGGGAAGTTTGTTTAGTCAAGCCCAACAGCAAGCAAAAGTCAACTCCAAGATGCAGCTAGATGAAATTGAGCTATCGGTGGAAATTAGTGGGGAAGGAGAAGTTAAATTAATTGGTAATGGTGCCAAAGCTGGTAGCAAAGGAGCTATTAAGCTGAAGTTCAAGCGCCAAGAATCACAGTGAGATGGCAAAAAATTGGGCGATCGCGATCGGAATTAACCAGTATGATTATCTGCAACCGCTAAACTTTGCCAAGCGGGATGCACTATTAATGCAAGAGTTTCTGAGCAATGAAGCCGGATTTGAGCCGATTTTCTTCTTCTCCGATGACTCCCCTGAACTTGCTGGAAAATCGACTCGCCCAACTCGCACTAACTTACTGCGAGTCTTGCGACAGTTATTTGACAATCCCTTTATGGGAGCAGGGGATAATTTCTGGTTTTTCTTCAGTGGTCATGGGATAAGATACGCTGACCGTGATTATCTCATGCCCTGTGATGGCGATCCAGAGGATATTGAAAATACGGCAATTGCGATTAACTTTGTGAGTGAACGCCTGCGTCGCTGCGGTGCTGATAATATTGTCTTGATTCTGGATGCTTGTCGCAATGAAGGTAAAAAAACAGGTGAAGGAATTGGGCGACAAACCGCAGAAGAAGCACGTCAACAAGGAGTTATCAGCATTTTTTCTTGTATTCCCCAGGAGTATTCTTATGAAATTAATGCTTTACAACAAGGTGCTTTTACCAGGGCATTACTAGAAGGGTTAGGAATTCAAGGTAAATGCGCTACTGTTGAACGCTTGGAGCAATATCTCAAGTTTCGTGTGCCTGAACTGGTTCACCAGTATAAGAATACAAGGCAAACGCCTTATGTGATTGCTGAACCTGTTAATAAATCCCACCTAATACTAGTGCCACGATACGCAACTCTAGCAGATATCGCCACGTTAAAAAATGATGCTTATCGCGCTCAGAGTAAGAGAGACTTTGATTTAGCAAAACAACTCTGGATTAGGGTACTAGCTGCTGCATCAGGTCAAGATATGGAAGCTATAGAAGCCTTGGAAGAAATTGCTCGGTTGCGAAATAGTTCTGCAATTCCTGATTTACCTCAGCAAACAATTCCACAAGCATCTAAGTCAGTCACAAATACTAATACTCAGGCTTCTAGTGCGGAACAATTTACAACATCTACAATTTCAACACCTTCAACACCATCAAAAAACCCAATCTTACCTAACTGGTCACGACGACGTGTAATTCAAACTGCTGGGTTTGCAGTTGCTGGGTTGGGTTTGACAATTGCAGTACCACGTTTTTGGCCATCTAGCCTAAAAAGCTTTCAATTTGAAGTTGTCACGGTGGATGCACGGGGAAATATCACCAACCGTAGCAATAGTGAGGCAAAACACTTTGTTGAAGATTTAGAGAATGGTGTCACCCTGGAAATGGTACAGATACCAGGGGGAACCTTTATGATGGGTTCACCCGAAGAAGAAGCAGAGAGATATCAAAATGAAAGTCCACAGCATCAGGTAAAAGTGCCTGGGTTCTTCATGGGTAAATATGAAATCACCCAGGCGCAGTATCAAGCAATTATGGGTAATAATCCTTCCTACTTCAAAGCAAAGAAACGACCTGTAGAACAGGTGAGTTGGGATGATGCAGTAGAATTTTGTAAAAAATTGAGCCAAAGGACAGGAAAAACCTATCGGCTACCCAGTGAAGCCGAATGGGAATATGCTTGTCGTGCTGGAACCAAGACCCCATTTTATTTTGGTGAAACGATTACCACAGATTTAGTTAACTACAACGGTGACTATCCTTACGCCTCTGCACCAAAGGGCGAATATCGTCAACAAACAACAGATGTAGGAAAATTTCCGCCTAACTCTTTCGGTTTATACGATATGTATGGTAATGTATGGGAATGGTGTCTAGATGTATATAATGACAATTACCAGGGTGCGCCAGAAGATGGTAGTGCGTGGCTAACTGGTAAAGATAATAACATAAAGGTGCTGCGTGGCGGTAGTTGGGACTACGTTGCCAGGGATTGCCGTTCTGCCAATCGTTTCTACTACGCGCGCGCCTATCGTGACGACGTTGTTGGTTTTCGCGTGGTGGCGGTGGCTGTGGCGTGAGTACTCCCCAAAGTCAGAGTTGATAAGTGGGAATTTATCGAGCGTACATCAGGGAGTCCAGACCTGAACCAGCGAGGAAGGCGACAACCTCCGAATATAAAACCGAGTCGGATAGCTTGGTAGGTTGCAAAACCGAACAGTTGTTCGATTCAATTAATTTTGCGACATTTAAAAGAAACTTCTAAAATCTAGCTCATTTTTAATTGTTCTAATTTTTGTTTAATCAAAATTTCAACTTCTTCAATCTCAGCATTCGATTTTGGGATGTCAAAAGTCTCTGGAGACGCTTCAGATGTAAAGCGGTCAACAAAAGCACGAAACGCTGCTTTGTTGTCGGGGTGAGCAATGACGAAGGCTCTTAACTCGGTTTTGCTCATGCTGCTAAATTCTGGCTCAATCACAAGAACCTCCAAAGACCATTGCGATAGATTTCTACCTCTATGTTATCTCCTGCCAAAATAAACACATTACCTGTTTGTTCATCAAGGCGGACAATTTGACACTCCCTGGCGTGAACGCGCAGGGATTCTTTAATCTACGAGTCAACTTGCTGCTTCTGGATTGCTCCAGTCAGAGTAGAGGTCGATTCTCCTAAAGCGTTGCTTGCCTCTAGGGCAAAAGTT
>NZ_JAIVFQ010000037.1 GCF_020829495.1 Nostoc favosum CHAB5714 | reverse complement strand
AAACGAACCGCAAAGGACGCAAAGGACACAAAGAAAGAAAGAAAGAAAGAAAGAAAGAAAGAAAGAAAGAAAGAAAGAAAGAAAGAAAGAAAGAAAGAAAGAAAGAAAGAAAGAAAGAAAGAAAGAAGTTAAAAGGGTTTGGCGCAGCCTCACAAAGAAATGGTATAAGGTAATTGTGACTTTCATGATCTTTTTTAGCTATAGAAATTAAGCGGATAAATATTTTTGGCAATCAATATCAATCTTCTGCCCGCAACAACCAAAAGCCGCTATAAGTCATCCCGGAATCATCGGGTTGAACTAACAAAAAATGCAATCCTCGGCAATGCTTTTTTCGTTGTTCAAATGCTTGGGCTGCTGTTGTAACTTCTGGATCTTCAAAAGTGGCAACAATCCATCTGTCCACTAAGCTAGCTTCTAATATTAAGCCGTCTGGTGCGCCAGATATGTAATTCAAGCCTACGGGACGGGCTTGCTGTAACCACCGCGCTAGGCGCATCGATTGCCGTCCACCATAAATTACTACACCAGGGACGGGCACTGTTGAAGCTAAACCCAAATTGATGGGTTTGCGATGTTCTGGGATGTGCAAAATGGGAATGGGGCGATCGCTAAATATCGTTTCCACATCACTAGCAGCTAAACTTGCAAAACGCCATTGTTCTCCCCAGAGGTTTTCTGGTAATGGTGCTGGAGGTGGTTTATCGAGGGTTGAGGGATACTGCTTTTCTTGTAACCACTGCTTCAACGCCAAAGTGTGACGGGTAGGTTCGACATTTATACTTAAATTGCGTCCCGCCGCCTCAATTAAGCTTAGTGACTGAGGACGAAATACCTGGATCACATCTGGCAATTTTTCACCTCCGGCTAACTCAAGTTGAGCAGCAACCCAACTCGAATTTGCTGCTGACTGGAGACAGCTAGCTTCATACTCAAAGCTGCGAGTTGCGTCACAAATCAACAATTCCCATAAAATTTGTCCAGATGCATCTGGTAATGGACGACGATAAAAATCAACTTGCCAAATTTTCATATTATGTGGGGACGGGGCATTGGGCATTGGGCATTGGGCATTGGGAGATGAGAGGGATGGGTGAGAGTTAAAACTGAAAGTTTCAAGCTCAGAGGCTCAACGTTCGAGTAAAAAGGCTCAACGTTCGAGTAAAAAGGCTCAACGTTCGAGTAAAAAGGTTCAACGTTCGAGTAAAAAGGTTCAACGTTCGAGTAAAAAGGTTCAACGTTCGAGTAAAAAGGCTCAACCTTCGAGTAAAAAGGCTCAACCTTCGAGTAGAAAGGCTCAACCTTCGAGTAAAAAGGCTCAACCTTCGGGTTCAAAGACTCAACATTCAAGCTGATCCCCCGATGCCCCATGCCCAATGCCCCATGCCCAATGCTCCATACTTAATTTAAAAAGCTTGAATCCATTCTTTAACAGAATACTCAGTCCAGATGCCATTTTTCCAATAGGGGTCATTTTCAATTAACTCGCGTACAGTGGCTTCGTCTTCGGCTTCGTAAATCCCAAAAACTTTTGTGACATCTTTGGTGGGGCCAATGGTAATCAGCACACCGGATTCTTTTTGTTTTGCTAATCCGTCTAAATGAGCTTCACGGTGGGGGGCGCGTTTTTCAAGAACATCTTCGCAGTAAGTTCCCCAGAGTACATATTTAGGCATAGCTAATTAATTCCAAATAAAAAATGAATGGGGAGTGGGGAGTGGGGAGTGGGGAGTGGGGAGATGAGGGAGGAATAAGCAATGCCCCATGCCCCATGCCCAATGCCCAATAACTAACTTCTCAGGTTTACGCCGAATTTTTCCACTAAAGCTTCACGGACTTTATTGTGTACTGGTTCAACTTCTGCCTCAGTAAGAGTGCGATCGCTAGCCCGATAAACTAAGCGGAATGCTAAACTCCGTTGTCCTTCCGGGACATTTTCGCCCCGATATTCATCAAATAATTCCACTGATTCGAGCAAATCTTTGCCCGCTTTGGTAATTACTTTTTGAATTTCGGTAACTGAGATTTTCACGGGTGCGAAAAAGGCGATGTCGCGATCGCTAGCTGGATAGCTAGAATAGGGCTGGAATGTTGGCACAAGAATTTCATCTTGTCCTAAAGAATCTAATAGCACATCTAAATCCAACTGGAAAACATAAACGAAATCTGGTAAGCCTTTTTCTCGTCGCAGTTGGGGATGGAGTTGTCCAAAAATACCCAGCCTGTTACCCCGAATCCACAGGGAAGCGGTGCGTCCTGGATGTAAGCGATCGTCGCGGCGATCGGGTTGGAATTCTACCTGCAAGGCAAGTTGGCGAAATACACTTTCTAAAATGCCTTTGGCTTCAAACCAGGTGATGGGTTCTTCGCGTCCACTTTTTGACCATTTCCCAACAGAAATATCCCCTCCCACAATCCCAGCAAGGGTTTCTGTTTCTTGCAAACCGTCTTCTTCTTGCCAGAAAATTTGCCCGATTTCAAAACCGTTGAGGGCACCATTACCCTGCTCTAAATTGTATTGAAAGGCATCAATTAACCCAGATATCAAATCGGTTCGCAGCGCTGAATATTCGACAAATAAGGGGTTTGACAGTACTATATTTCTGTCTTCTCCTGGTTTGACTAAAGAATAGTGAATTAATTCTGTCAACCCTTCAGCCCGCAGGAAAGCTCGTAATTTGCGAATCAATTCCTCATCTAAAGGCAGATAGCCAGCTTCCGCTTTTTCTGGTAAGGTATCGCAGAATTTGTTGTAACCATAGAGACGGGCGATTTCTTCAATTAAGTCAATTTCTCGCTCTAAGTCGCGGTAACGATAGGGTGGAACAGAAACTGACCATGTAGGTTGATGCGTGCTATCTTTTCCTGGAACATCGCCTGAAGGAGTCAACTGACATCCCAATGCAGTCAGGATGCGTTCAACATCTTGTTCTTGCAGTTCACCTGTGTCCTCTCCTAAATCGATTGGCCCTAGTATCTGATTAACTCGGTCTAAACGCAGGGCGATAGAACGACTCCAAGTAGAAGGATCGGGGCGGGTGTCGGCAATTTCCTGCTGGACAAGAATTCCGCTAGCTAATTCGCTAATTAAAGATAAGGCGCGGCGATTAGCTATTTCCAACTCAGCCCGGTTAACTCCCCGTTCATATCTGCCAGAAGCCTCACTTCTTAAACCAACACTCCGGGAAGAACGGCGAATTGCTACGGAATCAAATAAAGCTGCTTCTAAAACTAGGCTTTGAGTCCCTTGATGGACTTCCGTTTCTTCTCCACCCATGACTCCCGCCAGTGCAACGGGTCTGTTGTTAGCGGTAATTAACAAATTTTGGGTTGATAGGGTGCGAGTTTGTCCATCCAGGGTTTTGAGGGATTCTCCATTATTGGCGAAGCGAACACCGATGGTTAAATTTTCGCTACTTGCAACAGATTGTAGGCGATCGCAATCAAAAGCGTGCAGTGGTTGTCCCCATTCCAACAAAACGTAGTTAGTAATGTCCACCACATTACTGATGGGACGTACCCCAGCAGCCCGCAAACGCTGTTGCAACCATTCGGGAGATGGAGCAATTTTTACCTGTTCAATTACCGTACCAATGTATGCAGGACAAGCTTGGGTATCGGCAATTTTTAAAGCTAAATTTCCGGCACTTTTGGTAATAGAGACTTCACCGGGTTCAGGAATGCTTAACTTTCCACCAGTTAAAGCTGCTACTTCCCGTGCTACGCCTACCATACTCAAAGCATCAGCGCGATTAGCAGTTGCCGTGAGGTCTAAAATTACATCATTTAGACCCAACAAAGGACGCACATCACTACCCAATGGTAGATTTTCCTGAGTAAAAATATGAATTCCGTCTACATCAGTGGGCAAACCGAGTTCCTTTAAAGAACAAATCATGCCCTGAGATGCGACACCACGCAATTTTGCAGGTTTTATTTTTAAATCGATGTTGGGTAAGTAAGTACCCGTAGTCGCCACTGGTACATAGATATCTGCCTTCACATTGGCAGCGCCACAGACAATATTTAAAGTCTCACCTGCACCAATATCCACTTGGCAAACACTTAATTTATCGGCGTTGGGATGGGGTTGACGCTCAAGCACTTTCCCGATAACAACGCCATTTGCCCAAGTGCGGCGGTCTTCAATATCTTCAACCTCAAACCCCGCCATTGTCAGGGTTTCGGCTAATTCTTCTGGACTAAGTTTTATCTCTACTAGTTCGCGCAGCCAATTTAGAGAAATACGCATGGAGTGTGCTTGTTTTAGGAATCGTCTTTTGCTCTTATTTTAGGGTGCAAGAAGCGATCGATGGCTACTCGTCCCGCAAGGCGTACCCTTTCACTTGAACAATCCTACTACGTTAGACTGGCAGAACAATATACTACAAACAATTTAGCTAACTAGATAGGACATGCGATCGCAAAGAATAGTAGTGCTAATCGGTCAAACAATTCAAGTAGAAATTTTGAGTAACCGAGAGGAAATCATCCAATGAGTAATTTAAATTATCAGCAATTAACTGAAGCGGAATTACGGGAATATGTAAAGCATCATCCCCAAGATGAAGAAGCTTTTCAACACTATCTAAGGATTGTTAGAGCCAAGCCAAATAGGGTTGTGGTTAGCACAGGTGAACAGTTGGAGGCTGAGTTAAGGAAAAGACTAGCATGATGAGCAAAACCAATACGCTTGGGTTAAGGTTAAAACTCTTTGTCAAAGTCAATTTTTTTAACGAACCGCCAAGGACGCAAAGGACGCAAGGAGAAGGAAGAAATGCTTAACTTAACTTAACTCTATTGTGAGCAAAACCCTTTATTAAAGAGATAGGTTTGCAGACAATTGATAGCTGAAAACATTGTATAGCAATACTTTCATACTTACTTTGCCCCAAGTGACAGCTTCGCGCTTATCCACCCAAAGTTAGTAGTCCCCAATACTTGACTAATTAAATACTTTGTTTGAGTATATATAGTAACTAGCAAACAGCATGACGTAATTTTTAGTTTGAAGGGTTGATGTTTGCAGTTATAGAGCTATATACAGGATAAGGACATAACATGGGCTTGTTTTTTCTCTGTTCTCAACAAGCCCAGCTTTTTGCTGTGAGCAATTGATTTAGGACTCCTATTATAATGCTGGTAATGAGTAGGGCATAAATAAAAATGTCATCAAAAACTTTCGATATTGCTGACTTATCGGATAATTTAGCTGATTTATTGTCAGATATCCAAAATCATGTTGAAGTGACGCTAACTCGGCAGGGTGTCCCTTGGGCAAGGGTTTTGCCTTTGTCTCAACCCCAAGAACAGCCTGTAGTTCCCAAAGCGGGTTTAAATCGTGGCTCTATGGTAATGAGTGATGATTTTGATGATCCTTTACCAGATTCTTTTTGGGGTTTATGAAGGTTTTATTAGATACTCATATTTTTATTTGGTGGGACAGTGAGCCTGAGAAGTTATCACCAAATATTTTAAGTTTGCTACAACGAACGGACACAAAACTATATGCCAGTGTTGTTAGTTTGTGGGAAATACAAATTAAGAGTCAGCTAGGTAAGCTCACGCTTAGTCAATCGTTGGAAGACATCTACAACAGCCAAAGTAAAAATGGGATCTCTTTTTTGTCAGTTATCCCTGCCCATGTTCTAAATTTAAATACTTTACCTCTACATCATAAAGATCCGTTTGACCGAATGCTAATTTCTCAAGCTTTAGTAGAAGGTTTAACGCTGATTTCTATAGACCAGATATTTAAACTTTATGATGTGCCATTATTTTCTGGTGATTTCGGAATCAGATAATAAATATATTGTCTTGAGAAGTAAACTTATCCCTTGTGCCTCCAAACGATAAGCGCTATATTATCTGTTAGGTTGTTAGGTGCGACGCCGAATAGCCCGTCGTAGACATCGCCTGAGATTAAAATCTCTAATTTGAGTGCAGGGTAAGTAGCGTACACCTAGCATTGAAACAATGTTATGGGAATATGCTGACTGAAATTCTGAAAATCTTTATCTGTGGTTATTATTCTGTAATTTCTCCGAGCAGCTGCGGAACAAATGAGGAAATCTGTGTTTGCACCTTGAATACCGTTGCTTCGGCAAGTATTATAAAACTCAGAAGCAAGTTCATAATCTTCTATATCTAACTCAAGATTGGGAAATGCACGGAGATAATTTTTCAGACGATTGTATTGGTTAGCGTCACGAATCCCTGAGAGTATCTCTTGCCGAACAGCACCCAGCAAAGCAACTCGACCATCAGTAATTAATTCTCGCAACACTGCAACATGGGTTGAGTCGTCAACTTTATAATTGCGTCTGAGAGCTAAAGACCAGACTGAAGTATCAACAATGACTTTCATCCACTCCGGCGCTGTTGCTTGTAGTCATAATCATCCTCGTATTCAATCGTGCCAAATAGCTCCATAATTTTCAGTTGCTTTCGACGTTGTACATACTCTCGTAATGCCTCTTCAACAACGGCATCCTTAGTTGGATGACCACCAAGTTCGAGAGCTTCCTTAATTAAGTTTTCGTCAATTTCTAGATTAGTAGTCATGTGTAGATTATCGCACAAAGTAATGTGCAGAAAAAACTCATTGGAGTGTTGAATTTAAGTCAAATGCATGAAGACTATTTTCAGTAATTCAGCGCGGGTAAATGGTTTAGTCAAATATCCAGACGCGCCGACTAATTTCGCTTTTACTTTGTCTACAATCCCTTTATTTCCAGTGACAAAGATGATAGGAGTATTTTGAAATAGTGAATTATTTCGTATAATCCGACACAACTCATAACCATTGATTCCTAACATGTTTAAATCCAACAAAATTAAATCCGGTTTGTGCCTTATAATTGACAAAACGGCTTTTAGTGGATCGTTAATAGTCACTACGGAAAAATTTTCATTTTCTAATAAACGGCTAATTTCTTTGAGAATTGTGGGGCTATCATCTACAGAAACGATTTTGTGGGCTTTTTGTGCTGTTACAGTAGCAGCCGTTACTCTTTGGGAAGGAGGATTTATGTTATTTGATATTGTTGGTTCCTGAAAGTTCTCTTTTGGAGGAGGATAAATCTGTGGTAATTGTTGAACAGGAGCTATATTCTCTTCAGAAACATCTAGGTAAGAGTTGACGGTGGTATTTAGTTCTTTTTTGGTGTCAACTAATTCTCTTATGAATTTTGGCAAAAGTGTAGGCGTAGCCCGTCGTAGATATCGCTCCTCAAATATCTTTGGTAATTTATCATAAGGTGGATCAGCTTCATGCAAGATAATCGCACCCTTAAGTATGTAAGGGTATAAAATGCGAGCCAGTTGGATTTCATCTTGATTCAAAATTACGGCCAGATGACACAGGCTAAAACCCTTCATCCAATTAGTTAAAGCTGGCTGAAGTTTTGGTAAATCTTTTTCCTCAATTTTGCTGTTAATCAACAGATATGGACGTTGATATGGAGAAGAAATTTGGGGAACAAAAGCTTGCCATTTTTTTAATCTTACTTGGCAATGTTCTAGAATTTTTTCTACATCTAGCCTACAAATTATTGGCATTCTCTCAAGTGTTTCTGCTAATTCATAAGTACCTTCTTCGATTAGTAAAAATGATTCAATCACCTCTTGAACTAATTCTTGAATCAGCACTGCTGCTTGTGTAGAATGTAGATATTGTTGACTGACAAGCCAGGATATAGCCTGATACTCAGGAGGGTGGCTTCTCGAATTGCTGTCATCTTCGATTAACTGAGCGTGTGAATCAGGTTCAAACATTAGACGTACTTGAACACGAACCTCACTGGTAAGCAGTGGAATTTGGTGGCTGAGGCGACGCAAATGACGTTCTAGCCGGTCAAAGGGTTCAACTGAATGAGTAGCGTAGGTTATTCTTCCCTGTTCTAGGTAAATCGACCAAGAAACGGAGTTACTCAATGCTTGTAAACAAGTACTGTCGGAGCAGTTGGATAACTGTCTTAACAAACTTATTGGACGTAGTTTGGTGAATTCACCGGAATTATTCATATTTCTCAAGTTTTTTGCGGAATCAACAACCGAACATTTGTAAATTGAAAATATCAGCGATGAAATATTTTCTTCTTTGTAATATTTCTCTCCGTACAAAATATTATTTTTAAAATATGTATATATATTAAAAAGAATAAGGACTGAGAGCTTGATTGTTACATTTAGCACATGCTACTTAATTTATCTATCTCAAAGAAGTAGGTGGGTATGAATAAACGTAAACAAGTATCATAGCTAAACTATCAGTAGATGTTAGTTACTTCTAGATTTTACTTACTACCGACAACTCTTGACTGAAGACCTTAATAATGATGTTTATTTATGCCCACTCACTTAAAAAGGTAAATTTGATTCCAAGTTTTTGCAGCTACACTGGTATAGTTCTAGAGCTAATGAGCTTAATTATGGTTAATTACTTTTATATAAAAGAACGATTCTTCTACATAAAATCTTTAAAAAGTTATATAGGAAAGTTTACGTGTTTATTGTACTGTAGGGTTAATGGATATAATTTTTGGGTAGATACATTACAACAGGGAATGCTGCGTTTTGATAAACTCTTTTTTGCTAAACTAAGCTGTTCTAAAGTTCTTCTTAAATATGTCGAGAACTTCATGAAAAAAATTTGTTTAATAAAAATTAGAGCATCTACCACTAGATACTATATTCTGTAAGTCGCCGAGGCGACTGTAATTATATACTCTGCGAAAAGGAAAATAAGGCTTTGAACTTTAACATAACACAAAAAGTTATGGATGATACATTAAGACTTGATGAAGTAGTAGAATTTGCTGAGAACCCAGAACCACGTTGTCCTTGTGTACTGTTACTAGACACATCTGGCTCGATGCAAGGAGACCCGATTGAGGCTTTAAATCAGGGTTTACTAAGTTTAAAAGATGAATTAGTCAAAAATTCCTTAGCCGCAAGACGGGTGGAAGTAGCGATCGTAACTTTTGATAGTAATATCAATGTAGTACAAGACTTTGTGACTGCCGATCAATTCAATCCGCCGATTTTGACAGCGCAGGGATTGACTACAATGGGTGCAGGAATTCATAAAGCTTTAGACATAATTCAAGAGCGGAAATCTCAGTATCGTGCCAATGGGATTGCTTACTATCGTCCTTGGGTATTCATGATTACCGATGGAGAACCACAAGGCGAGTTAGAAAATGTGGTAGAGCAAGCATCCCAGCGCCTCCAGGGAGATGAAGCGAATAAGCGTGTAGCATTTTTTACAGTAGGTGTTGAAAATGCGAATATGACGCGTTTAAATCAAATAGCTGTGCGTACCCCCCTGAAGCTGAAAGGATTAAATTTTATCGAGATGTTTGTCTGGCTGTCAACTAGTATGTCGGCTGTTTCTCATTCGCAGGTGGACGAACAGGTAGCATTACCGCCGATTGGTTGGGGGACTGTTTAATTAAAAATCGCAGCTAGCTGTGTAAACATCAAGCTGCTGGAAAAAAATCTATGAACATATCAAAACAGATTGCTCAATGGCGGATTGTGGCTGCGTCTGTATGTGGTACAAGTCACTTAAAAAACAATCAGTTATGTCAGGATGCTCATCACTGGCAGGTATTATCAGATAACGTTTTAGTGGCGGCCGCAGCAGATGGCGCGGGTTCTGCTAGCCTTGGGAAAGTGGGAGCGATGATTGCTGTGGAGACAGCAATAGAAAACATTTCCACTCTTAGACTCACCCGGAAAATTTTGACTGATGATGCATTGGTGCGATCGCTCTTAAATGATGCCATATTAGCCGCCAAAAAAGCTGTGGATGATGAGGCGGCTACTTGTGACAAACAGCCTCAAGATTTAGCAACTACCTTAATTGTGATGCTTGCCACACCAGAAGTTGTGGCTGTAATGCAAATAGGTGATGGTTTGGCAGTGGCAAAAGATAGCATGGGCAACCTTCTGGCACTTACCATACCTGATAGCGGCGAATACATCAACGAAACAACTTTTTTAACTTCTCCTAATGCCTTAGATACAGCGCAGATGAAAGTCTGGCGCACAGACATAGTAAATGTTGGCATCATCACTGATGGACTACAAATGCTGGCTTTGAATATGGTGGTTGGCGAACCTCACAAACCCTTCTTTTTTCCCCTGTTTGAATTTGTAGCTAATGCCGAGGATAAGACAGAAGCGAAGGAGCAGTTGGTAAAGTTTTTACGCTCAGAACGGATTACGCAACGCACTGATGATGATTTGACACTCATTATAGCTGCATTCAACAACTCATAAGCAAAAAATTTACAGGTTTCACATCTTACAATAACTCCGTTAGCGGTAATTTCATTATGCAGGTACTACGTTGTTCCCCTAGAAAAGAAATCCTCAGTCTCAATGTCAGTTTGGGACGTGGCGGTGAAGCTTGTGTTTATGCAGTGCCATCCGATAACAATTTGGTGGCAAAGATTTACCACAAGCCAACGACTGCCCATGCTGATAAACTCCAGGCGATGCTTGCCAACCCGCCAGAAAACCCTACGGCGAGTTTAGGGCATATCTCTATCGCTTGGCCAGAGGATTTATTACGAGCGGCAGATGGCAAAAATATCATCCTCGGCTTTTTGATGCCACGCATTCAAGGGATGCGTCCAATCATCGACTTTTACAACCCCAGAACCCGTCGCCAACACTGCCCCCTATTCAACTATCAGTACCTGCTCCGCACGGCTCGTAACTTAGCGGCAGCTTTTGCAGCTTTACACGCTAGTGGATATTGTATTGGTGATGTGAACGAGTCAAATATCCTCGTCAGTGACACAGCACTGGTGACTTTGATAGACACAGACTCCTTCCAAGTACTCGACCCAAGCAGCAATGTTGTTTATCGCTGCCCAGTAGGTAAACCAGAGTTTACCCCACCAGAACTACAGAATAAAACTTTTGCCCAGCACGATCGCGAAATTTCTCACGATTTATTTGGGTTAGCGGTGCTAGTATTTCAACTCTTAATGGAAGGCACGCACCCATTTTCGGGGATTTTTCAAGGCGCTATTGAGCCACCGCCCTACGAAGCCCGCATTGCATCGGGTCATTTCACTTACAGCCAAAAGCGCTACGTACCCTACCTTCCTACACCCATTGCACCCCCTTGGGAAATTCTTCATCCCAGCCTACAAGAACTATTTGTCCGTTGTTTTGAAGACGGTCACAACAACCCACTGCTGCGCCCCAGTGCCCAGACTTGGCTATCGGCTATTGCTGAAGCCGAAGATTCTTTGATTACCTGCACGACAAATCCTCAGCATCGCTACAACAATCATATACGTAGCTGTCCCTGGTGTGAACGTACCGTGCGATTAGGCGGACGCGACCCCTTCCCATCACATCGGGCTATAGAAGCTAGAGAACATCTCCAACCGCGAATCAAACGGAAAAAGCACTACACCCAGACACCGCATTTTCCACAGCGAACCATGTCACCGCACTCAGCTAATTATTGGCAGCCAGTAATTACCCCAAGCGGTACATCTTATAAACCTTCCAAAAAGTCAAAGTTATACCCGATTATTTGTTGCTTGCTGGGTTTTGGTTTATTGGGATATGCGGATATAATGATTAAATTTACTCAGCCGTTGGTTACCCAAAATGCTTACACTCAACAAACACTAAAGTCCCGCCAGACAATTAACAAACTCAGCTTCGCTGATTACTATCAGCAAGGTTATACTGCTTACAAAGACCGAGATTATGAAAAAGCAATTGCCAGCTTTACCGGAGCAATTGAACAAGAACCGACACATGCCAGAGCTATTGTAAATCGTGGCAATGCCCGCTATAACATGAAAGACTACGAAGGAGCAGTTGTAGATTATAGCGCCGCTCTCAAAATCAATCCCAATCAAACCAAAGCTCTTGTGAATCGGGGTAATGCCCGCTATATGCTCGCCGAATATAGCAACGATCCTGATCTAGAGTATAACCTAGCGATCGCAGACTATAATCGCGCCATTGGTCTGGATAGTAATGAAATTGAAGCTTATATCAGACGGGGGATTGTCCGCACCCAAATGGCTAAATATAGCGGTGAATCTCAACAAGCTTACAAAAAAGCGATCGCAGATTTTACTCACGCCATAAAACTTAATGTATCCAAAGCAGAAGCTTACTTTCAACGCGGTGTTGTCTATTATCAAATTGCTCAATATAGCAGCAATTATGAGCAAGAATATCATCAAGCGATCGCTGACTTTAACCAAGCATTAGCTATCAGCCCCAAACTAGCAAAAGTGTATCTCAAACGAGGCATGGTTCGCTATGAACTAGCACAATATGGCGGTAGTGAATCTAACAAAAATCAGGCGAAAGCTGTCGAGGATATACAGGCATCTGCCAAATTCTTCCTTGAGCAAGATGATATGGATAATTATCAACAAGCACTCAGTAACATGTGTGTAGTCATAGAAAACAAATGTGACCCTTTATTCCAAAGTTCAAGTAATGTGGAAAAAACTAACTAAAAACAAGTAAGTTTTTTTACTGGTATATTATTGGTTTGAAGTTCATAAATCAAGCCTAACTAGGGTTAGCTAACGCTAGCCCTAGTTATTTATTGGGTAATATTTTTAATTTAAAAGAGTAATATCATGTCCGCTTGATTACTTATTAAACCCTAAAAACCCCACCCCGCCAAAGCTGCGCTTTGTCTCCCCTCCCCGCAGGCTCTTAGGGGTTGGGGGTGGGGTTCTTTTATTATGGGTAATTTGGCGGACATGATATAATTTATTTTCCTATTTTTAGATATTCATAGAGCTTTTATATAGAAAAGATTTTAATTTATATTTCCTTCATAATTTTGCCAAAAATAACAGTTAGATTATTGACGGAGAAAAAGAAAAAAGAAATAAATTTTTCTCTATCTAAGTGCATCCTCTTCATGTCGATAAAGTCAAACAATTTTGGATTTCGGATTTTGGATTTTCGATAAAAAGAGTTTTTTGGTACATGCCCCGCTATGAAAATGGGCAGAGCAAATCTACTCATAGGCTCGTGACATTCGAGCATTAATCCCAAATTGCAAATCCAGAATCTAAAATTGGCACGGTCAAATAATTATATCCCTACAAATCTCCGAGGTAATTGCATGAAAGCGGTGATTTTGGCTGGAGGACTTGGTACACGCCTCAGTGAAGAAACTAGTATCAGACCCAAGCCGATGGTTGAAATTGGTGGTAAGCCAATTCTCTGGCACATAATGAAAACTTACTCTGCTCACGGCATTAATGACTTCATTATTTGTTGCGGTTACAAAGGTTACATAATTAAGGAGTATTTTGCTAACTACTTCTTACACATGTCAGATGTTACTTTTGATATGCGATTTAACCAGATGAATGTACATTCTGGTTATGCTGAACCCTGGCGTGTCACCTTAGTAGATACGGGTGATAATACAATGACAGGCGGACGCTTAAAGCGAATCAGCGAACATCTTGGTAATGAGACTTTTTGCTTTACTTATGGTGATGGTGTAAGTAATATTAATATCACCGAGCTTGTTAAATTTCATAAAGAACAAAAAACTTTAGGAACACTCACAGCCGTTCAACCAGCCGGACGTTTTGGTGCCATTTCTTTAGGATATGAGCAAACTAAAATCACCAGCTTTCGAGAGAAACCTGAAGGTGATGGAGCTTGGATTAATGGCGGTTATTTTGTGTTAGAACCAGAAGTAATCAATTTGATTGCTGATGACTCTACAGTATGGGAGCAAGAGCCATTGGAAAAGCTAGCTGATATGGAACAGTTATCTGCTTTCAAACATGATGGTTTTTGGCAACCTATGGATACTTTACGCGATAAAAACTACCTAGAGGGGCTATGGACAAGTACTCAAGCTCCTTGGAAAGTTTGGTAAGAGAAGAGTTAGGAGTTATGAGTTAGGAGTTATGAGTTTTAACTCCTCACTCCGTACAGACGCGATTAATCGCGTCTCTGCCCACTCCCAATTTTATAGATTTACTGTAATTTAAAGTACAATAATCCTAATGTATGATTTTGCAATTATAGGTGGGGGAATAGTTGGACTCTCTACAGCGTTGGCTTTAGGAAAACGCTATCCCAATGCCCGTATTTTAGTACTAGAAAAAGAGAGTCAATGGGCATTTCACCAAACCGGCAATAATAGCGGTGTGATTCATTCTGGTATTTACTACAAACCAGGAAGTTTCAAAGCTAAATTTTGTCGTGACGGTTCTCGCTCTATGGTAGAGTTTTGTCAAGAGCATGGAATTGAGCATGAAGTTTGTGGTAAGGTCATTGTTGCAACTGAAGAACAAGAACTACCACGCTTAGAAAATCTCTACAAACGCGGCTTAGACAATGGCATAGAAGTTAAGAGAATTAGCCCCGAAGAAGTCAGGGAAATTGAACCTCACGTAAAATGTGTAGGTGGACTTCGGGTATTCTCAACTGGTATTGTTAATTACAAGCAAGTTTGTTTGAAATATGCCCAGCTAATTCAACAGCAGGGTGGGGATTTACACCTGAATACAAAAGTTCTGAAAATCTCCCCAAGTGGTAAAAATCAGGTACTACAAACAAACAACGGTAGCTTTGAAACCCGCTTTGTAATTAATTGTACTGGATTGCATAGCGATCGCACCGCCAAATTAGGTCAAGTTGAACCCCAAGCAAAAATCGTTCCATTCCGGGGAGAATATTACGAACTCACCCCAGAAAAACGTTATCTGGTCAAAACTCTAATTTACCCAGTTCCCAATCCAGATTTTCCCTTCTTGGGTGTTCACTTTACCCGGATGATTGATGGTAGCGTCCATGCAGGGCCAAACGCGGTTCTGTCGCTAAAACGTGAAGGTTACAAAAAAACCGACTTTGACTTACGAGATTTTCTTGAAGTCATCACCTATCCTGGTTTTTGGAAATTGGCAGCCAAACACGCTGATGAAGGGATTCAAGAAATCATTCGTTCCTTTAGTAAAGCAGCCTTTACGAGAAGTTTGCAAAAACTAATCCCTGAAGTTCAAGCAGAAGATTTAGTTCCCACCCATGCAGGAGTTCGCGCTCAAGCCTTAATGAACGATGGCAAGCTTGTAGACGACTTTTTGATTGTTTCCGGTCAAAACTCCATTCATGTTTGCAATGCTCCTTCTCCTGCGGCCACATCTTCTCTAGAAATCGGTAAAGCGCTTGTGGCAGAAATTCCCCAACTTTCGCATCTAGATATTGCAGTAACTGCATAGATAACATAGTTATTACTTCCGGGCTGCTGAATAAAAGGATGAATCTTGTATAGTGGGCATCTTTTCCAGCCTTGAAATACAAGAAATGGGTATCTTACCTATCCCACAAGAAAAAAGTGTAGTGCATCAATTAAGAACCGCTATAGAGTGCTGTTACCCAATAGGTAATATTATGTCCGCCAAATTACCCATAATAAAAGAACCCCACCCCTAACCCCTCCCCGCAGGCGGGGAGGGGAGACAAAGCACAGCTTTGGCGGGGTGGGGTTCTCCGGGTTTAATAAGTAATCAAGCGGACATAATATAAGTCGGCAAACTATGTAATGACTGTTAGCCGACTTATATATAGCGCTTCTGGGTTGAGTCCAATGACCTAACCCCCAACCCCTTCCCTACAAGGGAATGGGAGTAAGATTCAAAGCCTCTCTCCTCTTAGGAGAGAGGTCGAGTTATTGCATACAAACGAAAAATATAGCGGTTCCCTCTTAGATGCAACACGCTATAGGGCGAACATCTGTGCGCCCCTACTAAACGAAAAATTTAACTCATCAATACAAAGGCATTAACCACAATGAAAATATTAGTAACTGGAACAGAAGGCTATCTTGGTTCGTTATTACCCCCTCTGTTAATTGAACGGGGACATGAAGTTATCGGTCTAGATACCGGTTTTTATAAAGTTGGTTGGCTGTACAACGCTAATGGAGTGACACCCAAAACCCTCAACAAAGATATCCGCAACATCACCCCTGATGATTTGGAAGGTGTTGAAGCCATAGTTCACATGGCGGAACTATCCAACGACCCAGCCGGACAATTAGCACCTAATATTACTTACGAAATTAATCATATAGGTTCAGTTCGTCTAGCTAGCCTAGCTAAAGCTATGGGTGTGCGCCGCTTCGTATATATGTCTTCGTGCAGTGTCTACGGTGTTGCTACCGCAGGTGATGTCACAGAAGAATCCCCAATTAATCCCCAAACCGCCTACGCAGAATGCAAAACTCTCGTAGAAAGAGATGTCAGACCACTCGCTGACGATGACTTCTCTCCCACCTTTATGCGGAATGCTACAGCCTTTGGTGCTTCTCCCAGAATGCGTTTTGATATTGTTTTAAACAACTTAGCAGGGTTGGCATGGACTAGCAAACAAATCAAAATGACCAGTGATGGTACACCCTGGCGGCCATTAGTCCACGCACTGGATATTTGCAAAGCAATAGTCTGCACTTTGGAAGCACCACGAGACATTGTACATAACCAAATCTTCAACGTAGGAGATACAGCAAACAACTATCGCGTCAAAGAAATCGCAGAAATTATTGCTGATATTTTCCCAGATTGTAAATTGTCCTTTGGTGACAACGGCTCAGATAACCGCAGCTATCGGGTATCTTTCGAGAAAATTAACACAATTCTACCTGGATTTAAGTGTGATTGGAATGCCCGACTTGGTGCCGGGCAGTTATTTGATTTATTCAGTCAAATACACATGGCTGAAGATACTTTCTTGTTTAGAGGATTTACCCGCTTAAGGCAACTAGAGTATCTGATTCGTACCGAGCAAATTGACAAAGATTTTTTCTGGAATAAAAAGTAGTTAGATTAGCCTAGCAGCAGCGAACAAATAAACTAAGTTTCCGAATCAAATAGAGTTGATTCGGACTTATCCCATCTATCAAATTATTTGCAATTAGTGAGTTAAAGCTTATGGCGATCGCAAAATGTCGTTTCAGTGGTCAACCCCTGCACCAAACCTTTATTGATCTAGGAATGTCGCCCTTAGCCAATGCTTATTTGACAGCAGAACAGCTAAATAATGCAGAGAAATTTTATCCTCTCCACGCTTATGTTTCTGAAGACACTCTTTTAGTTCAATTAGAACAGTTTGAAACACCAGATCACATTTTCAGCGATTATGCTTATTTTTCTTCATACTCGGTAAGTTGGCTAAAACACGCCAAGGCTTACACGGATATGATGGTAGAAAAGTTTGGCTTTAATCATCACAATCAAGTTATTGAAATTGCCAGTAATGACGGCTACCTACTGCAATATTTTTTAGAAAAGGGAATCCCTGTTTTAGGAATAGAACCAGCAGCAAATATAGCTAAAGTTGCTGAAAATAGAGGAATTCCTAGTATTAATAAGTTTTTTGGAGTTGAAACTGCCAAAGAACTTGTGATACAAGGAAAACTTGCTGACCTTTTGGTAGGTAATAATGTTTTAGCTCATGTACCAGATTTAAACGATTTCATCGTTGGAATGAAACTCATCCTCAAACCCAATGGTATTTTGACGATGGAGTTTCCTCACATTTTGCAACTTCTTCAACAAAATCAGTTTGATACTATTTATCACGAGCATTTTTCTTATTTTTCATTCCTCACTATCGAAAAAATCTTTGCAGCACACAACTTGCAACTTTTTGACGTAGAGGAATTACCAACTCATGGCGGTTCATTAAGAATTTATGCCAAACATGATTACGCTGTTCACCTCAGTATTAGTCAACGAGTTAGACATCTGAAATCTAAAGAAATTGCCGCCGGGCTGCATCGCATAGAGACTTACATTACATTTGGAGAAAAAGTCAAAGAAACAAAGCACAAACTATTAAATTTTCTCTTGACAGCTAAAGCAGAAGGTAAGTCAATCGCTGGTTATGGCGCACCTGCTAAAGGCAATACATTGCTCAATTACTGTGGGATTGGTAAAGATTTTATCGATTACACAGTAGATTGCAGTCCCTACAAGCAGGGATTATTTCTACCTGGAACTCATATTCCCATCTTTGAACCAGATAAAATCCGCGAAACTAAACCAGATTATCTTCTAATATTGCCTTGGAATCTCAAGGAAGAAATTATGGAACAAATGGCATTTATTGGCGAATGGGGTGGACAGTTTGTAGTGCCAATTCCTGAAGTTAAAATTTATCCATCTCCTATTCAGGATAAGATTTTAATAGCGTCGTAATTTCTAATTATAAACCCATAAATTGCCTATTACTACTATATTTATATGGGAGCGCGATCGTGGGCAATATTTAAGTTATTTCCAAAAAACAAATGCTTTGATGTATTTTGAAAATCGCTAAAGAGTAATTACAAGGTGTATCTACTATAAATTTTGCCGCCGAACCACAAAAAATTAGACTGGAAAGCAGCTTAGTACCTTCTTAACTACAGATTAGAGCTTAATATGAATAAACTGCTGACTATTGCCATTCCTACATTTAATCGTGCCCAACTTCTAGATAAACAACTTACTTGGTTAGCTCAAGCTATTAAAGGCTTTGAAGACGACTGTGAAATTTTAGTTTCTGATAATTGTTCAACAGACAATACTCAGGAGGTGATCCAAAAATGGCAAATAACACTTAGTAATATTACATTTAAATCGAATAAAAATTTCAAGAATTTAGGCGTAGTCAAAAATATTATGTGTTGCCTAAATTCTACAACAACAAAATATGTTTGGACAATTGGTGATGATGATCCAATTCAAGATAGAGCCATTGCTTATGTGATTAGCAAGCTCAAGCAGCATGAAGATTTATCATTATTGTTCCTCAACTTTTCCGGTCGGAACCAAATTACTGGTGAACCAGTCCACCCACCAACAATTGTTGGTAATCGCTGGTTTGATATAGATAGTGAAGATGGTGATGGCGATGGTAAAGCTATATTTGAGCATTGTTTCTCAAAAAGTGTTGGCGCAGTGATTTTTCTGACTGCTACAGTCTACCGCACTGACCTAGTAAAACGCGCTCTGCAAGATTGGCCAGATGCTGAGAATAACTGGATATCTTTAGCATATTTAGCCGGATATTGTGCTGCTAATGGCAGAGTAATCGTCACTAAAGAGACTTATTTGGAATGTGTTGTTGGTGTGAGTTATTGGCAGAAGGAACCAAAATCTGCACTGTTAATGCAATACAAACATATACCCGAAGTGATTTTGAAATTGGAGAAAAGTGGATATTCTAAGCATTTTTGTAGACGGATGCTTTTGCAGAACGGTAAAGAAGTCAATTTGAAAGTTTTCTTGGGTGCTTTAAGAAGATGGCCTATGTCCGCTATCAAAATAGTAGTTCCATTTTTGGCTTTAGTTAGCTTGTGTGCTTTTGACGTGATGGTTTCTAAAGAATTCGGTTTAGCAGAATCCAGTGAAATATCTACTCAAGAAGTGCGACGCTATAAGCCGTAAGCTATTAAATTGCTAACAAATATGTATCAATAAAGAGGAGGATTTACGCCATGTTTAGCGCTATAAAACGCCAAATATCTACACTGTCTTCTGACTTTGAATATTACGTAGCCCGTTGGAAGCATAGCAGAAATTTGCCAGCATTAGAAGGAAGCGATCGCAACATTCTTAAGGCTCTCAAAAAAGATGGCGTTTACGTCACAACACTGGCAGATTTAGGGTTCAATTCTAGCTCAGAACTGCTCAAAGCTGCTTACCATCAATTGTCTCAGATGGAAAATCCTAACAATGACCATCTAGAGCAAAAGTTACCACAAATTTCCACAGTTACTGGTTTACCAGAATTTTATGCCTGGGGAATGGAGAAAAGACTGCTCAATATCATCGAAAATTATATTGGTCTTCCTGTTGCTTTTCATGGTATACATTTACGCAAAGATTTTCCTAGCAAAGATCAGTTTGGCACATTGTTATGGCATAGCGATGCCGAAGACCGTCGCATCATCAAAATATTCATTTACTTGAATGATGTAGAACAAAAAACTGGGCCTTTTGAATACATCCCCCGCTCTTTAACTTCCTTATTTAGTTGGAATTACGTTCGACTTTATTACAAACTTTGGAAGTCAGGTTATATGGGTATCGATGATGAAGAAGTAAAACCAGTCATCCCCAAAACAGCTTGGAAATCCTGCCCAGGCCCAGCAGGTACTGTGATTATTGTAGATACGAAAAATGCTTTGCATCACGGCACAGTCCGCACAGAAGAACGGTCAGCGCTATTCTTTTGTTACACTGCCAATCCCCCCGAAAGACCAGACCTCTGCACCCAATACTGGGATGATACTTATCCTAGAGCAGAGTTACGTTCTGCATCAGATGCAGTTAAAGTTTCAACTTAAAAACGTTCTCGCCAGAAGAATATCTAATTTAATTAACCTTATTAGGCGCAGAGAACACAGAGGAAGAGAAAGAAAGGAGTTGCACCCGATGAAATTTCTAGATTACTGGCACAAAATATCTCTCAAACTCTCATCTCTCTGTGCCGCGCCAGTTGCTTCTCCCAAGGGGAGACGCTGCGCGAACAAGTCGGGGAACCGCAAGGGCGCACTGGCTTCTCTGCGCCTCTGCGGTAGCCTGCGGCAAGCCGCTACGCGTCTACGTTTAATTTCTTTACTCAACATTCATCTCAAAGCAATCAAATGATTTTTACTGAAACCGCACTCAAAGACGCATTCATTATTGATTTAGAAGAAAAGCCAGACCACCGTGGTTTTTTTGCTCGGTCTTTCTGCGCTCAAGAATTTGAAGCACACGGATTAAAGCCAACAGTCGCCCAATGTAACTTGTCTTTTAACTACAAAAAAGGCACTATCCGGGGAATGCACTATCAAATTTTGCCAGCAGCAGAAACGAAATTAATTCGCTGTACTAAAGGCGCAATCTATGACGTAATTATTGATATGCGTCCAGAATCTCCCAGCTTTTTATCACACATTGGTGTAGAGTTAACCCCAGAAAACCGCCGCGCTTTGTATGTTCCAGAAATGTTTGCTCACGGCTATCAAGCACTCACAGATGAGACTGAAGTTATATATCAAGTGGGTGAATTTTATACGCCAGGGTATGAAAGAGGTTTACGCTATGATGACCCATTCTTTGCCATTGATTGGCCTCTAGATGTGACTGAAATATCTGAGAAAGATTTAAATTGGCCTTTGTTGAGAATGATGACTGTTGGCGGTACAGTTTCCAGATAACTATAGACTCTTTCTCTACGCCAGGTGTTTCAGTGCAGGGAACTAGTAGTCTGTCTCATTAAATTTGAGTGATAAGAGAACGAACCGCAAAGGACGCAAAGAGCGCGAAGAAAGAAAGAAAGAAAGAAAGAAAGAAAGAAAGAAAGAAAGAAAGAAAGAAATTGAAATTTGATTCACCTATCAGAATTAATGGGACAGACCACTAGTCGTATGTCAAGTTTAAATTGATGGGTAAGTAAGTTCGTAGTAAGGACTTTAGTCCTTATCCTCTAAGCACACTTTGTGCTTACTACAAACTTTTCATTACTAGCTTAGATATTGTACTAGCACAACACACTGGCTCCTCTGCATGAAGTAATACAATAATTAATTCGGGTAGAAATAAATGCCAAATAATCTTCTATCTCGTGTCGGAAATACTATCTCTTTTGTCTCCAAAAAAGTCCAAGTTCGCATCAATTACGCTAAGAGCTTACAGGTTGTTTCCCTAAAGCCTAAACAGCCTTCCAAGGGGAATGTACTTCTTTCTTATAGGATTGAGCCATTCCTATTAAAACCTGGTCAGCCAATGCCTAATGACCATACTTGGTACTGGGAAGTTTGGCAAATAGCCCAAACTTTTTTAGACTTGGGTTACAACGTTGATGTTATCCAGTTCCACAATAATAAATTCGTTCCTCAAAAAGACTACGCATTTTTCATTGATATCCGCCATCGAATGGAAGCGCTTGCACCAAAACTCAATAAAGATTGCATCAAGATTTTCCACGTTGACATTGCGAATATGGTGTTTCGCAATGCAGCAGAATGCAACAGGCTTCTAGAACTACAACGGCGCAAAGGTATTACCTTAAAACCACAGCGCTTTGAAGTTCCTAACTTAGGAATTGAATATGCTGATTGTGCGATTGTGTTGGGTAATGATTTCACTACTGATACATTCAAGTATGCCAACAAACCAATGTATCGCATTCCAATTTCTTCGCCTGTCGTTTATCCTTATCCCGACAAAAAAGATTTTGAAGCGGTAAGAAAGCGTTTTCTGTGGTTTGGTGGTAGTGCTTTAGTCCTCAAAGGATTAGATTTAGTTTTAGATGCCTTTGCCCAAATGCCGGAATACCATTTAACAGTTTGTGGCCCGGTAAGTAATGACAAAGAATTTGAGCAAGCTTTCTATAAAGAACTATACGAAACACCTAACATCCACACTTATGGTTGGATTGATGTTACTAGTCCTGACTTTATAGAGGTTACAAATAACTGTCTAGGGCTTGTTTATCCTTCCGTTTCTGAAGGACAGTCAGGAGCAGTAATCAGTTGCTTACAAGCTGGATTAATTCCGATTTTAAGCTACGAATCTGGTGTGGATATTCACGATTTTGGTGTGATTTTTGATAATCTTTCCGTTGACGAAATTAAGGCGAAAGTTAGAAGTATTTCCAATTTGCCTGTAGAAGACCTAAAGCTGATGTCTCGTCAGGCTTGGGAATATGCAAGAGCAAATCATACTAAAGAAAAGTTTGCCCAAGTTTACAGAAATGTTGTGGAGCAAATTATCGAAAATCACAGCCAGAAAAAACAGACTGCTTCTATAGCGTCTAGCAAAGAACCAGTTATTAGCCATAGCTAATCTTAATTCCCATGAAAATGTACTTAATATTTAGCCGTAAAAAATTATTAAGTGCAAGTTTATAGAGAATTTGTATCACAACCAACAGTTCCAAAAAGGAGTTTAGTTCATGATTATTATCGATCGCGCCTTACAAACCCGTGCAGCAGCAGGAAATCCTATCAAGGTGGGAATGATTGGTGCTGGTTTTATGGGTCGAGGAATTGCCAACCAAATTGTCAATTCAGTGCCAGGAATGGAGTTAGTTGCTATCTCCAATCGCCAGATTGATGCAGCTAAACAAGCTTATTCGGAAGCAGGAATTGAGGATATTCAAGTTGTTGCAACTGTCAGCGAATTAGAAGATGCGATCGCAAACGGTAAGTATGCAGTCACAGAAGACGCTAAGTTACTGTGTCGGGCCGAGGGCATCGATGCATTAATCGAAGTCACAGGTGCAGTGGAATTTGGCGCTCACATCGTTATGGAAGCGATCGCTCATTGCAAGCATGTGATCATGATGAATGCCGAACTCGACGGCACCATTGGCCCCATCCTCAAAGTCTATGCTGACAAAGCAGGTGTGATCCTCAGCGCCTGTGATGGCGATCAGCCAGGGGTGCAAATGAACCTCTACCGCTTTGTAAAAAGCATTGGTTTAACTCCGTTATTGTGCGGTAACATTAAAGGACTCCAAGACCCCTATCGCAATCCCACCACCCAGGAAGGATTTGCTAAACGTTGGGGTCAAAAGCCCCACATGGTGGCTAGCTTCGCCGACGGAACCAAAATTTCCTTTGAGCAAGCGATCGTTGCCAATGCCACGGGTATGAAAGTCGCCAAACGGGGAATGCTAGGATATGACTTCAACGGTTATGTCGATGAAATGGCCCATATATATGATGTTGAACAACTCAAAGAACTGGGCGGTATTGTCGATTATGTAGTTGGAGCAAAACCTGGCCCAGGCGTATATGTATTTGCTACTCACGACGACTCCAAGCAACGCCACTATCTCAACTTATACAAATTAGGCGAAGGCCCACTTTACAGCTTCTATACTCCTTATCACCTCTGTCATTTTGAAGTTCCCCTGTCCGTAGCGCGTGCTGTCCTATTCGGTGATGCCGTTATGTCTCCACTAGCAGGCCCGCTAGTAGATGTTGTCACCACTGCCAAAATCGACCTGAAAGCTGGAGAAACCCTAGATGGCATCGGCTACTACATGACCTACGGACAATGTGAAAATTCCGATATCGTCCAACAGCAAAATCTTCTACCAATCGGTTTAGCTGAAGGGTGTCGCCTCAAACGAGATATTTCTAAGGATCAAGTCCTCACATACGAGGATGTAGAATTACCTGAAGGCAGACTCTGCGACCAACTACGAACTGAGCAAAACACTTATTTCACCCCAGAAAAAATCTTGGTAGCAGTTGGGTAATATCGGTTCCTAAAATATTTGCAACAAATGAATTGGCTGTAGGGGTGTACAGCTGTACATACGTGTCAACAAAAGCCTAGAAATAGCTTAACTATTGGCGGACTCACCCGCCTGGAACTAAAGTTCCAGGCTAACAGCTAAAGTCATCTGAAGATGACTAAATATACTCAAAAATCTTTAGTCTACTGAAGTAGACTTTAGCTATTAGCAAGGAACTTCAGTTCCTTGCGGGACATGACTTTTACGTTAAGTTGACATTAATCCCAGCTGTATGCACCTAGCGGCGACCCCCTTAAAAAAGGGGTAAAGAGGAGAAAAAGCCCCCCTTTTAAGGGGGGTTGGGGGGATCTCCGAGGCCCCTACCAACGTATTTGTCGCTAGAATTTCGTAAAGAGGATAGGAAGTTATACTGCTAAACACTAAAGTTGTTGATAAGAACTTGCTGGGGAACGTTGAAATAAACCTGATCGAAACTTTAGGTCAAATTCATGAAAATTGCTCTAGTCCATGATTATTTAACCCAGCGAGGTGGGGCAGAGCGTGTGTTTGAACTGCTTTGTAAACGCTATCCTGAAGCAGATATTTTCACATCTCTGTACGATCCACAAAAAACTATTGATTTAGGCGATCGCATAGTCAACACAACCTTTTTGCAAAAGATTCCCGGTGCAGTAAAATATTTTAGGTCAATGGCTCCTCTATATTTTCCTGCCTTTCGTGCCTTGGATCTGCAAGACTACGATTTAATTATTAGCAGTAGCACAAGCTTCGCCAAAGCAGTGCGAAAAAACCCAAATGCCCGCCACATTTGTTTTTGCCATAATGTCACCCGTTTCTTATGGGATACAGCAACCTATTTAAGAGAATACGGAGACTATAGATATTTTGCTCCTTTAATCGAACAAGTATTTCAAGTAATGAGAAAGGTAGACCTGAAATATGCACAGGAACCTGACCTTTACATTGCTAATTCTAGTGTTGTTGCCCGCCGTATTGAAAATATTTATGGCAAAAAGGCAATGATGGTAAACTACCCAATTGATACTAGTAAATTTCTTTTTTCCGATATAAAAGATGAATATTATCTGGCCTCAGCCCGGATGATTAGCTATAAGCGCCTTGATATAATAGTCGAAGCTTTTAATTGGCTGGGATGGCGCTTATTAATATCAGGTGACGGCCCAGAACAAGCACGGTTAAAATCCAAAGCATTAAAAAATATTGAGTTCTTGGGACACGTAAGTGATAGAACCCGCAAAGACTTGTTTTCCAAAGCCAAGTCTATTATTGTCGCAGCCTTAGAAGACTACGGATTAGTTCCAGTAGAGGCTAATGCTAGCGGCACACCAGTCATCGCTTATGGAGCAGGTGGAGTATTAGATACTCAAATACCAGGTGAAACAGGAGTCTTTTTCAAAAGGCAAACACCCGAATCTCTACAAATTGCATTACTGGAAGCCAATGGCATTTCTTGGGATTACGATCGCATCCGTAATCATGCAGTAGCAAATTTTTCAGAAAATGCCTTCTTTGGGAAAGTTGAGCAAATTATTAACCAAGCTTGTGGTGTGCATCAAATATTCATTTGATCAAGTAGTCATTAGTCATTAGTCATTGGTCATTAGTCATTAGTTATTGTTTTTTGGTACATACCTCACTTTAAAAGTGAGCAGAAAAACTTTCTAATATTAGACTAATTCAAACCATGTTGTTTATAGGCGTGGTATCTCAAGGAATAATGGCTCTGGCGTTGCAATACGGTTCGGTTCAGATCCCCCCGCCTACGGCGACACCCAAAGGGGGTAAATGAGGTTTATGAGCAAGCCTTTTTAAGGGGGGTTGGGGGGATCTTCAAAATGTTAAAACGTTAACCGAACCGTATTGTCTGGCGTTGCAGTTTTATTTCGTAATCTCTTCCCACTATAAGATTACCTATTTATTTAACTTTCTCATCCTGAGTTGTTTGTAAAAAAATAGGTATTCTTCGGAGAATCTCTTAGCGTAAGTCTTGTTGGCACAGCCTTTCGTAGAAAAGACAAGGATAATAAAAGTGGTTCAAAGTAGTCTAAATCCTCATATAACTCCAGCTTCGGAAAATGAACCAAGCTATGGACAATTGTTTGCCGTATTTGTGCGAAGATTTCCTTGGTTTCTAGCAGTATTAATTACTTCTATTGCTATTGCAGGCATGGTAACTTTTAAAACCAAGCCAACTTATAAAAGTTCAATGCAACTGCTAGTAGAACCTAACTATCAAGGTAAAAAAGAAGGTGCGGGGATAGACAACCAGTTTACTGACTCTGATGTTGTGATAGATACTGCGACTCAGCTTAACTTGATGCAGAGTTCGGGACTTATCCAAAAAGCAGTTGATAAACTTCAGTCTGATTATCCAGATATAAGTGCAGGTGAAATTAAAGCTTCCTTAGTCTTAACTCAATTAAGGAGCAAAGAAGATAATGTCGCTACTAAAATATTTCAAGTTGAATACACTGCTGGAGATCCAGAAAAGACACAAAAAGTTCTGGATGCAATTCGACAAGTTTATGTTGAATATAACAAACAACAACAGAATTCGCGGTTACAAAAAGGTCTGCAAATTATCAGGGAACAGTTAAGTAAAGCCAGTGAAGAAGTAAACGCGGCTGAGACAAATTTACAAAGGTTCCGCAGAAATCAGAACTTAATTGATCCAGAGTCACAGGCCAAAGCGATTGAGACAGCTTTGAACAATATTGCCCAAGAAAGACAGACAACTCGTGCCCAGTATGGCGAAGCTTTAGCACGCCAAAAATCTTTAGAAGAACAACTTAACCGTTCTCCACAAAATGCTCTAGTTGCTTCTCGTCTGAGTCAGTCTACTCGCTATCAAGGCTTACTGAATGAAATCCAAAAAAGCGAACTGGCACTAGCACAAGAACGCTTACGCTTTACAGATCAAACTCCGAGTGTGCAAAAGCTCAAAGAACAGCTTCAGAGTCAGAAGGAATTATTGCAACAAGAAGTAGGAAGAACTTTAGGCGAAAAGTCTGCTGGTGCATTCACGAATGGAGACTCTCTTCTCGAAAAAGGACAGCTCGGACAAATTGATCTTAGCCTTGCTGGTCAGCTAGTAGAAACGCAGACAACTATAGTAGCTTTAACTGCTCGTGATCAAACTTTGGCCCAGAAAGAAAACGAACTGCGTTTTGAAATCAAACGCTTCCCGCCTCTGTTAGCTTATTACAATCGAATGCTACCGCAGTTGCAATTTAGCCGTGAAAGGTTAGAGCAACTTTTAAGAGCAGAACAGCAATTACGGCAAGAACTTTCCAAGGGTGGATTTAATTGGGAAGTTGTGGAAGAACCTCAAAAAGGCGGACAATTAGGCCCCAATCTTCAACAGAACTTGCTGTTAGGTGCTGTGGTTGGGTTTATGTTAGGAGGCATTGCTGCCTTTATTCGAGAATCGGCTGATGATGCAGTTCACACCACTGCTGAGTTGGAGAAGCAAATGGCCATGCCGTTGTTGGGAACAACTCCCAAATTACCGCCAGCCAAACCCAAAGAATCAATGATCAAGTTGCCTTTTGGTAAGCCAGAAGTTCTCGCCCCCTGGACAATTCAGGTATTGCAATCTCCACCGCGTTGGGAATCGCTGGATTTGATTTACAAAAACATTGAACTTTTAAATACTGTTGCTAACTTGAAATCTTTGATGATTACCTCAGCTTTACCCGATGAGGGTAAGTCAGCTTTGGCGTTGGGTTTGGCGATGAGTGCTGCCCGTTTACACAAAAGGGTACTGCTGATTGATGCCAATTTACGCGATCCCAGTCTGCACGAACAACTGAATCTTCCTAACGAACAGGGGCTTTCAACTCTATTGGCGAGTGATGCAACTCTACCCAACCAGATTAGTCTTCAATACTCAGGTTCCGCCTACATCGATATTTTGACTGCTGGCCCCAGACCTGCTGACCCAGCTAATCTGTTGAGTTCCCCTCGGATGATGGAATTAATGGCAGCATTTGAGGAAAACTATGATTTGGTACTCATAGATGCTCCCCCAGTTCTCGGTTTGGTGGATGCCATGCTTACCGCATCATCTTGTCGTAGTGTGGTCATGGTGGCAAGCATTGGGATTGTGACCCGAAGTCAGCTTAGTCAAGCTACAGCTATGCTGAGTAAGTTAAATCTGATTGGGGTTGTAGCTAATGGGGTATCAAACTCTAGTAGTAATTACGTACCTTATATCAAACAACAGCAATTAGCTCTGCGCCAAGCTGTAGAAAAGTAGTTAGTACGGTACGGTTATACCATTTCACTTTAATAATGATACAAATACGCTGGTAGGGGCATGGCAATGCCATGCCCCTACGATAAATCTATATGTATCAGGATTTTCGTGAATTGGTATTACTTATAGCGGTTCTCGGCCCTTGTGAGGTACAAGAACCCCACCCCCAACCCCCTCCCCGCTTGCGAGGAGGGGGCTATGATGTAACTTGTATGATTAGGAAACGCTATATATTAAATGCAACACGCAGTATGGTAGCACAGCTTGTGCTAACCTACGTTTTTATGAACAAAATTTAATTTTGTTGCGATCAGGAAAATTTCAGTATATTTATGCTATCTTTATGGGTTGTCAGAGAAATCACTGGCTCTTTAAAGAGTAAATAAAGAATTTATTTGAGCGATCGCTATTTCTACATACTCTTATATTCTAGAGATTAAAGCACCTTCAAAAAGGCTAGAAGATAACAGTGGACTGGTTTTGTTAATATCGATACAAGAAACACCTCAGTGCAATTAAACCTTGATATAGATTCATGGGTAATTTACCTCTACACTTTTCTACTGTCAGTAGTTACCGGAAAATACTGATTGCTCATGAATATTGATAGTAACGTTGATTTGTACACTTCTACACCAGCAGAATTCTGCACGATGGTGCTTGGCTGAGTGGCAAATAGCAATAATATATTTTGCCCTCAATTATCTCCAACTTTTTGGACTGACACAAGATTCGGATTTGGGTCTTTGGCATTGATAGCCTTTGATAACGCCTCAGCAATTCACTCCTGTATAAACCCAAAGACATTATGACAACTTCAATAATTCCAACTCTAGAGAATTTATATGATGTAACCCAGGAACACCAAGATAATCGTGGGTACTGTACACTCCAGTGGCGACGGGGTAAGCTGTTGGTGAAGCCGCTTGGACAAGTTAAACAACCATATCTGCCTTCATTAAATAGTAAGCGATCGCTAGTAGAATGCTTACAACATTCTCCGGTAAGTTTGGTAAGCATCGATCCCCAACTAGGTGAGGCTTTGCTCAGGTTTTGGGCAGATGCATGTGAAGAAGCAGATAAGCCGATATTCTTAAGCATACCCGCTAGTAAAAAACTGCCTAACCAACCCTTCCAGCGACTAATTAATTGGATTGCTGCTTTCCTGTTATTGCTATTAGTAAGTCCAGTCATGTTGGGATTGGTTGTATTAATGCAGGTTTACTCGCCAGGGTCACTTTTTTGTCATGAGTGGCGTGTTGGAGAACGGGGTAAACTGTTTCGGGCAATGAGGTTTCGCACGCAAAACACCACACTGTTAGGGCGTTGGATGGGTAAATACAGTCTTGATAATCTGCCCCAGTTATTTAACGTCCTGCGGGGTGACATGAGTTTAACCGGATCTCGTTGTTGGACTTTAGAAGATGCAGTACAGCTAAATAAATTACCAGAAATTAAAGCTTCGTGGGAAGTAGAAGCACAGTCTCACCTGTTACATCTAGATAGCCAAACACTGTAATTTATCTGTGCGGTAATTGATGGTTTCATCTACCGGACTGAGGTTAAAGCAAAAATTGCTTACGTAGCATCTATAGCGCGTCTATCTACCTTGCCAAACTATTATAAAATCCATGCATTTCCAATTTACTCAAAAACTTCGTAGTCTCCTTAAAGCTACCAGCTTCTGGCAAGACAACTATTTGCTATTACGAGAATTTAAACACTTTCGCAAAATTGTAATTTTAGCTCTGATATTCTCGATTCTGGCGGCAACGTTTGAAGGTGTCAGTATTGGTTTTTTACTTTCATTTTTGCAAAGCTTAACTAGTCCTAATGCTCAACCTGTCCAAACAGGAATAGAATGGTTTGATAATTTAGTATTGGGATCTAATTCATCGGCAATTAATCGTTTGTACCGAATATCTTCGTTGATTTTATTGAGTACTTGGTTACGTGTTGCTTTCAATTATTTTGGACAAGTCTATACTGAATTATCTCAACTGCATTTTGGCGATCGCTTACGTAAGCAAATTTTTGAACAGTTACAATCCTTCTCGTTAAGTTACTTTGCAAAAACTCGTTCTGGTGAACTAATTAACACAATAACTACAGAAATTGAAAGGATAAGACAAGGTTTCAGTGGCGCAGCCTTTTTAGTAACTAGGGGAATCACAACTCTTGTCTACTTAATATCAATGTTTTTGATATCATGGCAACTGACTGTGATTTCAGCATTACTATTTACACTTTTAGGTGTAGGTTTATCTAATCTGAATGCCAGAGTCAGAGAATCAAGTTTTGGCATGACAACTGCTAATGCTAATTTTACATCAACAGCCATAGAATTTATTAATGGCATTCGGACGGTTCATTCCTGTGGTACTCAAGAATTTGAGCGCCAGCGTTATTACAAAGCTAGCGACAAGGTAGTAAGTACTACAACTAAAGTTGTATTCACTTGGACACTTGTTAAGCCAATTGCCGAAGGGGTAGCTACTACGGTGTTGGTCGGAATGATTATTTTGGCATTCACTAGCCTGGTTAGTAATGGAACGCTACAAGTTGCTTCTTTGCTAACATTTTTCTTTGTGCTATTTCGTTTCATCCCGTTTGTTCAAGATATTAATGGCACACGAGCATTTCTCAATACTCTACATGGCTCGGCAGATAACATTAAAAATCTGCTAAAAAGTGATGATAAAAATTATTTTCAGGATGGAACACTTAAGTTTAAGGCTTTAGAAAGGGCAATAAATTTAGTATCTGTAGATTTTGGCTACGATAACGAAAATATAGTGCTGCATAATATTACCCTAACCATTGAAAAGGGGAAAATGACTGCATTAGTCGGAGCTTCTGGTGCTGGTAAAACAACTCTTGCTGATTTAATCCCCCGCTTTTACACTGCTACAGAGGGAAATATCTATATCGATGAAATTGATATTCGGTTGTTTGAAATTAACTCTCTACGTCGTCAAATAGCTGTAGTCAGTCAGGATACTTTTATCTTCAATACTGATGTTTGGCAAAATATTGCTTATGGTACTCCACAAGCCACTAATGAGCAAATTCAAGAAGCCGCGAAACTAGCGAATGCGCTGGAATTTATTTTAGAAATGCCCGAAGGTTTTAATACCCAATTGGGAGATCGGGGTGTTAGATTATCTGGAGGACAAAGACAACGAATTGCTATCGCACGGGCGCTACTAAGGAACCCAGAAATTTTGATTTTGGATGAAGCAACTAGTGCCTTAGATTCTGTATCCGAGCGCTTAATTCAAGATTCATTAGAAAAGCTATCTGTTGGTAGAACAGTAATTGCGATCGCTCACCGTCTTTCTACTATTGCTAAAGCCGATAAAGTCGTAGTTTTGGAAGCAGGGCGGATAGTAGAACAGGGCAAATATCAAGAATTACTCGGACGTAAAGGCAAGCTTTGGGAATATCACCAGATGCAATACTATAATTCGTAATTCGTAATACTCGCCTCCGGCGAGAAGCAAGCTACGTAATTCGTAATTTACGAATTCGTTTCCTTAGTCAATTATTTATATAACCAGGAAAAATAAATGGTAAATCTAGGCTACCACACTGCTAAAATGCAGGGTAAATTTAATCGCTCCCTATATAAAGCAGCCCTTTCTCAGATTGTCAGCATCCCGATAAAACAGACTCGACAAGTTCCAGTAAGTGTCTATGCCTTCTCATGTGAACGCGATTTACCAGAACAAGTGGCAAGTATTCGCTCATTCATTCGTCATGTCGGCATTCCAGATACATTCACTGTAGTTTCTGATGGCAGTTACACTGAATCTAGTTGTAATTTACTCCGCCGTGTCCATCCCTGCGTTAAGGTAATACTTTTACAAAACTTCCTGAGAACTGATTTACCTCAATGTGTTCTTGATTATGCCCAACTGCATCCACTTGGCAAAAAGTTGTCGGCATTAATGTCAATTCCGGTTAATGGAGCTACGATTTACACTGATTCAGATATTTTATTTTTCCCCGGCGGTATTGATTTAATTGATTTGAGTAAATCGGACGATAAATATTCTCTTTATCTACCTGATTGTTCTATATCGCTAGATGAGCGAATTATTTATGATGATTCTGAAAAGTCAAATCCAGTAAATGGTGGATTTATATTCTTTAGGCATGAATTTGACTGGAGTTTTGCTATCGAACGTTTAGCAAATCTTCAAGAAGCTCCTACTTATTTTACGGAACAAACAATTGTTCATTTGACAATGCATCACAATCATGGTAAGCCTATATGCTCACAAAAATATGTTCTTAATGTAGAAGATCAGTTCATTTATCCAGATAAATCTGTAAATAAAAAAATTGCTCTTAGACATTATGTAAGTGATATTAGACACAAGTTTTGGTTTAACGCTGGCATATAAGTTGATGAATTTAAGCCTCTCTTTAGATGAGGAATGCAAATTAGTAATAACGTAAAAAAATGGTGGTTAATGCTTAACTCAATCAATAATGCCAAGCAAAATGATGAACTATTACACAGGGATATTTTTAAAGAAGACCTGATTTATCAATGCTCCAATTTTGATGTAGGTGAGGGCGGAGGTGTTGAAACTTATTTAGCTTCTCTGTTTGAACATCGACCACCTGAAGTTAGCGATCGCGTGATAAAATCACTTAATAATGTTGACCAAAGTCAGTTTAAGTTGCTGCACCTCCACAGCCCAGATTTACTCTTGCAACTTACAGGTGAGTGTCCCACAGTTTTCAGCGTTCATAATCACTCATTGTACTGTCCTAGTGGCACAAAGTATTTAGCAGGGCAGAGGACAATCTGCGATCGCAACTTCTCTTACTTAGGTTGTACCTGGGGTAAATTAGCAGATAAATGTGGTAGCCGTAGACCATTAAGAACGCTTAAAGAACTTCAAAATACTCATCAGTTATTAGATGTCTTAAAAAAGGTAAAAATTACTTTTGTTGCTAATAGCGAATACGTGCGTCAAGAGTTGATTAAAAACGGTGTACCCTCTGAGCAGATTGTAACGTTACATTGTGGTATCTCTATACCACAAATAACAACTGCACCCCTGAGTTTAGATATCCACCAAAATCATAGAATTTTGTTTGTTGGTCGCATTGTTTCTGACAAAGGTCTGGAATGGTTACTTAAAACCTTAATACATACTAATCCGCAAATTCAACTTGATATTGCAGGTGAAGGCTGGGAACGACCACGATTAGAAACGTTAGCAAATACTCTCGGATTAAGTAACCGGATTACTTGGCATGGTTGGTGCGATCGCAACACATTAAATAACCTTTACGAACAGTGTTTTGCAGTCATCTTTCCTAGCGTTTGGCCTGAACCTGCCGGTCTTGTAACTCTAGAAGCATACTCTCGTTATCGACCTGTAATTGGTAGTGCAGTCGGAGGGATTCCAGAACATTTACGAGATGGAGAAACGGGTATTCTTGTTCCAGGTAATGATATCAAAAAGCTGGCTGGTGCTATTCATGATTTGTATGGAGATCATCAAAAAAGCCGACACATGGGCGAACAAGGTCATGCTTTATTAATGAAAGAATTTACCATGAATGCTCATGTAAATAATCTCCGAACAATTTATGCAAAAACAATAGCTGAATTTCCTTCTAGAGCGAAAAAAATATATAGTATTCCTCAAGTGAAATAAGCTTAGTTTGGTACACCAAATTGTCCATCTTTTACCTATGAAATATAAAGGAAAAAACTATGTCATTGTCTCAAGAATCCCAACAGCCTTTAGTTAGCGTTATTATCCCCACTTATAATAGACCAGAGTATCTCAAGCAAGCGATCGCTAGTGCTGTTAAACAAACTTATCAAAATATCGAAATTATTGTTTCTGATAATTGTAGTTCAGAAAATCCTCAAGCCCTTTTGGCATCCTTTGGTGATTCACGCATTAGATTTTGGCGGCATCAGCAAAATGTGGGGATGATTGCTAATCAGCAACATGGCTTCAAGATGGCGCGAGGTAAATATGTTGCTAGTCTCCATGATGATGATATCTGGAATGAAGATTTTTTAGCAAAGCTAGTACCACCTCTAGAAGCAAATTCTGAGTTAATTCTCGCTTTTTGCGACCAATATATCATAGATGCAAATAGCATAATTAATAATGTTGGGACTGAAGAAAATACACGCGGTTATAAGCGAGACAAACTAGCAAAAGGAATTCATCAACCTTTTTATAAAATTGGATTGGTAGATAAAAGCATACCCACTGCTGCATCTTGTGTGATTCGTAATAATATTATCGATTGGGATAGTATTCCCTCAGAAGTTGGCGGGATGTGGGATTTATATTTAACTTATCTCTGTTGTATATCTGGTTATGGCGCTTACTACTATCCAGAAAGATTGACGCGATATCGTGCCCATGAGCAAACTGACACCATGCTCAGTGGTAGTCGAGATGTGCAGGCAAAAATCCGCAAAGCTAAAAGCGAAATGTTTTGTTATCAAGTCTTTATGGAAGACGCTCGTTTACAGCAATTTAAGACTTACTTTCAACAGAAATGGTTAGAAGCTAATACCACTTTGGGAATTGGTTTGCTGCGAAGTGAACAGATAACCGCAGCACGTCCTTATTTTTGGCAGGCGTTGAATAAACAAAAGTTTGATGTGCGAACTATAGCGGCACTTAGTCTAAGTTTTACTCCGCGTTTTTTCGCAGACAAATTAATAGGAATATCTAAATAATAGAGTAATCATGTTTGAATTGTAGCTTTTTTTTAACGTAGACGCGGAGCGGCTTGCCGCAGGCTACCGCAGAGACGCAGAGGACACAGAGGTAATAAAAATAAGATTTTTACTTTGCGTCTTTTTTTTCAACTTATTTTACCAAGCAAGGTAGTGTATGAAACTTTGTATTGTTACTCATAAAATCAAAAAAGGTGATGGTCAGGGGCGGGTAAATTACGAAGTTGCTCAAGAAGCAATTTGTCGTGGTCATCAATTGACATTATTGGCCAGTGAAGTTGCACCAGAACTAGAGGATAATAGTCAAGTTAATTGGATTAGAATTCCAGTAAAAGGCTATCCGACAGAATTTGTGCGGAATTTCATATTTGCCCAAAAAAGTGCAGATTGGTTACGTCAACATCGCTCTGAGATTGATTTAGTTAAAGTCAATGGAGCAATTAATCTGGCTGTGGCTGATGTGAATGCTGTACATTTTGTCCACAGTTCATGGTTGCGATCGCCTGTTCATATTTCCCGCAACCGCCGAGACTTATATGGTTTCTATCAATGGCTGTTTACGGCTTTTAATGCCCGTTGGGAAAAACAAGCTTTCCAAAAAGCGCAGGTTGTCGTAGCTGTATCCGAAAAGGTCGCCCAGGAATTAGTTAACATTGGTGTGCCACGTTCTCGTATTCGCGTAATTATCAATGGCGTTGACTTAGAAGAGTTTGCCCCTGGTGAAAGCAATCGCCAAAAATTAAGTTTACCGGAGAATGTCACCCTAGCATTGTTCGCCGGAGATATCCGCACACCGAGAAAGAATTTAGATACAGTGTTGCACGCCTTGGCGAAAGTTCCTGATTTACATTTGGCGGTGGTGGGACACACCCAAGGTAGCCCTTTCCCAGAATTAGCAGCATCTTTAGGGTTAAGCGATCGCGTGCATTTTGTGGGATTTCGCCGTGATATCCCACAAATTATGCAAGCAGTAGATTTATTTGTTTTTCCTTCCCGATACGAAGCTTGCAGCCTCGTATTGTTAGAAGCGCTTTCTTCAGGACTGCCTGTAATTACTGCCACAGCCACCGGGGGCGGAGAGTTGGTGACACCAGAATGTGGCATCGTCTTATCCGACTCAGATGATATTGATGCTTTGGCTGTGGCGCTGATGTCCTTGGTGAGCGATATCCCGTTGATGCAGCAAATGGGCAAAGCAGCTCGTTCTGTGGCAGAACAACATAGCTGGACTACTATGGCACAAACTTATGTGGATCTATTCGAGGAGTTAAGCAAGAATGCGGAACACCGTTCTCATACCGACTTATCGCCGTCCACAAGACCTATCACGCTGCCTTTTGGCGCTACAGGAGCAAACTAAACCCGTCGATCAGGTAATAGTGGTTGTCCGTGATACCGATGCAGAAACCTGGCAATTTCTAGCGCAATTAAACGCGCTCAATCTGCCACTGCATACTGTGAAAGTCACACAACCGGGGGTAGTAGCAGCCCTCAACGCTGGACTAGCAGCAGTGGAGGGTGATATTGTTTCCATTACTGATGATGATGCTGCACCCCACCCAGATTGGTTAGAGCGCATCGCCGCTTACTTTATCTGTGATAGCCGCCTCGGCGGACTTGGTGGGCGTGATTGGATATACCACGACAGCAAATTAGAAGACGAATCCCGCCCAGTAGTCGGACAGTTGCAATGGTTTGGGCGAGTGATTGGCAACCATCACTTGGGAGTGGGAGAACCCCGCGAAGTCGATATTCTCAAAGGCGTAAACATGAGTTTTCGTAAAGAGGCAATCGGACAATTGCGCTTTGACGAGCGGATGCGTGGTACTGGAGCGCAGGTACATTTTGAAATGGCATTCACTCTGACATTAAAACGGGCTGGTTGGAAGATAATTTACGATCCTAATGTTGCTGTAGATCACTATCCAGCACAACGTTTTGATGAAGATCAGCGAAATAATTTTAATGAAATTGCCTTTATTAATTTAGTCCATAATGAAACCTTAGTTTTACTAGAGCATTTGCCATTTATCCGCCGGATTGTATTTTTATTCTGGGCAGTATTCGTGGGTACATGCGATAGTTTGGGTTTCGTCCAATGGCTGAGATTTTTACCTAGCCAAGGGCAGTTAGCAGGTAAAAAATTACTTGCATCCTGGCGGGGACGTTGGCAAGGATATAAACAATTCGTAATGACGCTCGTTCGCTCTTAGCGTCTCCCCTTGGGAGAAGACTCGCTAACGCTGCGCTAACGTAATTCGTAATGAATTCAATTTATTCTTAGCTCTAGTTGTCTGTCCCATTAATTTTGATAGGTGAATCAAATTTAAATTCCTCTTCTTTCCTTCTTCCTTCGCGCTCTTTGCGTCCTTCGCGGTTCGTTCTCTTATCCCTCAAATTTAATGAGACAGACCACTAGTTAGCATTGGTAAATCCAAAATCTAAAATTGAATGAATTCTAGACAGATACTTTTCAATAGTTTTTTACAAGAAAACTATTCTCCTGAGGAGCGATCGCAACAGGGTTGGATGGCGATCGCAGGCTTTGTATTACTGATTGTAGTTTGCTATTTTGCTGGTGCTACTGCCGCATTGCGCCTAATTTACCCGGTGATGGCTTTAGTAGTAGCCATATTTTTATACTTGCGGCATCCCATTCTCTACATCAGCTTTACCTGGTGGATCTGGTTTCTCACGCCTTTAGCTACCCGCTTGGTTGACTATCGGGTGGGCTGGGACGCTACCCGTCAGATGCTCATAGCACCATACTTGGTGGTGTTTGTAACCATCGCAACATTCTTACGACACTTTCCCCGCGCCTCACGTCAAGGGGGATTGCCGTTTGTTTTGGCTTTTATCGGAGTCTTCTATGGCTTTCTAATCGGTCTGATTTATAACCCACCAATCCCTGTAGCACGCGGACTAATGGATTGGCTGAGTCCGATTATTTTCGCTTTTCACTTATTTATCAACTGGCGAGATTATCCCAGCTATCGCCAGAATATTCAGCGAACATTCCTCTGGTGTGTGTTGATTTTAGGAGCGTATGGCGTATATCAATTTGTGGTAGCTCCTGAGTGGGATAAGTACTGGCTCATCCAATCAAAACTATTCATGAGTTCTGGAAACCCCGTACCTTTCGGGATGCGCGTCTGGAGTACATTGCACTCAGTCGGCCCCTTTGGTTCCGTTATGCAAGCTGGGTTGCTGTTGTTATTTACCAGTTCAGGAAACTTAATTTTCCCTGCTTCAGCCGTTGGTTACTTGTCCTTCCTGTTGACACAAGCACGTACTAATTGGGGAGGCTGGTTATTAGGAATAATTATGATTGTGGGTTCAGTCAAAACCCGGATTCAAATGCGCTTAATCATCATAATTGTGGTGATGGCAATTTGTGTTGTGCCATTGACAACCATTGAACCAATTGCTGAGGTTGTAGCAGCGCGTTTGGAAACATTTTCTAATCTTGAAGATGATAACAGTTTTAAAGATAGATCGGGAAGTTACGACAAAAATCTTGGTTTAGCCCTTTCTAATGGTCTAGGTAACGGGTTAGGAAATATTTGGAAAGTCAACGAAAAAACTGGTCAAATTGAAGTAGTGGTGATTGATAGTGGCATTTTAGATATGTTTTTCACCCTTGGTTGGTTTGGAGCCATCTTTTATATGGGTGGATTAATTTTTTTAATTATTAGTGTCAGCAGTTATGGTGAAGGTCGTTTCGATAGTTTTATCAGTGCTGCCCGCGCTATTGGTATCAGTTCTTCTACACAGCTAATTATCGGAAGCGGTATGTTAAGTGTGGCAGGGATGATTCTTTGGGGATTTTTAGCTATGGCGATGGCAGGACATAAATACTATCAACACCAAAAAAATTATGAATAAATACGGAAATATTTGACTGGATGCAAATTATTTTTTGTAGTTAGTTAAAAAACAAAATCTTACAACTTAAATAGGACTGATATATTATGAAAGCAATTATTGTAATGCCACTCGCCGAGCAACGAGGTGGCGGTGAAATGATGCTTTGGGATTTAGTACAGCAGGGACGTAATGCTGGTGTCGAGTGGCTGGTGATATTTTTAGAAAACGGCCCGATGGTTGAACAAGTAAAGTCCCTTGGCATTGATGCGCGAGTTGTGGAAAGTGGACGTTTACGCCAAATCCACCGTTTTATTGCTGCCGTTTTTCGGATAGCTGCGATCGCACGCCGCGAACGTGCAGATATAATTGTCAATTGGATGTGGATTACGCATATATCTGGAGGTTTGGCGGCGATGCTTGCAGGGTTACCTGCTGTGTGGTATCAGCTAGAAGTGCCTAGTGATAAAACTTGGTTAGTGCGAATCGCTACTTTAATCCCAGCTCGTGCAATTATCACTCTCTCCCAAGATGGCAAGCAAGCACAGGCAGAGATTTGGCCCCACAGACCAACACCTTTGGTTTATCCTGGTGTTGCACTAGACCGATTTGAGCCTAATGCTTTACCTACTCCAGAAGAAGCACGGCGAAAACTGGGCTTACCTTTACATGGGCCATTGATTGGAATTGTTGGGCGATTGCAACGATGGAAGGGAATGCACGTACTGGTGCAAGCGATGCCAAAAATTTTACAGAATTATCCTGATGCTCATTGTGTAGTGGTTGGCGGTAAGCACGATTTAGAACCGGATTATCAGGACTTCTTAAAAGCCGAAATTGCCGCCTTGGACTTGAAAGAGCAAGTAATTATGGCTGGACTACAGCGTAATATCCCGGAGTGGGTGCAGGCGATGGATGTATTCGTTCATGCATCGGATAAAGAGCCGTTTGGGATTGTGATTATTGAGGCGATGGCGCTGGGTAAACCTGTGATTGCTGGTGATGCAGGCGGCCCGACAGAGATTATTACCGATGGGATGAATGGATTATTAACACCTTATGGTGATGCAGAGAAATTAGCGATCGCAATTCTGTGCTATCTTGACGAGCAAGAATTTGCCCAAAGTGCCGGAATAGCTGCTAGGCAACGCGCCCTCGATTTCTCAACGCAGAATTATGCTCAAAACTTTATTAGTGTACTTCGTTCTGCTAAAGCTTGATCCTCAATAACGTGAATTCGACGGCTCATATAGTATCCGTCTAATTAGCCCAATCAAAAAACCTCTAAGAAGGTTTTATATCATGTCCGGCAAATTGCTTATGATATGTCATTGCGAGTGCAACGAAGTGGAGCGAAGCAATCACAAGGACTCTGCGATTGCTTCACTTCGTTCGCAATTGACAAGTGTTCAACCGGACATGATATTACTACGCAAAACCGTCCCTCTCCGACTCGGAGAGGGACAGACTTGAACTTAAGTTCAAGGCAGGGAGAGGTTCGTCGAACTCACATCTGAATACAGTTCGGTTAAAGAATTTTTTGGTTGAGGCAGGCAGGGGGGCAGGGGGAGAGAAAAATTAATTACTGAACAATAACCCTTTTGCCTCCCCTGCTTATCCGAACCCTATTTTTAAGGGGAGCTACTGTATTTATCCTTAATCTTTCAAGAGTTGAGCTGCTAGCAACGCTAATGCTGCTGTACCAGCGATCGCACCCCATTGGAGAAGCGGATTTTTTTCTAGCCAGTCAGTAACGCTAGGTATAACTAAGTTACTATAATCTCCGTCAACTTTGTCGTGTTCAGCAACAGGTTGGTAAAAATTATTTGGTGCATCTTCAGACTTCGGCTCGGAACTACGCTGTAAGTTGAAGCCGACGAGCAGTAACAGTGAATCTACTAATGGTGGTGAGATGCGCTGTACCAAATCTAATATTTTAGCTACATCCCCAACTAAGTAGTCACGAGTTGGATGTTCGGCTACATAGAGGATAGCATCAGCTACAAGTTTAGGCTCGTAGTAAGGTGGTATCCCGGCAGGCTTTACGCCTAATTTCGTCCGCCCATTGTTCCAGAAGGGAGTGTTGATCACTGCTGGCTTCACACTTGTGACGCTGATAGGCCATTTTTCATGTTGCAACTCAACGCGCATGGCTTCGATAAAGCCCTCGACCCCATGCTTGGCTGCCGAGTAAGCACTTTGGTAGGGGAGCGATCGCGTACCTTCCACCGAAGAGACATGGATTAGTGCCCCGCGTCCCTCACGCTTCAGATGGGGTAGGGCCGCCATTGCACCATACACCTGTCCCATCAGATCGACATCAATAACATGCTTAAACTCTTCTGGTGTTGTATTGTCGAAAGTGGCAAAGATGCCGATGGCGGGGACATGTACCCATGTATCGAGTCGCCCGTAGACTTCCACAGTTTTATCTGCGATCGCCTTGACTTGATCAAATACTTCTACATCGGCCACAATATAAGTTGCCTCGCCGCCAAAACGTCGAATCTCTTCTACTAAAGACTTTAGTTTCGACTCACCGCGAGCCGAGACTACCACTTTTGCCCCGCGTCTAGCAAACTCAAGAGCTGTGATTCGTCCGATACCGCTAGAGGCTCCAACGACGGAAACGACCTGTTGATTGATTGGCTTTAATTGCATAAGTGTTACTCCTTAAAAGAAAATAGGGATTCGGGATTAAAACAATTGTTTCTCAGTCCCTAGTCAAAGGTGATAAGCAAGAAACTGGTTCAACGCGTCGGTAAATAATTCAGGACGCTCGACTTGGGGTAAGTGACCAGAATTGGGTATCAAAGCTAGGTGTCCTTGCTTTAAACGGCTGACTGCATCTTGAGCTTGGTAATTCGGCAAAACTAGGTCATTAATACCCCATACAACTAGGGTTGGCATTTCTACCTTTGGTAGGTAGTCGAGTACTATCTGCTTCTGTCCTAATACAGATATTTGAGAACGCAGTATAGATAAATTCGCTTCCAAAAAGCCAGGAAGCAGCCCCAGCCGCTCTTGTTCTGCTAGCCATGCGTTGGGAACTTGCAAGGGATTAGCAAAAAGCAACGCCGCCCGTGACCAAGCCCTTTGCTTCGCGCCCAAAGGTGTTTTGCTCCAAGCGATCGCTAACTCTCCGTACAAGGGCAAAGTCAAATTTGACAGAATTGGGTTGACGAATTGGCTAAATCCTATACTGTCTACCAGTACTAATGCTGGTACTCGTTCGGGGTTTGACAGTGCATAGCGCAAAGCAATCAAACCACCTAAAGAATTGCCTACCAATACTGCCCGTTGAATTTCTAAAGCGTTGAGAAAATCAGCTAAGAATTCTGTCAAAAATTCCAGCGAATATTCACGCTTGGGTTTAGCACTATCCCCGGAACCTGGGAAATCTACGGCTATAACACGATGTTTAGTTCCTAGAGCAGATATTACCCAAGACCAATCAACAGCGCTATCACCGACTCCATGTAGCAGAACTAACGGTGGATCATCATTACCCCCACTCAAGTAGCGAATATTAAGTCCACCTACATCTATTTGCCGCTTTTCAAATCCCATGTTCACAGTTACTCCCACTATTTTGAATTTGCCATTTATTAAAGACTGGAATTTAAATTCCTAATCCATCCAATGCCCCATGCCCCATGCCCCATGCCCCATGCCCAATTCATGTATGATGAGCGCCGTTGACTCGTACAACTGTACCAGTGACGTAGCTGCTGGCTATTGGCGAGAGCAGAAATGCTACTGCCCAAGCAACCTCTTCCGGTTTCCCAAAGCGAGACAGGGGAATCTCAGACAAAATCCGTTGCTTGACTTTATCTGAAATCGGGGTGAGCATATCAGTCTCAATAAATCCCGGTGACACAGTATTAGCCCGCACTCCGTAACGCGCCGCTTCTAGAGCCAGAGATTTTGTCAAGCCAATCGTTCCTGCCTTGGATGCTGCATAGTTTGTCTGACCGAGATTTCCGCGATCGCCGGAAATTGAAGTGATACAGACAACAGAGCCAGAACGCCGTTCGTACATCTTGGGAATAACGGGTTTTAAGGTGTTGTAGACTCCTTTCAAGTTAGTGTCGATTACTGCATCCCAGTCTGCCGTTGTCAGTTTTGGGAAAAAATTGTCTCGTGTAATTCCAGCATTAGCCACAACCCCGTAAATTGGGCCAAGTTTCTCTTCAACCTTTTCTGTCACTGCCTCCATAGCTGCTTTATCGGTGACATCGGCTGAGATTGCCAAACTCCCCATCTGCGGATTGTAATCGCTGCGGTAGGTATAAGCTACTTTAGCTCCCAACTCCAAAAGCAGATTGACGATCGCAGCCCCGATTCCCCGATTACCACCAGTTACCAAAACCACTTGATCTTCCAATCCCAAAGATGCCATAAGTTAAACAAATTCAAAATTCAAAATTTCACAACGGTCAAAATAATTACTATTTGGCACTCTTAATTACGAACTACGTAGCTTGCTTCTCGCCGGAGGCGAGTATTACGAATTACGAACTACTAATTATCTCAGCCTCTCCAGTGCGATCGCAGTACCGCCACCAGTACCGTGACAAACTGCTGCTAATCCAAACTGCCCGTTTTGCTGCTGCAAAGCGTTGAGCAGTGTCACCAAGATTCGCGCTCCTGAAGCCCCAATGGGATGTCCTAAAGCGATCGCCCCGCCATAGACATTTAATTTTTCATAAGGAACGCCTAACTCCCGATTGAACAATACATTGCTTAGAGCGAATGCTTCGTTGTTTTCAAACAAATCAAAATCGGAAATTTTCATTTTGAGTTTGTCTAAAAGCTTGTTCACTGCCAAGATCGGAACTTCGGGGAACCGCCAAGATTCTCCTCCTGTCCATACTCCACCAATCAGCCGTGCTAGGGGATTGAGTTGGTAGCGTTCTACTGCTGTTTTACTTGCCAAAACTAAAGCTGCTGCTCCATCGGATATTTGACTGCTGTTACCAGCCGTGAACACGCCATCTGATCTGAAAGTAGGCTTCAGTCCAGCAAGAGTTTTTAAAGTAGTTTCAGGGCGAATTCCTTCATCTTTATCTATAACTTGTAAACCTTTTTTACCTGCAATCTCAATTGGTACAATCTCTTGTTTAAACAAGCCTTGCTCAGTGGCTTGGGCTGCTCTAGCTTGCGAAAAGAAAGCTACTTCATCCAACTCATCCCGCGTAATTTGGTAAGCAGTTGCCAGTTGTTCTGCTTGCTCTCCCATCGTTTCGCCACTGATGGGATCGGTGAGTCCGTCTTGGAGTAAAACATCGGTGAGTTGTTCTGGTGAATTTAATAAGGATTTGTATCCCCATCTAGCTCGTTGCGATAACAAAAACCCCGTCTGGGACATAGATTCCATGCCTCCAGTTAGTACCATTTGGGCATCACCAGAACGAATTGCACTAACACCGTTAATAGCACTCATCATTCCCGATGAACACACCATATTCACTGCATATCCGTTCACCTTCTGCGGAATTCCAGTTTTGAAAGCTGCTTGACGAGGTAATGATTGTCCATGTCCGGCGCTAAGTACATTACCAAAAATATACAAGTCTAAAGCTTCTCCTGATACTCCGGCTCGTTCCAAGGCTGCACGCATGGCGATCGCGCCTAAGTCTACTGGAGACAAATCTGCTAAGATACCTCCAAATCTACCAAGCGGTGTACGTACTGCTGAGACAATATAAGCTTCTTCCATACTTCTCATCACTTTAGGGAATTAGGAATTGAAAATAATGAAACAACTTTGAATTTTAAATCAATTATTCTTTCTAATTTCTGATAAGAAATTGCTTTTGTTTGAATGATTTATTTTGCCAAAATAAACTTATTAAAAACTGTAATATTAATTTACAATGATTTTGATAGCAATAAATCATTCTTTAGAAGTAAATGAAATTTTGTATAAAAATATAAGTATTAATATAAATAGACAGCATCAACACCATTCAATAGGAGTAAATATAATAATAGATTTTCCCAATAATTTTGAGTCGTTTCTCAGACCTTTCAACGAAGCCTAGAGGATGCTTTTCAATCAGGGCTATTTCATTCTTATCTAGCCCGCCTCAGAATGAATTCTGAGTCTAATAGCGAAAGTCATCTAAAGATGACTGAGGAAAGGTTCTAGTCCGTTTTAACGGACTTTAGCTATTAGCCTAGAACTTTAGTTCTGGGCGGTTTATGTATAGAATGAAATAGCCCTACTTTTCAATAACTGGGAATCTACAATTATTCTCGCGCCTTCAGCCAATTGGCAATTGTTGGCGGTAGGTCTTTTTGGACTTTGCTGCTCACATACATACCAATATGTCCAACTGAAAACGATCGCACTGTATAATCAACACTGCCAACATATTTTTCAAGAGCTAAAGATGATGCCGGTAAAACTAGATGATCCTCTTCGGCATAAATGTTTAAAATTGGGATGCGGATATTTCCCAAATCTACTCGCTTATTGCCAATCTCAATTTGACCTTTAATTAATTTGTTTTCTTGATAGAAGTGCTTAATAAATTGTCGAAAAGTCTCTCCAGCTTGATCTGGACTGTCAAAAATCCACTTTTCCATGCGGAGAAAATTGAGCAGCTTGTCCTCATACTCAACAATCTCCAGTAGATCAATATACTTTTTGACACCCAACTGAAAAGGCTTCAGCATTACGAAGACAAAGTTGAGAAAGTTGCCAGGAATGTTACCTAAAGTGTCAACTAGAAGATCCACATCTAATGCTTGTTTCCCTAAACTGCTTCCACTCCATACATTGAGAAGTCCTTCATTGATGTGAAAATCGACTGGCGTAACCATAGTAATCAGGTTTTTTACCTTTTCTGGGTAAAGGGAACTGTAGCAAAGACTGAAGGTTCCCCCCTGACAAATTCCCAATAAGTTAATCTGCTCTAAGTTGTGGCGATCGCGGATGACATCTACACAGTTATTGATATACCCATTGATGTATTTATCAATAGTGAGCCAGCGATCGTCTTGGTTAGGATATCCCCAATCAATTAAATAAACATCTAGACCCAGGTTGAGTAAATTGGCAACAAGCGATCGCCCCTCCTGTAAATCTACAATGTAGGGACGGTTAACTAAGGCATAAACGATTAGAATCGGAATATTAAACAAGTTTTCCGTTTGTGATTGGAAGTGGTACAGTACTACCTTGTCTTCCCGGTATACCTCTTGCTTAGGTGTCACCCCAATCTGAATCTCTTGTTGGCGCAGGCGGTTGAAGATATCTATGCCATTAACTAGCTTTTCGATTAGCTCGATAGACTCGTACATCGTTTTTTGATAACATTTTGGATGAGAAAAAGGAAAGTTCAAACCTCAGAAAAATATGGTAGTGCTTTCACCCAAATAAGGGCTTTTGATAAACTCAAAGCAGTACCATACATTTTGCTGAGGTTCATGTTATATCTGAAATTATTCAATGTCATCAAAAAAACAAAAATATCGTGCTTCAATAAATCCGATTAAATAATTCGTAATTCGTAATTCGTAATTCGTAACTAAGTTTTGTAATGGGGATTTAACCCCAACAGAAAACTTGCTTTTTTATTGAACCGGGGGACTTAAACCCACGGAACTAGTTAAAACCGAATAAGTCCATAATAAGCACTTACAGCAGCTAGGATAATTGTTAACACTCCCAGAGTTGTGCTAAGTAGAAATTGCACAGAGGTTTTTTGATTGAGAGCTTCTTTGCTTCCACCTTCAAGTGTTGTCCGTTCGGTATTGTTAGAATTGGTTACATTATCAGTGTTCATGTTCTTATCTTTTTTAATTACTTATTACAATCTTGCCTCTAATTGCAGAAAAAACATCTAGCTTTAGGATTAGCAAAAAAGGTAGAAATAAGTAGATGTAATTAAACCTTACTTTAGACCTCTTGCATCAATCAAAAATAAAGAACCCCACCCCGCATTTGCTCACGCAAACGCTCCCCTCCCCGCTTGCGGGGAGGGGTTGGGGGTGGGGTGTTAGGGACTTTTGCAAGAGGTATTTTTATCCACCTGATTACAAATTGACACCTCAAGCTTCTTACGAACTCCTTCTAGCAGCTGTTGTTGTTCGAGCCAATAGCTCATGCCTACCTTCAAGAATTTCCCTTGAATTGCCTGGGCATTCTCTGAACGTAACTTATGTGCAAATTCTCGATCAAATATATTACTCCAGACTTCCAGAAACTCTCGCCAATTGTCAATTGTTTCACCCTTAGCTTCGTAAGAAGCTAACTCCCGCGTCAGTTCCGAAAATGCCTTTATCCAAATATCTGCCAGCACTAACTGATAGTCAAAGCTAGCTTGGGATAGCTGAATTAATGCATCAAATGTTTTCAGCAGTTGGTTTATTTCACAAGTTTGCTGCTGTGTGGCCATTAGGTTTACTCCGTTATTTTTCCTAAGATAATCCGCACAATAACCGCTATAAGAATTTGTTAAAAATTCTGGATTCAATGCACAGATATAGCAACACCTGTGAAAAAGGTTTTTGTTTTAACAAAGCACTAATTTACCCCACAATTTGAAGCCTGCGGGGAATCATAAATGCCCCAATATTCAATACCCCGATCGCGTAGTATTGGTTCGGCGCGATGAATCTCTTCTTCTGAGCCTTCTAGTATGAGTAAATAATAGCTCTGCTGGAGGCGATCGCTATAAACTCTGGCTAACTCTTGTTGGGGATTCCACCCAAGAATCCAAGCATTGCGATCGACACCATTATAGGCTTTAGCTTCAGTAGATAATTCAAGCGTTTTATTAGTTTCAGTTGCCATTAAAAACATTCCTTAATAACTCTCCTACACCCACATCTTAGTTACTATTACGGTTGCAGTTCTCTGTCTATTGGGGAATCTGGAAGCGTCACAGGAAGTATCTGTAAGCATTGTCTAGACTTTTGATACTTTCGGCGAAGAAGCATCAGGAACTTGATCAACAAACTTCACAAAATATCATCTGTCGTCGTTTACCTACTTCAGACTCCACTTTGAAGTGATGCAATCTCCTGATGCTATTTACTTTTTTTACAAACAGCCTCTTATATCATGTCCGCCAAATTACCCATAATAAAAGAACCCCACCCCCAACCTCTCCTGCTTGCGGGGAGGGGAGACAAAGCACAGCTTTGGCTCTTTGGGGTTCTTCGGGTTTAATAAGCAATCAAGCGGACATGATATTAGTCTGATTCACTCCTCAAGACAGATGCGAAAGCAGATTTAATTGAACCTCCCGCTTCCTTGATTTTCTGGGCGATGGGTTGCTCATTATGCAAAAACACACGCGCACAGTTGCGTCCCGGTAAACCAGAAATTGAACCACCCGGATGAGTTCCAGCACCAGTAAGATACAAGTTATCAATTGGTGTTTTGTAGTTAGCTAATTCCGGTAACGGACGGAAGCAAAGCATTTGTTCTAAGGTCATATCGATGTGGTAATAATTACCTTTATAAGTCCCTAAGCGTTCTCCCAACTCAGCCGGACTTTCTACATGACGGGCGATGATTGAATGTTGAAGATTGGGCGAATACTGCGCCAGTTTATTTTTAACCCACTTTTGTTACTATATTGTACGCAACCAAGAAACACTATAAATCAATCCAGATTTTATATTAGTTATAGGTAGTATCAGTTTTTACCTATATTTTGGTAGTCATTTCTTCTAGTTCTTTGAGGTGCTGTGCGTTCACAAGCCATTTCTCTTCATAGTTAGATTTATCTGTACTGTATTGACTTTGTTGCTCTTTTAGTATTGCAATTTCATGATTAATTATTGGTAACCCTTTCCCTTGGGTAATTACTTTTTTTAGTAACTCAAACCGTGATGTTTCATTAATTTGACGCAAGAGTTGCGAGATACAACGACTAATGATAACTTCATTGCCAAAAGCAAGAATGCTATGAGATTCATCATCTTGAGATAATAATTGCTCACTTACATCAAACAAAGCTTCTACAACTGAAGGGATGTAATTCACAGGAATTTCTTCAGTGGAATTTTCTAGCTGTTCTATAAACAGCCTGGCTTGCGTTGTGCCGTTTGGAAGTTTTTGTTTAGCAAGTTCTATCAGATAATTTCTAAATTTCTCTGTATTTTCAACCAAACCAAGGATGATTTTTATCTGAATATTAGATAATTCACCTGCTGATAACGACAGACGAAAGTAAATAGGAAATATTTCTAAACTACACACACGTAGCTGTTCGCGCCATTCCAACTCTTGCTTTTCATCTAGATAAGTATTACCCAAAATGAATTTTAACTTAGGAAAAAGGAGCATTAGCAGGTTTGTAATGGGCTGCTTGTCTTCATCTCGCAGTTGAGCAATCCAGGTATTCAGAAGATTTTTGAGTTCGTCTATTGAAAGGTTTACCTTTCCTACAAAAATATGAGGATTTTGATGGATTATACTATATATCTTGGGGCAAAAAACTCGCAAAGACTCAATAGCAATAAAATCAACAGGGTTTACTTCATCTTTTACTACTGGATACGTCACTGTTAAAGTGTTAACCAAACGAACAATACCGCGGATGTTAGTAACAAAATGTTCTATTCCTTGAAAGTAAACATCACCCCACCGAGTTTGGTTAATTTGTTGTTTTGGTGTTTGACTAAATATGTTATCAAGCTTTTCAAAAAGCAGCCTACGAAGTGAGGTTTTATCAGGAATAGGTAACTCAAAACTAACTTGAATAATTTTTTCTAAGTATGTTTCTTCAGATATTTCTTTAGTATCTGCAATTTTTCTCATTACAATTTCTTTATCAAAAACCAAAAGATAGACAAGATTAGTAAAATTTCGCATTGCTTTAAAAATACGAAATAACTGCTTGATATCTTCTGTAGCCAACCGATCAATATCGTCAATTGTGACGACTACTCGCCGTTGCTGCTGTACTAACGTGTCTTCTACTTCTTCTTTTAATTCGGCAGCTTCCTTGTCCTTATCGTCCAATAATGCTGCTAATGCCTTGCCAGTTTGAGCATAAGGTAGAGGAATATCTGAAATAATGGCGGCAAAATCAGCTACTCTCTCTCTCAAACCTTTTGGCACAGATGACTCTTGGCTTAAAACGTTTTTTAATTGGTCAAAAAAGCGCCTTGTGATATTTTCGTGTCCAGACAATAACCAGGGATTAAAAGGAACGATGATTGGTTTCTCCTCCTCTGGCTTTTGCTGAAGATAGTGAACTACAAAGTTTAATAATGTAGATTTGCCAGAGTTCCAAGAACCGTAAACTGCAATAACGAAACCTTCAGGATAGGTCATTTTGCAAATACTTTCCGCTAGATACTTGGCAAAGTTCGCATGTCCTAGTAGGTCTTTTTCTGGATCAACTAAGGAGCTATCTGCCGATATATCGTTAATTTCCGTCTGTGCCATAAAAAATTTTGATTACTTATACTTACTGCGATCGTGGCACATTCCGTAGAATGAGCAATGATACCTCACGATAGAAATTTCCAATGAATAATTTCCTCAAGGCTTATGCAATTGGTTCCATATTCGTTATTTTGCATTGCTGGAATTAGCAGGTTAAATAGACAAACAGGGTATCTTGGAAATTCTATCTCCATGTCATCTAGTAAAATTACTCAAAGAAGCCCAACTTAAACCCCAATCCTAATTATTGGTTATAATTCAGCATTATTTATGTCTATGTGTACTAGTGCCAGCTAAATTTTAAGATTCCTCTGCAAAGGTATTAATTCTTAAGACTGAATTTGGCAAATACGGATTATTATCTCTCCACAAAATATCAATTATTTGCTAAAAATATTTATATAAGGAAGTTTCTAGCGAAATCTCTATAGATAGAATTAAATTTATGTCAATTAATTGGCTTTTTTGATTAGAAGCCCAAGCGCACCTATATGCCTGTCTTCTCTGCGAAAGCAATTTATAGTCAATACTTACTCAATACTTACTATGAACTAGGGCGTGTTTTTAAAGTCTTAGATCCCCCCAACCCCCCTTAAAAAGGGGGGCTTTAAGAGACTCTGAATCAAGTGTTTTTAAGGGGATACGGTCTTGCGGTCTTATGCTTACAGCCCTTCTCCTAAAGGAGACGCTGTGTTTCGACTCCGCTCAACATAAATTCGCGTTCGGGCATCCTACGGTAGGCGCTAGCCTCTCCCTTTGGGAGAAGGGAAGATGCCTGCCGTAGGATGCCCAAGGGGCTGTAGGGCGAATGAGCGTCTGGTGTCTCCCCAAGTAGAGCAAGTGGCTTGGATTTAGGGGCATCTCAAAATTTAGGAGGCTAAACGAGTAGTTTGAGAACACGCCCTAGTCTTCCGGACAAGTAAGGAATTGCAATGCGTTAAAGCTTATTGATGAAATATTATATAAGTTTTACTAATTGTGTCTAATAGTAGCTATAACAATTTAACTCTCTAAATATTGATTAGATAATATGGTTCAGTCCCAAGAAGATGACATTTCAGTAGAAGCTAGTTCTCTTCCCCCTGTCCCTATTCAAGAAGTCTCAGAGGATAGGGCATTAACGGAGACGGTACTTTTTCCAACTCCGAAACTGTTTTTGAAAATTCCTAAGCTAGAAATTCGCAAAAGCCTTGAAGCGCTAACTTATGAGAGTGTCTTTGCTACGATTTTTTATAGTGTCATCGGCGGCGCGTTGCTCAGTAATTTCTTGCTAGAGTTAGGTGCTGGGCCAGTACAAATTGGTCTGCTGGCTGCTATCCCTCAGATGGTGAATCTGCTTCAACCACTGGGAGCATATTTGGTAAACCGAACTACCAGCTTTCGCTGGTATTTCCTGTGTATTTTCATCCCATCGCGGTTGGTGTGGTTGATTCTTCTGCCAGCGATTGTTTTGGTTACTTCATCTCATCTAGCTGGATACCAAGTAGTAGAGTTGACTTTGGCAATTCTCTTGGTAAGTAATATCATTGAAGCTTTCGGTCGTGCGCCTTGGCTTGGGTGGTCGGCTGTGTTAGTACCTCAGCGGTTGCGGGGGCGATATTTCGGTTTTCGCAATAGTGTTGTCGGGTTGACTAACCTTATTGGTGTGCCGTTGCTAGGTTTAGCAGTATCGGTTTGGCCTAGTGGAACACTTCAAGGCTATGGTGCAATGTTGGTTCTAGGAATTTTGCTAGGGCTAATCAGTCAAATCTGTCAGTTCTGGATGACGGATGTAAACCCGCAGCTTTTAACAGCCACGGGTTCAGACACATCCCAACCGCAGTCTCAGGGTATAGATTTTAGCTTTCTTAAAGATGCTAATTTTTGCAAGTTTGTACTTTACCTGAGCATCTGGTGCTTTGCTGTTAACATCAGCGCTCCCTTCTTTAACCTCTATATGCTGGATAACCTGGATATAGATATTAGTGTGGTAACAATTTATCACGGTTTAGGAACTGGTGCGAACATGTTAATGCTGCTTTTGTGGGGGAAACTGGCCGACCGAATTGGGAATCGTCCACTCCTGTTATTAGTGGGAGTCTTGGTGGCGGTGACGCCTCTGCTGTGGCTGGGAGTTGGAAGCGATCAAATTTCTTTTTGGATCTGGTTACCGTTGTTGCATATACTAGCTGGCGGGACGTGGGCGGCAATTGATTTGTGTACCAACAATCTGATGATGGGAATATCACCGGTGCGTTATCAATCTAGTTACTTTGCGATCGCAGGCGCAGTTGCTGGTATAACTGGAGCAATGGGTATCAGTGTTGGTAGCTTTCTAACGACTCTACCTTTTATCGAAGGTTTGCTAGGGTTGTTTGTTCTCTCAGGCTTACTACGAATGGCTGCACTTGTGTTTTTGGCTTTTGTTCAAGAGCAGCGCTCAGTACCAGTGGGTCAGCTCATGCGAGTCCTTTTTCCCATCAGGCAGTCAACTAATCTTATTGAAGTTGAGGAATAAGTTTTTAACTATTAATAGGGGCAGGGGTTGCCTTTTCTTACCTGCCTCTAATATTAAGTTCAGAGCAACACTTATTTCAACAACATCGCAGCAAAATATACAATTTCTGAGCATCATGAATAGCATGTCCATTGAGATGGTTATTGAAGTAAACATAAACGTTAATCCTCTGCCTCAGAAATGAACGGATACGCTCGGCCCATGTAGATAACTCTTCATCGCTGTAGCCAACATCCCATTGCCCATTGTGCATACGGCTTTTTATCCTTATTAAATATATTTAAATAAAGTAATAAATAATATTTATCTTGTTATACTTAATTACTATAAAATTTTCATCTATAAAAGGCTCTGTATACTATTAAGGTCAAATGTAATTTCCAATACAACTTAATCACTGTTAATCCAATACTGCTCGGTTAAGAAAATTTGTAGGTTGGGTTGAACTTAAGTGTTACCCAACAAACCCCTGAAAATGTTGGGTTTCGTTCCTCAACCCAACCTACATTGGAGTTATCTTTTAGGCAGAACCTACGCAGTATTGCCTGTTAATCAGAAAATATTTATAGTCAGGACTTACGCAAACAATAGCCGAAACCCTTATTTTCACGTAGGGGCAATTCATGTAGACTTAGACAGATATAAAGTTTCGTCTTCCTTCCACCATTTATCTGCATTCAAATCGTAGTATTCTAAGTTATTTTTTTCACTTTTTCCTCTACTCAACTGTATAAACCGAAGTTAATTACCTTTAGAGGATATCTGAGAAATATCAAATATTTGCTGATTCCCCCTACCCACTTTAAAAAAGGGAAAATAAGAGTTTAAAATTCCCCCTTAAAAAGGAGAATTCTAAGCGTTCGATGTATACAAGAGATTTACAGACATCCTCTTAGGACTTGGGCAAAAAACACCAGTTTTTATGTTCAACAAGGCTTTCTAAGACCAGATATCAACAGTGGTGCTATTTAAGGAAGCCATTGTAATCCCTTATTCTGTAATTTATGCTCGATATGCTGCATTTCCTGGATAGTTTCTCCAGTAACGATCGCATAAATATCGGTGTTGATTTTTCCGTATTTTATCTTCTCTAAAGCCGACAGAATGATTAAATCCTTGCGATCTAGTTCTGCTTTTAAGCTGACTAAAATTGAATCCAATGTTCCTTCCATGCGGTAATCACTGGAATATTTAGCTACTCCCTTTCCCAATCCCACTAGGGTATTACGCTGTAAGCACAACGGAGTCGAGCCATTGACTCGGAAATTGGCATCGATCGCATAAAATTGTCCGTCTTGGTCTTCCAACACATCAAAGCCAATCATGCCGAAATAACCCTGTTTGTGAGCATACTGACCAACGTTAGCAATCATCTCAAAGAACTTGCTCATGTCAGTGTTGCGGTAGTCAATCAGTCCCCCTAAATAGTTGCCTTCTGGAGTGACGAGTTGGCTGGTAGTGCCGATGAGGGTTATCTCTCCTGCCTTGTTGACATAAAACTGTACGCAGTAATTCTGCACCTCGTTCTTGACGAACTCCGAAACAATAATCGTATCAAGCAACTTAATATCAAGATATTTCCTAATTTCTTCAAGGCAGTAGTTCAAATCACTGGAACTTTTGATGATATAAGTGCCTTCTCCTGAGAGTCCGTGGGACGTTTTAATTAAGTAGGGGTATTGTGGTAACTGAATGTCTTCGATATTTACTTGGTGCAGATTATAGCTCTTGTATTTCGGACATTGCACCCCCAATTCGGCTAGAGTTACTTTGCTGAGTAAGCGATAATGAGTGTCTGGATCAACAGCGTGTTTTTCAGGTTTGAGGTGATCAAAGGGAAATAGACTAATGAGTTTGTCAAAGCGTTCGCTGTGGCTGAGATCATCCAGATAAGTCAAGCGATCCATCATCGACCTATTAGAGTAGCTGAAGCCGAAATGCTCTTGCCAATATTCAAGCAGCGACTTTGGCGGTGGTATAATCACAATTCCTGGAATGCGATCGCCTAACACAGCCAGATTTTTCCAAGGTTCCTTCTGACAAATCTTGTCGAAGGAGGTTTTGGTGGCTTCACTACTGCCATCTTGAATAAAATATTTTTTCAGGTTGGGATAAGCAGCCCAACTGGCAGTTGCAGGGTAATTTAAAATAAACCCATAAGATGCATCTGTGATATCTTGAGCAAACAGATCAGAAAGAGTACTCCCTTGAAAATAATGAAAGTCGTATTTTGACATCTACTCCTCCGAGAAACCGCATTCCTTTGTGGATGTGGTTGTTTATATTAAAAACGAAATAAGCAAAATAGTTTATTTATTGTCCTAAAATAACGTTAATGCTTCATTATTCTTTACATATATAAGTGATAAAGCAACAAGCATAAAGGAGAAGATGTGTAAATATCGCTGTGGTTGAGATACTTAACCTAATTTTTTCTGCCTGCTAGTGCGATCGCACTTTTAAAAATTACAACTCAAGGATGAAACTATCTCGTAGATGAAAGTCAGCCTCTGCACTTCGATGAGTTAACGCCCAGTAAGTCACCTCATCATCTCTATGTTTGATGACAGTTGTAATGCCAACTTTAATAGCTTGCTTTACAGAGATGATTTTATCCAAATCTACATCCAACACAAGTATTAAACCATCGGCTTGATTTTGAACATTAAACGGTAGGTTTTCAAAAGCTGTTTCCTCTTGCATTCCTTGACGATATCCATCAAAGCGATAGACATTCCAGTATCCGCCGGGGGAGAGGTTAAATTCCCAATACCGTTGAGAATCTTTGATGCCAACGAAGAACTCGAAGCAGGTGTCTTGCCAAAGTTCATGCTTGCGTGATGGAGTATTTGATGGTGGAGCGATTACAATTTCTTTTAAATCGCCCTCAAGCATATAGCGGATGGCAAGTTTATTACCATTTCTGGCAATATTACCTGCAATTTTCAAATTAGGCAGGGATTTTGTAGAAGGAAAGGGTTGCAGGGAAAATGTCTGGTCGTTCATTTGATATCTTTAATAATATTACAAATCTGCGTTTCTTGCGATTCAATACTTTCGGTAAGCTTAAACTGGACGATCGCTCTTGCCAAGTTATGTTCTGGGTGTTTAACTTTAAAATAGACATTCCCTGCTAAATAATCAGCAAAAAACCTCAATCCTAGTTCAAAGGCGATCAGACGAATTGCATCGTATATATATGCATAGTCATTCTCAGTAAGAAATGCCTTTGCTACCGAGAGATAACCTTGTAAGATTCCCTGACACAGGTCGGTATCGAAATAAACACTATCCCAATTCTCAGTTTCTTCTCCAGCCGGATTGCAACCCGATCGCAGGCAATCACCAATATCGTAATGTACCAGACCGGGTTTAACGGTGTCGAGGTCGATGACGCTGACGGCTTGCAGGGTAGCAGTGTCAAACATAACGTTATTGATTTTTGGATCGCCGTGCATCAGACGCAAGGGTAACTTGCCTTCAACTTTGGCATTTTCTAGGATATATGCAAAGGTTTGGCGATCGCTAACAAACTGTAAGCAATAATTAACTTCTGAAGATTGACACGCAATAGTTTTCGCCAACACTTCTTCGTAATGCTGGAGATAAAGCGGTGTAATATGGAATCCTTGAAGAGTATCGGCGAGTTTTTCTGGTGGCAAATCACTGATCAAATTGTGGAACATCCCCAAGGCATAACCGATTTCTTTCGCGTGTGAGCGATCGCGCATAGTATCGAAAGATTGGGAGCCTTCAATAAAGCTGATCGCCCGCCAAAAGGAGCCGTCTGCATCCCTCCAGTGGTCTTGAGCATCCTTGGTCAAGAGTACGCGTGGCACTTCCCAGCGACGATTCAGGGGTGTGTGCTGTAACCGTTTGCAGACATGCTCGGTGAAGGTACGCATATTCTGCATAATCAGTTGTGGCTGCCGAAATACCTGCTTATTGATGCGTTGCAGGACAAAATGTTGTTCTTTTAAAGAATCTAGATTTACTAAGAAGGTGTCATTGATATTACCACTTCCAAATGCTTTAACGCCTGTAACCTTCCCTAGCCCAGCGAATTGATCAGCGATCGCAACCAGATTCTCTGCGCCCTGTGTATTGAATTCTTCTATCATGTGTTTGACCTGTACTACTCCTCATATAGATTGCACAAAGGCAATAGGGGATATCGTAGCGCAAGTGTCAAAATAATTTGTAATTAAAAAGAGTTTGTTTCCTGATGTTACAAAAACCTCTACCTAACCCACTGGTCGGTCTTTTCGTTGTGGGATTGATTCTGCAACCGATGGCCACCCATTCCCAGACTGTAACATATTCATTGAATGCACATTTATTCAAGCTGTCCTTGGTAATAAGTCAAGTTAGACCAGGTGGCAGTTGTGAAGCAAACGACAACTTAAGTTTATTTGCTGATACTTTTATTAGTACGTGCTGCAAAGCATCAATTAGACGGGAGTTTCCCAGCCAGTATTTAAACTCCTATTTAGAAGACATCAAAAACGATAAATCAGCCCCTGGCAAAAGGGCTTAGAAGTTATTGAACGATGGTAGATTCAAGAAGTAGTCTCGGAGGATATTGGATGAAACCCGAAAGTGCAGATAAAACGGAATCCTTCTACATTGCCGTAATTCTTTATGAATCATCCTCCGATGCACCGGATTATCAACCGTTGTACCAGGAATGCTTTGTTTTGCTCAAATCTAGTTCTTTAGAAAAAGCCAAAGAAAAGGCTATAAGTTATGCTAAAAAAGAAGAAGTCAGCTATAAAAATGAGGATGGAGAAACTATTACCTGGTCTTTGAAAAAGGTAATAGATGTGAATTCAGTATTAGATGATGGCTTTGAATCGGCTAGTGATGGTGTTGACTTATACGCTAGACATTTTCGTAATTATCAGGCTTATCATTTATTTGAACCATTCTTATCTCAACAGTAATTCTGACTAGGGCTATTTCATTCTATACATAAACCGCCCAGAACTAAAGTTCTTTGGCTTTTAGCTAAAGTCCGTTAAAACAGACTATAACCTTTTCTCAGTCATCTTTAGATGACTTTCGCTATTAGACTCAGAATTCATTCTGAGGCGGGCTAGATGAGAATGAAATAGCCCTGAATTCTGACTAAGAGAATTATTCTTCAATTATAAATTTTGAAAAATGCTGTATGCTAGCACAGGGCGCGACAGCAAATAACCCATCGGAGATATTGCTCTCGTCGGCCCTGTGCTAATTCAACAGTTAGGAAATTTCGTCGCTATCAACCCACTCATCATAGGATGAGTCATAACCAATGTAGTGAACAAAGTATTGCTGACCTTGGATTTGCTGAATCGTTGCAGAATACCAAGCCTCTTGGTCATCATCCCAACATTTTACCTTTTGACCCACTGCATATCCATTGTCATCAGAGGAGCGAAGATCGCGAGTCCGAATGTCATCTTCACCCACCCACTCGTTATAAGATGAACCGTAACCAAGGTAATGAATAAAGAATTGCTCATCTTGGATTTTCTCAATTGTTCCCTGATACCAATCTTCTTCCTCACTATCCCAGACTTCTACTGTTTTGCTGAGTTCATACTGATTTTTATCTGACTTAACAGCAGATGAAACATCTTGGATAGACTTTTGTTCCTCTTGTTTAATTTCCTCTTTTACTAAAGTATAGGCTTGCAAAATCAAGCTGCGAACGACAGTTTGAATTCCCGTATGTTCGTAGTAATTGGTAGTTTGATCTAGGAATGCTGCTACTAAATCTAAATTATCATCAGCAATCTGAATAAAATTACCCAAATGACTAGAAATTGATTGCGGGGTTATGCCTGTTTTGGATACTAAGTTATTCATCCAACCTTGCACAGAGTTGAAACCTTGACTGATAAAACCAACTTTATCAGAGGGGTTACTACCTGGTAGAAAGTTATTGATAGCTAAAAAAACCGGATTTTGAGTTATTGCACCAGTATCAGTACCACTAATAACTCCTTGAATTTTGCTCAGAAAGTCAGGGCCTAAGGGCAAAATTCCGTCTAGACAAACTAGAGCTACCATCCGCATTAGGGATGCATTTTGATAGTTGTTAGCGAGGGAATTAGCAAACTCTTGGGGATTAGGTTGAGGAATACCATTTAGTTTGCAAAAGGCGATGATTTCAACGGCGATTTTCAATACTAAGTCAATGGATTGAGTTACGTCAGCTTTCGGAGTAATTTTGCCTAAAAAAGAGAGAAAGCCGATTTTCTCACTAACTTTATTCGCTAAAGCCGCCGTTGCCATAGCTGTGTCTGCCTTATCAATTGTTTGATAAAGTTTGATTGCGAACTGATAGCCTTGTTGAGGATCTTCGTATAGAACAACAGCGCGATCGCGGATTTTCTGAATTACCTTAGCATCTGTTTCTCCAGTAATGCTGCGAATATTATTCTCAAATCCCGTCAAATTGCTCCACTCACCTGGTGCTACATAATCAAGAGCTTTTAAAACTTTCACAGTGATATTGTCAGTCGGTAATTCGTCAACCAACTGAATAATTGATTTATCCATCAGCCGATCCTCAAAACTCAAAATATTTTTACAACACAGTTCAAATAAACCTACAACAACCAATACTAGTTGCTACCCTACGGAAAGCCTTTCTCTGGTCAACGCTGCACGAATTACTGAATCGTATTAATAGAGTTCCCTGATCTGACTAAAAAATAACAATTGGCGATCGTCGAGAGTGGTATTTCCAGTAACGAGTTTAGGGTAACAGATCCGCAGGCAGCAGCAAAGGCAGTGTTTAGACCTCTTGCATAAATCAAAAATAAAGAACCCCACCCCGCATTTGAGTAAAGCAAACGCTCCCCTCCCGAAGAGCTCTTAGGGGTTGGGGGTGGGGTGTTAGGGACTTTTGCAAGAGGTCTTTTCAAGCGATGGTTCGATTTCACCATCCAGCCCATGCATCTGAATGGAGTGATCGAGACATCGACACGGATTTTGCCCAAGTATGGCGCTTGGTAATTGCTGGTCTTGTGGTGGGTGAGTGAATCGTTTAGCTGCTAGTCAGCATTGAGTCAAACAATTTTAGATTTTAGATTGACCCCATGTCCGCATAAATAGTCATGCTAACCACAATCATTACACCCTCCTCGCTTGCTCTTAGGGGAGACAAAGCATAGCTTTGGCGGGGTGGGGTTCTTCGGGTTTAATAAGCAATCAAGCGGACATTCTTATCACTCCGTGGCAAACTTTTCAACACGAATTTTTCAATTCCATTATCCATCTAAAATTCGGTCAAGCCGTATTGCCTATTTTCCCGTTTCCCGTTGCTCCCGTTGCTTACCATACTCCCGCAGCTGCTTTAAAAGGTCTTCTTGGGATGAGTTAGGGGTAGACGGACTGGGGGTTGGTTGAAGGTTGGTGTCGCTACTTTCAAAATTAGCAGGTGAGGGATTAATTTCATAGACGGGTAGCGACTTGTCATTAGACATCGCCTCTTGGGTTGGTGCTGGGGTAGGAATTAGATTATTCGGTTTGCTCACAGCAGTTTTTACCGAATCTAGAGTAGTAGCAACTTGCACTTGTTGCTGCATCTGTTGTGTAGAAGATACCAAACTACTTAGACCATTCACTAATTGCCGCAAATTTTGGCGGAAAGTAGGATCACCTGTCAACTCATCCAAATCAGATGTAATTTTTTGGCTATTTTCAAACGTTACTCGTGCTGAATCTAAAGTTTGTTGCAGCAGCACCACATTCTTTGGGTCATTTAAGGTTTTTGAAGCATCACGTAAATTAGCTGAGGCTTGCGCTGCATTTGCTGAAAGAGTTTCTAAATTGTTGATTAATTTTCCTTGAGTGAATCGATTCACAGCTGGTGATAGGCTAGTGACTGTAACACGCAGTTGGTTGCTGGTTTCAGTGATATTGTTCAAAGCGCCAACCAGCGAAGAACGATTTGTTGTCAACAAAGTATCCAGGTTGTTGAGCAAACGATTTGCTTGAGTTGCAGTTGCACCGAATTTATTTATTGTTTGACTTGAAGATGCACTCAGTTGGTTTGTCGCTCGTTGCACTGAATTAGCAGTGGCTGAAAACGTATTAAGTTGTTGTCGCAAGTTCTTGGTCAAACCTTGTAAATCCTGACTTAGCGCAGTAAAACTGGTTGCTGCGCCTGTGGTAGTTTCTAGAACCCTATTGACATTTCTATAGAATTTGGGGTCATTGTATACAGCAGCTAGCTCACTTGAACTGCGAATCAGTTCATCAACACTGATGCCAATCTGACCTTTTAACCGAGAGCCATTACAAATTATAAGGCTGGGATCACAATTTTTATCTAGGGGTTTAGCAATCACAACCCCAGTAGGTAACGGTGCTTTTGGTGTGATGTCAATGATACTTTCGCTAATTAATCCGCTTTGATTAGCTTCTACCACTACATTCCGGGGGAGAAGTAGGTCAGTTTGGGCAATTTCAATCTCTACATCAATGGCATTTGTCCCTGGTCGAACCTGGGAAATAGTTCCTACCTTAACGCCTCGATAGCGAACTGTTGCTCCCTTTTGCATTCCGCCAGCGTTAGCAAATTCCACAATAACCTTGTATGAACGGCCAGCAGCAGTGAATCTATTTAACCACAGAAACAGTAATCCAAATACCCCTACTCCTAGCAGGAGTAACAACCCCACAGAGCCTTCTCTAAATGTTCGCCCAGACGCGAAGCGGCTTGTCATAAGACCTCGCATTTTTTTTCTCCACCCAATAATTAGTTATGAGTTATGAGTTATGAGTTGGGAGTTAGGAGGTAAATTTAACTCTCGCTCCTGATTCTTAACTCCTCACTTTCTAACCGACCACTTGAATCGGCCCTTGCACACTTCCACTGAGAAATTGTTTGATCAAAGGATGTTCTGTGTTGTATGTTTCACTAACTGTACCCTGCCACTGCACTCTACCTTCATAGAGAAATATAAGTCTATCAGCTGTACGACGGATAGTGCTGTCTTGGTGGGTAACAACAGCATAAGTACTACAAACTCCATGTAAACATTGCAAATAGCGGATTAAATCTTCGATTACTGTTGAGGCAATGGGATCAAGTCCGGCTGTTGGTTCATCGTATAGTAGAATTTCTGGGCCTTCTGTGGGATCATCGGGATTAGACATAATCGCACGGGCAAAACTTACCCGTTTTCGCATTCCCCCGGAAAGTTCGGCTGGGTAGAGGTGGCCTATTGCTGGCAAACCTACCATCTCCAATTTTTCTTTTACCAAATCTTGGATGCGCGATCGCGGTAGCTTGGAATTTTGATAAAGTAAAAATCCCACATTTTCCTCTACCGTCAGCGAATCAAATAGCGCTGCCTGCTGAAACACCATGCCAATGCCAACCTGCTGGCCACCATCCTCAATCAAACCGTCTCGCCGCACTCCTTGTACATAAATTTCTCCTTCATCGACAGTAAGTAACCCCGCCATTACCCGTAAAATTGTTGATTTACCAGTACCTGATGGCCCAATAATCCCTAGTGCTTCTCCCCGGTAAATGGTCAAGTCTACATTATCTAGAACTTTATGGCTACCAAAGGACTTAGAAACACCTTTGAGTTCAATCAATGGTTCAGTCATTAGTTATTAGTCATTGGTCATTGGTCATTGGTCATTTGTCCTTTGTCCTTTGCTAATGACAAATAACAAATAGCCCAATAGTGATGTCATAGTTCTTGGTCGGGCATTGTATGGTACATTATAAGTATATGATTAGCATTTTAATTAATAAAATTTATTTTTTTAGCATAATACTTAGTTATTTGCAATGTTTAACGTCTCCCAATCCCCTCAATGCAAGCCTGACGAAGACACCATAGTATTTTAACGTCTCAGTAACGGAGCAGGGCTAGGGCGTGTTTTCAAACTCGTTATATCCTAAAAAAAGATGCGATCGCTTTGTGATGATGATGAACCGAGGAGACTTAAGCAACGAACGTTGGCAGAGGTTAAAACCGTTACTACCAGCACAAAAACCTAAAACAGTAAGCCTTTAGGATGACCACCGCACAGTTGTGAATGGCATTCTTTGGATACTGAGAACCGGAGCGCCTTGGCGAGACCTGCCAGAACGTTATGGAAAGTGGCAGACAGTCGCCACAAGGTTTTACCGATGGCAAAAAGCTGGAGTCTGGAACCAAATTTTAGAACAACTGCAAGCGATCGCAGATCAACAAGACAACCTAGATTGGCAGGTTCATTATGTAGATGGCACAGTTGTCCGCGCCCACCAGCACGCAGCTGGTGGAAAAAAGGGGGTGAAGAAGAGGAAAAACTAGGCCGAACACGCGAGTGGCTTTAGTACAAAAATACACATTCGGTGTGAGGGTAAAGGCAAACCCATAACTTTTCTCCTCAGTCCTGGTCAGAGAAACGAGTCAATTTTTTTAGAACAATTGATGGAACAAGGTGCAGTGAAGCGTTCTGGGCGAGGTCGTCCACGTTTGCGCCCTTTACGATTAGTCGGAGATAAGGGTTACACGGGTCGGAGAATACGTAATTATCTACGTCGTCGTGGTATTCGTCTTACCATTCCACGACTCTCAAATGAACCGCGACGCGGCCCGTTTAGCCGTGAAATCTACCGTCAACGTAACGTTGTTGAGCGCACCATCAACCGACTTAAGCAGTTTCGTCGCATTGCCACCCGATATGAAAAACTTGCAGCCAATTATACAGCCATGATCGCGATCGCCTCCATTATTTTGTGGCTATAGTTTGAAAACACGCCCTAAAAACAATCGTGATGGTAGTACGTTCGAGTCAGCATTGGAATAAAACAACACAAGTGGTGCAATTTTACATTACTAGTCTCGCCAGTGATGCAAACAAAATTGGTAGTGCAATTCGACAGCATTGTGTAAGGGAAAATTCTGTTCATTGGACATTAGATGTTACCTTTCATGAGGATGAGTCCCGAATTCGTTCTCTGCACAGCCCACAAAACTTTGCTTTACTACGTCGCATTGCCCTCAATGCAATAGAAGCGAGAATCATCTTTTCGTCGCAGCATTCGCCAAAAATCACGACGAGCAGCTATGAACCATCGCTATATGCTTTCTGTTTTGGCTGCGGCTCTCTCAAACTCAGACCCTCTGCCATAATCCCTCTGTCAATAGGGTTTGAGACGCGCTAACCCTGTCCATCTAGATGTCAGCAAAAGTACTCCCGCTCACCAACCATTCTGGTATGGCGGTGACTCTTAATTGCAAGACAAACCAGGGGGTTAAATGCCCCCTCTGATCATATTCATTTAAAGACTTAGGGACTTTGAAATAAACAATACCCCACAAGATTGAATAATTTATTTGTTGGAAATCCTCTAGAGGTTATTAAAATAGCGATCGCTTGGCACGACCAGAATTTTATGTTGATTAGGGTGCTTCTCAACCAAGAACCCATAAAATTGAACTAGGTCTATCACAAGAATGTGAGCAATTCTGCTATGAAAACCCTGGCTAAATGGTCTGTAGACGACTATCATCGCATGGTTGAGGCGGGCATTCTGCGTGGTCGTCATCTGGAACTGCTAGCAGGCGAAATTGTTGAGATGAGTCCAGAAACCCCAATTCACTACACCACAGCAAAACGAGGTGCAAAATATTTAGAAGAGTTGTTATCAGGTAAAGCTGATGTTCGTTTCAATGGGCCTATTACACTATCCGACTCGGAACCCGAACCTGATATTGCAATTGTTCGACTTCCAGAATCATCCTACAACGATCGCCATCCTGCTCCTAAAGATATCTTCTGGATTGTAGAAGTTGCCAAGACAAGCTTAAACAAGGACTTGGAGATCAAGGCTGCGATTTATGCGACGGCTGAGATTCAAGAATATTGGGTTTTAAGTTTATCTGCTAAACAGATGATTGTGTTCAGAAACCCTCAAAATGGTAAGTATGTTGAAGAATATACTCTTACACAAGGAACGGTTACACCATTAGCATTTGCAGATGTTTCAGTGTCCGTTCAGAGACTTTTGCCATAGGGTGGCATTGTTGAATGGAGGGATAAATAGACTTCTGTAGGTACAATTCTTCCGAATTCCCGTAGATCCACGGTATGGACATTGCACAGTAGATGACCTCAATTTATCCCTCTATTATGCAACGCCAGTTTTTTCATGGTCTGAGAATCTTAGCTGTAACTTGCGGTGTTCTGATAGCGCTTTTGGTTGACTTCTGGCTCCTGACCAAATAATTACTAATTCGTAATGACGCTCGTTCCGACGCTCGTTCCGACGCTCGTTCCGACGCTCGTTCCGACGCTCGTTCCGACGCTCGTTCCGACGCTCGTTCCGACGCTCGTTCCGACGCTCGTTCCGACGCTCGTTCCGACGCTC
>NZ_JAIVFQ010000036.1 GCF_020829495.1 Nostoc favosum CHAB5714 | reverse complement strand
ACGTTTCCAAGAATGGGATGTAATGGAGGAAGACCACATAATCCCCAGAGCATTAGGCGGCAAGGATGAATACAACAACCTTCAACTATTACATCGACACTGCCATGATGAAAAAACCTTTAATGACTATTAGAAATTAGAAAAATAAATCATTCCAAATTCCTGGGCAAATTATCCCAATTCTGGGATGAGTATGTCTGGGAATGGATTGATGACATTCCCAGTTATATAGGTCACAAAGGTAGGAAGTCTGACAATGACAAATAGATAACACACTGAGTAGCCGTGTGCGGTGAAAGTCGCAAGCACGGTTTCGGATGGGAGGGGTGATGCAGTAATGCACACCTCGACCCTAACACAGAGGCAAGTCGTACCCCTCCTCTTAAGCAAGCTACGCGCAGCGTCTGGTAGAGAAGCGCGGGCTACGCCAACGCAGCTGTGGATGGGGAGTTGGTTTAATAGCAGAGGTAGTCATTACACTCAATATTTTTTCATCTAATGTAATGATTGTATATTTAGTTACAACAATAATTAGTATTAGTGGGAAAAGTAGGTTTAGTAGGATGTTTTGTATAAATCCTCAATTATTCTGTTATGAAAAAATAGCCAATACTAAAAGGATACAAGAGGTAAGAAGTTTTTTATTTCTAAGCTATAGCCTAAATAAAATTACTTAATTGCTATTTATACGACATGAATTTATCGAAAAAAAGTAGGAAAAGTAAGAAAAGTAGGATATTTCCAAATATGTATAACATCACATGACATAAACTGTATAATTGCTTGTGTAACTTATAAAATTAAGAGTTGAACTGATGGGTATTCAAATGTTAGATTTAGGAATGTCAATAGTAAATGGAGATATTTCTGCAACCTTATTTGAGGAGTTGAACGAGACACAACAAAGCTCAATTGTTGGCGGCAGCACAGTTAACGATTTAGAAGCAACGTTTGGTGCTACCCAATCCCTTGCAGGAGCAGCAGGACAGACACTGACTGCGATTGAACGTGAGGCAGTAACTGGGCAAGGTCAGATAGGGCAAAAGTCAGGAGGAGTATTAGGAGCTACAGGTAATACAGTATTCAACGCTTTAGGTGGCTAAAAAACACTACTCATATAAATTACAAGCTTTTAGTTGCTATCTATGGAAATCTAGTAGTTTTCTTGACAAACTTGAGTAATAAATTGATTCAAAAGTGTTTAGTAGTTAGCACGACTGTACTCCTCTGTTAACTGCTTGGTGAAAACTGCTGGTTCTTTTAGCAACTAACACAACAATTATTTATCACTAACTAATTTTCGATCTTTCCAGTAGTTTAAGGCGTTTTAAACTGGCTTTTTCAAGTTAGTTTAAAACGCTTTTTCCTTAATTAGTAAGTGGATATTTTTGGCTTTTACTTAAAGTGGTATTGATAAATTTAATAGTTAAGGGAAGAGTATGTTAAAAAACTTCTGGTACACCTGCGAATTCAGCTTTGCTGTAACTAGTAATACCAATTCTGTATGAAGATGCACTAAACCATAAGTACAAGAAAGAAAAACGTAGATGCCAAGCGGCTTGCCGCAGGCTACCGTAAAGGAGGCATTCGCGTAGCGTCTCGTAGAGAAGGACACAAAGAAAGAAGTTAAAAGGGTTTGGCGCAGCCTCACAAAGAAATGGTATAAGCCCAAACGTATCACAATGCTAAACCAGGAATTTGTCGTGTACCGCAATTCTGTTGGAAATGTTGTAGTATTTCTAGACCAATGTCTTCATCGCGGTGCGGCACTCTCTTTAGGTCGTGTGGAAAACAACTGTATCCGATGTCCTTGCTCACGAAATCAACAACCCAGTTAGTTTCATCTACGGCAACCTCCAGTATACTGATGATTACATTCAACAGCTGCTGCTGTTAATTAAGCTTTCTGCGATCGCAATGCCTATCGGTAAAAATCAGCGCGAGTAGTTTTTCACCCATAAGTGCGATCGCACTTATAGGGGGAATTGCGCCTGAATTGTTCGGTTCTACCACTGTCATCAGTACACAAATAGCTATAACCTCTTAAGTAGTAGTGAAATTTCTACCCTAGACGCTGTTAGTCGCTCTTGAATTAAGGGGTGAAAGCCTGTGTACAAATGGATATTGCCAAGTCTGAGCGAAATCTTGGCTGAAAATCAATCAAGTGTGGCTGAATGTTCACCTGCTAAAGCAGAGCGGCAGTGGCGTGTCAGCCTCGCAGCGACAGAACATTTGCTATTAAATACTTTAGCAGGTGCTTCAGTTGACACAACCCAAGGATTAGTTTTAGCTGCACCAGCACCCTTATTTAGTCAGCCAAAACTAACTCAAAGCTTACAAACAGTAACCTTTACGGCAAAACCATTTAACCCCTTGGCGCTGATGCCATTTCAGATGCCAGGTGCAATCGCGTCTGTAAATGAAGAAATCGCTCCCCATGAATCGGTACTTCCGCTATTACCTGCCGATCCACTAGGTGCAGAACAGTTTTGCTTGGTTTTTACAGATAAATTTAGATTAGTACTGGTTTTAGCAACCCACAAAAACGGTAAAAAAACCTTTTCATTTTCTTTTGAGCCAGAGGTAGTACAACAGGCTTGGCGATCGCTAGGAGCAAGGGTAATGCTGGCTAATCCAGAATTTTTTGCCCGCCTGGATACATTAGTACAACACTATTCTCCGGTAGCGCCAGATTGCCGCATCATAATTGAGTTTAGCCAGTTGTTGCTTCAGGAATTAACAGAAGCAGAAGAGACTAAGGACTCTTTAATAGGGACTGGAGACAAGGAAGACAAAGAAAATAACCCATGTCCAATCCCCAAAGCCCAATCCCCAAATCCTGATGTAGAATTGCTCCAAGCTTTCGCTCACGAAGTCCGCACACCTTTAACAACTATTCGCACCATGACTCGCCTGCTGCTGAAGCGGCGAGACTTAGATGCTAGCGTGATCAATCGTTTAAAAATTATCGATCACGAATGTACCGAACAAATTGACCGCATGGAGTTGCTGTTTAAGGCAGCGGAATTGGAAACTACTACCTCAGCAAAATCGCCAAAAACTCAACTCACGCCGATGTCTTTAGATCAAGTGTTGCAGCAGAGCATTCCCCGTTGGGAACAAGCAGCGCATCGGCGGAACTTAACTTTAAATGTTGTTTTACCCCAGCAACTACCAACTGTGGTAAGTAATCCCATGATGCTGGATCAGGTACTTACCGGTTTGATAGAGAATTTCACTCGCAGCTTACCTGCTGGTAGCCATATTCAAGTACAAGTTATCCCGGCGGGAGATCAACTTAAGTTACAATTATCGCCCCAATTTGGGTGCAAAGATTCAAGTAAAACCGCCATACCTGCAACGCCACCAATTCGCAAAGCTCTAGGTCAATTGCTGATGTTCCAACCAGAAACGGGTACGATTAGTTTGAATATCGCCGCAACCAAGCATTTATTTCAAGCGATCGGCGGCAAACTCATTGTGCGCCAGCGTCCACACTATGGGGAAGTTTTGACGATTTTCCTCCCCTTAGAAGTTAGCAATAAACATAAATTAGGAGCTAAAACTTAGGAGTGAAGATTCATTAACTATTTTTCAAAATTATAAATATTCACTCTAAATTAACCTGAGTTCAATAAACCTCTCCCTGCCTTGAACTTTAGTTCAAGTCTGTCCCTCTCCGAGTCGGAGAGGGACAGGTTTTACGTAGTAAAGCCAGGGAGAGGTCTTTTTATCAAATATTAGGACTTATACCAATTCACAAATCGCAATTCGCAATGACGCTCTCTACGAGACGCTAAAAGCGAACGCGGACTCGCTAACGCTACGCTAACGCAATTAAAAAACTTAGAGATACTTGCTTTTTTGGGTTTACATCTATTTCATAATTTTAGTGATACCAATTCAAATAATGTTTGCGACACATCAATTATTTGTAAGCTTAACTCATCGTAAGTCTTTCCGGCACGCTTCTGCGATCGCTAATTTTCTTGAATTTCCGTGGGGAAATCTAGTTATTAGTCATTAGTAGTAATGACTAATGACTAAAATTTTTATAACTCAAATAGGATTGCTATAGCACCATAAAGTTAACTCAGGGGATAATTGTAACGTAACTCATCACTCATTTTATATTGCGATCGCTTTTGGGGTATCGCCAACGCTTGGCAGTTGCACTGTAAAAGTGGAACCTTCATATAATTTACTTTTCACAGAAATAGAACCGCCAGAGCGCACCAGCAATTGCTGTACAATTGTTAACCCCAACCCAGCACCACCATAATCTTCATTGGCTGCTGTACGCACACGATAAAATCGGTCAAAGATTTTGGAAATCTCGCTTTCGGCAATACCGATACCTGTGTCGCGGAATTCTAATTGGACATAATCGCCTTGAATTCGGGCACGCACCCATACTTCACCCCCATTAGGAGTAAACTTAATGCTGTTGTGCAGCAGATTAATCACAATCTGCCTCAGCCCACCACTCACACACCAAATAGATGGAAGTTCAGTGGGTACGGTGTAGGCTAGCATAATCCCTTTTTCTTGGGCTAGAGGTTGGTAGGTACTAACTACTCCAGGTACAATATCTGAGAGCCGCACCGACTCTAAAGCTGTTCCTTCTAAATTACGTTCCAGTTGCACCAGTTCCAACAAACCAGTAATCAGGGAATTTTGCTGATCGCACTGGGTATTTAACATCTGTAAATAACGTTGTCGCTGGGGGGGTTTAAGATTAGGGGAATTCAATAACGAAAGTGCTGTCTTCATGTGCGTCAAGGGTGTACGCAATTCCTGACACACATTTTTTAAGTATTCATCTTTGAGTTGCTCTTTGTTTTGCAGTTCTTGATTTTGCTGGTGCAACTTGGTAGTGCGTACTTTGATGATTTGACGATTAATTTCATCTTGTCGCAGGAGTTGTTTTGCAAACAGTTGATTCATCAGTACGCCTTGAGGCGCAGTTGGACAAGTAAAATCAACAGGAATTGGGGATGATTCTGGCGTAATCGCTTGTTCGATACCATCTAATACTTGCTGAATTACTCTCCCTTCAAGACTATTTATAATTAGTAACGGCTGGTTTTTATTAGTATTTACCTTCCCCGATGTCTTATTTTTGTGTTTTTTAAGTGGTCGATGAGCCAAAATTAAACTGCAAAACTGGGGCGATAACACCATCAGAAAGTTTTCCCGTCGCATTTGGCTATCTGGTGATAGGTGAACGGGGACATGATGAGGGAATGAGGGGGATGAAGAAGATGAGGAAGATGAGGGAGATGAGGGAGATGAGGAAGATAAGGGGGTATTTTCTTCCCCTGCAACGCCAGCTCCCTCATCTTCCCCTGCTCCCCCATCTCCCCCTTTTTCACTCTCGTCAATCTGGCAAGTATAAATGAGACTAGACGCACCTACCGAGGATTGATAACGCGCTAGTTCTGATTGCCAAATTTTTTCTGGTGGTAGCTTCACCCATAAAGTGGCTGCAATTTGCTGCTCAATTAGTAAGTCAATTTGCGCTCTCACCAGTGATAGCAGAGTAGCAGGACTGAGGGACAATGGTTTAGGAGGCGCTTGCACTCCCATAATTAGTTGATAAACAGACAGATCCTTAGCCAGAGAAACATTCATGAGTCAAGCACAACTTGAATGAAGCAAGAAATAACTCTGTCTTCGATTTTCACCTTTATGTGTGCATTTTTTACAAAATTCCCACGGAAATAAACATTAACTATAAAAAACTCTACAAGGGAGTGGGGAGTGGGGAGTGGGGAGTGGGGAATGGGGGATGGGAGATGAGGGAGCAGGGGGAGCAGGGGGAGCAGGGGGAGCAGGGGAAGAATAAGTATTAATTATTAACCAATGCCCAATGCCCAATGCCCAATGCCCCATGCCCAAATTAAGGTTGTATGTTCAGTTTTTGGTGTAAAGCGTCGCGTGCGTGTTCTCGGTCATCAAAATGGATTTTTTCGGTGCCGAGAATTTGGTAGTCTTCATGACCTTTACCAGCAAGTAACACTCCATCACCGGGTTGTGCTTGTAAAATAGCGGTACGAATTGCAGTAGCCCGATCGCAAATTACAGTTGGCTGTACTGTGTCAGGAATTCCCGCTAAAATATCTTGCAAAATCCGTTCTGGGTCTTCAGTCCGGGGATTATCTGATGTCACCACTGCAACATCAGCTAATTCAGCAGCAATTTTACCCATTTTTGGACGCTTAGTGCGATCGCGATCGCCTCCACAACCAAACACGCAAATCACCTTACCAGGTATAAACGGGCGTGCAGCTTTCAGCAGATTTTCTAAACTATCGGGTGTGTGGGCATAATCCACAATCACGCTAATATCTTGGTCAGGGCTAATCTGTACCCGTTCCATCCGTCCGGGAACTCCTGGGAACTCAGGTATCACAGATGCCACTAACTGCAAATCTAGCCCTAAGTGTAAAACTGCTCCTACGGCTGCGAGAAGATTTTCTAAATTATATTGTCCGACTAGGGGCGATCGAAAAGCTACGTCACCTTTTGGTGTATGTAATGTACCACTGACACCATTCGGCTGGTAACTTAAATCACTCATCCATAAATCAGCGCTGTTGTCGTTGACACTGTAACTCCAAACGCGCTCAGAATCTAACAAGGCAATTAACCGCTTCCCGTAAGAATCATCAGCATTAATTATTGCCCGTCCCTTGAGATAATCAGGGCTAAATAACAATGCTTTGGCGGCAAAGTAATCTTCCATATCGGTGTGATAATCGAGATGGTCTTGAGTAAGATTACTGAACACTGCCACCTCAAATTCACAACCCAAGACTCTACCTTGGGCCAAAGCGTGAGAACTTACTTCCATCACCCCGAACTCACTACCAGCCTTTACAGCCTCTGCTAGCTGCTGTTGCAGTTCCACTGCAAAGGGCGTAGTGTGGGTAGCAGTTTGCTCAAAACCTGCCCAACGAGTGTAGAGAGTTCCCATCAAAGCTGTAGCTAGATTAGCTTTAATGAGCAGAAATTCAATCAGATGAGTAGTTGTGGTTTTGCCATTTGTACCAGTCACACCTACCAGCTTGAGTTTTCGCCCTGGATAACCGTAAAAAGCACTAGCTATCTGGGCACAAGCTTGAGTTATGTTACTTGCACTAATGACCACAGCCTCATTTGTGGGAGGATTTTTTTGTGCAGCTTCGGGAGAGACGATCGCAGCTACAGCCCCCGATGCGATCGCACTTTGCCAAAATTCCCCACCATCAACCCGCCTTCCTGGCATCCCAATAAACAAATCTCCCGCACTACAAGCATGGGAATTCGTCTTCAAACCCCTAACTTCCACATCCTCCATCGGATGGCTAGGCAATTGTTCAACACTGTCTACCGCCGTTAGTAATTCCCGCAATTTCATTTTGTGAACCTCGTCACCTTCTTGATCTTGCGCTTATTCTGCATTATTTTTTTCTAATTGGCTAAATACTTACGCAACATTTGCTCCAACTGTTGCACACTAGCACGAGGAGAAGGACGCGGCAATGGTGCTTCTATAATTTCTCCCTCTGTGCCCTCTGCGCCTCTGTGGTTCGATAAATAAAGTACCGGCACCTCATACTCATACGCACCGAACCAATCTTCACGAGTCGTAATATCCCTAATTTCCAACTCGAAACTGAGATTTTGGATTTGTTCTAGCTTTTCTTGCAAGCCTTCACATAAATGACAGCCGGGTTTACTGTATAAAATTAATCGCATTTGTTAATTAATTACCATGAACACTATTTTACATATCACCAAAAGCGAACAATGGGAACAAGCAAAAATCCTCCGAACCTATCGCGGTGATACGTTAGACTTGGAAGGATTTATCCACTGTTCGACAGCAGCGCAAGTAATCTGGGTTGCGAATCGTTTTTTTGTCAATCAAAAGGGTTTGGTAATTCTTTGCATTGATTCTGAACAAGTTAAAGCTGAAATTCGTTATGAAGCTGCGGAGGGAGATAATTTATTTCCTCATATTTATGGTGAGTTAAATATTGATGCTGTGTTTCAGGTGGTTGATTTTGAGGCGGGGGAGGATGGATTTTTTGTGTTGCCGAAAGAGGTTATAAGTTTAGAATAACGTAGACGCTTCGGCTTGCCGCAGGCTACCGCAGAGGCGCAGAGGGCACAGAGGAGGAGAGATGAGAAGAGAAGGGTTTAATGTGGGTGAGTATGTTGATCAAATGGCGTTATTGTTGGATTTAGAGATAAGAGATGAGTATCGAGATGGGGTGGTGGCAAATTTTGAGAGAATTAGTGCGATCGCTAATCTTGTAAATTCTTTTCCTCTAGCGGAGGATATTGAAGTTGCACCAGTTTTTGAACCATGAATGATGCTGTATCGATAGCTGCTACTGTGCGTGAAGGCAAAGTTAGCGCGGTGGAAGTTACCAAGGCTGCGTTAGCACGAATTGCAGCGCGGGATAATCAACTCAATTGTTTTACGGCTGTGACTGCTGAGATAGCTTTAACGGATGCAGCCCGCATTGACAGGGAAATTGCCCAAGGTAATCATCCTGGAACGCTTGCTGGTGTACCTTTTGCGGTGAAAAATCTCTTCGATATTGCTGGTTTAACGACTTTAGCGGGGTCGAAAATCAATGCAGAAAATCCAGCAGCTAGCCAAGATGCAACAGCAGTAGCGAAGCTGAAACAAGCGGGTGCTGTGCTGGTTGGCGCTTTAAATATGGATGAGTACGCTTATGGGTTTGTGACGGAAAACTCTCATTACGGTGCTACTCACAACCCCCATGATTTACAGCGAGTTGCTGGTGGTTCATCGGGTGGTTCGGCGGCGGCTGTTGCTGCTGGGTTAGTACCGTTGACATTGGGTTCTGATACTAATGGTTCAATTCGCGTTCCGGCGGCGTTGTGTGGCGTTTTTGGTTTGAAGCCGACTTACGGAAGGTTATCTCGTGCTGGCGTAGCTTTATTTTCTAGCAGTTTTGACCACATTGGCCCTTTTGCGCGTTCGGTGCAGGATATCGCTACGGTGTTTGATGTCCTTCAGGGAGAAGACGATCGCGATCCAATTTGTACAAAGCATCCGCCTGAATTATGTTTACCACAACTCAAGCAAGATATTTCTGATATCAGAATTGCGTTGGCGAAGCCCGCCGTAGGCATCGCAGCTGATTATTTCACTAAAGGCGCAGAACCGGAAGCTTTAGCAGCAGTCCAAAAGGTAGCTGATGCAATAGAAGTCACTGAATACGTAACCATACCAGAAGCACACCGCGCCCGTGCTGCGGCGTTTGTGATTACAGCTAGCGAGGGCGCAAATCTGCATTTAGATCAATTGCGATGTCGTCCTCAAGATTTTGATTCAGCAACACGCGATCGCTTTTTAGCTGGGGCGTTAATTCCTAGTAACTGGTATCTGCAAGCACAACGCTTTAGAAAATGGTATCGCGATCGCGTTCGGGAAGTCTTTCAAAATGTCGATGTGATTCTTGCCCCAACTACACCAATCTCCGCACCGCTAATTGGTCAACAAACTATGATTTTGGATGGTGAAGAAATTCTTGTCCGTCCTCATTTGGGATTATTTACTCAACCATTATCTTTTATTGGTTTACCAGTTTTATCAGTACCAATTCAGCGTTTAAATGCTTTACCTTTGGGTGTGCAATTGATAGCAGCACCATATAATGAAGCGTTAATTTTACGGGTTGCGGCTACGTTAGAGGCAAAGGGTGTAGTTTCAGCACCAGTGATTTTCAATTGCTAATGAAGCGAGCCATTTTTGCAAAAATACTGCTTGCTCTGATTCCCTTGTAGCTAACGAGGAAAATTAAAACAAGTCGCGTGATACACTAGCAAAAACGCAAGCGCAATATGTAAAAAGAAGTGAATTCAACCTAAGCGCTGTTTGAGTTCACGAATTGCGGCACTGGTATTGCGATCGTAGGCAACTTCAAAGCACCTAGCAACTATATCCTGGAGGTTTATATCTGGGAAATATTGGCTTTGAGTTTGAGCAAGATATTCTGTACCTTGTAACTGATAAATACACAGTTGTTTTTTGCGGTATAGCCAGACTTCTGGAACTTGATAAGGGAGGTAATCATTCACCTCAGAATAACTTGTTACATCAATTTCCAGCACTAAATCAGGAGGAGGATCAACACTCCAGTCAATTCGTTCCTTACCAGATACGGCTTCCCAATGGTCAATGTAAAAACAATAGTCTGGTTCGATTCCACTCTCCTCTGGTAATTCCATTGTCACAGGAGTAAAAGCATCGTACTCACGTCCAACATAATCCAGCAGAACTGTAATGATATTTGCGATTAAATGGGCATCACGTCCATGTTTGGGAAGAGGAGACATGAGTAAGACTTCTCCATCTTGGTATTTTATGCGTGGAATTGAATTGCCACCTCGTTGCTGACACAAACTCTGATAATCTTGCCAGGTCGCAAGCAACCGCACAACTGCTCCCACAGGTAGCTGAATTTTTTCAAGCGAGACTAATGCAAACATAGCTCAAACTTTAGAAATTGAAAGCTCAAGGTTATTCTAATTCTTTTGCTGGAGATGACACAAGTAATGCAGGCAGAAGAGCATTTTTTCAACTTCCTAATTCTTAATTCGTGGGAGATAATACTACACCCCATGAAAAGTTGAGGGATAAACAACTTTCCCTTTATAGTTTTTTTGATAGCTTTGCAGTGGTTTAACCATGAAGACATCCTCTGGTACTGCAAAAGGAGACTCGATTTCATAAACAACAGAAGGCTGAAAGCCAAAACGAGTATAGAAGTGGGGATGACCAAGGACAATCACTATGGCTTCTTTCTTTGCCTCTGCTATTTCTAAGCCTGCTTTAGTAAGTGCGCTACCAATACCTTGTCTTTGAAACTGTGGATGAACTGCCAAAGGTGCTAAACCTAGTACCTGTAGTGTTTTTTCACCCACTAAATCAATGTAGCTAAATAAAATATGACCGACTACAACATTTTCAACCTCTGCAACTAGAGAAAGTTCTGGAATATAGCGGTCAGAACGGCGAATTTCCTCTACAAGTTTAGCCTCATTTTCCTGCCCAAAGGCTAATGTATTCACCTCAGCTATTACTGTGTAGTCTGGCAGAGTTTCACAACGGATATTAATCATTCTAAAAGTACTTATGATTTTATATGTGCTAATTAAAACTCTATATTAAGATCATACCCAGGGTTGAAGGATATTATACATCATAAATTTATGTTGCAAATAGTACGGCCTATAGCTAGCGTAAAGTGGACAATTTGACAATCTTTAATACTCGAACTACTTGGCGTATAGTCATAATCTGTCCGCACGCAACAAGAACGCAAGACACTTGATATATGGTTCGAGAACTCGAAAGAAAACGCCAGAGTGCAAAGTTTCCCGAAACTGCACCGGCTGCTAATCCCGTATTTTTTAGAACCTATAGCCGCAAGACATTGGCGGGACTAAGGGAAACATGGGATGAAGTATGCGATCGCACTCTACTCGGCTTAGTCGAGTTGGGAAAGCTAACTCAAGAAGAAGCTGTCATACTGGATAAGATGCAGCGCAACTTGAAAGCTATGCCCAGTGGGCGCTGGCTATGGGTTGGTGGTACAGACTGGATAACCAAGCCAAAGAATTTTTCCGGGGCTTATAATTGCACCTCCACCAATCTCCAAGACTGGAATGCCTTCGGATTAATGATGGATTTGGCAATGATGGGCTGTGGTACTGGAGCCGTCGTAGAACCACAATTTATTAACCAGTTACCCCCCATCCGTAATCAACTGAATGTCACTGTACAAGGTGAAATTGGCAGCACTCCTGTGCAACAGCGACGTGAATATACTGAAACTCATATAGAAGGCAACAACGTCACTATTCACGTTGGAGATAGCCGTGAAGGTTGGGTTGAATCATATCAAGCCCTATTAGAACTCTCCACTGATGAACAATTTTCAGCAGAAGTTGAAGTATTAGTTGATATCAGTGATGTCCGAAAAGCAGGAGAAACTCTCAACGGCTTTGGAGGAGTTGCTAATCCTGTAAAATTGCCCGGACTTTATCAGCGTTGTGCATCTATCCTGAATAAAGCTGTAGGACGACAATTAAATTCAGTTGAATGCTGTCTGTTAATCGATCAAGGTGCTGTAACAATTGTTGCAGGTAATATCCGAAGAAGCGCGGGGATGCGTCAGTTTGATTCTGGCGATCGCCTAGCAGCCACTGCCAAAGATAATTTATGGCAGCAAGATGAAAGTGGCAACTGGCGAATTGATCCAGAGCGTGATGCTCTAAGAATGGCAAACCATAGCAGGGTCTTTCACCACAAACCCTCATTAGAAGAATGTATTGATGCTGTCCGTAAACAATATTATAGCGGAGAGGGAGCGATTCAATGGGGTGGTGAAGCTGTCGCTAGAGCTAATTGTGATTTGTTACCAACACAAGCATTAAAAGTTGATTTTTTGAAAGCTTATAACCAAGGAACAGCAAAACAGTGGTTACAGGAACGCTATCCCAACCTTGATGCTAATGAGCTAGAACATCGTTTGCACCGCTACGGGCTAAATCCTTGTCATTCGGGCGATACATTAGTATCAACTGATCAAGGGTTAGTACCAATAAAAGATTTAATTGGTAAGCCATTCAGAACCTTGGTGGATTTGCGCTCAGTAGGATTAGATGGAGTCAAGTTGACTGATGCGATCGCGTTTTCTACTGGTGTACAAACAACTTGTACAGTAACCTTAGAAAATGGGTTACAGATGAGATGTACTGCTGACCATAAACACTTTACTAATCACGGATGGGTAGCAACCAAGGACTTAACCTCAGAGCATAGTATCTATATTCAAAAAGGAGAAGGAAGTTTCGGTAAAGGTACAATCACTATTGAACAAGCTCAAATGCTGGGCTGGTTATATGGTGATGGTTCAATCTACAAAGGATATAGAAGTTTAGATGCAGTATTCTACATCAATCAAAAGGAATACCCAACAGTTTTTCCTGTCCTAAGCCAAGCTGTCGAATCTCTAACAGGCTATAACCATAAACCTAGTTTGGTGAAAGGGGTATATACCTTTCATAGTGGTTCATCTTTAATGAATTCATTCTTGGAAAAACTAGGCATTCAGTCAAAGAACTGTTTACCAGATAGCTTTCTAAATCAATCTAAAGAAGTCATCATTGGCTTTCTACAAGGTTTATTTTCTGCTGATGGTTGCGTTAGTTTTAAGGCAAGACATGTAGAACTTCGTAACCTTTCTAAAGATTTCCTGCGGCAAGTTCAGTTATTGTTGCTAAACCTGGGAATCAAAAGCAGTCTAAAACTTAAACAAAACCCAGGAGAAAAAGGTGTATCTTACATCTTGAAAGATGGAACGGAAAAGATTAGTCAAAATAGAGGAAGTTGGCGACTGATAGTTTACTCAGGAGAGGGAGTCAGAAACTTCTATAAATTAGTTGGTTTTCCTCTTGTACCTGAAAAACAGCAACGTCTAGAGCAACTTGCAACAAAGAAACTAGCAAGGACTTATAGTGAAACTATTATCAACCGATGGTTTACTTCCAAAGTTCACAGTATTGAAGAGTTTGGTGAAGAACCTGTCTATGATCTTCATGTTCCACTAACTCACTCATTCATTGCCAACGGTTGCATTACTCACAATTGCGGTGAAATTATCGGCTCTAATTTCCACTGTAATTTGTCTGAGGTTCACCTCAATCAAATCGACCCACATAACTACAAAGAACAAGAGGAGGCTTTCACTGCTGGGGCGCTATCTGTAGCAGCACTTTTAAATCACAAATTCCTGGAACCACGCTATCAATACAGCCGTGAATTAGACCCGATTGTGGGAGTTTCTTTTACAGGTTTATTTGATTTCTTTGTCCATGCTTTTGGTGTTGATTGGCTGCGCTGGTGGGAACAAGGAAGACCCGCAACTGCACAAGGGTTAGCTTTCAAGCGTGAGGAAGAAAAATATCTAAGTTCCTGGAGAGATATTGTACATCGGGTAGTTTGGAATTACTGCGATCGCCACAATCTCAAACGTCCAAATCGCTGTACCACAGTCCAACCCAGTGGCACAAAGGCATTATTAACTAATGCTAGTTCAGGATGGCATCCCCCGAAAGCGCAAAGATTTATTCGCCGCATCACCTTCGGCAAAAATGACCCAGTAGCCTTAGCTTGTATTGACTATGGTTACAACATCATTCCCTCTCAATCAGATAAAGATGAACAGGGCAATTTGCTCAACGATCCCTTTGATTCACGGGTGAGTGAATGGTTAGTAGAAATTCCTGTTTCTGTATCTTGGGCTGATTTACCAGGGGCTGATGAAATTGATGTTTCTAAGTTTTCAGTTTTAGCCCAATTTGATTTTGTCCTCCAGGTTCAACGTTGGTATGTGACTCACAACACATCAGCTACTTTAGAACTTCGCTCTGATGAAATTGAACCTTTAGGACAGCGCATCTACGAAACCATTCAGAATGATGAGGGATACATTTCAGCAGCCCTTTTAGCTCGTTTTGACGATTTGCAATCATTCCCACGTTTGCCATTTGAACCAATAGATAAACCAACATACGATCGCTTGAATCAAGAGGTGAAAGCACGGCGTAAAACAGATGATTTCTGTGCAGTCTTAAGCCGCTACGATTTAGGCGAAATGGCAGAGGCTGGCCCTAGTGGTTGTGACTCTGATAAGTGTATGTTTCCCGATCAGCAACCAGGCTCATAAAGCTAAATGACTACTATCACTTAGGGTAGTGACTATTTATCTATTACAATAAAAAGCAGTGGTTTAATATGATATTAAATCACTGCTTTTTAATTATTCCTTTTCCCCTCTTCATATAGCAGTCCGCTTTGATTTTTGAAATTATTTGCGTGGTGCGCGAAGCGCAGCGCAGGCGCGATACACAGGGAGTAGGGAGTGGGAAAGAAGCCTTTTTGGGGTATACTGATTTCTTTCAAAAATTAAATACGAGCCTTATACCATTTCTTTGTAATGCTGCACCAAATCCTTTTAACTTATCGAACAGAATACATGCGTCAGTCGTCAGAATTCAGAATGAATTTTGACCGAAAAAGCAGATAGCGACGCGAAAAGCGAGTCATCGAGCGTCTGAATAACCGGAGTTTTTGCACCCCCACCAAATCGTAGATTTGGTGGTCAACAAGAAAGTCGCGGGTCTGAATCCCCGACTGATTGATTCTGACTCCTGAATTCAGAATAGCTGAATTCTTCTTCAATTCTTTCTTCGTGTCCTTTGCGTCCTTTGCGGTTCGTTTTTCTTTCTTATTTCTTGTACTTAAATATGGTTTAGCGCACTTCATACAGAATTGTTAACAGTAATTATCTTGGTGTAGAAAAGCAGCACAAAATTTCTCTACACTATGATCTTTAGGAAAAGGAGTCCGCCAATGAAAGCTTACGAAATTCAAAGCAACGCCGGGATTGATGCCCTCGCATTAGTTGATCGCCCTGAACCAAAACCAACTGCGGGACAAGTTCTCATTCAAGTCAAAGCAACATCCCTAAATTACCGCGATCTGCTTGTCATTGAAGGTTCTTACGGTTCTGGACAGAAATATCCCTTAATTCCCTTATCTGACGGTGCTGGGGAAGTCGTGGCGGTGGGGGAAGGTGTGACACGGGTTAAAATAGGCGATCGCGTAGCTGGTATTTTCTTCCAAGACTGGATTTATGGCTCTTTAACCAAAGAGAAAATGAAATCCGATCTTGGAGGCGGTATCGATGGAATGCTGGCTGAGTATGTCGTATTACACGAAGATGGGTTAGTGAAATTACCTGACCACCTATCCTACATTGAAGGGGCAACCTTACCCTGTGCAGCAGTCACAGCTTGGCATGGACTGGTGACAAAAGGTAATATTCGCGCAGGTGATAGTGTTTTATTACTCGGTACTGGAGGAGTTTCGATTTTTGCTCTCCAGTTCGCCAAGATACATGGTGCTAGAGCGATTATTACTTCCAGCAGCGATGAGAAATTGGCACGAGCGAAACAGCTTGGTGCTGACGAGACAATCAACTACAAAACAACGCCAGATTGGGAAAAGCAAGTTTACCAATTAACCAATCGCACGGGTGTAGATCATGTAATTGAGGTAGGCGGTGCAGGCACTTTGCCAAAATCACTACAAGCAGTCCGCATTGGAGGACGTATTAATTTGATTGGCGTATTATCAGGCAGAGGAAATGAAATTGACCCCATGCCAATACTTTTTAAGAGTTTAACAGTTCAGGGAATTTATGTTGGCAGTCGGGAAATGTTTGAGGCAATGAATCAGGCGATGCAACAACATCAAATCAAACCGATTATTGATCGAGTTTTTCCCTTCACTGAAGCACGAGAAGCTTATCATTACCTCAAAAGTGCGGCTCACTTCGGTAAAGTCGTAATTCGTAATTCGTAATTCGTAATTCGTTCTTATGCACCGCATAGGAATGTCTATCAGAAGGCTCATTAAAACGGACTATAACATTTTCTCAGTCGTCTTTAGACGACTTTCGCTATTAGACTCAGAATTCATTCTGAGGCGGGCTATTTTGCTTTGTGATTTGTATTATTTTGCTCTCCACCTTTGGATAGATACTTTAGCGAGCTATACCAAATTTTTTGATTTACATCAGGATTTATTTGCTACTGGAAATCTTTAATTTAATTATGTTATATTATAAATAGAAAAATCTAATCTTTTATTAAAACATTTTTAGCGTGTGGGGGACTTAAACCCGTTTATTCAGACGCTCGATGACTCGCTAACGCTACGCTATCTGCTTTTTCGGTCAGAATTCATACTGAATTCTGACGACTGACGCATGTATTCTGTTCTGTTAAAATGCGATGTCTACTACGGATTATGCCAACGCCTAGTGATTTCTATAATAAATCAGCGCGTTGGCGTAGTTCGTCGTAGACATCGCATTTTTTTCTTTTGACTGATTTCAACGTGACTTCGGCAGCTTATATCCTGTCCGTTTAATTAGCTCAATCAAAAAGACCTCTCCCTGATTTTTCTAAGCAAAATCGTCCCTCTCCGAGTCGGAGAGGGACAGCTTTGAACTTTAGTTCAAGGCGGGGAGAGGTTTGTCGAACTCACGTTAATTTTATTGTTTTTTAACTGCACTACCAGCAAAAACCTTTTGAAAACACAGGGATATAAAATATACTAAGAGTAAATACAGAGAAAACTGAAATAGTTCTCTGTGACTACTCATTTTTTCATATAAAGGGGTGCATTATGGAATATCTTGCTTATTCTGAGATGTTTATTGCTCAAGAAGAGGCATCTCGAAACACCAAATATAATCCGTCGAAATCTCAATTAGATAGCAAAAAACCTCTTAAATCTTCTGACATAGTTATTACTAAAGAAGAGGCATCTAGAATCACTAAAGCTAAATTTAATTGGAAAAAACTGCTTAAATCTTCAGCTTGGTTAGCTTTAGCTGGTGTTGGTGTATTACTTATTGCTGCTGCCCAAATTCAAATGAGTTCGGCTGCATTTGTCAGGACTAACGGCAGTTGTTTGCGTATCCGTACAGGCCCAAGCACCAACTACTCCTATGTGGATTGTGTACCAAATGGCGCAACACTTCCAGCGATTGAAAGGTATGAAAACGGGTTTGCTAGGCTTTCTACGGGTAGATACGTTTTTGCTCGATGGGTTGGTGATAGACCTAACAATCTTCCTGTAACTAGACCTGGTGGTGTTGGCGGTTCAGTCATTCTTACCCGTGGTTCTAGAGGTCAGCTTGTAAGAGACGTTCAAACAGCTTTAGGTAATCTCAGAGTTGATGGAATTTATGGTCAAGAAACTGTTAACAGAGTCCGAAGCTTTCAGGCAAGTAAAGGTCTACTTGTAGATGGTACTGTGGGCCCCGAAACACGAGCAGCTTTGGGTATTTAACCAGAAGTCACCACTCGATAATGTCTGGACAAAGCTACCTCAAAGTAGCCATATCTAGACTTATCGTTTGTAACCTGATTCCAAAGGTTTAACTTTTTTAATATTTTTCCTCTGACTTGAAAGTTGGGAGTAGGGAGTGGTGAGTGGTGAGTCGTGAAAGACCACTTTCATGCTTGGTTGTGAAACTTGCTTCATCGGGATTGCCTAGAGTGACAAAAGCGGGTTAATAAGTAATCAAGCGGACATGAATATGAAACAAAGAAATGCAAAAATTGGGAAAAGGGTGGGCAAGTAGCCCACCCTAAACCATTATTTAATTGGTACTACTTTACGGGTGCTTGAGTAGCAGTCTTGCCAACCAGCATTGCGGTATTTTCGTCGCTTTCGAGAATACCGAATTCAATCAACAACTCTTCTAACTCTTCCATTTCAATTGGGGTAGGAACGGCGAGTTTGTCGTTGTCGATGATCTTTTTAGCTAGTATGCGATATTCGTTACTTTGATTGCTATCAGGTGCATACTCGTTAACAGTCATCCGGCGCAATTCTGCGTGTTGTACAATGTTGTCACGAGGTACGTAGTGAATCATTTGGGTGTTCAAACGTTTTGCCAAGGTTTCGATAAGATCGATTTCCCGGTCAACGTTACGGCTGTTACAAATCAAACCACCCAAACGCACACCGCCAGTGTGAGCATATTTGAGAACACCACGAGCGATGTTGTTAGCTGCATACATCGCCATCATTTCACCAGAGGTAACGATGTAGATTTCTTGTGCCTTGCCTTCACGGATAGGCATAGCGAAACCACCGCACACAACGTCTCCCAAAACGTCGTAACTTACAAAATCAACATCTTTGTAAGCACCGTTTTCTTCTAAGAAGTTGATAGCGGTGATAATACCACGACCAGCGCAACCCACACCAGGCTCAGGGCCGCCAGATTCCACACAACGTACATCCCGGTAACCGGTCAGCATTACTTCTTCGAGTTCAATATCTTCTACAGCGCCGCGTTCAGCAGCTAATTGCAGAACGCTTGTTTGAGCTTTACTGTGTAGCATCAAACGGGTAGAGTCAGCTTTAGGGTCGCAACCAACAATTAAAATGCGTTGACCCATTTCAGCCATTGCTGCAAGGGTGTTTTGAGAGGTGGTAGATTTACCAATACCGCCTTTACCATAGAAAGCTATTTGTCTAATCTTTTCGTCAGTCATGGTTGTGTTTCCTACAATGATTTAGTTGATGGGTCGTAAGCTTGATGTAGTTGTTCACCCTTGGTGTCGTAGGGAAGTAGAGCCTATTGGCGTTGACGCATAGCAACTTGTCGCTAGACATCGCATCCTGGCAAAAGCAGTTAAAATCAGAACATATTTACCCACGAAGCGTAGACGCAGAGCGGCTTGTCGTCAGACATCGCTTAAGATATAGAAAAATCTCTATTTCCTAATAACGAAGCCTTTAAAACTTTGACTTCAGCATTGTCAGTTGTTGTAACAGAATCCCAAATGGTTGCTCAAGCCTGAAGAGTGGTTGCAGCAGGAATTCAAATGAACGCAGATTTGTTCCCTGAACCACACAACCAACCAAATTGCAATCCACTCTAAATGGTCACTGCAACTTCTCTGATTTTGCTAATGTCAAGTCCCTAAGAACTTCTATAGCGCTTCTCGTTTCGTGATTGATGCAGCAGGATAAATTCCAGCCCAAAAGTGACAGCTACAGGTGCAATACTATAATGCTTGCACAAGTAACCTCTAACACTCTGGTTGAGACAATATCTTGGTGAGTTTTGACAGTATGGTTAAATTCCTAAAAATTGTGGAACAACACCATATTGCTTGAAGTTTTCCTTCCAAAAGTCAGCAACTGCTTCAACTTAGTTCGCGGTTGAAAATGTTTGTTGCCGCAAGAATAAGTTTGTAAATATTCTGTATTTCTATGGATTTGTCAGGCTGTACTAAGAGTCTTTCTTCCCAGACTCCAAGAGTAATCGCCTTTGGTGGGTAATGCTCTAGCTAGGTTGGCCAACTCTTATTGGCTCATACCCAGATAAATTTCGATTGACTTCAAGTTGTTACGAAGGCTACTATCCTACTCAATCTAGTTTTAGATTTTAGTTACAAAAAGATGTAGCGAAGTGAAGTGGACTTACCAGAGCAAAAAAACTTTCTTGAGCTTGCCTCAAAGTTTCTTGAAGTCTTTTGTGCTTTTACTTTTTTGATTCCTATAAAAACCATAACATACATCTCACTAATTTATTTGTCGAATCTCAAATTATTTATCTATTTGTCAGAACACTATCCTTCTGATCTTTAGCAGGCATAAGTTACGCGTTAATAGGTTGTAAGTTAGTGAAATTATTTGTCATAGACAATTTGTGCAGTTAGATACTTTTGGGTATTTTATAAAAGTATTTAAAGCTAATGTTTGACAACAAAAACATAATTTCGTCTTTTTGCAATCAAAGATTTTGTCATAAAAGTAGATTAAATAACTCTTGCGATCGCACCAAGCATCCAACCCAGGCGATCGCAATCATAGTAAAGTTAAATAATTCGTAATTCGTAATTCGTAATTCGTAATTAAGTTTTGTAATGGGGATTTAACCCCAACACAAAACTTGCTTTTTTATTGAACCGGGGGACTTAAACCCACGGAACTAGTTAAACAAGGTGAATTATCAAAAATAATCATAATACATAAAAAACTCCCTTTTAAAATGAAGGGAGTCAAGAGTTACTGATTAAAAATTAACTTCTGCTTTCACGTTTAGGTGTTTTGTGCAGTCTGTAGCAGCTTCCGCCTTAAGAGTAGTAACTTCTGCCTTCACGTTTCGGTGTTTCGCGCAGTCTGTAGCAGCTTCCGTCTTAAGAGTAGTAACTTCTGCCTTCACGTTTCGGTGTTTCGCGCAGTCTGTAGCAGCTTCCGTCTTAAGAGTAGTAACTTCTGCCATCACGTTTTGGTGTTTCGCGCAGTCTGTAGCAGCTTCCGTCTTAAGAGTAGTAACTTCTGCCATCACGTTTCGGTGTTTCGCGCAGTCTGTAGCAGCTTTTGCCTTGAGGATAGCTACGAGTATCAGATGGCTGGAGGTATTCGTAAAAGCGATGTCTACGACGGGCTACGCCTACGCAAACACAGGTTCCAAAAATACAGGTAATATCATGTCCGCATAAATAGTTACGCTAACCACAGTCATTACACCCCAATACGGTTCAGTTAAGGCTTAAATATTAGTCAAAGTCAATTTTTTTAACGAACCGCAAAGGACGCAAAGAACGCAAAGGAAGAAAAGAAAGAAATGCTTAACTGAACTGTATTGCATTACACCCCACCCCGCTTTTGTCTAGCGACAAAATCTCCCCTCCCCGTTCACGGGGAGGGGATTAAGGGGTGGGGTAAAACGCTTGTGGGATAAGCGTTTGAACTTAAGTTGACACCAATGAACAATGTTGTGCCCCTACAAATAAAGGAGTTTTGCCATTTTGACGGGCAATAATCGCAAAGTCAACCATCATGATCCCGTTTCTCTTCACAATACCAACCAGAAGGAGGCGGATCGGTGGCATTCGCCTGTACTAAGTTGCCTTGAGTTAGTTTCAGGCTACCTGTCCATCCAGCAATTGGCGAGTAGATGGAACTGTAAGAAAGCTGAATAGCATTAGCGATCGCAGTTTGTCTTTCAGCCCAAATAAATATTTTGACTCATCCCACGGCTACAAAACATCGCTTGTCTTTCCGACAAGCTCGCGCGATCGCTCGTTTTCATAAAAAGCCGTGCAAAAATCAAAGTCATTAGTACCAATGACTAATGACTAATGACTAATGACTAATGACTAATGACTAAATTTAAGCTGCACAAAAAATCGGGGCAGGTTTTGAACCCGCCCCGATCGCTTCTGATATACTGCGCCCAACGGCTGTTGCTACAGGCTTTAAACTATCAACTAAATGCACCATATCTTCTAAAGAAAGTGCTTGACGGGCATCAGAAACAGATTTTTCTGGTTCTGGGTGACATTCAATAATTAATCCATCAGCACCGCAAGCGATCGCAGCCCTAGCCACAGGTGCTACCAACTCCCGTTTACCAACGGCATGGGAAGGATCTACAATCACAGGCAAGTGAGTTATTTGCTTGAGTGCTGCCACTGCTCCTAAATCCAGGACGTTGCGGGTGTAATCATCGAAACTGCGGATACCTCTTTCGCACAACACCACATCAGGATTCCCGTGGCTGAGAATATATTCAGCAGCCATAACAAATTCTTCAATTGTCGCTGCTAACCCACGCTTGAGCAGTATTGGTTTACCAGCTTGTCCCAAAGCTTTGAGCAAGTCGAAGTTTTGCATATTACGGCTACCAACTTGAAGCATATCAGCGTGGGCAGCAACTACTTCAATTTGGGAAATTGACATAACCTCGGTGACAACTGGCATATTGTAATGCGATCGCACCCTTGCCAAAATTTCCAATCCTGACTCACCCATACCCTGGAAAGCGTAGGGAGATGTGCGGGGTTTGTAGACACCGCCACGCAACCCCTGCACGGATGTAGTAGATAGCTTTTGGGCGACTATCTCCATTTGTTCTAAACTTTCAACAGTGCAGGGGCCGCCGATAATTACCAGTTCTTCGCCCCCGAAAGCGACTTTTTCTGAAATTTTAACGATTGTCTGGTGGTTCGGATGAGATTGTGCGGCAAGTTTGGCGTTAATCATGGTTTCGTTCTCCTAAAAATTGAGTATTGGGCACTATTTGCGGATAATAAAAAAGCCCGAAACCTTTGAAGAGTTCCGGGCGCGTTCTGATTCATTGGCATGACGCTATTTACCCGGAACTTAGTCTGGGCCAAAAGTAAAAGCCATAAAACCAGCTACTGAAATAAGTCATGACAATGAAATTCTCCTTAAAACAACAAAAACCGCAGAGTTCGCTCTGCGGTTCACCGGGCGGTTTCCGTTAGGAAACTCGATTCACTCCCGGTGAACCACCCTAAACGAAAAATATAAGTAGAAATTTGTGTTAAGCATTTGCGGGGCTTTTGCTGTAAAACTGAATAAATATGCCTATTTAAAGTAACATTAACAGGAACACTAGGCGGTGTCAAGACCCCCACAAACCATAAAAAAGCGATAGACTCAGTACAAATGTGGGAGTAAAGACTAATAACGCTTTGCAAAATTCAAAATCATGCCCTGTTCTGATTGTGTAGTGAAGTGCTAGTTGCTTGTTTGCGTAGACAAAGAAAGCTGCTTGTCATTAGATATCACCCTAGTTAATAAGTTTACAAATTATTGTTGTGTCATGACTAATGGGTAGTGTAGATGAGCAAAAATCAATGGTGAAAAATCTAAAAATTCCGAATCTGGCGATTCTCTAAAGGAATAGAATACAGCCAAATCAAGGTAATCAGAGAGAACTCTAAACGATAGCTTTTGTCTCTGAGAAGTTTAAAAAGCCAGGATTAAGAAGTTAAAATATATAATTCTCCTGACTTGTCACCTCACCTTGCGAAAGCTTATTGCAGACAATTGACGATCGCCATACATTATTCTTACCCAAGTCCTCATTGACCAGATTAACTTTTTAGGATCATTCAGTTTCATTATGCCCAGTTCCAAAATCTTAGCCCAATCTTTCGACTATTATGGAGTTTACCCCTGCCCAGTCTGTCGGATAGGTAAGATTTCTCACATGCCAATGATGGAAGCTATGGCTTGTGACTTTTGCCAAGAAATTTTTACAGTCAACTTAGAACTACAGCAAATCAAGATGCCTTCTAGGCAACCACCCTTAATTTGGCGTTGGAATGGCTTTAGTTGGACAGAAGGCCAGTTGGAAGGTGTGGAATTAGGTTGGGGTTATGGACTAGCAGCAGCAGTTTTTGTAATTCTTCCCACTACTCTAATTGGCATAGTAGCTTACTATTTTCCTGCTAATCTCAAAGAACCCATTACCTGGACGCCATATATTTGGACGATATTAACTTTTTTATCACATTTATCAATTATTGTTTGGATTGTGATTGAAATTTATCAGATTCCAGTTGCAGCATATTTGAGAGCGATCGCTCGATGGAGAAATGGGGAGATGGGGAGATGAGTGGAGCAGGGGAGGCAGGGGAGGCAGGGGAGGCAGGGGAGGCAGGGGAGGCAGGGGGAGTGAGAGAGAAAAATTAATAACCAATGCCCAATGCCCAATGCCCAATGCCCCATGCCCAATGCCCAATGATCAATAACAAATGATGCAGCGAATAAATGGCTCCATCACTCATAATTAAGTTGATTGTCCACCAAAATATCGTATGAGCGATCTGGAGCACTACTATAGAGTTTTGGAATTAGAGCCTGGGGCAACACTTGAAGAAGTGAACCAGGCTTACAAAGATTTAGTCTTTGTTTGGCATCCCGATCGCATTCCCAAAGACAATCTCCGTTTACAGCAGAAAGCACAAGATAAGCTCAAAGCCATAAATGAAGCTCGTGAAAAGTTGCGTTCTCTAAAAACCAAACATCAAACCACACATCACTCACCGCCACCGCAACCGGAAAAACCATCTCAAACAACCCAGAAACCACACTCACCGCCACCGCAACCGGAAAAACCATCTCAAACAAGCCAGAAACCACCAAAGCAAAACTCAGACTTGAGTGGCAAAGACTACAGTCGGGCAAATTTGAGCAATAAAGATTTATCTGGCAGAAATCTGAGTTATGCCAATTTGAGCGGTGCTAATCTCAGCGATACTTTTATGCACAAAGTCAACCTCAGAGGAGCGAATTTATCTGAAGCAAATTTATTTCGGGCAAATCTACTTTTAGCGGATCTCAGGGAGGCGAATTTACGCGCTGCTAATTTGATTGGAGCGGATCTCAGTGGGGCCGACTTGCGAGGAGCCGACTTAACGGGAGCGCGGATTCGCTCTGGTGAGCGCCTTCTGGTTAAACTAGTTGGTACTAACTTAGCAGGGGCAATTATGCCTGATGGTTCAATTTTTCAATAGTTGAGGCTGCGCTATGACACACAGTGTATGAATTACTTAAATGAAAAAGCAATCAAGCAGTTCTTGTTTGGATGCAACAGATGGTAGGGGCACAGCAATGCTGTGCCCTTATAAGTGAAGTGATGTGTATTCCAGGCTATTGAAACCGCTATATGCCTGTTTACTTGCCCAAAACACCAAAATGAATACGCGATCTACTCAAATGAGAAAGCAATATGCCTTTTTGCTTGCTAAATCTACTGAAATGAGTAAGCAATCAAGCATTTTGAGTAAGCAATATGCCTTTTTGCTTGCTGAATCTACCGAAATGAGAAAGCAATCAAGCATTTTGAGTAAGCAATATGCCTTTTTGCTTGCTGAATCTACTGAAATGAGAAAGTAATCAAGCATTTTGAGTAAGCAATATACCTTTTTGCTTGCTAAATCTATCAAAATGAGTAATACCAATTCTGTATGAAGATGCGCTAAACCATATTTAAGTACAAGGAAGAAAAACGAACCGCAAAGGACGCAAAGGACACAAAGAAAGAGAAAGAAAGAAAGAAAGAAAGAAAGAAAGAAAGAAAGAAAGAAAGAAAGAAAGAAAGAAAGAAGTTAAAAGGGTTTGGCGCAGCCTTACAAAGAAATGGTATAAGCAATCAAGTATTTTGAAGTCGGAAATCTAACCTAGTACAAGTCAGCGGAAATAAACCTACCATTAAAAATAGCCAGAAAGCCCAAAATTAAAGCATACGTGACTTTTGACTTCCGCCTTGCGGTACTAGCTTTATCCATCCCTACAACCTGCCTGTAAAATTGAATATGATATCTCAAGGCTTTTAGGCACTGTGAACTTTTTTATTGGTTGTGCTGTTTGGGCATATAAAGGTTGGGCGGGCGAACTTTATCCCCAAGGCACTCGCACTGCCGATTTTCTGAATCTCTACAGTCGTCGCTTCACCACTGTAGAAGGTAATACCACCTTTTATGCCGTGCCTAACCAAGAAACTGTAACCCGTTGGGCTGCCGAAACACCAGCAGGTTTTGAATTTTGTCTGAAATTACCGCGAGATATTACCCATCAAGGATTGCTGAAACCTTATATTCCGGCTGCTTTCAAATTTCTGGAAGGGATGCGCCCTCTAGGTAAGCGTCTTGGCCCAATGTTTGCCCAGTTACCACCCAGTTATGCACCTGCATTGCTTGACGATTTGACCAACTTTCTGGAAGCTTGGCCGCGTAAAGAAGCACCCCTAGCGTTAGAAGTTCGGCATCCCGACTGGTTCAGAGAACCCTATGCGAGTAATTTGACGACACTTTTAGAAAAGCTAGGTGTGGGACGGGTATTGTTAGACTCGCGCCCTATTTACACCGGAGATGATGACCCCCAGTTGCAATCGGAACGGCGTAAACCCAAATTACCGTTGCAATTAAGTGTGACAGCACCTTTTACTCTGATTCGGTTTATTTCTCATCCAATTTTATCAGTGAATCAGCCGTTTATGGAAGAGTGGGTAAGGCAGATTCAGCAATGGTTGCAAATGGGAGTGCAAATTTATTTCTTTGTCCATTGTCCAATAGAAGCGTCTACGCCTAGCACAGCCCGTCACTTTCAACAGCTATTAGAACAGAGTCACACACCAGTTCCACCCCTACCTTGGAATAACCTTGAGCATCCCCCCAATCAACTCAGTTTATGGTCTTGAAAGGCAGGGCGCAAAAGCAGGGGGAGTAGGCCGACAGAATGAGATTTATAATTTTTTAACTTTTATAAAATATCTAATGTTTAGTAATTACAAAAAGAGCCATAATTAGTGTTACGATACTTTTTTGTTAAAGCTTGATATTCCTTTTTGCTTGACAAAAGGGGTAATAGCCCTCTTTGTTAAATAGCGATGAGGGTTTAGGCGATACATGAATATATTTAACAGAAAAGCATTGATTTTTAATGTAAATGTGATTTAAGGGAATTTTTTTAGAGCAGTTACAGCAAAGGAGGTTGAGATGAGTCGTCTTCTTTATGAAAATTCAGTCTCATACAAAGGATATCTCATCATTCCATTTGTTTTTGGGAAGCTTGATAATTCCGAGATTTATTCGTATAAATTGCTATCGGAGGTTGGACACACAAGCCAATTTCATAAAGCAGAAAATCCAGCAAAAATCTATGGAAGTAGCGTTAGTAATATCATTGATATTGCTAAAGAACATATTGATAAAAATTTAGAGTTTGTTAGTCACAGAGATAGTTTTAAGTCTCGCTACATTTACCGAAACAATTTGATAATCATTTTCCAAGAAGGAGACAAATATTTTTATGACCATTATCCACCAGAGTTATTGAATAATATTGCAGCTCCCAAATTATTCCAATCCGAATATGAATGCCTGAGTTGGATTAAGCAAGGGCTTAATGGGGAACATCCGCGGCAAAGAGCTATTTGAATATAGCGGTTCCCATTCAGATGCGGTACAACATTACATCACGAGGTGTAGGGGCAAGTCTTTGCCCATTGGTGTCAACTTAAGTCAGAGAGCTTCATTCCACAGTCATTTTACCCCACACGCTATCCGGCTCCACGCAGGTGAACCCCAAGACCGCACTGGCTCCCCTTAATCCCCTCCCCGTGAACGGGGAGGGGAGATTTTGTCGTTAGACAAAAGCGGGGTGGGGTTCCGACGGCTTAATTAGTGGCTTAATTAGTAATTGAGTGGACTTGATATAACGTCATTGCAAGGGTTTTACGTTAAGTTGACACCTATGGGCAAAGACTTGCCCCTACGGGTGTACCTGACGTAAACGAGAACCGCTATAAGGCAGGAGTTAGTCCTTAAAACAAGCTTAATTCTGGTTTTAAGAACTAACTTCTGTACCTTACCAAGTTAAAATATGCTATGGATTTTCAATTTGTGCCGGAAGCAGCACGAGTCGAAATTATTCGCCCCACGCGTTGGCAATTAAGTATTTATGCTGCTGCGATCGCCATCTCAATCGAGTCTCAATTGCAGTTGATCAGCCTTGGTTTTGCTCTATTGAACTGAGATATTGTAGCTAAATTCCGACGGTTGGTAGTATGAGCGATCGGGGGGCATTGAATATTGCTTTTTGCCACTCCCCCTGCTCCCTCATTTCCCATTCCCTACTCCCCATTCCCTATTCCCTATTCCCTTTGATTTTTATTTGCTCTAGACTCAACCTTAATTACCACTTGAAGAATGATTAAGAAAAACGAGTATAGACAAATATGATAAAAATGCTAGCTGAAAACTTGATTGGAATTGAAGCAAGATTACAAATTAATTGGGTTTGGCTAAATGCCAGCTTACAGTTTGCTAGTTGGGCACTCTTCTCACTTTTACTCGCTGAGGTCTTGAGAGACAGCTACCATGCTTTGTGTCACCAAGTCAATTGGCTTGCTAAATGGCACAACAAGCACCACATGGCTTATCGCCGCGATTTATCAATAGTTTCCCTGAAAGTTTACCAAGAATCCCAGCTCTATCACGACATTTTAGAATCGAGTCTACTGCTGGTGGTATTGGTAGTCATTGCCTTAATTGTCCAGCAAATGGGGTTATGGCTGGGAGTAGCTTATGGTTGCACCTTCTTGTATGGCGCGTCTGTACGATATTTCCAGGGAAAAATTGATACAGACTACAACCACCTACCCGGCCCTTTAGAGACAATACCATCCATTTGGTGGGTGAATCGGTCTTACCATTGGCGGCATCATTTTGATGATGTCAACGCTTACTACAGTGGTGTCTTTCCTCTAGTGGATAAAATTCTTGGTACAGGACTGTCTCTCAAGGGTAAAACCGTCGCTTTAACCGGAGCATCAGGAGCATTGGGACAAGCATTAGCGGCTGAACTTGTAAAGAATAATGCTAAAGTTGTCGCATTAACCACTAATCCAGAAAAATTAGTAGAGCAAGTTGGGGTGAAGGTGGTTCCTTGGCAGTTGGGTAATGAAGCCAATTTGAGAGATAGTTTAGAGAAAGTAGATATTTTAATTATCAACCACGGCATCAATGTCTATGCCAGCCGCACATCGGAGGCTATCAACTCTTCTTATGAAGTGAATACCTTTTCAGCATTGCGGTTGATGGATATATTTTTGACAACTGTAACAGGGCCACAAGCAAAAGCAACCAAGGAAATCTGGGTAAACACTTCTGAGGCTGAGGTTTCTCCAGCATTGAGTCCGCTTTATGAACTCAGCAAGCGATCGCTAGGAGATATTGTTACCCTGAAGCGTTTGGACGGGGATTGTGTAATTCGCAAGTTAATTCTTGGCCCATTTAAGAGTCAACTTAATCCTTATGGAGTGATGTCTGCACAGCAAGTTGCTCGTGCGATCTTATTTTTGGCACGGCGAGACTTCCGAAATATTATTGTGGCAATAAATCCTCTCACCTATCTACTGTTTCCCTTAAAGGAAACTAGTACATGGCTATACTATCGACTTTTTAGCCGAACAACGAAAAGTGAACAGGACTTACGCAAACAAAGCCGAGAAGAATGATTTTTAGGTAGGGGCAATTCATGAATTGCTCCTATAGCGTGTAGTTTTGCGACGCCGAATAGCCCGCCGCAGGCATCGCTCCGACTAAGTGCTGATTATTTAATGTTGAAAAAAGCATACTTGTATGCACTTTTAAAATGGAAAGGCTATTCTCTTCCAGATTTTGAGCAATTATTACCTTAATATAAAACACTGACCGAGTAGGAACGAATTGCCGGGTCTACAGTTAAAATTGTTAAATTATGTTGTAAAGCTTGACAAATCAACATCCTATCAAAAGGATCGCGATGTAATAATGGTAAATTCAAGAGTTGAGCAACACTTTCTTCATCTAGGTTGAGACTACTGATTAAATGCTGCTGACGCTGTTTAGGAAGGTAGATTTCAGGGGATTCTGGTAATGGTAATTTACCTAATTGATATTTAACAGTTGCTTCCCAAACTGAAACGCAACTCAATACCGTTCGGTTAAGGAATTTTTTGGTTGAGGCAGGCTGTTCTTGAGCAGGGGGAGAAGAGAAGCTGTTCTTGAGAGAAGAATTGCTGAACAATAACCTTCTTTCCTCAAGAGCCTCAAGAGCCTCAAGAGCCTCCCCTGCTTATCCGAACGGTATTGAAACGCAACTTAAATATACGTCGTTGTTTAAATCACGAATGTTATTTTGTAAATTAATTGGTAATTTTTGATCACCACTAATAAACCATAAGAAAATATGGGTATCTAATAAGAGTTTCATTTCCCTTCAAAACTATTCAAAATCTCTTCAGGTAAAGGACTATCAAAATCATCTGGAACAATGAACTCCCCAGCACATAAGCCATAAGGTCTAATTTGTTGAGAGGTGGCTGAAACTGGTTTAATTTCTGCAATAGGTTTACCTGCTTGCATGATAATAATACTTTCTCCTGCTGCTACTTGTTGAAGATAGCTAGTTAGATTTTGCTGGATTTCATCAAACGTTACGGTTAACATGATATGTGTATGTAGGGATATTTATAGTATATCAAGTTGATGGCAACGCTATCATAATTATAAAATTTAGGCTTAATTAAGTAACTGCAAATTCAGTATACTGTCTGATATCGGCTGGTTGAAAGGCGAGAACAATTTGATTTTTAGGAATACCAGCGTTAACAAGTTCCTTGGCTATCCCATATTCTGTACCGTCTCTTTGAATCCAGATTTTGTCGTTGATAATGTCAAGATGGACTAAGCAACCATGCACCCGTTGATTATTTTCCCAGCCTAATGAAAGACAATTTCGGTATTTTCTAAATCTTCTTTAGGTTGCTCATTTGCATCTTTATAGATAATCCTTTTCACTAATTCCTGATAATCTAATTTTTCCATAATACTATCTCCTGTTTCTGAACATGAAAAACAAATAATTTGATTTCATATCGTTCCAATATACTTTTAATAAAAGAATCTATAAAAAACTCTTGGTAGATATCTTGAGATATTGCCAAAATTATGAAAGATATCTTTTTCTGACATATAAAAAATCATTAAACTGATGCAAAACCAGTAAACTGTCTCACATGAGGTGATCTAAAACCTAAAACAATATCTGTTTTTGGTACTCCCAATTCTACTAATTCATTAGCTACACCTTCCTCTGTAAAATCGCACTGAATCCAGATTTTTCCATTGATAATATCTATATGAATCACCGAACCATAAGTCCGTTTTTCACCTTCCCAACCTAGATGAATTACTAAATAGTGATTTTTTTGATTATCAAATATTAATTGTATTTCCGTTCCCTTGGCTAAATGACTTTCTGTATGTCTTGCTAATACTGTCTGTACTAATTCAGGATAATTCATTCCTTCCATAAAATAATCTCCTCTTTGCTACTTTCAAATATCAATAATTTTAATTTATGTTCAGCAATTATTTCTTGAATCACAGATATCAGAAAAAAAGCTGTATATATTTCATAACTAATTGCTAAATATAAAATACGATCAGGTTCTTCTTTTCTTAAAATAGAACGGTAATTAAGTGTTTGTCCTAAAGCTGTATGAAATTCACTAATCGCTGATTTTCCCAAAAAAGATTTTATTTCAACTGCTATTTTTTCTCCTTCTTTTTCTGCTCCTAAAAGTCTTTCTGCTCCTAAATCAAGACGAAATTCTATAGTATCTACTATAAATATTAAAGGATCATCAGTAATTAACCAACCATCTTTCTCTAAAGCTAACTTAACAGCATTATGAAAAAAATCTTTTGCTGACATACAAACTTACAATAACACCCTCCATCCTATTATATCCTCTCTCTGTGCCTCTGCATCTCTGCGAGAGAAACACAAAAAAAAGGGATAAGCAAAACGCCTATCCCCAAAAAAATCAACTAATCAATGTATCAAGTTCCACTAGTCCAAGAATTGATGTACTCAATTTGATCTGCTGTTAGGCTATCAATCGTGATACCAATAGCCTGCAACTTCAACCGAGCAATTTCTTGATCGACTTCAACAGGAATTGAGTGCAAACCAGGTTCCAACTTACCTTTATTCTTCACCAGGAATTCACAAGCCAAAGCTTGGTTTGCAAAACTCATATCCATTACCGCGCTGGGGTGTCCTTCAGCCGCAGCTAGGTTAATCAAGCGTCCTTGTCCAAGAACGACAACTGATTTACCATTTTTCAACTTGTACTCTTCAGTGAAAGGACGAACTTCTTTGATTTCCTTAGCTTGTGCAGCCAAGTATTTCAAATCTAGTTCCAAGTCAAAGTGGCCGGAGTTACAAACGATCGCACCGTCTTTCATGACATCGAAGTGTTCACCGCGAACGACGTGCTTGTTACCAGTCACAGTGATAAATATATCACCTTGGGGTGCAGCTTCTGCCATTGGCAGGACGCGGAAGCCATCCATTACGGCTTCAATTGCCTTGATGGGGTCGATTTCGGTGACGATGACGTTAGCACCCATGCCACGGGCGCGGAGGGCTGTACCTTTACCACACCAGCCATAACCGACGACGACAATGTTTTTACCAGCCAACAAAATATTTGTGGCGCGGATAATGCCATCTAGGGTTGATTGCCCAGTACCATAGCGATTATCAAAGAAGTGCTTGGTGTCGGCGTCGTTGACGTTGACTGCGGGGAAGGTGAGAACGCCTTCTCTAAACATGGCGCGTAACCGCACGATCCCAGTTGTGGTTTCTTCGGTGCTACCAATCAAATCAGCGATTTGGTGTTGGCGTTCTTGTACCAGAGTTGCAACCACATCGCTACCGTCATCAACAATGATGTTGGGGCGATGATCTAAAGCTATTTGAACGTGGCGGTTATAAGTTGCGTTATCTTCGCCTTTTTGAGCAAAGACGGGAATTTCATGATCGAGGACGAGGCTAGCGGCTACGTCATCTTGCGTTGATAAGGGATTGCTAGCAATTAAAAGCGCATCTGCACCACCAGCTTTCAGAGCGATCGCCAAATGTGCTGTTTCTGTTGTAATGTGGGCGCAAGCTACAAGGCGTAAACCAGCGAAGGGTTTCTCGATAGCAAAGCGATCGCGGATTTGCCGCAAAACTGGCATTTCGCGTCCAGCCCATTCAATGCGCTGTCTTCCCAAGGCAGCTAGGCCGAGGTCTTTAACCTCGTGCTTTAATCGGGGAGAAGTTGCGGTCATCAAAAGTTACCTCAAAATATAAAAAAAGCTACGTAAATTTTACGCACTCTACTAGGTTATTCTACTACTGCTGATTTTTGCTTGTAAGAAAAGCAAACTACCAGTCAATAGTCCTCAAAACTAGCTTGACGTTTGATCAGCATAATGTCAACTTCATCCCCAGGTTCTTCCTTTTTGTTTTATCTTTGCTAAGAGTGAGACTTTTCTAGGCTTTGGTCGGTGATTCTAAGTACATTGTCACCTCTCTAAAGATAGAAGACGCTCAAAAAAACATCAAAATTTCATCATCTCAAAGCAAAACCTCAACTTTAGATAGGTACATCTACCCAAAGTAATTACGGAGGATAGTTATAGAAGTAGCCACTAAGAAATTATACTCAAGGAGGTGTTTGAGTGCGCTTTCAATTTTTGGCGATCGCTAGTTCAATGGTCATAGCTGTTGTATCTGTGCCAAAAGCCACAGCCCAGATTCCTTTGTTACCGCAGCTGCAAGCTCCCAGCAGTGTGAGTAATGATGCAAATAATAGACTTGTTACAGGCTGGATTTATTTAGATGGTCGTCGGTTATTTCAGATAGCGGCATCAAGAAGCAACTTTCCTGAGCGTTCAGAAGATATCCAAAAGAAGTTGGAGAAAATTGCCCAAAATTACTTTCAGTCACCACCGAAAACAGCAGTCAAGGTAAATATTCGCAAAGTAAACGAATTACCAGTAATTTATGTCAACGATCAATACCTGATGACCATCACTTCTGAGGATGCTGGATTGCGAGAGGTAGATATATCGACATCGGCAAATCAAATCAAAGAATCGTTACAAGAAGACTTGCAACAAGCAAAGCAAGAAAGACAAACTCAATTTTTAATCGACCAAGGTAAAATTGCTGCGGGCATCGGATTGGCAATGATTGTGATGAGTTGGGGGGTATATAGCTGGCAAAGACGTTCCAAAAACGATGTAGTATACCCCCTTGCCTCCCAACCCCCCGGAGAGTCTCTAAATCCAATTTCACCAGTAGCGGCTCAACCAATTACAACACAACTGAATCAACAGCAACATCGACATATCCAAGAAGTCAAAAGACGATTGTTTCAGCTAACTCAAGCAGGAATTTGGGGAAGTGGAAGTTTCTTTATTTTGGGTCTATTTCCCTACACACGACCATTCCAGGTAGTAATTCTCACAGCTGCCCAATTTCCTTTGCGATTAGGTGTTGTGTTCCTGGGGACTTACGTAGCAATCCGTCTCATCTACGCCCTCATTGACCGCTTTACCACTACTCTGATCAGCAGTGGTGCTTTATTGACTCCAGAAAGTTCTGAACGGTTGCAACTGCGAGTTTCTACATTTTCCGGCGTGACTAAAAGCATCGCTACTGGTATCTGCGTAGGAGTAGGCTTCTTGCTAGCGCTGGTGTCATTGGGGATAGATATCGTTCCCTTGCTAGCGGGTGCCAGTTTAGTTGGTGTTGCGGTGTCTCTGGCTTCGCAAAACCTAATTAAAGATGCGATTAATGGTTTCTTGATCATTTTAGAAGACCAGTACGCTTTAGGCGATGTGATTACTGTCGGAAACGTGGGAGGCTTAGTAGAAAATCTGAATCTGCGGATGACCCAAGTGCGGGATTCCGAAGGGCGCTTGATTACGATTCCTAATGGTGAAATTAAAGTTGTTGCCAATCTTTCTAGCCGTTGGTCACGAGCCGATTTAACGATCCCCATCGCCTACCAAGCCGATATTGAAAAGGCTTTGAAGTTGATTGAAAGTATTGGCTTTGAGATGGATAAAGATCCGCAATGGGAGCGTCAAATTCTGGAAACACCGCAAGTTTTGGGAATAGATCAATTTGGCGATCGCGGTTTAATTATTCGTGTATGGATTAAAACACAGCCCCTCAAGCAATGGGATGTTGCACGGGAGTTTCGCCGCCGTCTGAAAGTTGCCCTAGACGAAGCTGGAATTTCTATTTCTGTACCTCAGCAAGCAATTTGGGTCAATGATGAGCAGTTGTTAAATTTTCAGGGTAATGGCAAAGCTAACTAGAAATTTGGATTTGTTAATCTGGCACTTATAAATGTAGGGTGGGTTACGGCTTGCCGTGATCCACCCTACAAGATTACAAATGACTTTCAAAAAAGTACTACTGAACATACCATCAACATTTTGAATGCCTTATTTAGTTCTGCATTTACTTATTTATGCTTTTTTTGTTGTGACTTTCTTTCTGTTCAGCCATAGACCCATTGCTCCTACTAAGCCAGTCCCAGCTATATTCAAGGGTTCTGGAACTGATACAGATTTAGATTTAAAGTTATCAATCAACACATAATCGCCAAATTCACTTGCGACTAAGGTTGCATAGCTTATGGGGGCACTTACATTTTTAATCCCAAAAAAATCACCTGCATTCGAGGAAACTACAATTGGTAGAACTTGGGAATCAAGAATATTGTTAGAAGAATCAAACGCAGTCAATTTCCAAGGAACATTAGATGCTCCCCAATTAAAGCCAAATGTTTTTACAGGAGTAAGAAAACTAATTTTTAGATTGTTAAATGCTTTGACAGCATAAGTGTTTTGAAGTGACTGTCCTTGGGTGTTATAATCTCCAGCATAGTCCGCATTAACAAACTCTACCTCACCAACACTAGGAGAGAAATTTACATCACCAATTGTCAACGATGTATAGCTACCTGGTGTAACGCTTTCAAAGTCAATCAGCTTTGTTCCTGATAACGCTGGATCTGATTGACTGGTAATGAATGCTGCCTCTGCTTTATCAATAGCACCGAAAGCAATAAATGCTGAACCAGCTGTTACTATCGATAGCGTTTTCGCTAGATTTGATATGGACATAAACATTAAATCCTCCAAAGGTTTATCAAAAATTACTAATTCTTGATTACTAATTAGAAATTACAAATAAAATGCCAAATTAACCCACTTTTAATTTGAGCGATTCAAATTAAAGATTATGAGCAGGTAATGTATCCTAAATTACAATTACGAATTAGGCTGAAACATTTGTTACGTTAGTAAATTAAGATATTCCACGTACCTCTTACAAGTTATTTTTGACTATCTTTGCCAAATAAATATATTTTTTAGATAGATGCAAACAGTGGAACGTCAATCAAAAAACAGTATTTATGCTGGTTTTACTAGCCTCCACTAGGTTAGTAGCTAAGACTTTACAACAATAGATATATAAATTTTCTGTGAAGTAAGACGATTTAAATTTTCCTCGTTCCCAGGCGGGAGCCTGGGAATGCATTCATGTGGCTGCTGCCTCAATGTCTGACTGGAAAAAGAGCCTCTAATCAGCCATTCCCATGCAGAACATGGGAACGAGAGAATACAATGAGGCTTTGAACTCCATTAATGAGTCTTTTAGCTCCATTAATGAGTCTTTTAGCTCCATTAATGAGTCTTTTAGCTCCGTTAATGAGTCTTTGAACTCCATTAATGAGTCTTTGAACTCCATTAATGAGTCTTTGAACTCCATTAATGAGTCTTTGAACTCCATTAATGAGTCTTTTAGCTCCATTAATGAGTCTTTGAACTCCGTTAATCAGTCTTTTAGCTCCATTAATGAGTCTTTGAACTCCACTCCCTTGCTCTCCTTGGCTTTTTAAAAATTCCCAAGCCGCAATTTTGGGCGATCGCCTACACTAAGCCTTAATAATCCTTATATTAATAAAAAGCTACTACCTCACTAACGAGTCTTGAACTTTTGCCTAATTTATGTTTGTCAATACCTTCATCAGACGTCCAGTCCTGACGACGGTCTGCACGTTCATTATTTTGCTGCTAAGGAGCATCTGTATTCCGATCCTGCCGATTTCTCAGCTACCGGATCTCGCCCCGGTGCAAATCACCGTTAGCTCCAACAACATTGGTGCGGATGCTCAAACAACAGAAAGCACTGTTACCAACATTAGTGCGCCGATTGAAACCCTGGTTGAGACTGCTCAAAAATTCATTGCAGCTGCAAATAAAAAGCACCCGTTATCAGCAAAGACTTAAGAAGTGAAAATGTGATGTCCATAACATCCTCTAACTCTGATACGATTTTCTGTAATTTCCTGCTTGCTAAAAAAATTAGTCGAATAGAAATTCAGTACTTAGATAAGGAAAAGTGAAATGGGACTTAGCGACGGACTTTTGAACCCGACCAAAAAGGCTATGGTCATAGATGACTGTTGCAACATGATTGAAGGACAGCTTGCATCCAAGTCAGGCATGAGTGGTATGGCTTTAAAAACTGCCTTCGCCGCCCTGAAGGGGGTTAAGCCAGGGTATATCCCCTACGTGGTTGAGCAGATTTTACCGCAGTGCTTCACAGCACTTGATCCCATCTGGAGTGAAGGCGTACAGAAAGGCGATCCAATTGAATACCTGAGTGCGAATCGCTCTCAGACGGCAGACGCGCTACTCGGTGTCACCGATGCTAGAGTCAAGAACGCCAAGCGCCAAATCGTGCGAGGAACCTATGAAAAATTTCGCGGTTCAGCCAAAAAGCACGTAGAAGAAGCAGTGCCAGACTTAGCCAAAGTAATCGAGAATTACACTAAGTCCTGAGCTAGAAGGGAAGAATCACATTGAAGAATTCAGAAGCCAGAATTCAGAATTCAGCAATCTTTTAGTGGGGGATTCAGACCCGCGACTAATTAAAGACCAGGAAATCTACGATTTCGTGGGGATCTTAAACCCACTTATTCAGACACTCTCTACGAGACGCACGCGAATCTCAATGCTTCTAGGAATGTCCATGATTATTCTTTCCTCTACCCAAGGGACGGAGGAGCAGAGGTCAGTCAAGACCCCGTATGTTTCGGGAAATTCTATTTCCTAGTTACAAGCCACATTCCACTCTTTAGGTGTGGCAGTTGACGCTGAATTCTGACTCCTGACTCCTGACTCCTGAATTCTGTTTCGATAAACGTATGCCACCGTTCGATGCGTCGGTGGCTGGCATACGGGGCAAAGATTACACTTGTAGTGCCAAGATGTTTGGCCTGACAATTCAGGTCATCTGGAAAACCTCACTTCTATTTCTCTCTTCCTTTAAGGAGAGAGACTTTGAATTTCCCCCTTCCCGCCACGGGTTGGGGGTTAGGGGGTTAGGGGGTTAGGTTTTTAGTGGACTTTTCCACATAACGTGAAAAGTCAGGATGTTTGGCGAGGGACTTGGAGATGCCATATCTGCTAAATTTCCTGATATTTTCCGAGTCAGCTTGAAACAACAAATAATCAGAAACTATCTGAATTATTGTTTGAATAAACTTTTAATTTATGAAAAAAGTTACCGTTTATCGATACCGCACTTATGGACTAATTGGGTTAATCTCTTTAACCGCCGTATTAAGTACAACTACACCTGTCCTAACACAGTTAGCAGACGATTCCCCAATTGGGCAAACTCTTATCCCTGCTTCTAACTTAATCTGGCCGACTCAAGGGTTTATTTCTCAAGGCTTCCGCAAATATCAACATGAAGGAATTGATATTGCAGGGGCATCTGGAACTCCTATTATTGCTGCTGCATCTGGTACAGTGATCAAAGCAGGTTGGGATGATTGGGGATTAGGCAATGCTATAACTATTAAACATCTTGACGGCAGCATCACTGTTTATGGTCACAATCGCCGTTTGTTGGTGAGCAAGGGTCAACAGGTCATTCAAGGTCAAATTATTGCTGAGATGGGATCTACAGGCAATAGTACAGCGCCTCATCTGCACTTTGAAGTTCATCCAAATGGTCGAATAGCAGTTGATCCTCTTCGTCTGTTAACATCCTTAACTGCAAGTGTTGCTTCTGCTGCTAAAGTTCAGCAAATGGATAACCTGAAGCACCCAGTCTCGACACCCCCAGTAGCAAAGCAAGTTTCACGTTCCCAGCCAATTCCAATAGGTTTTGCATCTGTTAGCACTGATACTAAATGCAATGGAGTTACCATGATTGAGGGTGAGACTGCAAGTATTCGTGTAAAAGTCTGTGAAGAAAATGGTCAGTTATTTTATATTGGGCAGTTGAAACAAGAGCCTACTAAGCCTATAAAAATAGCAGCTTTAAATATTGGCAAAGGCAGATATCGAGCAGATAATGGTAGTTTTTATTATTTAGTCAGTCCTGAAAAAGTGGAAGTTTGGCGAAATGGTACTCAGATGCGTTCTGATAGATTTTATAATTTAACAAAATCGCCCTAAAGTTACCATCCAATATTTGATTGTACTGCAAGCGATCGCTTGATTTGCTCAATTTGCTAAGTCAGCCCAATAAAACTTTGGAAAATTGTAAAAGCGCTTAAGAAAAAGTTAAAAGGAGAATAGATTTCTAACAATTCAATAACAACTTAGTTGTATAACCTGTACCGTAGAAGTACAGGTCACTTTGTTTTATAGTGTGTAAGCTTTTCTAGCAATCCTTAACGATGTGATGATTAGATAGATTTTTTAGATCACATTTTGCATTTAGCAAGATGAATGTAAAATATATGACTAAGTGCAATTTGTCCGTTATCGTTCAAGTTCCTGCAAGCAATGCCGTGCTAACAAAATTTTAATATTGCGGATAGAAGCAACAAAACCCCAACCCGTCAAGCCACGCTAAACGAGATCGCAGTGTGAGTGTGGGATTTTGTGTTGTGTGAGTGCTGTAGACCCGTGCCATTGCCAGCGATCGCATAAACCTAATCACCCCAGTTATACCCAACAGAAGAAAGTAGTCAAATATTCTTAAAAGTAATGCGTAAGAAGAATTCCAACCGTCAACTTGTGATGGCGATCGCATGAGTGGACGGATGCAAAAAAATCTAAAATTTAATAACCCGCAACTTGGGTTAATAGGGATTTTAGTTAATTGCAACTATCAATACTTTTTTTGTAGTCACCTCTTAACCAACACCTACCCATTCGCGCACTGGGCAAAAAAACTAGTCTGATTGCAAAGCAGTTCATTATCCATTAGCTTAGTACAGACTTTCTTTCATTTCTAGCGAAAACAATTGCCACCTATCAAACCTAGGACTTACGCAAAAACCTTCTCAAACTCTCATTCCTCCGTGACCTCTGCGCCGCGCCAGTTGCTTCTCCCAAGGGGAGACGCTGCGCGAACAAGTCTCTTAACCGCAAGGGCGCACTGGCTTCTCTGTGGTTCGTTTTCCGTTACCAGTGCGTAAGTCCTAAAACCTTTGCGTTTCACTTTTACCCTCAATTCGTTATAAAACTTAAAATTTTTCCTTAGCAGCTAACATCTGTAAAATCTTTTCTACATGATCCAACTCTCCAACGATTCGCCGAATTGGGTGCGGCCAAACTTTGACAAGGGTAGGAGTTGCAGAAACCTGATTGAGTTCTGCTTGTTCTGGATGAGTTAAAACATCAATCACTTTCAGAGTATAAGGATGTCCGAGCGATCGCTCCAACAATTCGTGTAAATTTTGCAGAATGCGTTCGGTGGTACTGCTATGTCCTGCAACAAACAATCGCAGAACATAGCCTTGTGTAATCACTTCCTTTTTTTGTACAATTACTGGCTGGTGGTATTTTGGCACAGGTTCAGAAAGGTCTAGACGGACAATTAAATCGTGATCCTCCCAAAGCTGCGGGAATGAGGAACGATAAGTTGTTAAGACCATGCGATCGCACAACCCCTCCTGCCAAGGAGCTGCTTGCCATACTAACTCCCCTGTGGCAAAAATGGCATTCAGCAAAGCTTGATGTCTAATTACAGCCGGATAAGCTTCAGCAAAAGTTCGCACTTGTTGAGTGCGCGGATCTAACCAGTGGTCAATAGTTGCAGTATAACAAGGCACTAAAAAGTGCGGTGGCTCTGGTAAATCTAGGATTTCTTGCAAAGCCGAACACAAATGCAAATGCCATCGACCTTGCTTGCTAGGGTCGATGCAGTAAATTAAATCTCCTCCAGGTGTAAATAGGGCAATGCCTTTAAACAACTGGGGTGTAGATAGTTTGTTTGTCGTCAAATTATTCACAGAGGTTAGGAAGGTAAAAGTAAAAAATTCTCTCTTTTACCTTTTACCTTAGCTATAACCGCAACCAGGATGACAAAGATATTTGGGAGTGGGGAGTGGGGAGTGGGGAGTCGGAGATGAGGGGACAGGGGGAGCAGGGGAGGCAGAGGAGAATAATTAATAACCAATGCCCAATGCCCCATGCCCCATGCCCCATGCCCCATGCCCAATGCTCAATCTTAAACTCGACCTCGGAGAAACTGTGCCATTTCGTTAGGAGTTGGCGACATTTCTAAAGCAGTTTCTTCAGTGATGCGGCCGTCTTGATAGAGATTGAGCAAGGACTGATTCATCGTAACCATACCGTCAAAGCCAGCTTGTTTCATCAACTCGCCAATTTCATCATACTTACCGTCTTTGATCCATTCCTTAATAGCCTCAGTATTGATCAGCACATCGTGGAAAGCAGCCCGCTTCCCGTCAGTTGTGCGGCACAAACCTTGGGCAATTACTGCCACCAAAGACTCAGAAATTGCCACCCGCATTGCATCCTGTTCGTCACCAGAGTAGAGATTGAGAATCCGCTCAATGGTTTTGACAGCGCTATTGGTGTGCAGGGTTCCCATGACCAAGTGACCAGTCTGAGCGGCTTTTAGGGCGGTGTTAACTGTTTCTTTATCCCGCATTTCCCCCACCAGAATCAAATCTGGATCTTCCCGCAAAGCTGCTTTCAAAGCGTTGTCAAATTTCCGGGTATGCATTCCCACTTCCCGTTGTTTGACTAAAGACTTGCGGCTTTGATGGATAAATTCTATCGGGTCTTCAATGGTGATGATATGCTTGGCCATCTCCTTATTGATGTAGTCAACCATCGCCGCCATTGTGGTGGACTTACCAGAACCAGTGGGCCCAGTCACTAAAATTAATCCTTTGTGATGATGACAAATATCCCGAAAAACCGGGGGTAATCTCAACTGTTCCATAGTTAAGATTTTTAGCGGAATCAACCGCAACACCATCGCAGGCCCTTTAAGGGAGCCAAAAACATTAATCCGCACGCGAGCAAAGTCATATTGAGTTGCTCCGTCAAATTCTAAGTGTTCTTCAAAACGCTGAATTTCCCCTTCACTCATCACCTCCCGTAACCAACTCATAAAAGCTTCTTTATCTGTTTCTGGATAATCCGTTGGTTGAATTTCTCCTCGGCTGCGGAAGCGCGGTACTTCACCTACACCCAAGTGAATGTCAGAATATCCCTGATCGAAAGCTTCTCTGATTAACTTCGCTAAAGTAAGTTGTGGACTGCTGTTTTTAAGGGGAACTGAACTAGGTATTGGCGGTGGACTAACCGGACGATGACCTGCAACAGGCGCGTTGGTATTCCTATCTGACATATCCAATGTTTGTGTCATCTGCCTCTGGGTACTAGAGGTTGGCGGTGGTGGCGGCATTGGTGGCAGGTTACGTCCGGCAGCAGAGTTAGAATTTGATGGAGACTGTGATTGTGTCATATATCTTCACATTTGGCAGTTAAAAGTTGAATTAACGAGAAGTCAAGTCACTTACTTCTATGACTTTTGGAGAGTGCTTGCGTGCAAGCTCTAGTGGTGATGGGAGGCGATTGAAACTCTAGAACCACGTTCAATCCATTTCATCCACCTCAATTTGTATCTTTTTTTCCTGAAATTCCACTACTCAGATTATTTAGATAAATTATTTAACCTATCTCAACTGGTTTAACACACGGAAGGACTCAAAACCCCTCAGGAAAACTACTTACATTATTTGGTAATTTATAATGCTTATTGTCAAAAATAAATATTCTCAGCTTTTTAGATGAGAAATTTATCCCACGCATAGACACGAATTGCTAGCAATTAACAACACAAATGCCAGCAGTTCATTTATTCAGCCGATTTATAAATTATGAGAACTAATACTAATTTTTATAAGAAATGTTAAGTTGAATAAGAGTAATGTCTTGGGGATCAAGGTTAAAAGCTGATAGCTTTTAGGGTATGTACCTGAAGGTAGATGCAGGAAAGAAGTTTTTTTAATAGATATAAACTTGACTTTATATTCATAATTACAAAAAATTAACTGTAAAGTTTAGTAAATAAATGCTCATTTTTCCAATTAGTTTTTATATACTGAATTTCACTGAGAAACAAATTCAGTTTACTCGCAAAAAGCGAGATATGACTGAAAATTAAAATTCGTTGTGTATTTTAGGAGGAAAAGTCATGGTTTCTGCTCAAAGCTCTAATCTAGGAAAGACCTACTCCTTGTTGATGATTAAAAGCTTTTTAATATGGACTTTTACATTAGCAGTTTGTTTGTTGGTTGTCGGTTTTCCACTAGTTGTCTTGATGGCTACGGTCGGATGTCTGTTGTCGATTATCTTACAATCTCTGATGCCTGTTAGTGCTGTTTTGCTTGTAGCAGGCGCTTTAATCATGTTTAATGTGATGGCAGTTGTATTGGCTGCGGGTGTACTAACTGTTAAAGGAGTTCATCCTAATGAAATCAAATGGTTAAGCTGGCTGCATGGAGAGGCAGACCAAATGCAGGCTACTGTTTACGCTGCTTGCCCTTTAACTTGTGAGATTAAAATCTAGTCATTACAGGTGAATACGACAAACAGTACGTCTGCCCGGTTAAGCCGGGTTTTTTCATGCTGTTTGTGATTTTACTTGTGAGATCAAGATATAGTCATTACGATAAATTTGATAAACAGTGCATCTGCCCGATTAAGCCGGGTTTTTTCATGCTTATTGTGTGATTTATCCTTTTATATTTATGATTTGTGTGATGATTGACTGCTAACTATTGACTATTGACCATAGACCATTGACTATAACCATTGGCAAATGACAGATTACTAATAACTAATGACTAATCAAAAACGCGTTTGCATTATTTTGGGTACTCGTCCAGAAGCGATTAAACTAGCTCCTGTGATTCAGGTTTTCCAAAAGTCTTCAAGTTTTGAGTCGCAAGTAATTCTAACTGGACAGCATCGAGAGATGGTTGAGCAAGTTATGCAGTTGTTCAACATTAAGGCAGATTATGACTTGGAAATTATGCAGGTTCAGCAATCTCTAAATGATATTACCTGCCGTAGTTTACAAGGGTTAGAAGCATTATTTAAAGAGAAAAAACCAGATTTAGTGGTGGTGCAGGGAGATACTACCACGGCTTTTGCCGCAGCTTTGGCAGCTTTTTATCAAAAAATCCCTATCGGTCATGTAGAAGCAGGGTTACGAACTGATGATATCTTCAATCCTTACCCAGAAGAAGCTAATCGGCGGTTGATTTCTCAAATTACTCAGTTGCACTTTGCGCCGACTCCTTGGGCTGTGGAAAATTTGCACCGTTCTGGTGTTTTGGGTGAAATTCACATGACGGGTAACACGGTAATTGATGCATTGTTGAATGTAGCTGCAACCCAAGCAGTTTGTAATGTACCAGGCTTAGACTGGGATTCATACCGCGTTCTGCTAGCAACAGTTCATCGTCGGGAGAATTGGGGAGAACCCCTGCAAGCGATCGCTCAGGGGTTTTTACAGATATTAGACAAGTTTCCTGATACAGCTTTGCTATTACCATTACACCGCAATCCCACAGTGCGAGTTCCGTTACAAGAACTTTTAGGGAATCATCCCCGAATTTTCTTAACAGATCCTCTAGATTATGGCGAATTGGTGGGTGCAATTGGGCGATCGCATCTTTTGCTCACTGATTCTGGTGGCTTGCAAGAAGAAGCCCCCAGCTTGGGAAAACCAGTATTAGTTTTGAGAGATACCACCGAAAGACCAGAGGCTGTTGCAGCCGGTACAGCCAAACTTGTAGGCACTACGAGTGAGAATATTTTTGCAAATGCTGCTGAGTTACTTAGCGATCCAGATGCTTATGAAGCAATGGCAAATGCAATTAATCCTTTTGGGGATGGTCATGCAGCAGAGCGCATTTTGCAGATTGTACAAAATTACCTGGGTCTTTCATCAGAAACATCAACTTAGGAACTTAGATTAAACAAAATGCAAAATTTCTGTTTTTCAGGGTGCATAAAACCGGCTTTTCTCCCGGTTTTTCTTTTTTTAGCTTAACCCAACAGAAGCCCCACGTCTCAGGCGATAGCCGAGCTTGGAATGAATGATTGATATTATGTCCAGATAATGTAATGACTGTGGTTAGCATAACTATTTATGCGGACATGATGATATAAATCCCTAATATCATGTCCGCTTGATTACTTACTAAACCCGGAGAACCCCACCCCAACAATCGTCGCTTTGTCTCCCCTCCCCAAAGCATCGGGGAGGGGATTAAGGGGAGGGGTGCAATGACTGTGGGAATCATAACTAATTATCCGGACATGATATAACAGGGATTTCTCTACGAGACGCTACGCGTTTATATCATGTCCGCCAAGTTACCCATAATAAAAGAACCCCACCCCCAACCCCTCCCCGCAAGCGGGGAGGGGAGCGAAAGCGTAGCTTTTGCGGGGTGGGGTTCTTCGGGTTTAATAAGCAATCAAGCGGACATGATATTACATAGCGTCTCCTAGAGATGGCGGTAGTCTGCGGTAAGCCGCAACTCTTGGAGACGCTTTGCGAATGCGTCTACGATTTTCCGTTATCTGTGCGTAAGTCCTAGTTAAAAAAATTGACTTTGACAAAGAGTTTTAGCCTTAACCCAAGCGTATAGGTTTATATATATCCTCAGAACTTGGATTAAGATAAGGACGCTGTAAATCTATTAAGTGTCGCGCAAAGTGTTCGTCAATCGTCTTCATCCGCTCCTCCATCGCATTCTTACCTTTTTGCCAAGCTTCAAATAAAGCATTAGCAACAATTTGGCAACGGTTCATCCCAAAACTTTCTTGTGCGGCAAACTTTTGGGTTGGTTCTTCGGCTAAACCTAACCCTGGTGCTAAAAATTTTGTAAACAAGGGAATTTCCGGCTGGAAATAGGATTGATTTTCTGAATAAATAGCCTGAAGGATTGTGCGAATTACTGGATAGTCGGGGAGTTCAAAGTAGAGTAGCCCCGAATCATAACGTCCGTATGCACTGGGATTGTGAAGAACCTGAAAGCTAAAGGGAATCGAGGCTGCATTCAATTGCAGTGTCAGGCTTTCCATGAGAGCGATCGCACCAGATGGCGTAAAGTTAAAGTAAATTCGCCCTGCTCCCAAATCAGCATCGGGGTTGCTCTGGCGTTCCTGTCCGACATTGCTAACTGCCAAGTAACAGCCATTTTGCATTCTATTTTTGGGCATCCAGATTGCTACCATGTCACCCACTTTGGTAGATTTATTGCTGGATTTTAGATGGCAGTCTGGCTCAACATAAAGTGTTAAACCGCCTTTAGTCACCGCCATAGTACCATCAGGTTCTTTACGCAACACCTGCCATCGGGGGTCAAAGTAACCTATACCGTGATTACTGGCGTGCAATTGCTCGTAAAAGTTCCAATCAATTTCCAAAATAGAATTATCTGCTAAATTATGCTTTGGCGTATCAGTATTGACTGCTAAAGTACTTTGTAGAGAGCCATTGTAATAGATCCCATAGAGAAAGTTTCGCAGCAGTAGAGTGAGATATTTATGTTGTAAATCTACAGAATTGTGCTGAAATCTCTCGGCTATTTTACTCGGCAGACCAAAGGGTTGATAATTGGGATGATAAATACAAAAATTTGACTCAATCTGGATATTTTTAGCAATGTCGAATAGAGAAGTTAGCGGTTGATTGATAGAGTATTTTAGCATTAATCCATTTAGAACTTAAACTTTAAAAAACAGAATTCAGTCCTTCTGGAGCCAGAATTCAGAATTGTTCTACTCCCTACCATTAACAACCGCGAAGCCGAGTTTTTTCGTAATAAATGCGAAGTAAGTGTGGCTCTTTTGCAGGTTGAGGAAGTTTATGGATTTTTGCTACAGGATTCAGAATTTCTGACTCTGATATCCCAAAAATAGTCAGTACACCTTGCTGCGGCATAGTCAGTAAACTTTTAGCCACTTGGAGCATACAAATGTCAGCATTATTAAAGGATTTTTGGCAGGTAATCATATCCTGAATTTGATGAATCAGTGACAGTCCCGCAAACTGGATAACTCGCACAATAAAGTCATTGCGGTATTCCAAAATCAAGGGGAAAGCATTTAGATAAGCCCTAATTAGGGTAATAATTGAAGGTTGTAAACTCTCTAAGGGTGTCAATGCTAAATGTAGAGATTCTTCTAACTTAATGGTAGGATCTACTACGAGGCTCTTGAGCCAAATTCCTAAATAGCTTGCTAGTAAAGTACCTAAATCAAAGGCGGGATCTCCCCAAGAACAAGCTTCCCAATCAATTAGTCGTATTAGGCAATTGTCTAGTTTTTCCCACCTGGAATGAACCAAAATGTTGTTCAATTTCAGGTCGTTGTGAGTCAAGCAGCAAGGATTCCAGTCGTATGCCAAATCAGCGATCGCAGATTCCAAACTCTCCGACTGCTGGTATAGTAGATAGAATTTCAGCGCATCCGTGGGAACCGTTCCAAAAATCTCCGGCCCAATTGACTCTACCCCTTGCGCCGGATTGTAAAAGCCATAGCGAAACTCTCCTTGGGGAGCAGTTGCCATAAAATCCTTATATTCTCGGCGGTTATAGGTTGCGCGATGCAGTCCCGCTAAAGTAGTGCCGATCGCAGTGGCAATTTCTTGTGGAAAAATACCATTGTTGTGGTATAATGTCGCAAGCTCCAGATAATCACCTAAGTAGTTGCGGACAAGGATAGAATTTTCTTGGTCAAAATGCACTACCAATGGTGCGATGGCGGAAATATTGCCGAGAACTGGAAACTGCTGGAGCAACTGATGAAATAGCCACTCGTGAAACAATTCATGAGGCGCGGCGTCTTTGTTGTTAACGTTACGTTCTTGTTTAATGAGCAGTTTTCGATTATCTGCTAGAGTCACTAGTAAACCGAAATTGTTCTTACTACTTCCTGGCAACTCAGATTTATCTGATGCGTCATCTTCTGAGCTACACAGCCCCGCTTCTTGCAGATACTGGATAACGTTATGAGAAGACAGTGATAATACCATGTATTATTTCCTACTTCATTAAATTACTTAAACTTGTACTCAGCAGTTGTCGGTAGATAGTGAATAACAATAGAGATTTCTACAATCTACTAATATCCCATATTTGGGAGAAAAACCTGCCCAAATGGCACCAATTCCTTTATAATTGCTTTAGAATTCGCTCCTAGATACCCTGGCATCTTTACACTTTGTCAGCATAGTTACTTAGATACATCTAGAGCAATTGTTGTGGTAGAAGCCCATTGATGTAGCTGCATCAAAAGGCTTGGTAGCGCAGAAGCATCCCCAGCAAAAAACTGATTGGCGGCAGATGTTGTTTGATGTTGAGTAGTCATCCTGAAAGCAGCGAAGAATTTCAGTAATCCTTCGTGTTAGGAAGCATGACATTCAACGCTATTATTTTTATTTATCATCCCAAAGCTAAATAAACCGGAATTTTTAAGCAATTAGTAATTATTTTTTTCTTTAATTTTCAGAATTGATGGCTGGAAACCTTGTTATTACGTCATTTTTTTTACTTACGTATTGTAGATGACTATAGGCGATCGCAAATAACGGCTACATGAGTGCATCTTATGGAAGTGTACTTTTGTCAAGGATGAAAAGACCTCTCCCTGGCTTTACTACGTAAAACCGTCCCTCTCCGAGTCGGAGAGGGGAAGAGTTGAAGGAAAGTTCAAGGTTGGGAGAGGTTTGTTGAAGTCATGTTGATCTAAAATCTAAAATTGCTTGACTGCTTTTTTAGAAGGTTACCCCACAAGACTTAACTTCTGGTTTCGATATCGTATAAATGGCATAGGGTGAGGAGTTTTTGTTTGAGGCGATCGCGCACATTCTCTGGTAATATCACAACACAATCTGGCGCATACTGCATGACTTCGCGGCTAAACCAAAATGTACTAGATACTCGCCTGACAACTCGCCGGACTCGCGCTTTATCTGGTAGCCATTCATTAATATTGTCTTCTTGTTTAGCTTGATAGGCAAAAGCTAACCAATTTAATAAATGTATTTCGACATCTATCTCATCTAATTGAGAACGCCATTCACCAGCAATTGAAGTCACCGCCGCATCTGTAATCCGATCTAATCTGAGACTCCAGTTGTGAACTAGTTCTGGTATGTCATGGTTTCCTTCTGTCTCTTCGCACCAGCAATCAAGATATTGCCGCTTTTCGTGGGGTGTAACTTTGGCATAGCGAACGGTAAAATTAAACACACGCTCTGCTGCATCTTGATATGAAAGCTGAAAGGGTTGTTCGCGCAAGATGTAGCGGTCTATTTCTAAGCGCCAAGGTGGGGGCAAATTCTCTAAGAAACGTTCGATTTCGCCCCGCAATGGTAATGATAGTTCGCTGCGTTCGAGAAGTAAGTTTGCAATGATTTGGGCTTGTTCAATTTGCCCGATGTCTGTCAAAGCATTGATACATCTATGTAATGCCCTGATGCGTGGTTCTTTCCAATCGTTATTGTTACCGATGAGTAACTTACGTTGAGCGATCGCTTTAATTAACTTAGAGATGTTAGGTTCCTCTCCCCACATCATACCGAATTCACGAGCGATCGCTTCTAGCTCCGCTTTATCACGTTCTGATATCGACAGTGTAATAGATTGACCTTTTCGACTCATGTTTTATACGGACACTTTTATACTTGTAATTCTTGCCAATCTCTATTTTGCGTGCCAATATAGTTTTTAACAACCAGTTACGGACACTATTTAAGTGTATGTCCGAAAATTCCAGTATTACTCTCAAGCCTGTTTACTCGCAAACCGTCCCAACACCTGACGGGGTGAAATTACCTAAAGATTGGTTGCTTTCTTGGCATCAAGCCGCAACTTTAGAAGCGTTGCGCGATCCAAATATTGATGTCGTGTTCAACACTGCGATGACTGGCGATGGTAAAAGTCTCGCGGCTTACCTAGAAGTGCTTCAGGGCGAATTTTCTGCGATCGGACTTTACCCAACCAATGAACTCGCCCGCGATCAAGAAACGCAGATTAGAGGATATGTTGAGAAATTCCAGCCAGAAAATCAGCCGCGTGTAGTGCGACTAAGTGGGGCTGATTTAGAGATTTATGCTGAAAATGAAGGATTGAAAAAAGGAGCTGCGATCGCCCCTCTTTTCACAATACAATTACCGAGAATTATCGACAAATCAACGATTTTCGTGGTTATTATCGTCGATGGGGGGCTGTGCAATCATTTTGGCTATGTTATCAGTTGAGCGATCGCACAATTAAACAACAGTATGCACAAAGCCGAGACAAGTTTCAAGAAGCCTGTGAACAATTATTCGAGGTCGCCGCCTAGCGGTTGAACATATTTTAGGAATGCTTGCAGCAGGAGAGACTATCGAAACCTTGCTAGAAGCTTATCCCTGGTTAGAACAAGAAGATGTGCAAGCCTGTTTAGTTTATGCGCGGAGGTTAGTTGGTCATGAGCGAATTGAACCATTATTGATAGAGTAAGCAACGTGAAAATACTGCTAGATACTTGTGTGTGGTTTGGGGTGCGTACCAATTTACTTGCTGCTGGCTATGACGTAGTTTGGAGTGGAGATTGGTCAGAAGATCCAGGCGATGAGGAGATTTTAGCAACTGCTTACCGTGAAGGTCGAATTTTAGTAACGCTTGATAAAGACTTTGGAGAGTTGGCGATTGTACGGGGAAATCCTCACTGTGGCATTTTGCGCTTAGTTAATCTTAGTCCTAAAGAGCAATTTGTTGTTTGTCTGCGAGTACTTCAGCTTTACGTTTGATGACATAGGCTTGATGAAAGTAGCTTTAGATGCTACATTACGCATCTTAAACCCTAATAAAGGCTCTGTCGCTAAAAGTCGCAGCGAAAATCTGAATAAGTTTCAGCAACAAAATGTTTTATCTGCTGATTATGACTTCAAATTTGAAGACGATATCCGTATTGACCAAATAGCAGAATTTGGGGATTTAGTTAGCCGGAAGATTTGGGAAGAGACAGTTAATCGCGTTGATTCTGCTCGTAAGAAAGATAAAAAGCTGCCAGCAGTTCCCGATTTTGATTTAACTCACAAAGTTGCAGAGTTTTGGAATTTAGCAGAATATTTACCCCAAATTAGACAAATTCAACGCATTAACGAAAGTCTCAAAGAAAATAAGTTAAAGGGGAATACCGGAGGAGTACCTTATGAATGGTATTATCTGGCGGCTAAATATTTAGAACATTATCCAGGGATTGAAGATGTACGCGAAGCTTGTGTGCTTTAGTAAGGCGCGATCGCTCAATCATTCTTCTATCCTCAACACATGGAAGTATGCTAACAATAACTACTACGTTTAAATGGAGAAAACACAGAAAAATATCCCTAGTTTTGGGAGAGCAAAGGAAATAGCAGCAGAAAGTCTATTTGAGTTTTTTGTCATATCTCAAAAAGAACTCAAACTACCAAAGTGGATTCGCTTGGGTAAATGGATGAGCAAGGCTGAAGTCACGGTTGAACAATTACCGAAACATAAAATTACTGAAGGTATATTCACTTGTACACATCCATTAAATCCGTTAGATGTCATGTTCACTAATCAAGTGATTAGCTATGATGTTGTGAATATGCCTCCAGTTAGCTTAATTCAGAATATCCAAATGCGTGGGCAATACTATCAATTTGATGGCATTCAAAACTTAAAAATTCCAGTTCGGATAGAATATCGCTTTCGGAGTTAATTACTTCCCAAAACCTTTACCACGGTTCTTATTTTTTGCTGGCTCTAGTGTCATTAGCTCTGCTTTAAAACCTCTGGAATTTTGCAACATTAACTTACGAATTCGCTGACGTTGGTAAGCCTGCACTTCAGCAGCTAGGGGATGATTAGAGTCAATTTTTAGGTGAGTAATAGAAGAAACATATTTTTCTTTACTTTCGGGATTATTTGGCTCTTTTAGTCCGCACATAATCCCGCCTTCATCTCCTGAATAGCCAACGAAATCAATCTCAAACTCTCTGTCTGGATCAGCGTTTTCCCCTTTTTGCTTTAATGTCTTCAAAAACTCCTTCCCTGCTCGTGCTTTAATGGGTAAGTTCTCTTTAAGTTTTTCAGTTAGTGCCTTTGCTGCATTGTAATCATCAATTCTCATTGGTCTTTCTCCCTATGTAGTTTTTCTCACTTAAAAGAATACTACTATCATCACTCGACAGTCTTTAAAATTTTAGATACCACATTCAGCGATCGCTCCTCTATCCCCAGTGAAACACTATCAACAACAAACCAACGCCTTCCCCAGCGATTACTTAAACAACTTATGGGGAGAAATCCAAGCTTGTCCTTACTTTGCTATCAACAACCTCAACCGCGATTTTGTCGCCACTAAAGGATTTTCTGTAGTATTTCAGCGTTCTGGATTAGCAAAAGTAGAACAGCAGTTTCCCTACTTCAAGCCTTACCTAGATTTGGCTCTCCAGCCGAATTGTAATGCTTTTTACCTCAATCCTTTACAACTCAAAGAAGGCTCCCGCGTCGATCCGCACATCGATCGCTCCTTACGTTCCTACTCCAAAACCATTGAACCGCCTGCGGTTGTGAGTGTTCTCTATGTGCGCGTACCAGCAGATATGGAAGGGGGAGAACTGGTATTGCGATCGCACAAACGCCAACTTGGGCAAATTAAGCCCCAATTCAATACTTTAGTTTATTTTCAAGGTGATTTAACCCATTCGGTTAACGCTGTCAAAACCCCAGGAAATCGTCTGAGTCTCGTTTGCGAACAGTATAGTTTGAGTGATGCTGAACTCCAGGAAATCCCTGAGTTTACTGTAGAGTCAAGAATCACTCAGTCTACAACCAAAAAGAGAAAGTATGCCTCATAGTTTAGTGTTGAATTTGCTACCTCAATCGCCTATTCCACCACAGTATCTTACAGGTAGACATCTCCACGCCTTATTTTTAACCCTCGTTAGTTCTGTAGATAGCACATTAGGCGATCGCTTGCACGATTCCACTGCTGATAAAGCTTTCACCCTCTCCCCTCTACAAATTAGTAATACAAACTCTCCCATTTTGAAGGGTGGTAAAGGGGGATCTAAATTGCAATATTCACATCAACAACCCATTCCCACCGGAACTCCTTGTTGGTGGCGCATCTCTTTATTAGATGACACTTTATTTGGTAAACTTACCCAACTCTGGCTAAATCTTAATCCCAATCGTCCTTGGCATCTTGGCCCGGCTGACTTGTATATTACCAGCATTCAAGGCACACCCCAATCTATTCAATCTTGGGCAAATGCCAGTACTTACGCTCAATTATACGAAGAAGCTAGCGACCGCAATTCTTCCATTAACCTTAGCTTCTGCACCCCTACCGCCTTCCGTCAAGGACAGTATGATACTACCCTTCCTACCAGAGAATCTGTCTTTAATTCCCTACTTTCGCGGTGGAATAAGTACAGTGGCATAGAATTTTCTCACATTGCGCTCGAGTCAATATTTCCCTCATTTGTCAATATTCACACAGAAATATTAACCGACTCTCGCAGCAAATTTATTGGCATCCTTGGCGAAGTTAACTACAAGATTTTGGGATAAATTGAACCCATACAAATTAAGCAACTTAATGCTTTAGCTGATTTTGCTCTGTATGCAGGAATTGGTCGCAAAACAACTATGGGAATGGGAATGACACGGCGGCTATATTCTCCATAATTCTAATAATCATTTAAAAACCACCTAAGTTATGAATCAAACCGAATATATTTCCATTGCGGCATTGAATCAATATGCCTATTGTCCGCATCGTTGTTGGCGAATGTTTTGTGCAGGGGAATTTACTGATAACCAATACACAATTGAAGGCACAACTTTGCACGATCGCGTCCACACTACAAGCGATGTACAGCGAGGAGAAACTTGGCGAGTTTGAGAGGGTTTTTGCGTAAGTCCTATTGGTATAAGATTCAAAGCCTCTCTCCTAAAAGGAGAGAGGAATGGAAGTGAGGTCAAAGTGTATTTTCCATTCGAGAACCGCTATATTAATGATTAAAACGCCCAAGAATACGGCAAAAGGCTGAGGGATGTATAATCTTAAATTGATCGAGAGTGCTGAGTGGGGAATCTCACTTTTTTGCTCAGAACTCAGAAATGGCTCAACCATAGCTATCCCCTAACGGAACTATTTTGCCCAATACCCAATACCCCATTCAAAACTCCACAATTACCGGCGTATGGTCGCTGGGTTGGGTTAATTTCCTAGGCCCGACATCGATAATGCAACTTGTAGCACGCTCATACAGGATAGGAGTGAGATAGTGATGGTCAATCCGCCAACCTAAGTTGCGACGGAAGGCGGCGGCGCGATAATCCCACCAGCTATAATTTCCGCCTTCTGTGGTGAACTTGCGAAAAGCATCAGCAAATCCCAATTTCAGAATATCCCGTAAGGCTTGGCGCTCTGCTTCTGTTGCCATAATGTGATTTTCTGTACTCACTTGCTCGTGAATATCCTTATCTTCTAGGGCGATGTTGAAGTCACCGCACACACAAATTGCAGATTGTGACAGCACCAACAATCGTAAATACTCGTGTAGTGCTGTCAACCAGCGCAATTTGTATTCATATTTTTCTGTTCCTACTGCTGCACCATTGGGAACATATAAGTTAACAATCCGAACACCATCAATTACACCTGTAATCACCCGCTTTTGCTCATCCCATTCGTGGTGTAAATCTGGCAAAATCGCCCTAAAGCCGCTACTTACGTTTACAAGTGGCTGGCGGCTAATCATCGCTACGCCGTTATAAGATTTTTGTCCTGATATATAAAGGTTATAGCCTAACTGCTCAAAAGGCGATCGCGGAAACTCGGCATCCACAACTTTGGTTTCTTGCAAGCAGAGAACATCAACGGGATTGATAGTTAACCAATCGGTAACCTGTTCTAGACGAGTGCGAATTGAGTTGACATTCCAAGTAGCGATTTTCATTAGTTATCAGAATTTTTTGTAAATTAATAATTACAAATTATGTAATTATTGTACAGTTCCTTAATATTTATAATTTCTGTTCCATTTCCCAATTACATTTAAACCAAGCTTTAATGGCTTGATCCCATTGCATATTTTAGTAGTTTTAGCTACAAAATATTCCTTTTTGTAAGTTCTACTACAAAATATTCTACCTCGTTATGATCCCCAAGGCAGATGCAACAAGTAATTGATTTACTCTAAGTTAGAAATATAGCTCAGAGTTTAGTTTAGCCGATAGTCTGTTAGATTTGTCGGTAAAAAATTTACAATACGATTAACCATTATTGCGCTTTTTGTAGCCTGTTAGGTTAATTAAAATGTCAAAAGAGTAAGTACAAATGCTCTCTCCTTATCTAATAATGATGCAACTCATTATATTGAGGACAATTTCATAGACTGAACCAAAAAAACTTATGAAAATCGCTCAAGTTGCCCCCTTATGGGAAAGGGTTCCACCTCCCAATTATGGAGGAATAGAACTGGTAGTGAGTCGCTTGACTGATGAACTTGTTCGTCGCGGTCATAAGGTAACTTTATTTGCCTCTGGCGATTCCCAAACTTTGGCTCATTTAGAAGCAGTTTATCCGCGAGCATTGCGCTTAGATCCAAATGTCAAAGAGTATGCAGTGTACGAAATGCTGGAACTAAGCCAAGTTTACCAGAGTGCTGCCCAATTCGATATTATCCATTCTCATGTAGGGATTTCGGCATTACCTTTAGCGAGTTTGATAACAGCAACTTCTACAGTGCATACCCTGCACAATGATTTTACAACGGATAACCGTCACGCATTTAGCTACCACAAAAAGCAACCTTATGTCAGCATTAGTAACTCGCAGCGTCAAATCGATCTCAATTATATTGACACGGTTTATAACGGAATCGAGCTAGCAGATTATCCATTGGTAGCCCAACCGTCAGAACCTCCGTATTTGGCATTTTTAGGCCGTTTTTCGCCAGAGAAAGGACCACAACATGCGATCGCCATTGCTAAACAGAGTGGTTGGCGCTTGAAGATGGCAGGAAAGGTTGATGTTCAAGACTCTAAGTTTTTTGAACAAGAAATTGCCCCCCTCATAGATGGTCAGCAAATTGAATATCTAGGCGAAATCAACCACGCCGAAAAGACTGAACTTCTGGGCAATGCTGCCATAACTCTCTTCCCCATTAGCTGGCAAGAACCTTTTGGGTTAGTAATGATTGAATCAATGGCAACTGGTACACCAGTAATTGCCATGAATTTCGGCTCTGCACCTGAAGTGATTGCCCACGGTAAAACAGGTTTTATCTGCAAAAGCTATTCAGAAATGGCGGCAATGATTCCACTAGCTTTAGAACTTAATCGTCAAACCTGTCGAAAATACGTAGAAAACAACTTTAGTGTTAGCCAAATGGTTAACGGATATGAAGCTGTTTACAGACAAATTATTAAAGACCGCATAGAATCGAATGGCTGCATTTGTGCAGCTAACATCCAGTTTTAATCAACTGTTTTTTTTATCCAACTTAAACAATAACTTTTTTCAAGGAGGACATTGGTATGAGTACGAGAGCCAACACCTGCCCATGCTGCGGTGGTTCCCTCCTGCGCCATGCCCGACATGGTGAACTATATTGGTTTTGCCTGTCGTGCCGACAAGAAGTACCGCTATTAACTGCTACTCGCTTGCCTAATGTGGAAACCCGGAACACCGGAGTAGTTCCACAGCCTGCGGTAAATTCTTAGTTTTACGGCATTTTAGATTAATAAAAGCCTACTAGAAATCAAAACTAATTTACTTTAAACCTATCAACTAGTGGTTTGTCTCATTAGTTACGAGGAGTAAACAAGTTCGTAGTAAGGACTTTAGTCCTGGATTTTTAAGCACTGAAGTGCTTACTACGAACTCATCAAAATTAATGAGACAGACCATTAGCTTCAACTGATAAAATTGGATGGAGCTAATTGATAGGTTAAAAGCTTTGTTAGCAGCGTTACTTTATGGGCAAGAAAATTTACGCTTAGAGGAAGTTCGTGACCCTACTCCGGCGGCTGGCGAAGTTGTAATCCAAGTGGGGGCAGCAACAACTTGTGGTACAGATTTGAAAGTCTGGCGGCGTGGTGGTCATGCCAAAATGCTGATACCACCGACACTGTTTGGTCACGAAGGGGCTGGACAAATTATTGCTTTGGGTGCAGGTGTTACAAATTGGCAAATAGGCGATCGCATCGTCGCTAATAATTCTGCACCCTGCATGAAATGCTTTTTTTGTCAACGCCAAGAGTATTCATTATGTCCGAATCTGACATGGAATAATGGAACTTTTGCGGAATACCTGAAAATTCCCGCAGCTATAGTAGAGCATAATTTATTGCAGATTCCCGATGAGTTGCCGTGGGAATTGGCAGCGATGACGGAACCCTTAGCTTGTGTGTTGCATGGTGTAGCCCGTTCTAATGTCAAATCCAAAGATCAAGTAGTCGTCTTAGGAGATGGGGCGATCGGGCTGATGTTTGTGGCGGCGTTGAGTGGGAAAGCTGAGGTGTTGCTGTGGGGAGGTAATAACCACAGGCTAGAAATTGGTCAGAAGTTGGGTGCAAGCCAGACTTTTAATTATCATCAAATCCCGGATATTCCCAGTGTAGTGAAAGAACTTACCCAAGGATGGGGCGCAGATGTAGTGATTGAAGCAACTGGTGTACCAAGTGTTTGGGAAACTGCGATCGCCTGCGCCCGTCCTGGTGCAACAGTCAACTTATTCGGTGGATGCCCACGGGATACCACCATTACTGTCAACACAGAACAGCTACACTACAGCGAACTGACCATCAAGGGGGTGTTCCATAATACACCAAAGTATGTGCAGGAGGCGCTGGCACTGATCGCTAGTCGCAAAATTCCCTTTGAATTGCTTATTAGTGAACAACGGCCATTAAAAGATTTAGAACAGGTGTTTTGTAAGATGAAAGCGCGTCAGGTAATTAAGGTAGCGATGATTCCTTAGATCGTGTTAGTTACAGTGTGAGGAAGAAGACAAGATGTTATTTATGGTGCAATACAGTTCAGTTAAGCATTTATTTCTTCTCTCAGTGCCGCGCCAGTTGCTTCTCCCAAGGGGAGACGCTGCGCGAACAAGTCTCTTAACCGCAAGGGCGCACTGGCTTCTCTGCGCCTAATAAGGTAGCCTGCGGCAAGCCGCTCCGCGTCTACGTTAAAAAACTTGACTTTGCCAAAAGTTTTTAGCCTTAACCCAAGCGTATTGATTCATGGTGGTCGAGCGATTTAAGGATGGCAAGGCTAAGAGGATGTTTGAAAAGTCGTAAAGTATACTAGAAACCCCACTTCCATTCCTCTCCCCGAAGCGGAGAGAGGCTTTTAAACCCCCATTCCCTCTCTTCGAGACGCTGCGCGAACGTAGGGAAGGCTTGCTCGATGGGTTAGGTTTCCGAGGCTTTGATGTGACGAAAAATACTTTTCAAACATCCTCTAAAGAGATATACCGCCGATTTCAAGAGAAAGGGCGCATGATGCCTGAAGGTTTAAAGTATTTAGATAGCTTTGGAAAAAAGAGAGAGAGTACCGTACCTACTTCCAAACAAGCAAATGCTGTCGCTCAACAAGCAAATGCTGTCGCTCAACAAGCAAATGCTGTCGCTCAACAAGCAAATGCTGTCGCTCAACAAGCAAATGCTGTCGCTCAACAAGCAAATGCTGTCGCTCAACAAGCAAATGCTGTCGCTCAACAAGCAAATGCCGTCGCTCAACAAGCAAATGCTGTTGCTCAACAAGCAAATGCTGTTGCTCAACAAGCATAGGACTTACGCAAAAGTTACGGAATAACGAACCACAGAGGCGCAGAGGACACGGAGAAATAAGAGTTTGAGAGATATTTTGCGTAAGTCCTAAAGCAAATGCTGTCGCTCAACAAGCAAATGCTGTTGCTCAACCTGACTTTTCACGGGATGTGGAAAAGGGGATAGACTTTTGCAAGAGGTCTAATATTTAGGGACTTCCAAGAAATAAATTATCCAAATAAACGAACCACTCCAGACGCAGAGAACACAGAGAGGAGAAATAGAGAGGGTTTTTACATCAGTAGTTTTGGGACATTTTTTTATTTGGAAGTCCCTTAATAACCAATGCCCCATGCCCAATGCCCAATGCCCTAAACTTAAAGACGATTAGTATCTTTTGTAACTAACTTCCAGCCTTCAGCTTCGTCAACTAGCTTCATTGACTCTAGTTGGAGATTGTTGAAAGCAGATGCATGAAGGAGAAAGTAGGGTTGCCCGTTGTAGTGCCAATAATATTCTAGTTCGCCAACAGAAGCGGGAATGATGGTGCGATCGCTATAAAAATCCAACGAGGGACGATGATAGGGAAAAGATGTGTAAATCTTCCTCGTAGCTGGATTTGCCCGCACGATCATGGCGGCGACTGGTTTAACTGGATAAGCTTCAGATAATTCCCAAACCCAGTAGTTAGATTTCATTAACAGTAGCAGCGAAATATAACTTCCCCAAAACAAAATCTTCAGAAATTGCCCGTCTCCTCGTTCTGCCAAAATAGCTGCTAAGGTCATAGTTAAAGCTACTGCTGCAAAAATCAGTTGTAAGTCTATTTTCGGTGTTGTACCCCAACTGAAATAAATACTACCAGCAGAAGCGGCTACAGCAAGTATCGCCAAACCAGCAACCCAAGCACGGGGATAGGATGAGAGTAAAGGCGAATTTTCCGTATCTGATAACTGGATACCAAAAGCTAAAGCTAAACTAGGGTAAATCGGGAATAAATACCAGGGAACTTTGGTAATCATGAAAGAAATTACCAGCAGATAAACACCACTCCACGCCATTACTAGTTTTGCCCAACTAAGGTTACGATTTTCCCAGGTTAAGCGGACAGTTTGCGGTAAGAATAATAGCCACGGCCATGTGTATTTGAGAAGTTCAATAACATAGTACCAAGGTGGTTCAGGATTACCCTCTACAAATGAGCCAATTCGGCCTAGTGATGGGTTTACAAGCCCAATTTGGGCGAAAGTGTAACCATATTCAACTAGTTGGGCACCATACCAAGCAGCTACAGGGAGAATGCCAATTAAGATTGCTATCCACAGATAGTAACAAGTGAGCAGTCGTGGCGTATCCCAAAACAGAAATACGATCGCGATCGCACCTAGTAATACACCTAACAATCCTTGAGTCAGGCAAATCAACCCGAAACTAACACCAACACCAAGGCAATAGCGTAAATCCCGGCGCGATCGCAACACGCATAACATCATCACCATCAAAAAACTTACCATCGCCCCATCCAACATTGCCAACCGCCCATGACGCACCACAGGTAGCATTGTTAGATAAATCAAGGCGCTATAAATAGCAGCCCAACGTTGGCGAAATATCTCTCTAGCAATGCAATACAGTAAAGGTACAGATGTGGCTGTTAAAATTGCTCCAGGCAGGCGCGTTGTCAACTCATTTTCGCCTCCTAGAGAATAAGCCCAAGCTATTAACAAATGCATTAAAGGCGGCTTGTTATGATATGGTTCGCCTCCTAGCGTTGGGTAAAGCCAACGCATTGAACCTGCTGGAGCGTGCCAAATTTCACGAGCAACCTGTGCCACAGTCCCTTCATCCCAATCTCGCAGCGGCAATCCTCCCAGATTGATGCTAAACAGTAACACTGCTGCCACCAGCAACACCATTAACCATACCCAATCAATCCATTTGCCAACCGTGCGATGCTGTTTTTCTAGATGACTCCAAATAAAGCTTCCTTCTTGCATATTCTATGTTAATCATTTTACTTTCTGGTTTGATTACATAGAGACATCTAGCGAATCTCCAATGTTGTCACCCAGTAACAACGTATGTTATTAACAATTGCTAGTTTCCAAGATTAACTCAGTTTTTTCTAATTAGCGCTATTTTTGGAAAAATTTATATTGGTTATTTAAATAACATTTCAGTCTATAAATGATAAAAATAATACAGGCAATAAATTATTTATTACCTGTATGACAATCCGTAAAGGAATTTGTCTTTTTTTTTGAATGTGACGCTTCATTTAAATTTTATATACTTACTTTTTATCTGGTTAAATTGGGGAAGCGAAGAAGTAATTGCTACAAGATATCAATGGCGTGCTGAATAATTAAACAAATATCTATATTTTTAGTGAGTCATTTTAAGAAAATAATTTTTTATTACCTCAAATATCGATTTGAAATTTGATGAGTAAAAATAATTCTTGAAGTAAATTCTAGCATTTTAAATTTAATTAAGTAATTATCTAATTGAAATATAGCGCTTCTCGGTTGAGTGCAATACAGACCTAACCCCTAGCCCCTTCCCTACTAGCGTTGGGGAGCAAGATTCAAAGCCTCTCTCCTTTTAGGAGAGAGGAATGGAAGTGAGGTCAAATTGTATTGCTTCCATTCGAGAACCGCTATATCTATGTTATAAAATTATATAAAATAGTTTTTCAGAATAATAAACCCCTATAAAATTATGGGAGCCTATCAATGAATTTACCTGTGGTTGTGGATATTACAATTGGCTTAGTTTTTATTTACTTGATTTTGAGCCTGATAGCTTCTGAAATTCAAGAGTTGATTGCTACATGTTTACAATGGAGAGCTAAACATTTAAAAAATTCAATTGAATTACTTTTAGCAGGTGGTAGCGAAACTGAAGAATCAGATATTACTAAGGCAAAAAAACTGGTAGATAAACTTTATGCTGATCCTTTGATTAATACCTTGAATCAACAAGCCAAGGAGAAAATAGAAAAGCAGTTTCGGGAAATTAGTAAAAGTCTTGACAAAAAAGGACTAGGAGAAAAACAAAGCGGCCCTTCCTATCTTCCTTCTGAAACATTTGCAATTACTTTATTAGATACCTTAAAAATTCCCCAGCTAATTAATCATGTTAAACATCCTAGTGAAGATGCTAAAACTAATTTGCATATAATATTAGCATTTTACAAAGAACTTAAAAAAGGTGTTAATAATCAAAATAGTGAAGAGTATAAAACTATTCAAACGATTTATGGAGATATTGACCAAAAATTTATAGATTTTGTTAATAAAGATTTGCCGGATGATGTACCTGATAATTTAATTAAGAGTCTTGGTGTGATTGCTCAACGGAGTAGGATAAAGATTAGCGACCTCACCCAAGAAATGAATCAGTTTCAAAATGAAGTCGAAACATGGTTTGATCGCTCTATGGATCGAGCCAGTGGCGTTTATAAGCGCAATGCCAAAGGAGTTGCAGTTTTAATTGGAATATCAGTTGCCATATTCTCCAATACTGATACATTTCACCTCGTTAATAGATTGTCGCAGGATTCGGCTATCCGCTCTGCTATAACTCAAAGTGCAAGTCAACGAGCCGATTTTATCAAAGATCCAGAAGCTAGAAGGCAAATTGAAAAAGTTTTGGGAGATACTTCTGTACCTATTGGATGGCAAAACATCAATCAGCAGTTTGAGTTATTAGATGTTAAAGACTCGAATAATGGAAAGGTTTTATTAATCAGAATTTGGCAGGGTTTTAAATTAATTTGCGGTTGGATAGTGAGTGGTTTGGCTATTGCGATGGGTGCGCCTTTTTGGTTTGATATCCTAAATAAAGTTGTCAATGTGCGAAATGCAGGGCCAAAACCTGTTGCGTATACTAAAGATCAACCACCTCAGAAATAGCGTTTTAATTAAAAAATAAAAATAACTCGGAGTTTTAATTCTTTATTCTCAAGAGTAATGTCAATTTGCCTGATAAATTCTCGAAAGTAAAATCGTCGCTCTGTTTCCGATAAATCTAACCAAAATTGTGGTATTGAAACAGCTTGAGCAACAGAACGCAAGTTAACTGGGGGAAGAGTCGCCAACTTTGCTTCGAGTGCAGAAATTTCTGTGCGGAGTTTGTAAGCCCTTAACTTTGCTGTTTCAATATCTAAAATTCCAGTTTCAATTAAAGCGGGTAACTGAGCAAGTATTTCTTGCTGACGAGCGATCGCTTGTCCTAAACTATTCTTGACTGCATCCAACTGAGGAAAATTCATCCCTGCTACAGCTAAGGGTAAATCACGGCAAACGGTTTCAATTGTATGTTCTAAAACCTCTTGGTAGGGAATAGCTTTACACTTGGGGCGTTGAGGACAGCTAGTAGAACGTAAATAAAGATACTCCTTATCTTGGTTGCGTTGGGTGACACGAGTAACTGTTAGATGTGACTGACACTCAGCACAGACAACCAACCCAGCTAAAGAACGCCTAGCACTAGCAGTTCGGGATGGTAAACGGCTGTTACGGCGTAAAAGTCGGTCAACTTGGGCAGCTTCTTCTTTAGAAATTATCGGAATATGGGTATTAGAGATAATTTCACCATTTTGATAAGCTGTATTGCCGCGATAAACTGGGTTAGTTAGCCAGCGTCTTCCTGTGGTGACAGAGATTTTTTTGCCGTATTTTTTCGCCAAGTAACGAACTGAACCCCGCAGGGAACCATAGAGTAAAAAGTGTTCAAAAAAATCTTTGACTACTGGTGAAGTACTGCGATCAATAGTATATTTTCCCTTACCTCTGCGATAGCCGTAGGGAACTTTGCCCGGTGGCGGTGCAACCTCAAGACGATTACGGGCGTGTCCTTGACGAATGCGACGACTACGTTGCTGACGTTGGATAGCGTGTAGCAAATTCAGCAAGTCAGCGCCCAGAGGGTAATTTTCGGAAGTATAGGGTTGTTCTGTGGCAATTATTGCTACTCCCATTACTTCGAGTTTATGTAAGCGATCGCTAATTTCCTCTACAGTATCCCCTAATTCTTCTAACCGACGAATCAAGAGATAATCTGCTGGTTCAGTTTCGCAATCGGTTAATAATTGTTGTAATTGCGATCGCGTAGCGTGTCCAGAAGACTCTGGCTTGCCCAAATCTTCATAAACCCGATCCACCTCCCATCCCCAATCGGCTTGATCGGGAGCAGATTCTAATAGCGGATTGGTGTAAGAGTAGGCAATTATTTTCATTAGTCATTAGTCATTAGTCATTTGTCATTTGTCATTGGGCATTGATCAATAATCAATAAATAGTTCTTCTTCCCCTGCTTCCCCTACTCCCTACTCCCCACTCCCCACTCCCCCTTACTGCTGACTCAACTCAACAATATTCCCATCTGGATCTTGAGTAAACAAAGCAGGGCGGCCTGAGGCGCTGGGTTGAATGGGATAATTATGATTGAGCAACTCTTGTTTGGCAGCGTCCAAGTTAGCGACTGAGAAAGCGACGTGGGGGTTGCGTCCCCATTTTTCGTTTGGGTTTTCGGTGGGGACAGTAGGTGCAACTATCAGGTGAATTTGATAGTTGCCGACTTGATACCATGCACCAGCGTATTTTAGGGAACGATCTATTTTGGATAATCCTAATACTTTGCCATAAAAGTGTTCAGAGCGTTCTAAGTCAGTCACGAGAATTGCTGTATGGAGACTTTGGCTAATCTGCATTGTTGGTAAGTGCGATCGCGTTTATCTCAATTTTGACGTAGTTTTGGCATATACTTTGACCTCACTTCCATTCCTCTCTCCTAAAAGGAGAGAGGCTTTGAATCTTACTCCCCAACGCTAGTAGGGAAGGGGCCGGGGGTTAGGTCTGTATTGGACTCAACACACAAGCGCTATTATATTGATGCGATCGCGCTACTTGCCAATAAGTGCTCTCTTGCCGTTGAGTATTTGCATCGCCGTGTTATCTCAATGCAACCTCTTGCAATTTGATTGTTTCGACTAACAATGCGATTGTTTCGACTCACAATGCCATTGTTTCGACTGACGTGGAAGGAGGTGGAAATATTCTTGGTGAAGGTGTCTTATAATAGGCTTCTGGATTTTCTTCAACTTCACCTACAGCAATTTTGTATTTATTACCATAAAAATTTTCAGCTTTCGACTTACCTGCTCTAAAGTAATTATATCGTTTTGAAGTATCTGACGTGACACCAAAACCACAACAACAGGCTTATCAGATTGTAAAACTTCAGTTTGAAAATTCTCTGGATTGAGAGTTGTTATGGTAGCAGCGATCGCAGGAGATGATAAGAGCATCATTCCACTTGCAACCAGTGTCAAAACTGCTAACATTAGTCGTCGTGTGATTCTAGTAATACTTTCCGTGGTTTTTACAGTCATAATTTTCTGTCTGTTAAAGCTTTTCACAAGGAACTTATCACGGCAGAAAAATTTACACAAGGACAGTTAAGACACTTAAGACAGTTTAGGAAAAATCTATCAAAAGAGATAATATAGTACATCTCTATGTTTGCACCCTCTAGCGGTTCATATAAACATGAACGTCCAGCTTTGAGACTATTAGCATCCTGGTGATTCATTGGGTTTTGACTTTATAAATACGATTTTATCAAGATTTAATTTTCGGCGATCGCAATGCAATGTTGCATCTAATAAAAGTTTACTTTTGGAATTGGCAAAGCTTTGTAATATCTGATAATTTAATAAAGTGCATAACAATATAGCACTTTTCATTTATATACATCTTACTCCCCAACGCTAGTAGGAAAAGGGCTGGAGGTTAGGTCTATTAGACTCAACCCAGAAGCGCTATAACCTTAAATAACTTTCAGCTTTACTCAGGGCTGGATTGCAGAGGAATGGTTTTGTTAAAATGGCGACCGTTTATAAACCGCGCTATTACAGCATAATTCAGAATACAGAATACAGAATGGGCTACGCCCCGCTACGTTAACAGGAGTAAAACACGCTTTATACCTGGGTAACAGACTTAGGTTGTGTACCTTACCAACTTGAAATCTACTGTAAGTATAATCTGCTCAAACGATTCAGAATTATATCCAATTGTCAATCCTCCAAAAGATACAATACATGTTATTTACGCTCACTTACTTAATTTTGAGCAACCAAATTAAAAGGTTGCTCATGGTTGTTCTCACTCAAACGCATTGGGTTGATATGAAAAAATAGCACACTTAATTAATTAATATCAATTTTAATTTAATACAAAAAACACATGGATCAAGTAATTAGTGCAATGGCAGATGCTTTGTTTATAACCAGTAATTTAGGGAAAATAAAAAAAGTAAATCGTGCAGCTCAACAATTATTTGGTTTTAGTGAAGAAGAATTAATTAATAAACCAATATCACTGATAATTGATGATGAGCAAGTCTTAAGAGAAGCCATTCACCAGCATTCTTTTTTTCAGAAAAATCTTCAGAATTTAGAGGTAGTTTGCCGAACCAAGACTAGAGAAAAGCGGTTGATTGCTTTTTCTTGTTCAGTAATACCGAAAAAAATAAAAGGATTAGAAGAGATTGTCTACATTGGTCGGGATATTACTGCTCGGCAGCAACGGGAACAACGTACAAGTGCCCAGTATGCTATCACTCGTATATTATCAGAATCCCAAACTGTAAAACAGGTAATTCCGCAAATTTTGCAGTCGATTTGTCAAACCTTGGGATGGGATTTAGGCGAACTTTGGACACCAAGTCAATATATTGGCACTTCGGTACAGGGACATAGCCTCAATGCAGTACTAAGGTGTGTAGAAATTTGGTCAAGTCGAGTAATTTCGGCGCGAGAGTTTAAAGCAATCACCTGGCAAACTACCTATACACCCGGTGTTGGCTTACCTGGTAGAATTTGGATCAGACGTTTGCCCCTGTGGATTCAAGATATCACAGAAGATGGAGACCAAAGGCGATCGCAACCTGCTGCTGAGGCTGGATTGCACGCCGCTTTTGGCTTCCCCATTTTAGACGATAGTGAAATCTTAGGAGTGATGGTTTTCTTTAGCCGGGATGTACAACCAAAGGATAAAGAATTATTGCAAATGATGGGTTCTATTGGTAGTCAAATCGCCCAGTTTATCAAACGCAAACAAGCAGAAGATGCTCTTGTAGAAAGTGAAGAACGATATCGAGATTTATTTGAAAACGCTAATGATTTGATTCTATGCGTCAATGCCTATGGTCGTTTTTTGTATGTAAATCGTGCATGGCGAGAAGCTTTGGGATATAGCGAAGCTGAAATTGTGAATATGAATATTTTTGATATTATACATCCAGAGTTTAAACAAGACTGTTTGCAAAGGTTTTATCGGGTGCTGTCAGGAGAAAAGATCGGACAAGTAAAAGCTGCATTCGTTACTAAAGACGGTCAAACAATCTTTCTAGAAGGTAATATTAACTGTAAATTTGTCGAAGGTTATCCAGTTGCGACTCGCGGCATTTTTCGCACTGTCACCCAGCGACTAACAGCAGAAGAAGCGCTGCGTCATCAACAGGAAGAAACCGAACGTTTATTGCTAAATAGTTTGCCAGCAGCAATTTCCAAACCCTTGAAACAAGAAGCTAACATTGTCGAAGACGTTGCTGATGTCACAGTTCTATTTGCTGATATTGTCGGCTTTAGCGAAATTGCTCCTTCTATGAGTGCCATTCAACTGGTAAACTTACTCAACTCGATTTTCTCAACTTTTGATCGCCTCAGCAAACAACATGGTTTACAAAGAATCAAAACCCTTGGCGATGCTTATATGGTAATTGGTGGTTTGCCCACACGCCGCCCAGATCATGCTCAAGCGATCGCTCAAATTGCACTCCAGATGCAAACTGCGATCGCTCTATTTAATACTGAGAATAACCAAAACTTCAGCATCCGTATCGGTATCCATCGCGGTTCCGTAGTCGCAGGAGTAATTGACTTCAACAAATTTACTTATGATCTCTGGGGAAACACGGTAAACATCGCTAGATGCATGGAATCCCAAGGTATTGTTGGTAAAATCCAAGTTACAGAAGATACTTATAAGTCTTTGTGTGATGAATTTTTATTTGAAAAGCGGGGCGAAATCGAAGTTGAAGGCAAAGGGAAGATGACCACTTATTTGTTGATTGGACGCAAGAGATGAGGGGGATGAGGGGGATGATTACACTTGTGCGTCCTTGAAGAATTGTTTTGAGGTTGTTTTGAATAATTCTTTCTGATTCGGAATCTAGATGGCTGGTGGCTTCATCAAATAGTAATAATCGAGGATTTCCGAGCAAAGCAC
>NZ_JAIVFQ010000035.1 GCF_020829495.1 Nostoc favosum CHAB5714 | reverse complement strand
ATGCCCAATGCCCAATGCCCAATGCCCAATGCCCAATGCCCAATGCCCAATGCCCAATGCCCAATGCCCAATGCCCAATGCCCAATGCCCAATGCCCAATGCCCAATGCCCAATGCCCAATGCCCAATTTACTATGCCCCTGTCTGACGCAATACCTGCTTTACTTGTCCTGGCAGATGGAACCACTTATCGCGGTTGGTCTTTCGGTGCTACGGGAACCGCGATCGGAGAAGTGGTGTTCAACACTGGTATGACCGGCTACCAAGAAGTATTAACCGACCCAAGTTACTGCGGTCAGATTGTAATTTTTACCTATCCTGAATTAGGCAATACTGGCGTAAATTCTGAAGATGAGGAATCAGATGGCCCCCAAGTTCGGGGTGCGATCGCTCGGAATATTTGTCACCGTCCGAGTAACTGGCGATCGACACAATCCTTACCAGACTACCTTAAACAAAACCAAGTACCAGGGATCTACGGCATCGATACCCGCGCCCTCACCCGCAAAATTCGGATGTTTGGAGCCATGAACGGTGGCATTTCCACAACCATTCTCGATGAGGCGGAATTGCTAGAGCAGGTACTAGCGGCTCCCAACATGGCAGGATTAAATCTGGTTCGGGAAGTTACCACCGCAAAGGCTTATGAATGGTCAGATCCCACAATTCCAGCTTGGGAATTCAACTCGGAAGCTGCGGAAAATCTTGGAGAAGCCTTTACCGTTGTTGCCCTTGACTTTGGCGTAAAACGCAATATTTTGCGTCGCTTAACAAGTTACGGTTGTCGGGTAATTGTTGTGCCTGCCGATACGCCACCAGAGGAAATCCTCAACTACAATCCAGATGGTGTGTTTCTTTCAAATGGGCCTGGCGACCCTGCTGCCGTTACTGAAGGAATTGCAACTGCCAAAGCGCTTTTGTTAAGTGAAAAGCCCATCTTTGGTATTTGTATGGGACACCAAATTTTAGGTCATGCACTAGGGGCAGAAACCTATAAATTAAAATTTGGGCATCGTGGTTTAAATCAGCCTGCCGGTTTACAACAACGGATAGAAATCACTAGCCAAAACCATAGTTTTGCTATTGACCCAGATTCTTTACCTACGGCAGTTGTGGAAATCAGCCATCTGAACTTAAACGATCGCACCGTTGCTGGGGTACGTCACAAATCTCTACCTATATTCTCCGTCCAATATCACCCAGAAGCCAGTCCTGGCCCTCACGATGCTGATTACTTGTTTGAGCAATTTGTTCAAGCTATGCGAACAGCACGTCAAGCCGTGGCAGCCGAAGTGAGGTAAAAATAGGTAATAGGGAATGGGGCATGGGGCATGGGGCATGGGGTATGAGACATGGGGACTAACTAGGGACTAGGAAAGAGTTTTCCAATGCCCAATGCCCAATCCCCAATCCCCAATCCCCTAGTAGATTGTAGACAAGTTGCTCAAAAACCATCTATACTTGAGCGTTCACTTTAACTCATGAGGAGGGAATTATTGCTGATCCATTGAATCTAACCGTTAGCCTGAGGGGCACTCGTGAAGTCCGGGATAACTGTCAGCTATTCCGCCTCACAGGTTTGTTAGATGCCTTTTCTGAGCCGACATTTCGCAAGGTACTTGGCAGTAAGATTGACGAGGGCCCTAAGCATATTATTTTGGATCTCTCACAAATCGACTTTATTGATAGCTCTGGCTTGGGTGCTTTGGTGCAGCTAGCCAAGCAGGCTCAAACTGCCGAAGGCACTTTGCAAATCGTCACGAATGCCCGGGTAACTCAAACGGTCAAGCTTGTTCGCCTAGAGAAGTTTCTCTCCTTGCAAAAATCAGTTGAAGAAGCTCTAGAAAACGTCAAGTAGTCTTGATTGCTTGAACCGAGAGATCAATTCGGCTATCCAGATTCAACATCGGATAGCTTAATTTTTAAAACTTCTGGCAGAAAACCTCTCTCCTTGTGGGAGAGGCACAAAGCCAGTTAAGCTATTATGTTTAAAGTTGAGCAATAATAAAGATATAGACACCCAGTTCTTGGGTATGTAATTTTTGGCTTCTTATCGGATAAACAATCAAGTCTGAGAAATTTGTAAGAATTACAAAGCCAGCAGATTTGTTTATAGGTAAACTTGACTTGATAGTGTATAGTTAAAAATTGTCGCTTACTAAGTAAGCATGACAATGCGATCAAGTAACAGGGTGAGTTTGATGTCATAATTTTACCCTATCTTAGGTACAGACCACAAGTAGGCAAAATTTGGTTTATAGGCGTTGACATCAGGGCGATCTAAAATGCCAACTCTCAATCAAAAAGATAGAATTAGTAAGTATTTCTGATAGTATTGATTATGCTAAGTATAGGATTATGGCTTACTTCAGAAAAATCAGTCTTTGCAAAGAATGCCTGCCAAATGTAGCCCGTCAAGGAATGATTTATTTGTGAAGTCACAGGAGGAAGAGCTATTAGATGGGCAAGATGAAACTCCCAAACAGACTTTATCTTGGACTCAAGCACTCTTGACAACCACAGCGCCATTCCAACAGATTTCTCTCTCACAAGTGCAACAAATTTCTCCTACTGCTTTAGCATATTTAGGGGATGCAATTTATGAGTTATATGTTAGAATGTTCTATCTGCTGCCATTGCAGCGGTCAGGAATTTACCATAGTCTGGTAGTGGAGCAGGTAAGAGCGGAAACACAAGCGCTACATTTGCGATCGCTGATTCCTCATCTCAGGGACACCGAATTAGAAATTGTCCGACGGGGTAGAAACGCCGCAACAGGACGCCCTAAGCGACTTAATCCCGAAATTTATCAACAGGCAACCAGTCTAGAAACCTTAATTGGCTACTTATATCTCACCGATTACCAGCGTCTAACCGAACTGTTGCAAATGCTTCATGTAAAAAAAGAGTGAGAACTTAATTTTACAGTAGCCGCAGTACTAGATTAGGTTCAAGAAATTGAGGTAATTGTGATATCAACCATACGTTATATCCATAACTAAAATGCAGAATAAACCTAGAAAAGTCAAGACTTCTAACGAACCCAATCGTGGGCAACCCGTAAAAATTCAGGGTAAGCGTGTTGTTACTAATCCGACTCGCAATCCCAGGAAAATAGATAGCAACCCTGTCTCTAGTGCTAATCCGACTCGCAATCCCAGAAAAATAGATAGCAACCCTGTCTCTAGTGCTAATCCCAGAAAAATAGATGTTGCTAATCCGACTCGCAATCCCAGAAAAATAGATAGCAACCCCATTGACAACTCCCGCCAACGAAATAGCAACTTCTCCCAGCCGCCTGTATCTACACAACCGATAGAAGAAGATAGCGATCTCATCTACGGTCGTCATCCAGTATTGAGTGCGTTGCAAAATCAGCGCAATCTCAACCGTCTCTGGATTACTACCCGTCTGCGCTACGATCCCAGCTTTCACCATTGTCTGCTGCAAGCGAAGGAAAATGGCACAGTTATTGATGAGGTTGAACCCAAGCGCTTAGACTATCTCACCAACGGGGCCAATCATCAAGGTGTGGCGGCACAAGTTGCTCCCTACGCTTACATCGAATTGCGCGATCTAATTGAACAGGCAAAAGCTGTAACCGATCCCGTAATTGTCGTGGCTGACGGAATTACTGATCCCCATAACTTGGGAGCAATTATTCGCACAGCCGAAGCAATAGGCGCTCAAGGTTTGGTGATTCCCCAAAGAAGGGCTTCTGGGATCACTTCCACTGTGATGAAAGTCGCAGCAGGCGCTTTAGAAAATTTTGCTGTAGCTAGAGTTGTCAACCTCAGCCGCGCCTTAGAAGAATTAAAAGCAGCTGGCTATTGGATTTACGGCACTGCTGCAAGTGGGAGCGAACCTGTGCATACAGTCAATTTCACTGGCCCAATCGTTTTGGTAATCGGCTCAGAAGGCGAAGGTCTGAGTATGTTAACTCAACGCTCCTGTGATTTCTTAGTATCGATTCCTCTACAGGGTAAGACTCCAAGCCTCAATGCTTCTGTAGCAGCAGGTATGACACTTTATGAAATCTATCGCCAGCGATCGCTAAATACCCACCACCTAGATAAATTACAAAAAATATCTTTGAAAAAATAACAGTAACAGAGTATAAAGAAATGTAAAAGATAATAAAGCAACATATCGTTTAACACCCTGTAGATGTTTATAAATTGGCGAAAACCATGAAAACCATTTGGCATAACCTTAAGGAAGTGTTAATTAACACATTCGACTCCATCGGCTTGGCTTGGTGGGTAGAGATTGTGACGCAAAATCCCCGTTGCACATACTACTTCGGGCCATTTCTGACTTCTTCTGATGCAAAATTGTCAAGCATTGGATATATAGAAGATTTGGAGATCGAAGGAGCTACGGGAATTTCTGTGAATGTCAAGCGCTGCAAACCTAATAACTTAACAATCGCTGAAGACTTGGGGGAAAGATTTGACCGCAAAGTACAGCCTGCCTTTGGCGGTCAAATTTTAAGTTAAGTTAGGCCAGAGTCAATATAATTCGTAATTCGTAATTCGTAATTCGTAATTTGTAATTGCGAGTTTTAATTACGAATTATTTGCTCAAGAGTCAAAAGCCCGTGGACTATTGACTACCAATTACCTGCGGATGAACTTCGAGCCAATGGTCAATGTCATTGAGCACCTGCTGGGGGACTTCCCACGGAAAAAGATGGGCGGTGTTGGGATAGCACTGCCATTCAGAATTGTTGAGGTGTTGAGCAGTTTGTAAGCTGGAATCAGATGTGATATGGCGGTCTTGTTCACCAGCAAGTACTAAACTAGGACATTGTATTTGTTCTAAATCTAGAAGTCGGTTGTATCCCGATTGAATTTCACTATAAAGGGCGCGAGTAGCAGCAGGAGAGGTTTGCAAATAAGCTGGTACTGCAACAGTTGCGATGTAATTATAAGTAGTAGATGTATGTTGTTGGATTAGGTAGCGGAAAAGCGATCGCTTACCAAAAGTTTCAATATTCCATTGCCAACTCGGTTTTATATAGTTTATTAGGGCAGCAACGCCAGTATATAAATTATCCTGCCAAGTGATAGGAGGATGACTCCCACGGGGTTTTGCGGCTGTCGCCACCAAAATCAGCCCTGTAATCCGCTCTGGCAAACGTAATGCCAGTTCCATTGCCAGAATGCCCCCAAGTGACCATCCCAATACTAGGCACTTTTGAATCTCAAAGCGGTCTAGCAGCGCTTCTAAATCAGTTAAATGGTCATTCATATCAAAATTGCCATTCCAGCGACTTTTGCCGTATCCACGTAAATCAGGGGCAAAAGTTTTATAACGTTTTGATAAATGATTGGTAAAGACAGATAGACTACGACCAGTACCAGGATGACCATGTAAGCCAAGAATTGGGAATCCTTGACCTTGGATGTAGACATTGAGACGTGCAGCAGTGATAGGATGGCGATCGCTCATCTAGCACCCCCAGGAGACTTCCGCCATACTTGGTGGCCAAACTCTGTGTTCAAATTAAAACCTTCAACTTATCACAGTTTTAAGAAATCGGTTCATAAACCATTTGGGGAATCAACACTTCATCTTGTAATTGCCCAATACCTAAAAAGCGAGTTTCTTCATCATAAACTCGTACTATCGCAGGAACATCGAAAGTTAGAGAAATTCGCTGACCTTGACACCATTTTTGAGCAGATGTTGCTGGTAAAGTAACAGATGACAAATGCTTCAAGGCTGCATCAGAGACAAAAGGCTGAAATGTCCCGGCTTGCAGTTTCGTTTCTAAATCTGTCAAAGTGAGACTATCTGTTAAATCGAAACCACTGCTTTGGGTACGAATCAAAGCGGCAAGAGTGCCACCAGTTTCTAAAATTGCACCTAAGTCACGAGCGATCGCTCTAATATATGTACCAGAACCACAGGCGATCGCAACATCCAATTCGGGAAAATCCCCTTCTCTCCAGTCCAAAATATCTATCTGAAAAACTTCCACTGTCCGCACTGGAACTTCCACTGTTATCCCTTGGCGTGCTAAGTCGTAGAGGCGTTTACCATCCACTTGGATTGCACTGTAACTAGGTGGTATTTGCTCAATCTTGCCTTCAAATTGTGGCAATGCACTTTTCACCTGTGCCAAACTCAATCCAGCACAAGGTTGAGAAGTAATGATTTCGCCTTGTAAATCATCGGTTATGGTACGCACACCCAGCCGAATAGTGGCTTTGTAAGCTTTGTTTTCTGGCAGATATTGCAATAATCTTGTGGCTTTACCAAGGGCGATTGGTAAAACCCCAGTAGCAGCTGGGTCTAAAGTTCCCGCATGTCCTACACGTTTGAGGCGCAACAATTTTCGCACTCGCGCTACGCAGTCGTGGGAAGTCCAGTCAAATGGTTTGTTTAAGTTGAGAAAACCTTGAAATAACACAAAATCAATACTTACACCTTCTAAACTCTATTAAATACTCATTTAATGCTCAAAGCATTAATATTTGGTAATCAATGCTTAACCAAGCATTAATTTATACACATAAATCAGGTTTAAGACATCCTGTAAGCACTTTACCGAATAATACACAAAAAGTACGGATAAGTCCGAGTCTTTTCCACAAATATCACGATGTAACTTTTAAGTTACAATGCTTGAAGAAGAATTCAGAAGTCAGAATTCAGGAGCAAAGCCGGAGACTCCGAAAGCTCCGGTCAGAATCAAGACGCTCGCGGACTCGCTAACGCAACGCTTACAGTCGGGGATTCAGACCCGCGACTTTCTTGTTGACCACCAAATCTACGATTTGGTGGGGGTGCAAAAACGCCGGTTATTCATCCGCTTTTTCGGTCAAAATACCCAACTGAATTCTGACGACTGACGCATGTATTCTGTTCGATAAAACTATCAGAATAAATAAATATCATAGAAAAGTTAATAAAAGGTTTTATAGCAATCCTAAATCATTTGTGAAAATTATATATACCTTTCTTCTTTCTTCCCTTTGCGTCCTTCTCTGCGAGACGCTAGGCGTTGGCGGAAGCCTCTCGTAGAGATGGCGGTTCGTATCCTTGTCTATATTTTTCACGAATAAAATAGGACTGCTATATTATATCTTTTAGGTTGACAATTATGCTTAGTCTTGGTTTTTTGTATTTCTCTGCGCTACTCAAGGAAACGATAATTTTTCCGAACGTTTGATAGGAGACACTCAATACGGTTCGGATAAGATCCCCCCGCCTGTGGCGACCCCCGATAAATTGGGGGTAAAAGAGGAAATTAGCCCCCCAATTTATCGGGGGGTTGGGGGATCTTCGCAGGGTAAACAAGCTAACCGAACGTATTGAGGAGACACTACCTATTTTACTTTAACTACCAGAATAATTGGTGGGTTGACTATTGGTCTAATATTTTTACCAAAACAATCATCTATAGGGTTTTATGAACATAAATAAAATGAAAAAAACAATCTTCACTACTACATTAATTCTTTGTTCTATGTTGATTGCAAGTTGTGGTGATGGCAATAGTGCTTCTCAACAGAACCAAGTTAATCAAGCAAAGACTGGAACAACTATCCCAGCTAATTTTGAATCTACTTCCGCAAATCAGCTAGATAATACCGAAAGGATTAAAAAAGCTAGTAATTCAGCACAAAATGAAAATACATCTATTAAGAATAACAAAAGTAATGAAACCTCTAACGATAAGCCGATATTGGGTACTATCAAAGATATGCATAATGGAGACTTAAAATGCTACGTTACTGTGGTCGATGAAAAGGGTAAATTATATGAAAGTGTCGGTGCGTCATTTGATATTTGCGAACCAGATAAATACGTCAATAAAAAAGTAGAGATGTATTATCAGCTAGAAAACGTCAATGATTGTCAAAGTTCTGAGCCTTGCGGGAAAACAATCAAAGAATGGCTGATTACCAAGATAGAAATTCGAGATTAAGAATCATAAGATTTATTTTGAAATTGTTTGTAAGTAATGCAGATAAGTTAAGTCTGTAAGCAAATTTCAATGTATGTAAACTGGGAATGGCTTGATTTAAGTTCGTTTTCTACTGAGGTTCTGTCTCCTGCGTTGGTGTCGGTGTAGGAGTGGGGGTTTCGGTGGGAGTTGGTGTAGGAGTTGGCGTTGGCGTTGGCGTGGGTGTTTCTGTGGGCGTTGGTGTTTCCGTGGGCGTTGGTGTTGGCGATGGAGGAGGGGCGAGATTTTCTGCTGTAATGCTGAGTTGATAATCTACTGGTTTCGATGCTTTGGAAACCACGACAAACTCGTAAAATCCGTTTTCTGGTAATTTAGTTGACAAATTTCGCTGGGTAGAATCTTCTAAAAATCTAATTTTGCCAGAGGGTGAATAGACTGATAACAAAACTTGGGAATTTGCTTGTAGGTTCAATTCTAAAGATTGCTCTTTGGCAAGTCCAGCAATGAATACTTTACCACCACCAGGTTGGAGAGTACCACTGACTGTTTTGCTGATAGCGCCCGGATCAAAGACAAGTTTTTGGAAAGCGCTACCGGCAAGGATAGCACTGAGTTGATCGCTAACAAATCCATACCAAACTTGTCCAATGGGCTGACCCAGAAAATCTTTACCACGCTGTTCAGGGAATACACTTAAGAAGGCGGCATCTCCCAAATCATACAAAGAACGACTACCAACGTTAATTTTGTTTACTTCCACTTTCCAGCGATCGCGTTCAGCAGTTGTATAAGTTCCCAGTTGCCGGCGTGTATTAGAACTCAGTGGCGCTAGCTTTTCTAACAATTCTGAGGCTGTTTTATCCCATTCTGCCCGCAAACTCTCATCTTCAGGGCCATCGTTGAGAGTGCGTCCTCGTAAACTGGGATTTCTGTCCCAAAAAACTTGATTCACCAAGTTCACATAAAAGTTAGAGTTAATACCCAACTGTTGACGGCGATCGCTTAATCTTTCTTTACGCTGCCGTTCTGCTGGTGAATATTGCGCTAAAGGATCGGTCGGTTGGTCACTGGTTGGAATTGGACTGGCTATAGGATCAGGTTTGTCCCCGACATCGCGGCTACTATTCACTCCCCACCAAAGTAATCCAACAGTACCAGCTACTACCGCCGCCACTAGAAAGGTTTTTGTTGGTGTCCACCAGGAGGGGGGAGGGGGAGATGAGGGAGATGAGGGGGATGGGGGGGATGAGGGGGATGGGGGAGAGACGGCGACGGTGGCGGATGTGGGTTGTGATGGGGCGGGGTATTGAGTTGGGGGAAAGTTAGCTGGGGGCGGGTTGATAGCTTGGAGTACTTGACTGGCTGATTGATAGCGATCGCTTGGTCTGGCAGATAACATTTTATCTAATACCTGTGCCAAAATCGGACTCAGGCTTACTTCCCGTCGCCACTGCCAGGTCAGGTTGTAGGTATCAATTAATTCTTGGGGTTGTTTCCCTGTCAGTAAAACCAACATTGTTGCGGCCATTGCATACAAGTCGCTGTGGGGAGATACTAACCCAGTTTGCATCTGTTCTGGGGGTGCAAATCCTACCTTGCCCAATAGGGTTGGTGATGGGGAAGATGCAACTATACCGGGTTGGTAATATTGGGAAGCAACGGTTGCTACTACTTGTTTGACACCGCCAAAATCAATTAACACTGGCAGTTTGTCAACAGTGCGAAGCATTAAGTTATCTGGAGATATATCTCGATGAATAACGCCTATGGAGTGGATATACTCTAACACTGGCAAAATTGAAAGCAACAATTGGCGCACTTCCGCCTCTGTAAAGCGCAAACCCTGTTGTATCCGGGTATTTAACAACGAGTTGTAAGTTTCCCCTTCTACATAATCTTGCACCAAAAACAGATATTCTTTGCCCCCTAAGTTCATGCGAAGCAGTTCCCGGAAGCGGGGAATTTGGGGATGTTGCAGTTTATAGAGAACACTCGCTTCTCTCTCAAACAGTTCTTCAGCTTTTTGGACAACGTAGGCGGTTTGAACTTGGGGGGAAAATTCTTTTAAAACACAAAGTTCGCGGAAACGATTGACATCTTCAGCTAAATAAGTGCGTCCAAAGCCACCTTGGCCAATTTGACGCACAATCACATAGCGATCGCCTAAAGTTAGTCCCGGTTGGATACCATAACTCATGGGCGTATCCAACAACTTTTCACCACACTGGAGACAAAAGCGACTACCTGGGGAATTTTCATGTCCTTTAGAACAATATATTTTAGTCATTGGGCATTGGGCATTGGGCATTGGGCATTGGGCATTGGGCATTGGGCATTGGGCATTGGGCATTGGGCATTGGGCATTGCTTATGTCTCCCTCATCTCCCTCATCTCCCTCATCTCCCTCATCTCTCGTTACTTGCCAGATTGTACTCTACTGACTTGATCGGCTGCGATCGCATACCAAATTTGACCGAAAGTCTGTTGATTGAGTTTCCCACGATCCTGATCGGGAAACAACCGATCAAATTTTTCATTTGCGTCTTTGGTCAACTGATCAATTGTATAGTTACCAAATTGCCCCGATCGCGCAAGTCGTCTCCATGTTACATAATCTTTTTGACTATATTTACCCAATTTCCGACGAGCTGCTGTACTGAGGTCAGCCTGTTCTAGTTTATCCAACAAATCGTCAGCAATACCAGACCATTCATCTCGTAAACCAGCGTCTTCAGATTTAGATGTCAGGCTACGTCTCTTTAATTCCGGTTTTTTTGTATAAAATAAATCATCTACAAAGGGAGTAAAAAATCCTTCAGTAATTTCTAGCTGTTGACGACGACTGATAATTTCCTGGAGATTGCGATTTTTTCCTTTGTCGCTGACTGGTTTACCGATTGGATTTGGGAACTGTGGAATTTCCGGTAATGAGATTGATGGGATAGTAATTGAAGTTACGCTCCGAATGACTGCATTTACCACCGCCAAAGTACCTGCACCAGTTAAGACAATTAAAGCTGTTCCCCCTAAACTCATCACAAAAGGGCGAATCCAAACAGGCCAAGATATTGGTTTCGCTATCGCTTGCGTTTTATTCTGGAATCTACTCACAACAGCACTGGCGTGTTGTCTTCCCGGAGCAACTACCATCGTCTTGATCTTGGTAGTAATATAATTACCTGGGGATTTAGTAGTAGTTAGTGATGGTAAATCTTTGAGAATTTGCTCGGCTCGTTGGTAGCGATCGCTCGGTTTATAAGCCAACATCTTTTTTAACACCGCTTCCAGTTGCTGACTAACTCGGATTTCCTTTCCCCATCCCCAAATTCCCTGATAGCTGTCGTATAATTTTTGCGGCTCTTTCCCTGTGAGCAACACCAGTGATGTCACCGCTAAAGAATATAAATCACTACTAAAAAATGCTTTTCCCTGCCGTAGCTGTTCTTCTGGGGCGTAGCCCTTTTTACCCAGCAAAGTGTTATTTTCAGCCAACTTAGTCCGCCAAAAACCTTGAGAAGCTGGCAATTGCTTGACACCACCAAAATCAATTAATACTGGCAGATTATCAGAACGCCGCCAAATTAAATTATCAGGAGAGATATCACGGTGAACTACATCTCGTGAATGGATGTAAGATAACACCGGTAAAATCTGTTGCAGTAAGGTGATTACTTCTTCTTCACTAAAGGTTTTTCCTTGACTCTCACGCTGTTCTAATAATTGGTAATAATTATCACCATCCACATAATCTTGCACTAGAAAGAAAAAATCTTTAGTGCCTATCTTCACTTGTAGCGAGGCGTGAAAACGCGGTATCTGTGGATGCTGGAGTGTTTTCAGGACATTTGCTTCTCGTTCAAATAACTCTTTAGCTTTTTGTAAATCTTGCTTTTCTTCTACTTGGGGTGCAAATTCCTTCAGCACACAGGTTTGATGAGATTTAGTTCTATCCTCCGCCAAATAGGTGCGTCCAAAGCCCCCTTGTCCTAATTGACGGATAATTTGATAGCGATTATCCACAACCTGTCCCACAGCAAGAGGTAATGGTTCACCACAATGGGTACAAAAGCGGTTCCCACCATTATTTGTGTGTTGTTTACTGCAATAGAGCTGCATGGTGCCCAAGGATAAATTAAGGTTTTATTGAATGACTACAACGCGCATACCCTCATTTTCGGATATCCTACGAATTACGTTAGCGACGCGCTTTCTCGTATCCGCGTACTCTTGCAGGGAAGCAAGCTACGCGCAGAGTCTCGTAGAGAGCGTCATTACGAATTACGAATTACGAATTACGAATTACGAATTATCATGAACCGGAAATCAAGACAGCAGCAAGTAATTAAAGCATTTGAAGATTTTTTGTCTACCCCCCTAGAAACGATACTGCAACAGCATCTCAACACTCAAACTTCGGCAGCTTTGAGTTTATTTCACGATGTGGCGGCTAATGTACCTGCCTACAAGGCTTTTTTAGCAGAAAGGGAAATTAATCCCGCGACTATTCAAACCTTAGAGGAGTTTCAAAAACTACCAGCGATCGCTAAACAAAATTATATACTGCGTTATCCTTTAGCTGACTTGTGCCGCAACGGGCAACTCCAAGGGTGCGATATGATAGCTGCTTCTTCCGGTTCCAGTGGTAAACCGACATTTTGGCCTCGTTTTTTCACAGATGAACTCCAAATCGCCACACGTTTTGAACAAATTTTTCACGATAGTTTCTATACAGATACCAGACGTACCCTAGCAGTGATTTGTTTCACTTTGGGCACTTGGGTAGGTGGAATCTTTACCACCAATTGCTGTCGTTATCTTGCTAGCAAAGGTTATCCCATCACTGTAATTACTCCTGGTAACAACAAAGAAGAAATCTTGCGAGTTGTGCAGGAATTAGGTTCAGCTTTTGAACAAGTCGTGCTGTTGGGATACCCGCCATTTTTAAAAGATGTGATTGATACTGGTATCGCTCGTGGTGTGGAGTGGCAGCAATATCAGATTAAATTAGTGATGGCGGGAGAAGTATTTAGTGAAGAATGGCGGAGTTTAGTTGGCGAAAGAGTTGGTTCACAAAATCCTTGCTATGATTTTGCATCACTCTATGGCACTGCGGATGCAGGAGTTTTGGGTAATGAAACACCGTTAAGTATTTGCATTCGCCGTTTTTTGGCAATAAATCCCGATGCCGCTAGAGTTTTATTTGGGGAATCGCGTTTACCCACATTAGTACAATATGATCCTTGCAGTCGCTTTTTTGAAGTTCAAGATGGCGGATTGCTGTTTTCTGGAGATAACGGTATTCCCTTAGTGCGTTATGACATCTTAGATACTGGCGGGATAATTAGTTATGATGCCATGCTGCAATTTTTAGCAGAATGGGAATTTAATCCGCTTGAAAATCTCCGTTCTGACACTCAAGAATTACCTAGAGGTATTCATCAGCTACCTTTCGTTTATGTCTTCGGGCGTTCTAACTTTACAGTTTCTTACTTTGGCGCAAATATCTATCCAGAAAATGTGACGGTGGGATTAGAACAACCAGGAATTCAAGAATGGGTGACGGGTAAATTTGTGTTGCAAGTGAAGGAAGATACTGATAAAAATCGATTTTTATCTGTGGTTGTGGAGTTAGCACCAGGGGTAGAGGGTAGTGAAGATCGAACAGAAGCGATCGCATCTTCTATTCTTTCGCAATTGCTACGCCTAAATAGCGAGTTTGCTAATTATGTTCCCGCAGAATATCAAACACCACAAGTTACATTAGCCCCAATGGGTGATTTTGAATATTTCCCCATTGGCGTGAAACATCGTTATACCCGTCAATAGTACAAGACGCGATGAACGTCAATAGGGTGGTTGTTTGCGATCGCGTTCCCAATTGATTGGGTTATTGATAATATATTGTCTAATTTTATCGAGGGCGAATTCATTACGAATTATGTTGTCATGGAACCTTCCTTGCCATCCAAAACCTTGATAGATTTGATTAATTTCAAATGAACATCGTCCTTTGTACCACCTAACAATTTTAGAAAGGGAATTTTTAGACAACATCGGGTTAAACAACCCAGTAACCCCACCCCGTTCACCATCCCCCCTTGTAGAGACGCGATTCATCGCATCTTCTTCCTGTGTTTGATTCATCACGCCTTCTTCTCGTATTTGATTAATAACCAAAATCCCGTGAATATGATTAGGCATGACGCAAAACGAATCTATCTGGCAATTAGAAAAATGATGAGGAATCTCGTACCATAATTTCTGAGCAATTTCTCCAATTGGTGATAGCTGCATTCCACCCTGCACAACCTCACCAAAAAAGCATTTCTTCCCGTCGGTGCAAATAGTAACGAAATATCCAGCATTACTAGCATAACTCCATGCCGGTAAACGGGTTGAGTCAATTCGATATTTACCTTTGTATTTGGGTTTGTTGTTTTCTGGTTGAGGATCGTAATGATTCATGATTACATCTTTGATTGATACAAAAATTTATGCAATTATTGCTTTGTATTGATGTAATTGCCAACCCAAAAAACTCGGAATTATTCCCGCTATGTAAATGACGGAAAGGAAGAAGACGCGATGAATCGCGTCTCTACAAGGGGCGATCGCAAAAACGATCGCATTTCCATCTTGTTCACGATATCTGTTTTATTAGGGGCGATCGCCTCTGCCGCAGTTTCCCCTAAGATAACCAAAGCACCTGGAAGAATTTTGATAGCTTTGGTTCACAACACAAGTTCGTTTGAATTTATAGTCGATAGCTTAGGCACAATGAAGTTAAAAGTCAAGTATAAAAGCTAGTTACTTCCATCATCTCCAGTGAATGCGGCATAATAAAAACTAAACCTTAAAATTCTGAAGTAGGCAATGAATACTACCGATAATTCTCCGATGGATGATGGGTCATCAGCAGATTTGATTTCTGTCGCAGAGTTACAGCAACAGCTTAATGACTTACTCCAGCAATTATCTCCAGAACGATTACAGGTGCTGACTGATTTTGCTGCTTATTTGGCAAATGCTGAAAGCGAAGCTGCAACCCAAGAGCTTTTGGCAATTCCTGGATTGTTAGAGCGAGTTAAGCAAAATCAAGTAACGCCTAAAGCCCAATACACCGCCTGGAGAACTCTTCGCTCTGATGTATGAAGTTATTCTTCATCCCGATGTCCAGGAAGTTTATGTCAATGCTGACAAAGCCCTTGCTAAGAAAATTGCCCGATGTTTGCAGCAGCTAGAACAAACTCCTCGATCGCACCCCAACATTAAAGCCCTGAAGGGAGATTATGCAGGTTACTATCGCTACCGAATCGGGGATTACAGGGTCATTTATTCTATAGACGATGAAGTTGTGCAGGTACTTGTTATGGCAATCGCTCATCGCAGCGAAGTATATGAACCATAAAGGCGATCGCTTAATCAATTCATCGCAGCAATCAAAAAAACGATCGCATTCCCATTCTGTTCGCAATATCTGTTTTACTAGGGGCGATCGCATTCTCTGGATTGCGGAAATATCAGACGCGATAGATTTACGAGACGCTTAGGAGACGCGATGAATCGCGTCTTTACAAGGAATTGCTGCTTCTACATTTCGCTTATGTTTTGGCTGGAGGAAGTATTTTTCTTTCCTACTCTCCATCTTTCACTTTCTCTTGTTGATGCCAAGCTTGATAAAAAGCGGGGTAGGGCATACTTTGGGCGCACTTCCAGATAACTTCGTAGCAAATATATTGAAACAGTGTTTAGTAGCATCACTTGTGTCTTCCCGAAATCAATTCATGCAGTCACTTATAAAGGATTTTTACTGAAGCTTGAAGCATTTATTTCTACATTTACCCTTAAACAAGCATTTATAGAGTGAGTAACATGTAATGCTTTAATATAATTAAATACTTATGCTTTTGATTAATTCAAAGTAGTGGTTGCCCTACGCACAACCACTACTTTGCACTGCGCGATCGCCTGAGCCAAAATCCCAAAATTGGGTTAAAAACATGATTTATTTTATAGTACAAACTTCACCTTGAAAGGGCTAGTCCTAACTGAGTACATTTTCTAAAGCTGATTCAGCTTTGCGAAGATTTATTGACATCATTCAAATATAAAGAAAATTGAAATAATTTGTAATTACCCAAACAAACAAGCTTCCCCAAGCTGCAAAACCTGACGATACAAGCATTATAGACGTTGCGTGGGGGATGTGTCTGGGGAAATACCCAAAAAAATAATTGACCTTGTAAGCCTAAAAACAAGGTGAATTCAGATGCCAGCTAAAAAACGTGGTCAAAGTGCAAGTCAAAAAGCGATCGCTTTCTTACTAATTCTGCAAACAATGCTAATTGGCGTAAATGCCGAAAACCGCCTTCAGCAAGGAGACTCCCCAATCGAGGTTTTAATGTGGATGATTAACCAGTGTATCCCAGTCCTGAAACAAGCCAGCAGTTTGCAAGAAAAACAGAAAAAGAGCCTGTTACCCAAACATCGCCGTTCTGAGGATCAATAATATCACAAGCCCCTCTTTGCAAGCTTACGATGTACACACAAGTCTTCTAGAGTTGCCCCACCGGCTTTAGATCCCCCCAACCCCCCTTAAAAAGGGGGGCAAAACCTTTCAAAGTCCCCCTTTTTAAGGGGGATTTAGGGGGATCTAAAACGTTTTGCTAGCAATCAGGGGACTTTTCAAACATTCTCTAAGGTGCGTTCAGAACACAAGTCCATTCGTTCAGAACACAAGTCTATTCGTCCAGAACACAAGTCCATTCGTCCAGAACACAAGTCCATTCGTCCAGAACACAAGTCCATTCGTCCAGAACACAAGTCCATTCGTCCAGAACACAAGTCCATTCGTCCAGAACACAAGTCCATTCGTCCAGAACACAAGTCCATTCGTCCAGAACACAAGTCTATTATCGTGTAATTACTGAGCTACCAATCCAATATTATTAAAAAAAATACCTTTTTCTGTAAGTTTTACTGAACCACTATACTGTCCCATTGAGACACTCTAGAAAGATAAGTTTAGTAAAAAGTATGCATTGATGCCACGCCAAAAAAGAACCTCTCCCGTGCTAGAAAAAACCGAACAGAGAGTAATCGGATTTAAATCGATTGATTCCAGCCTTGACTTTGGTGATTCCATCAGCTTAAACAATTTAACCCAGTTAATCGGGCAACTCCGCAACCAGATCGACGAGTATAATATGATGCTAACTGCCATTGATTCAGCAAAGGGAAAAATAGAAACCCTTGAAAAGACCATTCGGGAAACCTCAGAGCGCTTAGTCAGTGGTGTGGCGTTGAAGTATGGCAAAGACAGCCGGGAATACGAGATGACAGGCGGGGTACGCAAAAGCGATCGCATTCGTAAAGCCACCATTACGCGGTTAAAATCGACCGCAGACTCAAAAGCGGCTTCTACACAGACGGCGTAATGAGCAACAAGTAGGCATCATTCACGGTGAATGATGCCCATGTTTTGCGTAGGCGTAGCCCACCGCAGGCATCGCTTTTCACGCTATCTGGAAAACCTCTCTTCATAAATAGTTATGCTAACCACAGTCATTAAACCCCACCCCCAACCCCTCCCCGCTTGCGGGGAGGGGAGACAAAGCATAGCTTTGGCGGGGTGGGGTTCTTCGGATTTAATAAGCAATCAACCAGACATGATATTATTCCTCAATCAACTCAAAATTCACCCGCTCGTAAATATCACGCAAGGCAATTTGAAAATCGATAGAATCTAAAACTAAAACTGCATCTTCACCTTCATATTCCTTAAAAATCCATTGACCTTCTGCTTGCTTTGCAAATTGTTCCACAGCAAAACTATACTGTTCAATCATAATATATTCTTGAAAACCAAGAATTGAACGATAATATTTAAACTTATCTGTTTTGTCATAATTTTTAGTTGAATTTGATAAAACTTCAACAATTAACAAGGGATTAGTAATAATTGTTGTACCTGTTCCCTCATAAATAGGCTTACCTTTGATGACTATAATATCAGGATAAGTATAAAGACGATAACGAGGTATTGATAATTTCACATCCCCTATGTAAATCTCATAATCTTGTCCTTGCGCTGTCAGGGGAAATTTTTTATAAAAATTACCTGCAATTTTGTTGTGGTTAGTTGTTCCCCCTGTCATAGGTATAATTTCTCCGTCTCTGTATTCATTTTTATATTCAGCCTTCTCTTCTAATTCCAAATATTCTTCTGGGGTGTAGTAGCGCTTCTCTGTTTGCAAAACCATATTAATTAACTCATAAAATGAGGGAATAGCTATGTTATCAATAACGTAACGTACCCTAAAGATAGCGAAAATAAATATTTTTGTTATCAAAAGACGGTTGCAGACAATGTAACAATAGCGATCGCAAGCCAATAATTTTAGCCATACCCACCAGTGAACGCCCCTACCAACATCTCTGCACAAACTCAGAATCGCAAAGCCGATCACATTCGGATCTGTTTAGAAGAAGATGTTCAGTCTCATCAAATCACCAATGGACTGGAACGTTATCGCTTTACCCATTCTTGCTTACCCGAACTCAACCACAACGATATTGATATCAGTACAACTTTCCTGGCGAAACACCTTGGCGCACCTTTGTTAATTTCTTCCATGACTGGCGGAACAGAACAAGCCGCAATCATTAACCAACGTTTGGCCCAAGTCGCGCAACACTACAAAATTGCAATGGGTGTCGGTTCCCAGCGCGTAGCAGTAGAAAAACCCCAAGTAGCTGATACTTTTGCTGTCCGCAAGTATGCCCCCGATGTTTTGCTATTTGCGAACTTGGGCGCTGTGCAACTTAACTATAAGTACGGCTTAAATGAATGTTTGCGCGTAGTTGATATCCTAGAAGCTGATGCCCTGATTTTACACATTAACCCTCTACAAGAGTGCATTCAACCCAAAGGTGATACTAATTTTCGGGATTTGATTGACAAGATATCTGATTTATGCGATAAACTACCAGTGCCAGTGATTGCGAAAGAAGTAGGTAACGGCATTTCAGCAGCGATCGCCAGCAAACTAATCGCCGCCGGAGTAGCAGCAATTGATGTAGCTGGCGCGGGAGGTACTTCTTGGGCAAAAGTAGAAAGTAAACGGGCAGAAAATCCCTTGCAACGTCGCTTAGGAAGGACGTTTGCCGATTGGGGTTTACCGACGGCAGAGTGTATTACAACTATTAGAGCGATCGCTCCAAATGTGCCCTTAATTGCTTCGGGAGGTTTGCGTCATGGACTGGATGTTGCAGCTGCGATCGCCTTAGGAGCAGATATAGCTGGTTTAGCAATGCCTTTTTTGCAAGCAGCAGCAACATCAGAGACAGCAGTTGCGGAACTCGCTGAAGTATTAATCGCTGAAATCACTACAGTTTTATTTTGCACTGGCAACGCCACCTTGTATCAGTTAAAGCACTCTGGTAGTTTACAGCGCATAGAATAAGTAAATAGGTCATTAGTCATTAGTCATTAGTCATTAGTCATTAGTTAGTTGTTTTTCCAATACCCATGCCCAATGCCCAATGCCCAATGCCCAATGCCCCATGCCCAATGCCCAATAACTAATAAATAATGCGTAATTTTATCAAACAAACTGTTGCTAGTTTAATTGGCACCTTACTAGGACTAATTATTTTCGGTGGTCTGGGAACCACTGGACTGTTCTTGCTAATATTGGCTGCTAGCTCCTCTAAAGATACTGGGCCAAATGTGAAAGATAAGTCAATGCTGGTTTTTGACTTGTCAATGAAAATTACTGATAGCGAACCTAGTTCTGGCGAACTGTTTCAAAACACATTATCAGGTGTGGATGACGATAGGATGGCACTCCGCAAAGTTGTGGAAACTTTGGAAAAGGCGCGGCGCGATCCGCGAATTGTCGGGATCTATTTAGATGCAACAAGCACAAGCCAAGCTGCTAACGTTGGCTATGCCTCTCTGAAAGAAATTCGGAAAGCGTTAGAGGAGTTTCGTGCTGCGGGGAAAAAGATTGTCGCTTATGGCAGTGATTGGAGTAAAAAGGAATATTACCTTAGTTCAGTGGCAGATTCCATTGTGCTGAATCCTCTGGGAATGATGGAAATCAACGGCTTGAGTTCACAACCGATGTTCTTAGCGGGTGCATTGCAGAAATATGGCATTGGTGTTCAAGTCGTGCGGGTGGGGAAATTTAAGGGCGCTGTAGAACCGTTTATCCTCACAAAATTGAGTCCAGAAAACCGCGAACAAACTCAGAAATTGTTGGATGATGTTTGGGGAGAGTGGCGCACTACTGTAGGCGCAAGTCGGAAAATTGAACCTAACCAGTTGCAAGCGATCGCAGATAATCAGGCACTACTGGAAGCCACGCAAGCCAAAACCACCCGTTTAGTCGATCGAGTAGCATACCCCGATGAAGTAGTAACTGACCTGAAAAAGTTGACAGATAGCGATAAAGACGACAAAACATTCCGACAAATTAGCCTGAATAGCTATGCAGAAGTTTCTGGCAAATCTTTGGGTGTAGAACGTAGCTCAAAAAATGAAATTGCCGTTGTTTATGCAGAGGGCGAGATTGTCGATGGTAAAGGAGAAGATGGGCAAGTAGGAGGCGATCGCTTTGCCAAAATCTTCAACAAACTACGACAAGATAAGGATGTGAAAGCTGTTGTACTACGGATTAATAGTCCTGGTGGTAGCGCTACCGCATCTGAAGTCATGCAGCGAGAAGTGAAATTAACTCGTGAGGCAAAACCGGTTGTAGTGTCAATGGGTGATGTAGCCGCCTCTGGTGGTTACTGGATTGCTAGCGACTCTAATCGCATTTTTGCCGAACCAAACACCATTACAGGTTCAATAGGTGTGTTTGGGGTGTTGTTCAATGGTGAAAAGCTGGCTAATGATAATGGTATCACCTGGGATTCGGTAAAAACTGGAACCTATGCTGATAGTCAAACAGTTTCGCGTCCGAAATCGCCCCAAGAGTTGGCACTTTATCAACGCAGTGTTAACCGAATTTATAATATGTTTCTGAATAAAGTTTCTCAAGGTCGCAAACTCCCAGAACAAAAAGTGGCAGAAATTGCCCAAGGGCGGGTTTGGTCTGGTGTAGCAGCGAAGGAAATTGGTTTGGTGGATGAAATTGGCGGTTTGAATACTGCGATCGCGTATGCTGCCAAGCAGGCGAAACTAGGAGAAGACTGGGAAGTGCAAGAATATCCTCGCACTAGCAGTTTCAAAGAACGGTTTTTTGGACGTGCAACTGAAGAGGTGCGGACTGCTTTAGGAATTGAGGAGACGCAACTCAAACAATCCAATCCCCTCACCGATGAATTCCAAAAGTTGCAACAGGAAATCGGAATTCTGCAAAAGATGAACGATCCACAAGGGGTTTACGCCCGCTTACCTTTCAACTTGAAGATTGAGTAGATGCTTTTTCTAAGTCCTATATCATGTTCGGGTAATTAATTATGATTGCCATAGTTATTGCAAAATTGAAAATTTGGTGGGGGTTTTAAACCCAAGTTCGCTACGGTCACGGGCAGGAGGCAGGAGGCAGTATTCCAACTCAATACGCTTGGGTTAAGGCTAAAACCCTTTGTGAAATCAATTTTTTTAATGAACCTTATTAGGCGCAGAGAAGCCAGTGCGCCCTTGCGGTTAAGAGACTTGTTCGCGCAGCGTCTCCCCTTCTCCCAAAGGGAGAGGCTACGCCAAGGGAGAAGCAACTGGCGCGACACAGAGAGAAGGAAAAAATGCTTAACTGAACTGTATTGTATTCCAACTGAGCCTCCTGCCTCCTGCCCTCTGCCTTTCTTGATAAATCAGTAGATTGAAACAATAATTAATTACAATTTACATTTCTATATAAATGTCTTATTAATCATACTTATTGAAATCTTAAAGTTTTGATAAAGTAGTTGATGTAACCTCGTACTTCATTATAATAAAATAATTACAGCGTCGGTTAAAAAAAGTTTGGAAAAAGAACCAAAATTTTTGCTCAAATTACTTACTATTTGGGTCATAAATTAAGGGACTTTCAAAAAAGAAATTATCTAATTCTTTAGAGTAGGCGTCTCGCTCGTGCACAAGCAAAGGCGGGCTTTTCGGGTCACCCTACAATAAATAGCTGGATATTTTTTTCTTTAGAAGTTATTAACCAAATAATTTAGTGGTTTTTAATTTAGATTACACAAATGGCAAGTAATCTACATTGAACTGATGAATAGTTTTTTGACTGAGGCTGAACTTACGCATTAGTGAGAAATTCAGGAGAAATAACATGGCATTTATTTTCGGCAAAACAACTGCTGACAATCTTTCTGGGACTTCGGGAAATGACACGATAGTTGGTTGGGCTAGTGGTGGTGATGCCAATAGTCCCTCCGGTAACGACACTTTAAATGGTGCAGATGGTAACGATTCCCTCGCAGGTGGAACGGCAAACGACAGTCTAATCGGTGGAAATGGCAATGACACTCTAATAGGTGATGCAGGCAGTGATACCTTTAGAGGCAGTCAGGGTAACGACAGCATTAATGGCGGAGATGGCATAGATACCGCAGACTACAGTCAACTAGGTCAGAGCATTACCTTGTCAGGTGTTGGAACCATTGAAAAAGCTGGCGGATTTGGGCAAGACCAACTCTTTAGAGTAGAAAAGGTTATTGCTAATGCTAATGTTGCCAACAACACCATAGATGCATCCCAATCTTTGGCTGGAGTAGCTATCACCGTTAACCTGCGAACCCAAAGTTTGGTTGCCAATAACGTTCCTGGCTTGGGAACATTGTCATATACAGCAGTCAACTTTGATAATGTCATCGGCACAAATGGAAATGACAGCATTGTTGGCGACACGCAAGATAACCGATTATCCGGTAATAATGGCGATGACACACTTGATGGGGGCATAGGAAACGACACTCTAATAGGTGGTGCAGGCGACGACACTTACTTCGTTGACACTACTCTTGATAGGATTACAGAGGCTGCGAATTCAGGCACAGATAGCGTCCGGTCTTCTGTCACCTACGCACTAGGCACCAATCTGGAAAACTTGAGGTTGAGGGAAGGTAGCGACATCAACGGGACAGGTAACAGTGTTAGCAACTTCCTTTTTGGTAATACTTCTAACAACACTTTGAATGGCGTAGGAGGCAATGACACTCTAGATGGTAATAATGGCAATGATATCCTCAATGGTGGTGATGGCAATGATAGTCTACAAGGCGGGCCCGGCAATGACGTACTCAATGGCGGGTCTGGAGACGACATCCTCATCGGTGTTTTCCCTGGTAGTCCGCTTCCACCTGGAATAGCGGAAACTGATAACTTCACTGGCGGGACTGGGGTAGATAGATTTATCCTGGGGGACGCTGTAAATGTTTTCTACGACGATAACAACACTACCAGTCCTGGTTTTGGGGACTTGGCTACTATTATTGACTTCGACTCTAGCCAAGATCGAATTGAACTCAAAGGACCTCTACAAGACTACAGCCTGCAAGTTGTTGGAAGCAACACGCGAATATTGTTAGACAAACTAGGAGCAGAGCAAGATGAAATCATAGGTATTCTGCAAGGAAAAACCAATCTCAGACTTGATAGTGATGACTTCCTTTTCTATGAGCGGGAAAATGCTGGAGAAGGTACAAACAACTCACTAGACAGCGCTGAAGGTTTAGGTTCCTTATCATCAGGCTCAGACGTTAATCTCTTGGCCCAGTTAACAACAGTTCAACCAGGGGATAATTCCGATTTCGACTTTTTTACATTTTCTTTAGCAAATCCAGGAACTGTCACTATCAGTACGGTGACATCGGGAGATACAGTTCTCGGTCTGTTTGACAGTGCTGGAACTTTATTACAAAGTGACGACGATAGTGGCTTAGACCAGGGGTCATTAATCACTAGTTCTCTGGGTGCAGGTACGTACTCCATTTCAGTGAGTAAATTTGCTTTCTTGCCTGAAAATGGCGGAATTTTCTCTGGTAGCACCTCTATACCTGATCTTTCTTATACCCTAGAAGTCAGTTTGGTATAAGAACGTTGTCAACTTAAGAAAGTCCTGACATCACAAGGCAGATTCAAGGATACTTTTCCTCTTGGCTAAGGGAACACGGCGACGTGTCCCCCTTACCCCAATACGTTTGGGTTAAGGCTAAAACCTTTTAGCAAAGTCAAGTTTTTTAACGAACCACAGAGGCGCAGAGAGCCAGTGCGCCCTTGCGGTTCCCCGACTTGTTCGCGCAGCGTCTCCCCTTGGGAGAAGCAACTGGCGCGGCACTGAGAGAAGAAATAAATGCTTAACTGAACTGTATTGCCCCTTACCCGACAAAAGACTATTTACAAGGCAGCGCTAATTTTCCAATCCTAAATAACTACAGCGGATTTCAAGGAAAGTGTTGTACACAAGCTCGCGTCTCAAAGCCAGCTATAAAGCCTGTTTTACTTCTATTAGCGTAGCGGGGCGTAGCCCATTCTGACGCCTCGGCGGAGCGTCTCCGGCTCCGCTCCTGAATTCTGAATTCTGCTGTATATAAAATTTATGTAAAGCCTAAGTTTTATTAAGTGCAATAATTCCTGGATTAATATATCAATGAAACTTGGAAATTTTACAATCCATTTTTTAATGCAAAATTATCTTTTGGTAAAAAAATGATATTGAAACTTAACTTAACAAAGATATTGCGTTCATCTGAAAATCTTGCAACGTTCACCAAAAAAATCATTATCATTAGTTTAAAACAATAATTAATTAAAAAGTACGTGCGTATTTCAATGTATTATCAATCATATCTATTAACATTTTGATAACTTGGAAAAAAAGTTGACGTAACATTGTATTTCATGATATTTAAATAATTACAGCTTCGGTAAAAAAAGTTTGGAAAAAGAACCCAAGCATTTGATCTAATTACTTACCATTTGGGTTATAAATTAAGGGACTTTCAAAAAATAAATTATCTAATTTTTTAGAGTAGGCGTCTCGCTCAACCGCAAGCAAAGGCGTGCTTTTCGGGTCAGCCCACAATAAATAAGTGGATATTTTTTCTTTAGAAGTTATTAACCAAATAATTAGTGGTTTTTAACTTAGATCACACAAATGGTAAGTAATCTACATTGAACTGATGAATAATTCTTTGACTGAGGCTGAACTTACGTATTAGTGAGAAATTCAGGAGAAATAACATGGCATTTATTTTCGGCAAAACAACTGCTGACAATCTTTCTGGGACTTCAGGAAATGACACGATAGTTGGTTGGGCTAGTGGTGGTAATGCCAATAGTCCCTCCGGTAACGATATCTTGAATGGTTTGGCTGGTAACGATTCCCTCGCAGGTGGGACGGCAAACGACAGTCTAATCGGTGGGGATGGCAATGACACACTTGATGGGGGCTTGGGTACTGACACTCTAATAGGTGGTGCAGGCGACGACACTTACTTCGTTGACACTACTCTTGATAGAATTACAGAGGCTGCGAATTCAGGCACAGATAGCGTCCGGTCTTCTGTCACCTACGCACTAGGCACCAATCTGGAAAACTTGAGGTTGAGGGAAGGTAGCGACATCAACGGGACAGGTAACAGTGTTAGCAACTTCCTTTTTGGTAATACTTCTAACAACACTTTGAATGGCGTAGGAGGCAATGACACTCTAGATGGTAATAATGGCAATGATATCCTCAATGGTGGTGATGGCAATGATAGTCTACAAGGCGGGCCCAGCAATGACGTACTCAATGGCGGGTCTGGAGACGACATCCTCATCGGTGTTTTCCCTGGTAGTCCGCTTCCACCTGGAATAGGAGAAACTGATAACTTCACTGGCGGGGCTGGGGTAGATAGATTTATCCTAGGGAACGCTGTAAATGTTTTCTACGACGATAACAACATTACCAGTCCTGGTTTTGGGGACTTGGCTACTATTATTGACTTCGACTCTAGCCAAGATCGAATTGAACTCAAAGGACCTCTACAAGACTACCGCCTGCAAGTTGTTGGAAGCAACACACGAATATTGTTAGACAAACCAGGAGCAGAGCAAGATGAGAGCATAGGTATTGTCCAGGGGAAAACCAATCTCAGACTTGATAGTGATGACTTCCTTTTCTATGAGCGGGAAAATGCTGGAGAAGCTACAAACAACTCACTAGACAGCGCTGAAGGTTTAGGTTCCTTATCATTAGGCTCAGACATTAATCTCTTGGCCCAGTTAACAACAGTTCAACCAGGGGATAATTCCGATTTCGACTTTTTTACATTTTCTTTAGCAAATCCAGGAACTGTCACTATCAGTACGGTGACATCGGGAGATACAGTTCTCAATCTGTTTGACAGCGCTGGAAGTTTATTACAAAGGAACGACGATGGTGGCTCAGGCCAGGGATCATTAATCACTAGTTCCCTGGGTACAGGTACGTACTCCATTTCAGTGAGTAAATTTGGTTTCTCGCTTGAAGATGGCGGAGTTTTCTCTGGTAGCACCTCTATAGCTGATTTTTCTTATACCCTAGAAGTCAATTTTGCATAAGAACTAGAACTAGCCCTTTCAAGGTGGCCAACGAAGATACGTTGTTTCAGTGCTACCATCTTGAATCCTCCGCTCATATCTTGGGCTTTTTGAAGGTTGAAATAACCAATTCTCGTTCTAAATTTCACCACCTTGAAAGCGTTAGTACCGCAAGGCGGAAGTCAAAAATCAAAAGGAGCCAGCGCGGTCTTCTCCCAAAGGGAGAGGCTAGCGCCAAGGGGTTTCCCCCATGAGCGACTGGCGTCGGCTCTGCCGATTTGTACCCCTACGGGGAAGCAAACTACGCTCTTAGCGTTCCCGCTCTTTAGCAACTGGCTCTCAAAAGTCAAAAATTTTGTATATTAAGGCTTTTGCAAGTTTTAAAATGGTAGCTTGATTTACGCCACGCTGTACTAGTCCTATTATTGTTACTTTGCACGAAAATATTTAGCCGCTAAAAAGAATTTTTTTCCGACTCTGGTTCTCTCAGTACCAACTCAGACATCAAATCTGGCAAAAACGCTTGTTCCCCATCTTTGGATGTCTCAGTTTCTTCTTCAGCAGCAGGTAGCCAGTTGATAAATGGTAAGGGTAACAGCGTGCTGAGGTTAGTAATTACTACCAATAGCCAAAGTGATTCAAAGTTCGTTGCGGTAATCCCCAGCCAATAGGTGATTAATGCCCCGAATGCATGGGAAACCGTTCCTGCTGAATTAAACACCGACATTAACAAGGCAAATAATGTCGCTTCCACACCAGAGGGACAAAGCCTTGCTGCTAGCACCATCACTTGCATAAAGGCAATTTTCCCCATCACAGAGAGAATCAGGCTATCACCCAAACTAAACCAGTGGTCATCTATACCTAATCGCCTGTTTGCGTGAGTCACTAACAACAGCATCGTCATCCCCAAAATTGACGAAAGGACAGTACTCCAAGCAAAAATCACGCGAAAAGGGATGTTTTTGAGGAAACGTTGAAAAATCCAAACACCTGCTAAAGAAGCGAAACTTGTCACCAAGTGGACTCGCCCCAAAAATTCTGGTTCAAAGTGGAGTTCGTTGGTAGCGAAGTAGAAAAAGGCTGAGTCAGCATTTGGGGTAGCTTGCCAGATGAAGATAAACGCCGTTGGTAGCCAAATTCTTTTTTGGGTAATGGCTTGGCGTAGCTGCCCCAGTTGATGTTTTATTGGTAAAGAGTTGGTCTGATTACTATCTTGAGAATCTTTGCTAACGGGGAACTCAGTAATTAACCAAGCTACTCCTGAAACGATGAGAGGGAATAAGGCGGTAATTCCAAAGACAGTACGGGTAGTAAAGTATTGGAGCAGCAGACCGCTAAAGTATGCTGTTATCAAACCTCCGATCGCAGAAGCACCCCAGCACAGAGATTGTAATGAACCGGCTTTTGCTTGGGATTCGCCTCTAGCTCGTTCCACAACCAGCGAGTCAACTATGACATCACTCATGGCGACAGAGAGAGAACCAAGAGCGATCGCTAATGTAGCTGCCCAGCTAGTATGAACTATTGTGGCCAGACTCGCCCAAGAAGCAGTTCCCAGTATCCCGGATAAAATCAAGTAAGGACGCCGACGATAGCCAAATATGGGCAAGCCATCAGAGATGAAACCAAACACCGGCTTGATCATCCAAGGTAGGAAGACAATTCCCAATAGCGCCGACACCTGGACTGGACTCAGCAGCAGTTCATCTTTGAGGAAAAAGCTAACGGCTAGACGCGATAACCCTAAAATTCCTTGGACAAAATAAACGGTGAGAATTGCAATTAACTCCGCATTGGGTTCATTACCCAAGAAGATTTTTTGTGTTAATGAGTCTTTGACCTTGGACAAGCCAGATGATTGAAGCACCATTCGATAAATATTTTTTAAGTTTTATCTACTTTTCTATCATATCGATTCTTAGGATGTGGGCTTTGTGTCAGTCCTACTCTGAAAGCTTGCTATGGGTTGCGTTGTCCGTAGGAGAAAATCTGATCATCAATTGCAAAAGGATTAGGGCGAGTTTACCTAAGTAAGCTCGCCCTAATTTGTATTTAATATTAAATTGTCGTCGGAAGTTTTTAAATCCAGCTTACGGCACACTACGCGAACGTAGAGCCTGGAGTTAGGGTATAGACAAAATCAGGAAAATCTTACTGAGCCAAGATTTAATGAGATTGGCTGACGCTTTGCAACTTCTCGTTCTTGCGCTTGCGAAGAAACATACCACCTACAGTCAGCATACCCAAGATAACACTAGGCTCAGGAACAGCTTTAGGGTCAAAACCTGTAAATCTGTCAGTTCCTGAATGGAAAGAATGGTTGTCGCTTTCAAATCCACCACCATTTGTGCTTGTTTGGGAGATGACAATCTTATTGAAAATATCGTTGGTACTATTTGAGTAGAAGTGAACGTAGCCACTACCTTCACCATTCTGCTGTGAGCCATGAGTTGGAGCAACTGGGTTCACATCCGCAGTTGTAAATGTCTTGATCAGAGTATTGCCATTGTAGAAGGAGAACGTGTTATTGGCACTGATAGCTCCCCAGTCAATACCGAAATAATTGAGGTAACCGTCAAGGTTAATTGTGACTTTATCACCGTTGAAAACTGCCAAATAGCTACTTTTATTAATGTCTGTATCTTTCACACCAGGAGGTGCCCATACATCTGACCTAACGCTGCTGGTTCCACTTGTGTTCTCAAATGAGTACTTAGCGAAACCAGTGGTTGGTACTTTACCATCATTGAAATTAATAGTTGTCGTACCGGGAAGCTTAGTAAACTCAGAAAAAGCACCTTGGTTAGTTTCTCCATTAGGGCCTGCAATGCCTGTGGTCATTTTGAAGGAAATAGCCTGGGCAGAACCTGCATAGATAAATGAAGAGATTGCAGATAAAGATAGAGCAGCGATGCAAGCAATTTTTTTAAAAGACATAATTTTGAGATTCTGTATTTCTATTTGTTGATTAATTCGTTGTGCGACTTGAATTCATTATGGAATGCCTTATATAAGAAACAACACGATGAAATCACTGGATTCTCACTTACTGGTAAATCCATATATCTGGCAGATATTTTGCTGTTTTTTAGGATCTAAATAAGTAGTTTCACTTGGCAAAATAATGGATAACCTATCTGTTCTTTATCTGAAGATAAAAAAGTTGTAAATTTAGATTATATATATTAAGAATTTGTATCTTCGGATGTTGTCATTATTAAGGACTAATAAAGATAACGGACAGTCTTGGAGAAGCCTGTTTCCTGATCAATAGAAATAGATACGTGGTCATTGCTATTGGTTTTGACATTCTTCCCTTGTGCCTACTCCTCTTTCTCCAGTCAACTATGCCATCTGAGTTTTTTTGACATCGGTAGTAACATGAATTAAACTACCTGTTGCAATCAACAAAAGAATCTTTATCAATGCATCCAACCGAAGAAGTTGCTGTCCCTACTCGCGTTATCGGTTTAATTAGTGGCACATCCGTAGATGGCATAGACGCTGTGTTGGTAGAAATTTCCGGTACAGAATTGGATCTCAAAGTTGAGTTGGTAGCTGGGGCAACATATCCTTATCCATCTGAACTCAGAGAAAGAATATTGGCAGTTGGTGCAGGCGTTGCCATCTCAATGGCAGAATTGGCAGAAATAGATGATGCGATCGCTATTGTCTTTGCCCAAGCCGCCCAAAATATTCAAATTGGTCATCAGCCAGCTACTCTCATTGGCTCCCACGGTCAGACAGTTTATCATCGACCACCTGCGGATAGGGAAATGGGAAACAAAACCACTCCCTACTCCCGTTCGGCTACGCTCACGGCAAGCCCACTCCCTAGTACAGACGCAATTAATCGCCTCTGTGCCCACTCCCCACTAGGCTACAGTCTCCAACTAGGGCGCGGTGCATTAATTGCCCATCTTACGAGCATTACAACGATGAGCAACTTTCGCGTCGCTGATATCGCTATTGGTGGTCATGGTGCGCCTCTCGTGCCTAGAGTAGATGCCTATTTACTCAGTCATCCTGAAGAAGGGCGTTGTATTCAAAATATTGGTGGTATTGGTAATGTTGCTTATATTCCGCCTCGGCATGGCGACTGGCTCTCAAAAATTCGCGCTTGGGATACTGGCCCAGGAAATAGTCTGTTGGATCTAGCGGTGGAGCATTTAAGCGCTGGTGCTAAAACTTACGATGAAAATGGCAATTGGGCAGGCAGTGGTACTCCTTGCCATCCATTGGTAGAACAATGGCTCAACCAAGACTATTTTCATCTACCGCCGCCCAAATCCACTGGTCGAGAGTTATTTGGTGTGACTTACCTGCATGAGTGTTTAGAAGATGCCCAAGCATACCAGCTCAACCCTGCCGACATACTGGCAACTCTCACTGAACTTACGGCTGCTTCAATTGTTCATAGTTACCGCACTTTTTTGCCGGAAATGCCACAAAGAGTACTATTATGTGGCGGTGGTAGTCGCAATCTGTATTTGAAAAGTCGATTAGAGTTGTTGTTGCCATCAATACCAGTCTTGACTACAGATGAAGTTGGTTTGAGTGCAGATTTTAAAGAAGCGATCGCCTTTGCAGTTTTAGCCTACTGGCGACTTTTGGGTATTCCTGGCAACCTACCTACTGCGACTGGGGCACCTCTTGAAGTGCTTTTGGGAGAAATTCACCAAAATCAGTACTCAGTGCTGAGACAGGAACAATAAACAAGATAAAAAATTTCTTCATTCAGCACTGGCTCAACGCCGAGCTATCGCTAACGCAACTTAGCACTGCTATAACTATAGTCTTGGCGGCACTCGATCAAGACAGGGAATATAGAAGGTGGCTCATACTTTTTTATTGGAACCAGGACGCTGGACAATGCAGGGAAATTGGCTGGAACGTAATGGTATGCCAATCAGCGTCAAGGGTATGACCTTGGTAGCTTGGAATCGAGATAACTGGTTCACTATGGCTACAAAACTGATATTTCCTGGTAGCGATCGCTCAGAAATCTCTCTGCAATACAAGGGGCGGCTGCATGAGGGAGAGCGTCAGTACACTTTTTTACTCCAGCATAATATTTTGGGGCAGATTGAAGGTGAAGGCTGGATTGGTTTAGATACTATTGTGCAGCGTTATTGGGTAATAGGCGATCGTCAACGTCGTAGTGGCTTTGAAACCCTGCACCGAATTTCGGAAGATAGATATTACCTCAGCAGTGGCATGTTGGCTGGTCATTTTTTAACTAACACAATGGAAGCTAGCCTAGAGCGTCAGTCAACCTAAGGGTAGCGCTGCCTCACTGCTATGCCTCTAGGCTGGAAGCCTCTGGCTCAAACAACTCTGGCAAGGCACTGCTTTCTAACGTCCAATCTCTCATGCCTGATCTTAAAGAGTCATCGTTTATTCTCACTGACCTACTGAGTTGTATACTAAATAAGAAATTATCAAATTATCGTTAGACTTTTAGTATTTTTACCGAACCGTGTAGTCTGGAGTCCAGTTTCATGAATCCTAAAGTCTCTGTCATTATCCCTGCTTACAATACTGAAGCTTATATTGCGAAGGCAATAGAGTCAGTTTTAGAGCAAACGCTCACAGATATTGAAGTTATCATAGTCGATGATGCTTCAAGTGATAAAACTGTAGAAGTCGCTAAAAGTTTTACTGACCCACGTCTCAAAGTAATAGTTAATCAACAAAACCTTGGGGCTGCTGCTGCGCGTAATCGTGCCCTTAGAGCAGCCCAAGGAGAATGGATTGCTGTGCTTGATTCAGATGATTGGTATGCTCCCGAAAGATTGTCCAAGCTTGTGTCACTGGCAAACGAAAGAAATGCAGACATGATTGCTGACGATCTTTATTTAATCGAAGATGGCGAAACATCTCCTTGGAGCACATTGATTCAAGAAAGTGAAGAACGTATAGATAAAATTCTCCAAATTGATATCGTTTATTTTGTAGAAACTGATGTCTATGGACAACCAGGATTGCATCTTGGTATAAGCAAGCCTCTATTCAAACGAGAATTTCTGGTTAAGCACGGCATCGAGTATGATGATGCCATCAGGATGGGTCAAGATTTTTGGATTGATATGAAATGCTTAATCAAAGGAGCTCGCTTTTTCCTTGAGCCAAAACCCTATTATTTCTACCGCTCACGCCCCGGATCTCTTGTACATAAAAGCCAATTGTCACGTCTAAATCAATACTTGAATGCTAGTAATTCTTTCATGCAACAAGAAGTTGTGAAAAAAAATCCAGCTTTAATGCGTGCTTTGTCTTATAATAATTCAGTCTATAAAAAACATCTAGCTTACCTTAAAGTTGTAGAGCCTCTAAAGGAAGGAAAATGGTTAACAGCATTGACAGAAATGGGTAAAAACCCGTACTTTTTTTATGATTTCATTTTGCGATTGAACAATATTATCGAACGTCGAATTCAATACTATGTGATGGGTAATAAATCAGTTTTTGACATTTCTTATAACATTCAGAGAGAACGAAAAACTACCAATTAGTACTATCACATTTTTCCCAATAAATAATCCATTCTTCCGTAGTCAGAATGAGCCTGAAGGTTAAAAACCTGGTAAGGCAATAAGTATCTTTCATTATCCCTACTTACAAAATAAACGCAGAGGACAGCTTTGCTGGAGGTAAGAGGAAAGTACTAATTAAGCAAAACCTTAGTTGTAGACCATTGCTCACTAAAATTAAAATAACCTGAGTGTGACGAACCTCTCCCTGCCTTGAATTTTAGTTCAAGTCGTCCCTCTCCCACTCGGAGAGGGACGGTTTTGGGTAGTATAGCGGTTCTCGCTTGAGTAGGTACTGAACCCCACCCCCAACCCCTCCCCGTTCTTCGAGAGGGTGTCGAATCCCTTTCCTGTTCAATCCCCCTAGCTCCCAGCAAGAACTGCTCCCTTGCCTCTTTTTCAATGCACTTTTCCTCCTAAACACTTACAACCTGCTTTTGGATTCAAATTCTCTATGTCAGACCACAACATTGGTCGCTTACTTAGCAAACGCTACCAACTCCAGGAGTTAATCGGTACTGGAGCAATGGGTCGGGTTTATCGTGCTAAAGATACTTTGTTGGGAGGTGTACCTGTTGCGGTTAAGTTTCTGGCGCTATCAATTCAAAATGAAAAGATGCGATTGCAAGACCGCTTTGAACGAGAAGCAAAAACCTGTGCTTTGCTAGGGCAAAAAAGCATCCACATTGTCCGAGTCATGGACTATGGCGTAGATGACAATAACACTCCGTTCTATGTCATGGAGTACCTACAGGGACAAAGCCTGAACAATATTATTCGCAAGCAACGACTGCCTTTACCAAGATTCCTGAGTATGGCGCGTCAACTCAGCCTGGGGTTACAGTGCGCTCATGATGGCATCCCAGTTGAGGGCAATATTTGCCCAATTATCCATCGCGATATCAAGCCAAGTAATATGTTGGTGATTCAAGATCCCAGTTTCGGAGAATTGGTCAAGGTTCTAGATTTTGGTATTGCTAAATTATTACAGTCAGATGGCGACCATACAAAATTCTATTTGGGGACATTGGCTTATTCTTCTCCCGAACAGATGGAGGGTAAAGAATTAGACAATCGTGCTGATATTTATAGTTTGGGTGTCATGATGTTTGAGATGCTCACAGGCAAAATGCCACTGGTGGCACCAACTCACTCTTTTGGAGCATGGTATAAAACACATCACTATCAAAAGCCACGTTCTTTTGCTGAGGTTGTGCCCGGATTAGAATTACCAAAAGAAATCGAAAATTTGGTGATGAGTTGTCTAGCTAAAGTACCACGCGATCGCCCCCAAAGTATCACTGAAATCCTGAGAGTTTTAGCATCTCTAGAAAAGCCTGAGCATTCACGCAAAATTAAGCAAGACAGCCATGCCCTAGTTCCTGCTATTACAGTGAGCAATGAGGGTGAACAAAAGACAAAAGGCGATTTGCGTGTATCCTGGTCAAACGATGAAATTGCTCGTGTCATTTCCTGGCCCCAAAATAAACCAGTTGCCGATATTGTGTTTCCCCAGCCCATTCATAGCAATGGGGAGCTTTTACCAGCTCTGTGGGTGATGCTACCGCAAGAGGAAATTCAAAAGCGCTTACTCTGTACCCGCTATAACCAATTTCTTTTTATCTCTATTCCCCATCCCATGCTGCTATGGATTACTGTCATCTACAACCGCAAACATGGCGCTAAATGGTTACCTTATTATCTTGATCTCAAAACCAGTCTTGGTCAAGAAATTGCCCGGTTACTACAGCACACAGGTTACTACCGTCTGTTGTTCTTTGCACGAGAAACACCAAATCGCTGTACCCATATTTTACTTTCCAGCATCGCTTCTGCCCAGCGCCAACGACTGCAAGAGTGGGTCGCAATGAGCAACACATTGATGTCCTCTGCCGACCCGCAAATTAGTAAAAGCTTACTCAAAAGTGAGTATGAAAAGATTAAGCCTCAAATTCTCGCAAAACTGCAAAGTATTGATACAGATTCTCCATACGATCTTTCCAGCTAGGAATAATTTCTTCATGTTACATGTATTAAATGTAACTAAAGGGTAGTTTTTTGAAGAATGTAAACTTTTATAAACAAAATATATATAAAGATGTAAGTTCTAGTTATATGTATAAAGAGTGAAAAAACTAGCTGCCAAATCACGGTTATCTAAATTCTCTCTCAGTCTTCCTGTATATATATTCCGGGAGATTGTAAATTTACGCAGGTTAATTTCCACACTAGACGAATCAAAAGGAAGTCTGGCTAAAGCAAACAGTAGATTTGTACTACAAAGTAAAGTAAGTCTAGACTCTAGCAGATGTGTCGTCGAAAAGCTTACTCATTGATTGTTAGTTTTTTGAATTTAATTTTTGTCCAACTTTTGCAGAATTGGTTATCGAAGTTGACGCCCCGACATCCCCAGCTCTTTTCCTCCTTGGAACCAAGCAAGAGAAGGAGGTCGCCCACTGCGACAGTAGAACGACTCTATGCCATAGTGGAACCGGAATCTAAGCCCCACTGGTGCTTAAGAAGCTCTTGATAAGTTGCCTCGCGCACGACCATTTGCTCATAGAGCTTCACCAAAAAGTCTTTAGCTTGATCGTGGCTCATATTTTGCACCTGAGTAGCAAATGAGCATATACTGAATTGCTGTTCTAAGGATAGTTTCATTGGCTGGTTCATAATTAACTCCGAAAAAACAACGAGTAAAGGTGATATCGTTTGCAGAAGTCCAAATGGGATAATAATTGGACTGATATCTGTCCAACATTTGTTCCTCCGTATTACGAAAGATAACAAGTGTTTGACACATTGCCCACATCCGAAGTGTGGACTTTTTCTGCTCTGATATCTTGCACCTAATCCTACTGATATACCACCCAAGTCAGCCGAGCCATATTCCGGAAAATATTCTCTGTTTGGTCTTAGATAGGTATAACTAGTTCTTGACTCCTTTTTGCTTTGCATAACTCTCCTTTGAGGAGATGAGCAAATTTTGTCCTGAATCCTACATAGTTTCCTTGTTTGAGAAAAACTAATATGCTGTCTCCCCCGCAATATGGATGGAGGAAGCTTCGGAGGGTTGGGACTTTAAGGAGGTTGGAGAATGGATGGTAATAAGCGTGAATTATAGTTGCTTTACCTGATTACGTGCAAGATGTAAATCTACCAATTTGTGCAAATTTAGCCTCTTTTAGGTCACTTTGGAAGCTAAAAATATTTGTATCAAATTGTAAAAAGTAAAAATGCTCATGCTGAACAAATTGCTGAGTATATCTACCAGATTTGTCCTTTGTCCAATAGCTAGTAACTCTTGACTAATGACTAATACTTCGGCTCCGCTCAGTACAAGTGACCAATGACCAATGACCAATGACTATTTAGTCGAGTGAGACGATGACAACTGTAATGTTATCGTGCCCTCCGTGGTCTTTGGCAGCCTCAACTAGAGAGATGGCGGCTTTATCAAGCCAAGGGGTGTCTTGGAGGCAGTTAGCAATCTTCTGTTCGACAAGTTCTTCTGTTAGACCATCACTACATAACAGCAAGCGATCGCCAGCTTTTACATCCAGTGGTTGCACATCAATTTGATGTAAGTCTTCACGTCCCAAACAGCGCGATAATACATGACGAAACGGATGTAATCGTGCTTCATCTAAGGTGATGTCACCGATTTTGATTGCTCGTGCTACCCAAGTGTGGTCTTCTGTTACTTGTTCTAAGTGCGATTCTCGGAAGCGATACAGCCGCGAATCGCCAACATGAGCGCACCAGGGCGTCTCTGGGGCGCGAAAAATTACCGCTACAACCGTTGTACCCATGTCGGCGCGTTCGGGATGATTTTGCTGATCGTGCAAAATAGCTTCATTAGCACCCCACAAAGCTTGCTCTAGCAATTCTTGGGAAGATTTAGGAGATTGCCAATTTGCTACTAAATACGCCTGAATTTCCTTAGTGGCAATCCGACTTGCTTCCTCACCTCCGGCATGACCACCCATGCCATCGGCAACAACAAAAAACCGCCCCTGTGGGTCGATATAGTAAGCATCCTGATTATTAGAACGAATAAGTCCCGGATCGCTAAAACCCGTGAAATTAAGTTTCATAAATTATTTTTGCAACCAACCAACAATTAATACATACGATCGTAACGGTCAAGTCGTAAAAGTAGTCTGATCAGGATCACTGAAAGCACTGCTGCAATTAAACCAGGCGCGAGTGCCCACCACACATAATTGGTAACGACTAAGATCGTAGCTGAAAGCGTGAAACCACTGATTAACAGAGCGTAGCTTATTGAGAGCTGAATACTGCTCTGCCGACGCAATAGGCGTTCAGTTTCGATAGACCGAACACGCAAGCGCATATCTCCGCGTTCTAGCTTCTCTAGGGTATCCTCTAACCTACGTGGTAGACCAAACGCGGTACTACTTACCTGAGCTGCTTGACGACTTAATTCGTTAATAAAGCTATTCCCCTCAGAACCATTCATATCGGTCATAAGCTGCATTGCGTATGGTTTGGCAACTTCCATAAAGTTAAACTCTGGATCTAAACCTTTGCCTACCCCTTCTAAGGTAGAAAAGGCTCGCATCACAAAAGTGAAGGTTGCTGGAAATCTAAATGGCTGATTATAAGCTATTTCATAAAGATCGTCACTGATTGCTGCCACCGATTGGTTTTCAAAGGGCTTATCCATGAAATGATCCAGCATGTACTGGACGGAACGCCGGACTGGGCCCATATCATCGGTTGGTGCGATCGCGCCTAAATCGATCAGAGACTGAACAACGCGATCGCCATCTTTTTGGGCAATGCCAAACAGTGTTTGCATTAGTCCTTCACGCACGTTGGACTTAATCCGCCCCATCATGCCGAAATCGTAGAATATCAAAGCACCACTTGCACTAATGGCAATATTACCTGGGTGAGGATCGGCGTGGAAAAAGCCACTATTGAGTAATTGTAGTAAGTAGGCTTGAGCGCCTTGACGAGCGATCGCCTTTCGATCTAAACCTGCTGCTTCTAAAGCTTCGTATTGGCTAATTTTAATTCCAGGGAGATATTCTAAAGTCAACACTCTGGACGTGGCGTAACGCCAGTATACTCTTGGGACGTTTACCCAATCGTAGCCGCGAAAGTTCCGGCGAAAAGTATCAGCATTACGACCTTCGTTAAGATAATCAATTTCTTCCCAAAGAATGCGACAACACTCTTCATAAATACCTAACCAATCTCGCCCCCGTCCCCATTTGGGATGGTTTTGAAAATAGCGGGTAATTCCCTTGAGAATTTGTAAATCTATTTCAAATAACTTTTTTAGTCCAGGACGTTGCACCTTGACGACAACCGATTCCCCAGTATGCAGCACAGCTTTGTGTACTTGCCCCAAGCTAGCAGCAGCTAAAGGAACAGGTTCAAAATTATGGAATAGTTCAGGAATTTTCTTGCCTAGTTCTTTCTCAATGGTCGCTTCTACTTGCTCATAGCTAAATGCCGGTACTTTGTCTTGTAATTTGGCTAGTTCTTCTACATATTCACCAGGGAATATATCAGCACGGGTAGAAAACAATTGCCCTACTTTGATGAAGGTTGGCCCTAAATCCAGCAGGGTATTGCGAATCCAAACCGCTTGACTTTTGCGTCTTGCAGCTTGCTTTGCCTCAGTCACGCCACCCGGATAACTCCAAGATTTGTTGTATAGCCAAAGTTTGAACAATAAGGTCAAGACAAAAGACCAAATGTCCACAAAACGCCGTCTGCTAGAGTATTTTTCCCGATTCCAACGGTATGCTTTATCTGAATAACCTTGTTCCATATACTTTGTTTACCGTTGGTTTGCAACCGAATCCCTTGAAAGAAAAGACACTCTGATTCCTAAACTGTTTTTTCTTAAGTGTCCTTTGTCATTTGCCATTTGTGCAAAATTTTTGACGAATACTTCGACTTACCTCGGCTTCTCTGCGAGACGCTACGCGAACGCTCGGCACAAGTCGCTCAGTACAAGTGACTAATGACCAATGACTAATGACTAAAATTTATGCAGAAGTTCTGCGATAATGTTGCAATTCTGTTCGTAACAGGGCAATTTCTGCTCGTAATTCATCAATATCTGCTTGCAAGTCACCTGAATCAGAACTGGTTTGTCCAGTACCTGTACTAGGTTGACCACTATTAGCAGCTTCTGCTGACCGATTTGCCCGCTCTAGGACTTCTTCTGTAAACTGGCGCAACTGCTCTCTAGCTTCGGCATCAAATTTGCCCAGATCACTCAAAGCATCGGTCAAGGCGACCTCTAAACGCTCATTAACTACTTCAGCTACTGCTCTGCCTACGAAAAAGGCTTGTACGAGGGGGTTACTCATAAATTTTTGTTACGTTGATCCGCAAGAAAATTATAACTTGCCTGTATGCTTTACGGCTTCTGGTTTTGGGGTGGAGACGAAGGAATTTCACAATGGTAGCAGGCGATCGCTTTTTTATTCTCTGTGCCCTCTGTGCCTCTGCGGTTAAAAATCTTTATTAACCACAGAGGCGCAGAGAACGCAGAGGGAAGAGTTTCAGGAGAAATTTTGATAGAGATACCTCGCATCTATAACTAATGTTAAAAACATTGATTAATTGATTTACCCCTGCTAGCTTAAGTGTATTTGCGTAATACACAGCAAACTTGGCATACCCTACTTGTTGCCCTTGAACTATGAATAGCTATCCAGATTTCAGCGAACACGGCTATCAAGTTTTGCGAGAATTGGGACGTAATCGGGAAGGAGGAAGGATTACTTGGCTAGCATCAAAAGTTGATACTGGGGAACAAATGGTAATAAAGCAGTTTTGCTTTGCTCAAGCTGGTTCCAGTTGGTCTGGTTTTGAGGCTCATCAACGAGAAATTAGAGTGCTACAAGGACTAGCTCATCCCGGTATTCCCCGCTACATAAATTCTTTTGCTACGTCTGATGGCTTTTGTTTGGTGCAAGAATATATCAACGCCCAATCTTTAGCAGAAACCCGCAGCTTTGCACCAGAGGAAGTTAAGCAAATTGCTGTCAAAGCTTTAAAAATTCTTAGATACCTGCAAAATCTCAATCCTCCGGTAATTCATCGGGATATCAAACCGGAAAACATTTTGGTAGATGAAGAACTCAACGTTTATATAATTGACTTTGGTTTTGCTCGTATTGGCAGCCAGGAAGTTGCAGCGAGTAGTGTATTTAGAGGTACTCCTGGTTTTATCCCGCCAGAGCAAATGTTTAAACCAACAGAAGCTACAGACTTGTATGCTTTGGGTGCAACCTTGATTTGCTTACTGACAGGAATCAAATCAACAAAAATAGATCAATTGCAAGATCAAGATGATCCATATTTAATTAAGTTTCGTCATCTTCTACCTCGGTTGAATCTACGGTTTCTAAGTTGGTTGGAAAAGATGGTACAACCGCTACAGAAAAACCGTTTTGTTAATGCACAATCAGCTTTAGAAGCACTCAAGCCTCTTGATGTTATCCGTGTAGCGGGAGAAGCACTCAAACCTCTTGATGTTATCCGTGTAGCGGGAGTTGATTTCAGTGAAACAGTGCTGGAGTTCAAAGCGAACCAATTGGGGGAAAAGCTAACGCAAAGCATTACTATTGAGAACCCCATAGGAGATACTTTGCTAGAAGGTAAATGGGAAGTTGCACCCCATCCTCAAGACCCACCCCATACCCCAGATTATCATGCTTGGATTTCGGTAACACCTGCTCAGTTTAGCGGGAATCATACTCGGTGTCAGGTTCAGGTGGATACGAGTAAATTGATGGCAGAGAAGCAGTATAAACGTCAACTTATATTGCACAGTAATGCCTATCCAGAGACTCATACTTTAACCGTGAAGGTGCAGACAGCTGCTTTACCGATTGAAAAGCAACAACTAGCATACGCTTGGCTTGCTGGAGTGTTGCTAATTTGTATTATTGCATCCACATCTATGACTTGGTTTATAAATGTTGTTGGTTTATGGGCTGTAATTTGGGCTGTGATTCGTGCTGTCATTGGTGCTGTGATTGGTGCTGTATGTGCAGGGGAGGGGGCATTGATTGGATCTGTAATTGGAGCTATATTTGGGGCTATGTCTGAGACTGGGGGTTGGCTTGGGGCTGGGATTGGGATTTGGGTTATGGCTGTGCCTTGCGCTGTAGTTATAGTTAGTTCGCCTACTAATGCGTCTACCGCTGTGCTGTTGCTCACAATGGGATTAGGAACTAGCTTTGGAATTATTTATATAGTTGGCTTTGTTAATCCCTATATCTTATTTGCACTAGCAGGAACCGGATTACCCTTGGTAAGTATTTTGCTTTATTCACCACTAAAACGACGTAGGTTAATTACTAAATATCGCCAGTCTGAAATGTCTTTAATCAAACCGTAATTAAACAGAACCCGACTTGTTTTAAAAGTCGGGGTTATTGTTTTGTTTGTGATGCAGATAAGATCGCACTCTCTTTTTTTATGCCTAACTTAAGAATGCGATCACCTTTTTTGCAAAGCATTAATTAATGTAGTGCGATCGCTAACTACAATACTGCTAAAATAAACCCATAACTACTTGATGCCGTATCCATTCGATGACCATAGCTCAAGAATTAGAATCTCAAGAAGGCATCTGCCAAGATGTTATATTTCCTCCTGGTGATCTATATAGTGATGAACCTCCTTTGGAAAGCGAACTTCATCTAGAGCAAATCATGCTCTTACTCAAATGCTTAAAATGGCTGTGGCGAGACAGAAATGATTTCTATGCGGCGGGAAATCTGACTATCTACTACAGTCCACGCCAACGCAAATCAGAATACTTCCGAGGGCCAGACTTTTTTGTAGTGCTAGGAACTGAACGTAAAACCCGCAAAAGTTGGGTAGTCTGGGAAGAAGATGGCAAATATCCGAATGTAATTCTAGAAATTTTGTCTGACTCAACAGCGAATACTGATAAAGGTTTAAAAAAAGAAATTTATCAAGATACTTTCCGCACGTTGGATTATTTTTGGTTCGATCCTTACACACAAGAATTTGCGGGATTTCATTTAGTAGATGGAGAATATCAACCTCTACAAGCAAGTGAACAAGGATATTTGTGGAGTCAGCAGCTAGGGTTATATTTGGGAGCTTATCAGGGATTATTGCGGTTTTTTACACGAGATGGTCAACTAGTGCCAACACCTGAAGAAACCGCAGAACAGGCAGAACAAAAAGCAGAACGTTTAGCAGCAAAACTGCGTGAGTTAAATATCGACCCAGATACAATTTAGATTATTGCTAACTACAACACTGCTAAAATAAATCCATAACTACTTGATGCCGTATCCCTTCTATGACCATAGCTCAAGAATTAGAATCTCAACAAGGCATCTGCCAAGATGTTATATTTCCCCCTGGTGATCTATATAGTGATGAACCTCCTTTGGAAACAGAACTGCATCTACGACAAATAATCCTACTTTTAACTTGTCTGGAATGGCTGTGGAAAGATAGAAATGATTTCTATGCGGCTGGAAACTTGACTATCTACTACAGTCCACGCCAACGCAAATCAGAATACTTCCGAGGGCCAGACTTTTTTGTAGTGCTGGGAACTGAACGTAAAACCCGTAAAAGTTGGGTAGTCTGGGAAGAAGATGGCAAATATCCAAATGTAATTCTAGAAATTTTGTCTGACTCAACAGCTAATATTGATAAAGGTTTAAAAAAAGAAATTTATCAAGATACTTTCCGCACGTTGGATTATTTTTGGTTCGACCCTTACACACAAGAATTTGCGGGATTTCATTTAGTAGATGGAGAATATCAACCTCTACAAGCAAGTGAGCAAGGATATTTGTGGAGTCAACAACTAGGGTTATATTTGGGAGCTTATCAGGGATTATTGCGGTTTTTTACACGAGATGGTCAACTAGTACCAACACCTGAAGAAACGGCAGAACAGGCAGAACAAAAGGCAGGACAAGCAGAACAAAAGGCAGAACAAGCAGAACAAAAGGCAGAACGTTTGGCAGCAAAACTGCGGGAGTTAAATATCGACCCAGATAGAATTTAGAGTGCCGCGATCGCATTATGATTATTCTTCTATTTCAAAATTAACTCCTTGATAAATATCGCTGAAGGAAATTTGAAACCCTATTGATTTTAGTGATAATACAGCATCTACTGATTCGTATTCAGTTAATACCCATTGCCCTTCAGCATTTTTATTAAACTGCTCAACAAGATATTCATATTGATTAATCATAATATATTCTTTGAGTGTCGCAATAGAACGATAAAATCTAAATTTATTAGTTCGATTGTGATTCTCTGTCAATTTAGATAATACTTCCACAATCATTATGGCATTGGTGACTGTAGTAGTGCCAGTTCCCTCATATATTGGTTCTCCCTGAATAACCATGACATCAGGATAAGTGTAGATACGATAACGCTGTATCCACAATTTGACATCACCCATGTAGATTTTGTAATTTTTACCGCGCATCGTAAATTTAAAATTGGCGTAAAAATTACCTGCAATTTCATTGTGATTAGTCGTACCACCAGCCATAGGAATTATTTCTCCATCTCTATATTCATTTTTGGATTCTGATGTCTCCTCTAGTTGTAAATATTCCTCTGGACTGTAGGATTTTTTCGGTGTTTGTGTTTGCATAAAAACCAGATGTGTGAAATATAAATTAATGAGAATAATGCTTGGCTAAAAACTCTTCAGCTTCTCTGTGATCTTTAATCACTCCATCTAAGGTAGCAGCAACTACATCATCTAATATTTGCCGATACTGCGGCCCTGGTTTGTAACCCAGTTTCTTTAAATCATTGCCATTCAATAGTGGCTGCACATTAACCAAAACAGTTAAATATTCCCAAATCTGATGTCTAAGCGATCGCGGACTTTGCAAAGCAATTAAAATCAGCATTGGTAAATCGTACTGTCGCAACAACTGCACTACTTGACTGGGACTTTGACACTTAGGCAAAGATTCCATCACCTCAGTTTGGGCAGAAGCCAAGTTTTGCAAGCGTTTAATGCTATCCTCTTGCAGTTGCAGATTCTTTGCTACTTTCGCTCGATATTGTGGTGCAAGTTGGGCGATTAACGCTTCTAAGCGCATTTCCCAATGAATGAGAGTTTGTTCAGTATCAAATCGCCGCAAGCAGCGTTCTAGCAAACGTAATTGTCGCAGGAGTTCTGCATCTAGCTTCAGGGTAGGATGGATACATTGCAATGCTCCTAAATTATCGAGTAACTGCAAAGCCGATTTCCAATAAGGGGCTTCTAGGATGTGCTTTAATTCTGTTTTTAGTCTAGTTTGCAGGGCTGGAGTTTTGCTATTCTCTTGAGCAGTGCGATCGTAAACGCCACTGTTGATGGCATAGCGGATAAACTCTTCAGTTTGCGGTTCAATTTGAAATCCGAAGCGCACGGCAAAGCGCACGCCACGATAAATCCGGGTGGGGTCTTCGATAAAGCTGTTGGGGTGCAAAACCCGAATTTGCTTGGCTTGTAAATCGATTAATCCGCCAAAGAAATCGAGTAATTCACCAGCACGAGGAGTAGTGAGGCGCAAGGCGATCGCATTGATGGTAAAATCTCGACGATACAAGTCTTGACGAATGGAACTCGCTTCAACTTCTGGATTTGCTGCTGGATAAGGATAAAATTCTGTTCTAGCGGTGGCAATATCTACCCATAGAGAATCTAATTCTGGGTCTTTGTGCCACAACAAAGCCGCAGTTTGAAAAGCCCCGTGGATTTCTAAACGAGCCGCAGGGTAAAGTTGTTGGAGTGCTTTTGCTAGTTCTACACCAGCACCAACATCTGCTGATTTGTGAAAGCCATCAACCACAAGATCAATATCTTTAATCATCAAAGTCCCCGATGCTGCATCAGCTAACAGTAAATCCCGCACTGCACCCCCGACAAGATAAAGATGCCAACCCCGTTTTTCTGCCTCTTGTGATGCTGTGGTGAGTAATTGCCACAGTTGCGGAGCAAGGCGATTTTGCAACTCAGTGCTGAGAGGAATTTTGAATTTTGTTAGCGCAGTGTTAGCGAGTCCGCGAACGTCATTTTGAATTTTGAATTTTTGTCCCTCTTCGTCTTCATCCCTTTCTTGATGTAATTCCCGCAAGACATCAGTACGAGTGACCAGACCAACTAACTGCTCATTCTCCAATACTGGTAAGCGTCCGATATCATAAGTCACCATCAGCGCTTCAATTTGTGGCAGTGTCGTATCTGGTGTAATCGTTTTAAGATTTGTGGTCATGTAGCCTTTAACTGGCGCATGACTAAATCCGTGGTGCAGAGCAACATCAAGATCCCGGCGCGAAATAATACCTACTAGTTGCCCTTGGGTATCAACTACAGATAAACCAGAGTGTCCATAGCGTAATAAAATGCGCTGGGCTTCGGCAATTGTGGTTTCAGGCAGAATCGTGCGAACAGGAGAGGACATCAAGTCTCTAGCCGTGAGGGGATGGGGAATTTGTGCTTTTACCCCGTCCAGGAGTTGTTTTAATATTGCTTCTGAATCAACTCCTCTTAGGTTTAGCGATGCGGCTTGTGAATGACCGCCGCCACCTAGAAGTTGGAATAATAGGTTAAGATTCGTTTTGGGAATTTGCGATCGCCCAATTACAGTTAACCGTGAATCCTCTTCACCTAAAGGATACTCATTAGCCAACAGTAGGGCGTCAATTTCGGTTAATTCCACGAGTTCCGATGCCAAACTCGATAACCCAGGCACAAAATTTTTAGTTTTTAGAGTTACCCAAGCAACCGTATATCCATGTAGACAAAGATATTCTAAATTTTCCAGCGATTCAGTTAATAACTGCTGCAATTGCACAGACAAACCAGGGTCTCGGTAGGTGGAAATTACCGATAAACTTGCACTTTGTTGCATCAACCAAGCCAAAGCTAGGGCATCCCGTGGTGTGGACTGGTCATAAGTCAAAGAGCCAGTGTCAACGTGGATACCCAAAGCCATCACAGTTGCTTCAGCAGGAGTTAGGGAAATTTCCTGTTGTTGCAATTGCTCAACGATTAAAGTTGTGGTTGCTCCTACTGAAGAAATATCTGATTCGGTAGCCGGAATATCTGATTCTTGTCCTAAGTGATGGTCATAAATTATAATTTCTCTAATATGGGGTAAATCTAACCACTCAGCAGCTTTCCCCAAGCGATCGCGCTGTTGCGTATCCACCACAGTCAGAGAACGAATTTTTTCTGGATTCACAGAACGGCGTTCAATTAACGGATATTCGTCCCGATGCAATGCTAAAAAATCCCTTACAGGAGGGTGAGAACCGCCAGTCAGCACAATCTTACTTCCCGGTAGTAGGCGCGTTAACCCTACTGCTGCTCCTAGTGCGTCAAAATCTGCTGTTGTGTGGCAAAGAATTAAATCCATAGTTAATAGTCATTAGTCATTGGTCATTAGTCATCGGTACTTAGACAAAGGACAAACGACTAAAATGTTGAAATTTCCGGTAACTTAAAAACGAGAAGAAAGTGTCAGTGTTACCCTTTAGCTAAAATGGGCAGAAGCCTCACCCTTTAACTCTCAGAGTCAGTGCCCTAATTGTCAAATATTCTAAAATAGATGATCAGGGCGTTGTATGATTTAAGTGGTTACTCGCCACCACGGTCGTTGATACACCCCGGTTACTGCCCTCTGGGAAACCTACGTGAAACGTTAGACAACGGGAAACGAGTAGGCATCCTTTCAAAGAATGCAAATTTACCATTGGTTGACATATCAGTGCAAAAGTCATAAGCAAATCATCCTGTGTCGTAAAATTTGTGGGGTACGAAAGGAAGAAAAAATCAAATTGTTGACCGTGGGGGATCACAGGTACATAAAACCAGAGCTTCTGGAAATGTCCTATGCAATAGCAGGAGTCACGCTCGTTGCCTACACTGTACACCTTACTGTTAGTGTAAGACATATCACTATTTCGCTGTATTGGGAGAAGCAAAAATGACCATAATATTCCAATTCGCTTTGATAAGCCTAGTTCTATTGTCTTTTGTCCTGGTTGTTGGCGTTCCCGTTGCTTACGCCACTCCCCAAAATTGGGTTGAATCTAAAAAACTGCTCTGGGTTGGTTCCGCCGCCTGGATTGGTTTGGTATTTTTAGTTGGTTTGTTAAACTTTTTTGTCGTGTAGGCGACGGCTTCACTCTGGCGCAGGCACATAATATAAGAACTAGAGGGGCAGAAAAGCCAAGGTCAAAGACCAAAGGAGAAAAGGAAAGATTTTTTCCGATTTCCTTTTTTCTGACCGTGCTTTCCTGCTCCTCTACATTTAAATAAGAAATGTATATTGGCCAGAACTATAGTTGATTAAGAGGCAGTCATGGCAGTTTTCGAGGGAACTTTTACCCAAACGGAGCCTTTGCGGTTTGCAGTGGTGATTGGTCGATTCAATGACCTAGTTACCGGAAAGCTGCTAGAGGGATGTCAAGATTGCTTGAAACGCCACGGTGTAGATCCTAACCCGCAAGGTAATCAGGTGGACTATGTTTGGGTTCCAGGAAGTTTTGAGGTACCTTTAGTAGCTCGCCAACTAGCACTTTCCCATCGTTATGATGCAGTAATTTGTCTAGGTGCAGTTATTCGAGGGCAAACACCCCATTTTGATTATGTATCCGCCGAAGTTTCTAAAGGTATTGCCGCCGCTAGCTTTCAAACTGGAGTGCCAGTAATTTTTGGCATTTTGACAGTAGACACTATGCAGCAAGCCTTAGAACGGGCAGGCATCAAAGGTAATCACGGCTGGGATTATGCCCTGAATGCCCTAGAAATGGCAAGCCTCATGCGGCAACTACGTTCTAACCTGGCAGAGCCATATTCTCGTAATAGCCAGTCTTTGCCAGCCTCTTTTCAAAGTGCCAGCATCGGTAATTTAACTGCGGAGTCAGAAGAACTCGGCTAGACCGTCATTAGTCATTTATCCTTTGTTATTCACTAATGACTAATGACTAATAACTAAATTAAGGGGTTGACAATTAGGGATAAATCTGAGATATTAATATATGGTTATCGATTGCGGGTATAGCTCAGTGGTAGAGCGTCACCTTGCCAAGGTGAATGTCGCGCGTTCGAATCGCGTTACCCGCTTCCAACTAAAACCTCTTGGAGTTGAAAATTCCAAGAGGTTTAGTATTTTTAGGGTGCATTGAAGTCTTCGGCGATTCGCACTACACTCTTGTGAATCGCTCCCAATGTGGACAGATTGAGCAAACAAATCGTCTACTGTCTCAATTTGAATATCGCCCACTTGCTAAGAAATATAAAACCCAGCTTTAGACTGGTGTAGATATACATTAGCTTGGCTACAATCTTTATAGGTGTAATCAATTCGTTTTATGTAGGGTGTATTACACTGGACTAAAAGTGGCTAGTTAAATAATAGTGTTGTCAGGTGCAAAGCGTCTTTTAGCATTCCGCGATCCGTTAAACATCGCCTGTTTATCTTCATAAAGGGAGAAGCCTCTAAGGCATTTACTAAGGGATCATATTCTCACAGTTCGTGTAAAACACGCTCAAGTTATTAGAACGCTTGTGCAATCTCAAAAACCCGAAAAAATAGACTTCAATACCGAATATCCCTGTCCCTGTCGTCGCCGGGGTCAGTTAATTCCGATTACGCTGACAGAAGCATTTGGTTGCGATCGCTGTCAGCAAATCTTTGTAGTAGAAGATAATGGTCATGTCCTAGAACAGCTTTCTACCACCTATCCCTATAAGCGGGCTTGGCGTTGGATGGGAAATAGTTGGCATGTTGTCCATCCGCGCTTGGGAGAAAGCTATCTGCCTATAGCACTTGGCATTATTTTCGTGCTAGTGATTATATGGCTGCCATTAGCACTGCGATTGGCAAATGGTTCCAGCATTGTTGCTTGGGCAATGGTGGCGGTGCTATTGGCTATTCTGCCAGCGCTAATGGTCTGGCTTACCTACAGACGTTAACTCAATGACTGTTGAAGTTTTGGATGATCACCCCGAACCGATTACTAGTGCCCAACGAGCCTATCATGCTTCCCTAAAGTTGGGGATCACAAAGGGAGCAGACCGGAGTCGTGCAGTACTGGCAATGGCACAAGCCCTTGAGCGCTCATTTGACGACATTCTAGAAGCCAATACCTTGGATTTAGAAGCGAGTCGGGAAATGGCAGTGCCTGAGTTGATATTGGACTGGCTGAAGCTGACTCCCACAAGGTTAGAGATGACCGTGGACATTTTGCAACGGTTGGGGGAATTATCAGATCCCCTACGGCGCGTTAGAACTGCTGATTATCAACTGGAAGATTCCCAGAGTTATACCCAGTTAATGCCCTTGGGAGTAATTGCATTTATTTATGAGGCGTTTCCAGATTTAGGAGCGATCGCAGCAGGTTTTTGTATCAAAACTGGCAATAGTATAATTCTCAAAGGCAGTACTGAAGCTAGCCATTCTAACGCGGTCATCGCTGAGGTATTGCAAAGTGCGATCGCCCAAGTTGGACTACCTCCGGGCTGTCTAGAACTGATCACAGCAGAACATGGTGCTTCGGTTCGGGATTTAGTCACCCAAGACCAGTACGTGAATCTAGTGATTCCCTACGGACGTTCTAGTTTGATACAGCAGGTAGTACGACAGTCAACTTGCCCAGTCTTAAAGTCAGCGATGGGTAACTGTTATCTCTACTGGTCGCTAAATAGCAGTTTAGAAATGGTGCGCTTAATGATTCTTAATAGCCATCAGAGCGAACCAGACCAAGTTAATGCCATTGAAAAGGTGCTAATTCACCGCCAAGCCTTGCCATCGTCAATAGCCGTTCTGTGGAACAGCTTGATGGAAAAAGGCTTTGAAATTAAAGGGGATGCAGAACTAGTAAAAGCCTTTCCTCAGTTGCAGCTGGTGAAGGAAGGCGAATGGGGAAACCCTTATTTAACTAAGACAGTAGCTTTTAAATTGGTGGATAGCTTAGAAGCTGCGATCGCCTGGATTAATGAATACAGCAGTGGTCATGCCGACTCTATCGTTACTGAATCGTATCAGGAAAGTCGGCAGTTTGCTTTAGGAGTTAACAGTGCTTCTACCTATATCAACACTTCCCCGCGTTTTTCCCGCAACCCCTCACGGGGAGATTCAGTGTTTCTTGGCATGTCTAACCAAAAAGGTCATCGTCGGGGATTTATTAGCCTGGAAACCTTGACCACTGTCAAGCACATTGTTCAGGGAAATGGTAGGTTTTAAATAATTCGTAATTCGTAATTCGTAATTCGTAAAGGGTTTGACAAAAGTTTCTGTAGCGGCAGTTCTGTTTGGTTGGGGTCTAAATCCCCCACAAAATTCTCCCAGTCCCAATGCCTCATGCCTCAATTCAATTTGAAACTTAATACAATCTTAATTTCTGCTTGATCTTAGGTTGGTAGGTTTCTTGTGTTTGGTTGAGCAGCTATTGGGAGACAAGTCAAGTCAATATAATTAGTAATTACTAATTCATAATTCATAATTATTAGACGGGTTAGAATTCCCTGCAACAATCAAGCAGCCACCTTTTCTTTGGAATTACGAATTACGAATTACGAATTACGAATTATTTAAGCCACTGTTTGTGCTTTTCACAACTGACCCTCCTGAATGCCAACTGTATTTACATCTGGGTAGGGGTGAATATGGAACTTATGGATGGTACGCGCCTGCTAGCAAATCGGTGCAGACGGCGGAGTTTTTTGCTGGGTGCAGGATTCTTAACAGGATTAACAATAGGTAGCCAATGGCATCCAGTATTGGCTAACTCAAGGTTTTCTGATTATCCGTTTAGTCTTGGTGTTGCCTCTGGTGATCCTTTGCCAGATGGTGTTGTTATCTGGACACGACTGGCTCCCAATCCACTCTCTGGAGGTGGAATGCCATTGGTAAATGTCCCTGTGCGGTGGCAAGTTGCCCTTGATGAAAACATGAAACACGTGGTGCGGCGAGGAACAGTGCTGGCGACACCAGAGTTAGCACACTCAGTTCACGTTGATGTCCGTGGACTAGACCCTGACCGTTGGTACTGGTATCAATTTCAAGCGGGTAGGGAAGTAAGCCCTATTGGACGGACTCGCACAGCACCAGCATTTTATGGCTCTATATCACAACTGAACTTTGCTTTTGTCTCTTGTCAAGACTGGCAAAATGGCTATTATACGGCTTATCGGCATTTGGCTGATGAAAACCTCGACCTTGTGGTTCATCTGGGTGATTACATTTACGAATACGGGCCACAATCCGGTGGGCCCCGTCAGCATAATAGTCCAGAAATTATCACTCTTGCAGACTACCGCGATCGCCACGCCCTGTACAAAACTGACCCGAATCTCCAAGCGGCTCATGCTGCTTTTCCCTGGATTGTCACTTGGGATGATCATGAAGTTGACAACAACTACGCCAACTTAATCCCCGAAGATAACCAAACCCAAGAGGCTTTTAGGAAACGGCGAACTAACGCGTACCAGGCTTACTACGAACACATGCCTCTGCGTCGGTTTTCATTGCCTAACGGCCCAGACATGCTGCTTTATCGACGGTTCACTTTCGGTAATTTAGCTGAGTTCAATGTTCTAGACACCAGGCAGTACCGCACTAACCAACCTTGTGATGACGGACTTAAGCCTCGCTGTCCCGAAGCTGTTAATACAAATGCTACCATGACCGGCTCAGAACAAGAGCAATGGCTACGAAAAGGGTTAGATCAGTCGCGATCGCGCTGGAATGTGATTGCTCAACAGACCATGCTTGGCCAGTACAATTTTAATAGCAGTCCAGGTGCAGGTGTCTTCAATGTGGATCAGTGGGACGGCTACGTGGCTGCACGTAATCGACTCTTGAGTTTTCTAAACCAGCGTAAACCTTCTAATCCAGTGGTAATTACCGGAGACATCCATTCTAGTTGGGTTCATGATCTGAAGCTTGATTTTAATAACCCAAACTCACCGACAGTAGGCACTGAGTTCGTAGGAACCTCAATTACCTCTGATTTTCCTACCGAATTCATCGCTTCAGTTCAAGCTTCCCTACCCAACAATCCCCATACTAAGTTTTTTGACGGTGCTTTCCGGGGATACGTGCGCTGCAAGCTTACCCCACAACGCTGGCAAAGTGACTACCGTGTTGTATCAAGCATCATTGACTTGAATGCCTCTGTCAAAACCCTAGCTTCCTTTGTAGTCCAAAACGGACAACCAGGAGCGCATCTAGGTTAAGGGAAGTTCGATAAACCCTCCCTGAGTTAAACTAAAGTTCAAGTCTCTCCCTCTCCAACTCGGAGAGGGACGGTTTTGCGTAGTAAAACCTTCTTAGAGGTCTTTATAGTACCTCAACAAATAAATTTTCTTAACCCAAGCGTATCGGCTTACAGTATAATAAATCTTTTTGAAGAGTTATTTTGGCATTTCTTTGCAATACTTAACTAAGTTCTAATTAAAAAAAGTGAATATAGATAAAAAATGATAACTAACATCATAATTTATTAAGTTATCCAAGCGAAATTGAGACTATGCTTAATAATTGCAGTCTAGTTGATCATCTTAAGTAAATAGGTGCAAATGAACTTAAACATTTGTTGAGCTTTTTGTACTTTGTCATTTGTTTGAGTGTTAAATACTAAAAAAACAAAGTTTATTTGTGCCAAGTTACTGACTAAGTTGTTGAGCAAGGCAGTAAAAATCTGACCTGAGCCAAGTAATAACAGCGATAACTAAAGTAAACTTAACAACAATCACGTAAAATGATAGAAAAAATTTTGCTGGCTGTATCGGGATTGGGACACGCAGAAGAAATGCTCAAAACCCTGAAAGAAATTCCTTCAATTCAATCTGCAAAAGTAACAATTTTGCATGTTGTTCAGGCACAAAATACTGCTGCTACCATGACAGCTAAATGGGAAAATGGCGGTAAAATATTAGCTAATGCCATTCAAACTTTGAACTTAGATCCTAGCCAGGTTTCTTCAATTTTGCGCGAAGGTGACCCGAAAGATGTAGTTTGCCAAGTAGCTGATGAAATCGACGCTGACTTGATTATTATGGGTTCACGCGGACTGAAGCGCCTGCAATCCATTTTATCCAACTCAGTCAGTCAGTATGTTTTCCAGCTATCTTCTCGCCCAATGTTGCTGGTAAAAGATGATATTTATGTCAAAAGAATTAAGCGCATTATGGTGGCAATAGACAACTCTGATTCTGCAAAAAACTGCTTAAAATTGGCACTGTTTTTACTGCGAGATATTCAGGGCGGCGAGTTAATTTTGGCAAATGTTGTCACAGATTTAGGCGGGAAAAAATCGGAAATAACCGAGGTTAACTCAGATAAAAATCCTGTTTTAGCAGCCGCAGTTGCAGAAGCTAAAAACCAGGGCATCCAATCTCGTTGTTATATCAGTAGTGGCAAACCTGGTGAAGAAATTTGTCGGTTGGCAGAAGAGTTGAATATAGACTTATTATTGCTCGGTTCTCCAGATCGTCGTCCATCCATCGCTAAGAGTTTTGTTGATATAGACCGACTTATCGGATCTTCCTTGTCTGACTATGTTCGAGTCAATGCCACTTGTCCAGTATTGTTGGCGCGGACGATCGCTTAAAGTCAAAATAGAGTTAATGGTTGATAAATAAATAAAAACCCCTACACTACCGGTGCAGGGGTTCTTTATTTGATACACAAACTCTTAATTATCTTTTCCACCTTCGCGGCTAGCAGTTTGGATGTACAGAATTAGTAAAAACACAGTGGGGACTAGTACGAACAAAATGCTCGCTACGAACCCCAGGTCATTAACTTGCATGGCAAGAAAACCTCTCTTAAATTTCCAGTCAACAACATTAGGATAGCATCATCGACGACACAGTTATACCAATTCAAAATTCAAAATCAGGAAACTTAATTTTGGTAAGTATTTTGACTACTGACTGGATACAAATTGAAGCAGTGGCAGATTTGAGAACTTAAGGCTTGGTGACTACACTGACTGAGCCATTCACTAAAGTTTGACAGGCTAGGCGGTAATTTTCCGGCTTTTTTTTGAATTTGCGGTTTTCTACGTCTGTGCGGGGGGAAAGATTTTCTAGTCCTTCGACTATCTCCACAATGCAAGTACCACACTGACCATTCCCACCGCAATTGGTCATCTTACCAATGAATTTATATATATCAATGTCATTTTGCATCGCTTTGAGCCGGAGATTGGCACCATCTGCCGCCACTACTTCTTTATTCTCTTTAACGAATTTGATATTACCCATAACTGATTTCTCCTTGACTCTAAGCTTGGCTTTCAAGGCTTCATATTGACATGGCTTGATTCACATCTTATTTATTATATTAAATCATTACAAAATATTAATAAATATTAATTTTATAAAATATAGCCCCACAAAAAAATAGAACAGGTATAGTACCTGTCCTAATAAATTGAAAAATAGATTAACTTACCTAAATCCCACGGCTGCTTGCCAAACGAAAGCAAGCAACAAGAAGAATACGGGGATGACTGGGAGAACGTCCACCAAAGGATCAAAGATTTGGTATGCTTCAGGCAGTTTTGCTAATAAAAGTGCTGCTTCCATGTTTGTTTAAATCCAACTATCCAACACAGCGTTCATAATTGAGAAATATCTTAACATGGTTTGGTCGGTTGTTAGGAGTTAGGAGTTAGGAGTTAGGAGTTAGGAGTTAGGAGTTAGGAGTTAGGAGTTAGGAGTTATTATTCCCCTGTTTCCTCTGCCCCTCTTACCCCCCCCATCTCCCTCATCTTCCTCATCTCCCCTTTCTTGGTTGAGCCAGTGACCAAATTCTGTGACAAAGCGATCACTTAATATTGCTTCTCTAATATGCTGCGTAAAGCGAATTAGTTCGGTAATGTTGTGAATGCTCAACAAGGTATAAGCTAAAATTTCCTGCGATCGCACTAAATGAGATATGTAAGCACGGCTAAAATTTTGGCAAGTGTAGCAAGGACAAGTTTCATCTAATGGCGTAAAATCTTCACGAAACTTAGCATTTTTTAAGTTCCAGCGTCCGCCCTGCACGATCGCTGTACCATGTCTCGCCCAACGGGTGGGAATTACGCAATCAAATAAATCTATACCAGATGCGATCGCGATCGCCATTTCCCGATAAGTACCGACACCCATCAAATAACGCGGCTTTTCAGGCGGTAGAAGCGGTGCTGTCACTTTCACAATCTCAGCCATCATTTCTGGTGGTTCTCCTACACTCACGCCACCAATGGCATATCCCGGCAAATCCAACTTAGCCAAAGCTTCCGCCGCACGACAACGCAAATCCAAATACACGCCCCCTTGCACAATCCCAAACAAAGCCTGCTCACTGCGTTGATGAGCCGTTATGCAGCGTTCTAACCAGCGATAAGTGCGCTCAGTTGCAGTTTCAACCTCTTGGCGAGTAGCTGGGTAAGGCGGACACTCATCAAAGGCCATAATCACATCTGCCCCCAAAGTATTTTGAATCTCAATGGATAACTCAGGAGTCAAGTTAATAATTTGTCCATCATGGGGTGAGCGGAAAGTGACGCCTTCTTCAGTAATTTTCCGCATCTCGCTTAAGCTGAACACTTGAAACCCACCCGAATCTGTGAGCATTGGGCCATTCCAACCCATAAATTTGTGCAACCCACCACCCCCAGCGACGATCGCTTCCCCTGGTTGTAGGTGAAGATGATAAGTATTAGATAAGATCATTTGCGCCCCAGTATCTCGTAGCTGGGCTGGGGTGATAGTTTTGACATTCGCCAGCGTTCCCACTGGCATAAATCTGGGGGTTTCTACAACACCGTGAGGAGTGAAAAACACTCCTGCTCTAGCTTTGGTTTGGCTACAGCAAGCGAGACATTCAAAGGAAAAATTCGCACTCATACCATTTTGGATTTTAGACTTTCCTGCGGAACGCTACGCGAACGGCTACGCTCAGTCGAACGATTTTAGATTTTGGATTGTGAAACGCTAATGAGTAAAGAGTTTCAGAAATCCATAACTAGTACAACGTGGCAGAAATAAACCTACCATTTCAAAACAGCCAGAAAGCCCAAAATGAAAGCTTTTTGACTTTTGACTTCCGCCTTGCGGTACTAGCAGCCATAAAACCAAATGGTATTAGGGCAAGATTAATATTATTGGACTAAATTATGGACAAACATAAAAACTGGCAATTGAGTTTTCGTGAACATTTAAGCGTTCACTACTAACCTAGTTACCAACTTTACGAGTATATACTGTACTAATTGTTATTTAAAAAGAATCAGAACAGTCATCGTCAATTTCTGCATCCCATCTGGCTGAGAGGACTTGCTCCATCATCGCTTCTATGGCGCTGACATTGAAGTTTCGCTCTCGTCGCTCTTGTATGGGGGTTGAGCGGGGAATCAACCGCAGACACACTCCTTCTTGCATCAAATCAAAATAGGTTTCTTGTTGCGACGACTGTTTTAGTTCCAAGTAATCAAAACTACAAACATTCAGATATAGGGCGTGGTTAGCCACTAAGGTAGACCTTTGCGGATTGGCAAAAACTTCCATCACATCTCCTTCACCCTCGCTCAGTACCTTATCTTCTTGGGTGTAGATGTAGTGGACTCGACCTAAATCTGTCAGTAATCGCCGGATGTCGAGCTTATTCACAATGATGCCCGTGTTAATAATGCACGGAGCTGGTATCCTGATGTCGGGTAGATGGTGACTCATAGGAAAATAGCGATTGAGCTAAGGAGAGCGACAACATAGCTAAACTGTCATAATTGAATAGCTTGTTTACTTCCTACATTTAAAAAATATCAATTTTGTGGGGCAATCGTCTAAATAATTTGAAGTAAGTTTTTAGTTAACGAATACAAAACACTAATTTTGATCCCTGATGTAATTTTAATTTCCTGAATCATTGCTTATTTTGTATAAAAACTACGCTTGATTATTTATTTACCACTTAGAACAGCATAACAAAATTTTTAAGAAGAATCTCTAATAGAAGTAAATCTTATCTAAAGTTTTAAAGTATGCTCATGTTGGTTGTACTGAACCCAAGTCTATTATCCAGCAATTAACCATATATTAATGTTACTAAGATGACGAAACAGCAACAGTGGTGGAAAAAGCTGCTGTTAAAGCTGGCAGCTAGTATTATATTTTATACAAGTATTCCAGTACCGTATTTGGACGGATTAGACTTTGGGGGAGTGGCACGTCTTGCTTCGGTTGTAGGGTTAATAATTGGGGGAATTTTAGGATTACTGGATACGGGGATGGATTATCTGGGTATGCCAGTGTTAACTCGTAGTGCTTTAGTAGTCAGCGTTTGGATTGCCATAACTGGTGGACTGCACTTAGATGGGGCAATGGATACTGCCGATGGTTTGGCAGTAGGCGATCCAAATCGACGGCTGGAAGTGATGACAGATAGTGCTACAGGTGCATTTGGGGCAATGGCAGCGATCGCCTTGGTGATACTAAAAATAACTGCTTTGACGGATATGCCAGAAAACCGTTGGTTGTTGCTGATGGCTGCTTGTGGCTGGGGACGTTGGGGACAACAAGTAGCGATCGCACGATATCCTTACCTGAAACCAACTGGCAAAGGTGCGCTTCACAAACAAGCCATTCGTTCTTACAAAGATTTGTTACCAGGATTGTTGTTGCTGTTTAGTTTGAGTGGTTTAGTTTGGTTGATAGATAAACAGCAACTATTTCTCGCACTGACAATGATAATTGCTGGAAGTGCGATCGCCACTTTAACTGGTGCATGGTTCAACCACAAATTAGGCGGACACACAGGAGATACCTACGGCGCAGTCGTTGAGTGGACTGAAGCCTTATTTCTGTGTGTATTGACCGCTCTGGGAAGTTAGGAGTGAGGAGTTAAAAATCCAAACTCCAAACTCCAAACTCCTAACTCCTAACTCCTAACTTTACTTAATCGGTTGCAGCTTTGTCACCTTGAGTTTAAAAGCCCCAATCCCAGTTTCCCCAAAAGACCGGACACGAATCACATAATCCCCTGTCTCTACGATGCGAGTAAATAGTAGGGAATTGCTAGTACCATCAGGGCCATCATCATTTTCTGCCAAAGTCGATCCATCAGGTGCTAGCAGGGTGATGATGCTGTCAAAGTTTTCTGATGACAGGTCAACTGCTAAATTATCGCCCTTCTCTAACTTCACTGTATAATCACGGGCAAACCCACCTTGACCTGTGGGAATGTCTTTGTCTGAGAGGCGATCGGAAAATTCAGTACTGTTAGATAAAGGAATTGGACTATACAACTTATTTTGAGCAAAAGTTGCACTTGTACTTATACCTATTGCCAGCAATGTGGCAGGAATAATGATGAGTTGTTTTAAACCTGCCGCAAAAACTTTATTCATACATTTCAAGCAATTTTGTCTACAAAAATAGGGTAATTCGGTCAATTTATGTACTTAATCTGCTAAAACCTGCCCATTAATTCTTGATTTATCCGTCTTTGACGGCAGTGGCTACTGCTACTAATCCTAAAACCACAATTCCATATTGGCGAAGTGCTTGCACAGCAGACCTAGCAGTAGCACCAGTAGTATAAATATCGTCCACTAACAGCACTGGGACATTTGGGGGACGATGGCGAAATTCTTGGCCAACAGCAAAAGCGTTAGCCAAGTTTTTTTCTCGTTTAGATACTGATAAACCAAATTGCGCTTCAGTTTCTCGCACTCTTGCTAAACCGTTTAGTTTCAATTTTAATCCAGTTATTTCGCAGAAGCTTTGGGCTATGAGTGCGGCTTGATTGTATTTACGTTGCTTTTGCTTGCTAGGGTGGAGTGGGATGGGAACTACTACAGGCTGGCTATCTCGGCTTGGTGAATTTAACAACCATGCTTCTCCTAACCAGTGACCCAAGGGACGAGCTATTTGGGGTTGATTTTCGTATTTCATCGTTGCGATCGCTCGTTTCACCGGGCCACCATACTCCCCCCAGCCAAATACTGGTATTGGCTCTTGCCACAAAGAAATCGGGTCTTGACGTTGACATTTTTGCAGTTGTCTGGTGCAATTTTGACAAAATTCTTGCGAGGTTGCACGTTGGCACAGAGGACAATGGGATTGGAGAAAAAGATTGAGTAAGCCTGTAAAATTTTTAATCCAAGTGTGCATTTAGGGTTGTCCTTAGTCATTAGTCATTTGTCATTTGTCATTTGTGTTTGACCAATGACTTAACATACACGCGATCGCACCTTGTTGTTTTTACTCCCGTTGCTGGAGTGTAGCCGTTGCTTTCATAGAGCTTGACTGCTTCTACTAAAACGCTGGCGGTTTCAATCCAAATTTGCTCAAAACCACGCTCTGCGATCGCTGCTTCTAGCTGTTGTAACAAATATTTCCCTAATCCTAAACCCCTAATGCTGGGCAAAAGATACATTTTGCGGATTTCTACAGCTTTTTCGCCACGGTTTATGGGGTAGTATGCTCCAGTACCCACTAGCTGGCTTTGGTGTTCAATTACCCAAAACTCTCCCCCAGTAGCTAAATAATATTCCTCTACTCCCAGCACATCTCGGTCAGCGCCCTTTGGTTCCCAACCCAGACCGTATTCTGATAATACATAACTGATGACTTCGGCGGCTCTTGTGCGATCGCTTTGCACCCAATCACGGATTAAAAAATCTTGATAATAGTTTTTCATTACCATTTGCTGGTCAAGTTTACCCAGAAAATATTTCTGGTTCTATATCCCAATTTACTCAGCAAATAGCTTTTATGGCAGAGTCCATTTCAGGCGGTACTCTCAAGGTGTCAATAAAGAGACTTGGGGAGAGGAATTGTTTTCCCCTCCCCAAGTCTCTTTACCAACGATAATTCAACGATATAGTAGCGATGCCTGCGGTGGTCACTGAGCGGCTGGTGAGCGGAGTCGAACCATGTCGTACCACTTCGGGGATCTTGCTGGGCGCAGCGTCTCCAAGAGTTGTGCGGGCTATTCGGTGTCGCGGACATTGATCTTACAACTTACAGCAGAAATCATATATTTGAACCACATCTGTTGTACTGACTTTTCACGGGAAGTCCTCAAACCGCGAAACAACGTGACTTTTTCCACAAGCTAATTCTCAATAGCTTTAAGTTAATGAAAATGACTCACGTAAAAATCATGGTCTGAGAAAAGCTCAAAAAGGTGTTTTCCAGATACCGTGAAAAGTCAGATCTGTTGTAAGGGCACAGCAATGCTCATTGGTGTCAACTTAAGTCAGAGAGCTTCATTCCACAGTCATTTTACCCCACACGCTATCCGGCTCCACGCAGGTGAACCCCAAGACCGCACTGGCTCCCCTTAATCCCCTCCCCGCAAGCAGGAGGGGAAGTTTTGGCTTTAGACAAAACCGGGGTTGGGTGACGCATGATGGGTAAGTGAGTGAACTCAATATCACGTCTTTACAAGGGTTTCACGTTAAGTTGACACCTATGAGCAATGCTGTGCCCCTACCGCGTAGTCTATTTACCTGAAAATAGCTGTAATATCAGTTATGACTTGTCCAAGGGCCCCAAATTGCGAAAGTAATACCAGGAGTTTGGATATTGACAAACAAAGTCTTACCATCAGGTGAGAAGCAAGCACCAGCGAACTCGTTTGTATTCAGAGCATTACGCGCGAATTGATAAAGTTCTCCTTTGGGAGTAACACCTACTAAGAACTGCTGATCATCTCCATCTTCACAAAGAATGAGATCGCCGTAAGGTGAAACAACTATGTTATCTGGATTTTCTAGTTCGGCAACAGATGTAGACTCTACAAACAGTTCAATTGTCTCTTTAGCCGGAATATAGCGCCACACTTGGCCAAGCCCTAAAGCACCACCACTTGTGCAGCAAAAGTAAAATTCACCGTTACCGTACCAGATACCTTCTCCACGAGCAAACTGGGCCGCTCCTTTTGCGAAACCTTCTACTCGTACAGTATCTTCTGGTGGATTTGGCTCAGTAATCGTCACCCATTCGACTTTCATCGGCTTCCGCTTGGGGAAATCCGCAAAGGTTTGTGCTTGAAAGATATCTTTGAATTTTAAAGCTTGAAGAGTGCCTCCTTCCTTTAACTTGCCACGTACTTTCGGGATAAAACGGTAGAAGAGACTATCTCCCTTATCTTCAGTTTCATAGACAATTCCTGTTTTGGGGTCTACGGCAACAGCTTCATGGTTAAATCTTCCCATAGCTATTAGAGGCTCAGGCTTCACAGGAGTAGTGGTGCTAGCTGGAACTTCAAAGTTATAGCCGTGGAACTTCGAGACATAGTTTCTATCTCCTAGCCCAAACGAAGTCGGAGTGGAGGTGTTTTCTTCACAACTAATCCATGAACCCCAAGGAGTTAGTCCACCTGCACAGTTACGAAAAGTTCCACTTAGAGAAGTGAAGTGTTTGATTAGCTGGCAATTAGGCCCAACAATCAAATTTGTTGTGCCACCTTTACAAAATGGATCGTAAGGATTTGTACCCTGAACTTGTGTATCAGAAGTAGGGCTAAGTTCGTGATTACGAACCAGAATAACTGTGTTTTTGGGGCCGGGAAAAGCTGCCATACCATCATGACCACCAGGCACTTTAGTGTGGTCGCTCATTAATTCACCTGTTAGAGAAAAAGTTCGATACTGAAATCCGGCGGGTAAATCTAACAAGCCTTTGGGATCTGGTACAAGTGGCCCATATCCTTTACCAAATCTTCGACCAAAAGTCTGTTTAGCAAGAAGACCTTCTAAAGGAGACACCATCAAAGTGCCGACAGCAGTTGTACCTGCTACTGCAAAGAATTTACGTCTTGAAAATGTCATGAGGATGGTTTGGTTACTTAAATATAATGCTTAATAAAAAATATTTGATTTTGATTAAGTTTGGGTAATGCTTTATTTAATTTAGGGTTAGTTAATCCAATCTAAACTTACATAAAAATTTACCAAAACAAGTAACATTTCTGTATACAAGGTTATATAATACCACTACCTAAATCCTGGTACTGGATAAATAAATCTGCGATCGCAGATTTATTTAATCGCACCCTTAAAAGGTAAAAAAATAAAATATAAGAGTGATTTTTATAAAATAAGTAATAAAAGCAAATTTGTAGATGCTGGTACTAATACAAAAATCAGTTAAAAAAATTTAAAGATATGTTTAAGCGAATAAATTATTTTATGGGAAAAACTAATCAGGAATTTTAAGGCTTAATTCAAATCTAAATGATACAATTTCTCTGAAGTTATTATAGACATTAATCATACCAAAAATTGCGCCAATTTTTTATATTTTGGTTATTGGTTTTATGAATAGAGTGCTGAAGAAAAAGCCAGCATCCTATATATAGCGGTTCTCAATTGCATGAAATACAGACCTAACCCCCAGCCCCTTCCCTGCAAGGGAAGGGGAGTAAGACTCAAAGCCTCTCTCCTTTTAGGAGAGAGGTTTGGAGAGAGGTCAAAGTGTATTGCTTCCATTCGAGAAGCGCTATAGACAGTGAACCTGAATAGTGTAAGCTAGCCTGATTAGAACTGTAATTAAACATTATTCTAGCTTTAATGACCAAGGAATTTGGAAGGCTAGAAATGCCTAAAATTGTAGGGGGACGTATTGATAGTGCAATAAGTAAGTGGGCAATAATAAATCAAACTAACAGCGAACTTTTAACTGACAATTCCTAAATTGTTGTAGATTTCGATGAGATTGCCATCAGGATCGCGAAAATGAGCTGTGCGGATTCCCCAGTCGGGGCGATCTTGTGGTTGAGTTACAACGATCGCATTCTGAACTTTTACTTGCTCATAGACCTCATCCACGTTATCGACTGCGAAAATCAAGACAATTTTATCTCGATTGGCAATATATGAAGGCTGTTCGATTCTTGGAACTACTTCAGCCATTAATTCTTTTTTGAACAAACCGAGCTTAAGATATCCGGTATTAAACTCAGCATATCCGCTATCTTCATCGCCCCAATCGACATCAAATTTCAGCAGATCCCGGTAGAACAGAAAAGAATCTTTATAGTTGGAGACAAGCAGTCTCAGGTGTGTTAACTGAAGCTTCATATCTGTTACCTTAGTCTACTAACTGTGAATTCTAGGTTCTGGGTGCAAAGTCGCCAGCAACTCACTTTCGACAATTGCTAATTCATCAAGCCGTTGCATGACAATTTCTTTGTCGAAATAAGTAGCAGCTAAAACCCAATATATACCGTAGTGACGCGCTTCGGATGCCATTAGCCCACGATAAAATTTTGCTAACTCTGGCTCTGGACAGTGAGCAGCTAATAATCCCAGGCGTTCGTGAGAGCGAGCTTCTATTAAACCAGTGACTAGTAAGGAATCCAGAAATCGCTCAGGTTCTTTGGGGCGGACAGCAGCTTTTAAACCCGCGCCGTAGGGAGGCGGTGGTAGGGGAGCTAGGGGAATATTCCGGCGTTCTAACCATTGGTTAACTAGCTCAAAGTGTTCTAGTTCTTCGCGGGCGATCGCAGTTAATTCCCGAACCATTTTAGTATTGGAAGGGTAGCGAAACATCATGTTCAAGGCTACGCCTGCTGCTTTGCGTTCACAGTGCGAGTGGTCGAGTAAGATGATGTCTAAATTAGCGATTGCTTGTTCAACCCAAGCAGAGCTAGTGGGTTGTTTCAGGGCGTTGATAGTTGGTAACTGAGTAAGCACAGAGTCAATCAATTTTGGATTTTGGATTTTGGATTTTTTCAAATTCGGGGTCTTTTTCTGGGGAAGTCATAGGGTAGGGGCAGAGGGCTGGGGGCAAAGGAATGGAGTTCTGAACTGCGTCTGCGAGTATCAAAGACTCATTAAAGGAGTTCTGAGCCTCATTAATGAGTATCAAAGACTCATTAAAGGAGTTCTGAGCCTCATTAATGAGTATCAAAGACTCATTAAAGGAGTTCTAAGCCTCATTAATGAGTATCAAAGACTCATTAAAGGAGTTCTAAGCCTCATTAATGAGCAAAAAAGACTCATTAAAGGAGTTCTAAGCCTCATTAATGAGTATCAAAGACTCATTAAAGGAGTTCTGAGCCTCATTAATGACGTTAACTCAGAACTTGCACCAGTCCCAACAACCGCCTCAGAATTAATTCTGAGGCTGATAGCTAAAGTCTATCTATTGAAGACTGAATAAGGAAGGATTGGAGTCCACGCTTAGTGGACTTACGCTATTAGCCAGAGAATTTATTCTCTGGCGGGAAAGTGGGCAGGTGCAAGATATAACTTAAACTATGTTGACACCAAGTTGCATTTTAAAATATATTTCTTCAGCCCCTCAGCTTAGTAACATTCTCCCATGACCAAAGTTACCAGGGCGCTGGAGATTTCATCGAGGGGGAGAATAAAATCTACATTGCCAGTTGGAATTGCGGCGGAAGGCATCCCGGAAAATTCGGCGGTTTTTACGTCTTGAACAATGATGATACCGCCCATTTTTTTAATTGCTTCTACTCCCATCGCGCCGTCGCTACCCGTTCCAGTTAGCACAATGGCGATCGCGGCTGTAAATTCTGAAGGTATCGATAGCAATTTAATTAAAGCAGTTAGACCTCCTGCTGAGGCTGCGATCGCCACAACATCAAAGGCAGCATTATTAAAGTGAGGTAGATGATTTTTGGCATTTTCTGCCATCTGAGTCATGATTTTTTGGCTGTCACTATCAGACAAACTTCTTTAGTTACAAAAATCATTAATAAATTTAAAATTCATCTTTAATCCAAATATATTATACAGCATATTTATGTTATTTTAACCCTTTCTTTCTTTCTTTCTTTCTTTCTTTATTAAAAGAATAACTCAATCCTCCTGTTCTAAAATGCGTTTTGCCTGCAAAAGTTGCTGTTTATGTTCCTCACTAATTGTCGGGTATTGCAGATTGAGTTCTTGTAATTTTGTGCAGATGATATTGGCAACAGTCAGGCGTGTAAACCATTTGCGATCGGCAGGAATAATATACCACGGGGCCCATTCTGTACTAGTGTTGTTGAAAACTTCTTCATAAGCAAGGTAGGTGCAGCATCGCGTAGAGAAACCTTTCCTGTGAAACGCTACGCGAAGCCGTAAGGTATTACGAATTACTTTTACTCAGCACTTGCTATTTTGATTTCCGTCGCCTTGGCATAGGACGCATCGCTTCACGGCCCAACATAAACATCCCTGTAACACCCAAACTGACAAACAAAACATATTGATACCAGTATTGCCGAATTTGCTCACCCGTACTGAGTTCTGGACGCAACGTGTTTAAGTACAGCAGCAGTACTAATATCATCAGCGCCCCAAAACCAACAAAGCTTAAGCCAACACCAATTCGTGCATGTCGCAGTTCAAAATCACTAATACTGTCTAGGTCAATTTCTGCCAATTCCTTAAAAGAATCATCTGCCAAAGATGACGTTGCTTGGAACTTATTGCTCAGTTTTGGTGGCAAAATCGGCGACAGTGTTGCTACGGTTGGGCGGCGTAGTAAAGCCTCAGTATCTCGCAGCAATTCTAATGGCTTACGGCTAGTAGTTGGTTGAGCAAACTCTATGTTGTCTGTGGGAGTTGGGGCATTGGCTTTGCTTTCAAAATCCATAGTACGCTTCAGAAGAACCAGGATATACATAGCCTAGCGAATCAGGAGACAAATACGCCAAAATAATTATGAATTACAAATTACGAATTACGAAGTACGAATTACGAATTATCAATTACTCTCGTCCATCTCTTTTAACGTAGCTAATGCCGACGGTGATAAGCGACTCAGATAGCGGAATATCCAGTATTTAAAGATAGTGTTTAAAATCACCGGAAATGTAGCGATAAAGAAAAATATTATATTTCTATTGGCCGGCAGTCCTAAATGTTCTGCTAATCCTTCAAGAATAACCTTCCACCCATCTGGTGAGTGAAATCCTAAAAATATATCTGTAGAGAGAATAATTAAAAAGGCCTTGGCACTATCGCTTAGTCCATAAACAATATTATCTAGAAAAGATTTCACAATTACAATTTCTTTTTTGCTTATGATGACAATTATACTAAAATAAATTAGTGATATTAAATCAGCGAAGACATTACTAATAGCACTATTATATTTTATGTGAAATTCCTCAGCTATCTCAATGGCTTTGTTTTTTATCTTTTCTTTTATTACTTCTGAAGAAATTGGTGGTGCTTGATTTAGTAAATATTCAAACATCAGGCTTTGTTGATAATTATGTAATTCATGGAGAACTTCTTTTTCCATATCAGAATTAATAAAAATTTGATTTATATTGTTTTCTCTGCTTCTTTCTAATATGGGATATACTAAAAACTCTTTAGATAATTGCTGAGTTAAAAATGGAACAATAATTAACGTTAGTATAAATCTAATGGCAATTCTTGTCCTATTTTTAGAAAGTCGGTAATTTCTGACAAACTCTTCTTCCGTCTGCGGTGTAATATCTGCTTTGATTCTATTAAGTCTTTGACCCATTGACCTCGATAATAATCTAGTTTGTTGAGATGGAAGTTTAGGTCGGATATTATCAATATTAGATAATGGCTGTTTGTTGATTTCGCTCTGGTTAATTTGTAGTGTTTGAGAAGTTGATACTAACGCCTTGTTGCTAATTATTTCATCTTTTATAGCGTACTTCTCTACAACTTCATCAATAATTTTCAATTGTTCTAACAATACGGAATTAGAGAGATTTAAAATTTTCCGACTAAGCCGAAACTCTATAAGTCTTACTTTGATAGTAGTTAAGTTCTTATCGAGGTATCCTTGCCAATAAGACATCACATTTTCAGTATAATTTACTGATCGTGAAGATATTTTCTTGCCTTCAAAATGTTCTATCTCAATGTTTTTAATTCTCTGAGCTGCTTGTTGAGCTTCTAAGAGTGCCCTTTCTGGTGTATCTAAAAACCAAACGTTAAGCGATCGCAAATAATATTTGAGATTTTGGCGAAGTAAATTTGCTGTTCTGGCGAAGGAATTTTTCATTATATATAATGTGGATAAGAGTTATATAACCATTAAAAATGGTTAATATTTAGTTGAAAATATTCTTAATCATTACCTAACATATATTAGATAAATTACGTTGGATAAATGCGAGATAATTTTAGAGATTTTCCTTTGTGTATTTGCGCTTTTGCGTGAAACATTCATCCACTTATTCAGCAACGCCCGATAATTTTATTATTTCGAGTGTACACATATTAGAAGATTAGGTAGAGTGAAGAAGCGATTTTCTATGATTTTAAATCGACTCGGTTCACCATTGTCGGTAAATAGTAGTATGACACGAATCAAAATTACACTTTATAGCTTGATATAGCAAGCCTTGTAGAGACTCAGCCTGTTAAGATTTTTTAGCCTTATTTATAAAAATTATCAAAAAATCAAAATAAATATATCTTGAGTTCGTTTCAGTCAGCTTGTCTTATATCATGTCCGCTTGATTACTTATTAAACCCGAAAAACCCCATCCCTTAATCCCCTCCCCGCTCTTCGGGAGGGGTGGGGTGCAATGACTGTGGGAATCATAACTAATTATGCGGACATGATATTACAAGTAAAATTTAAGAATTTTTAATTAAGTAGTCATTAGTCATTCGTCATTGGTGCATACCCCCTCCCTTGCAATGCTATGAGCAAGTCGTTGGGATAAGGCAGTTCTAGCTGGGGGAGAGTAACTCTTGACAAATGACAAATGACTAATGACTAATGACTGTCGTTTATTAAAAACTCGCCTTATGATGGTCTGATGCTATATCGGCACAAAATAAAAGTTGGTCACTACAGTAAGCAAAAAGTTTGAACCAGAATTTATTGGCAATATGAAACTCAGTCTGTGCATGATTGTGAAAAATGAAGCAGCAACACTGCCTAAATGCCTGAGCAGTGTCCGAAAAGTGGTGGATGAAATGGTAGTCTTGGATACAGGCTCAATCGATCGCACTCCCAATATTGCCCAACAACTCGGTGCAAAAGTCTATCATTTTAAATGGTGTAATGACTTCAGTGCTGCCCGTAATGCAGCTCTAAAATATGTCACTGGTGATTGGATTTTGGTATTAGATGCTGATGAAACTCTCACACCAGGAATTGTACCGCAGTTGCGAGAGGCGATCGCAAGAGATGAATACCTGCTCATCAACCTCGTCCGCCACGAGATTGGTGCAGAACAATCTCCCTATTCTCTGGTTTCCAGGCTGTTCCGCAATCATCCAGATATTCGCTTTGACCGTCCTTATCATGCCCTAGTGGATGATAGTGTGTCAGCAATTATAAACAAAGAACCCCATTGGCAAGTAGGTTATTTACCAGGAGTGGCACTTTTACACGTAGGATATCAAAAAAGTGCGATCGCTCAAAATAACAAATATGCTAAAGCAGCTACAGCAATGGAAGGGTTTCTCGCTACTCATCCTGATGACCCCTATGTTTGCAGTAAATTAGGGGCATTGTATGTGGAAACTGGGAAAATTACCCAAGGTATGGAGTTGCTTAGACGAGGAATCATCGGTGCTGAAGAAAACTACGATATTTTATATGAACTCCATTACCATTTAGGCATTGCTTACAGTCGGTTGCAAAAATCCCCACAGGCTATTTCTCATTATCAAGCTGCGATCAAATTGCCAATTTACCCTATGCTCAAACTTGGAGCATACATTAACTTGGGTAACTTACTCAAAGCAGCAGGAGATTTAAACGGTGCGAAAACTGCTTACGCCACAACTTTGAAAATTGACCCTAATTTTGTTTTTGGACATTATAATTTGGCGATGATATTTAAAGCTTTGGGTTTATTTACAGATGCGATCGCATATTATCAAAATGCAATTGAGTTAAATCCCAACTATGCCGAAGCCTATCAAAATTTAGGAGTAGTGTTGCTCAAAGTTGGCAATCATCAAGATAGTTTAACAGCTTTTAGAAAAGCGATCGCCCTTCATGAAAGGTATAATCCCGAAGAGGCGAAGAGACTACGCCAGGGGTTGCGGGAGATGGAGTTGATGTAAGAGGGGGAGATGAGGGAGCAGGGGGAGATGAGGGAGCAGGGGGAGATGAGGGAGCAGGGGGAGATGAGGGAGCAGGGGGAGATGAGGGAGCAGGGGGAGATGAGGGA
>NZ_JAIVFQ010000034.1 GCF_020829495.1 Nostoc favosum CHAB5714 | reverse complement strand
AGTCGAAGGCTATTTTCGATAAACTCTGATAGCGATCGCATCCACATTGATCCCTCACTGTACTTGTTGGTAATTACACCTTTATCTCTATTCCGTATTTTCTCATAAATGATTTAGGATTGCTATATTACTTTCGACTTCCTTACCCTCAACTGATGTATTTTCTTTCCTTGTGTTTTCAGCATACTCAGTCCACTGACTGAACTCACGTAACTTTTTCAAAGAGTAAGCTTTGCAATACTTTCCCATTGTTGCCATAGTAATACCTCAGTTCACATTCTTTTGGCCAGTGATGTTATCGAATAGAATTCAGGAGTCAGGAGTCAGAAGTCAGAATGAATTCTATATGACTGGCGTCTGAATAATCGGCGTTTTTGCACCCCCACCAAATTTTCAATTTGGTGGTCAACAAGAAAGTCGCGGGTCTGAATCCCCGACTGATAGCGCCGACGGCAAGCGAGTCTGCGTTCGCGCTAGCGTTAGCGTTAGAGAGCGTCTTGATTCTGACTCCTGAATTCTGACTTCTGAATTCTGACTTCTGAATTCTTCTTCAACAGGCTATGTTTTAATATTTCAACAAAATTGGCAGAATTGGTCGTGCATCGAGATTTTTTTCTCTGATACCCTCGTCAAAGGTCAACTCTAGTAGTGGAGATTCCCCTCGTTCAATAACGACAGAACTATGTGTACTAAGCAGAGACATAGCATCAGTCAAATGTTTGTCGCTATTAATTGTGATTTTGACGCTCGTTAGTTTTTTGACACCCAAGGGATGAGAAATTAACTTCTGATGCGCTGTTAATGATGGATCAAGCCAAGCTGTCAAAGCAATACTGTCAGGAATCATAAAGCAAAAAGGTTCTTCCTGATTCACAAGATTTTCTGCTGCAAAACTAATAGACATCTGCGTAGGCGTAGCCCGCCGTAGGCATCGCATCCACTCAGACCAGTATAAAGTTGAATGGGATCGCAAATTGCCATGATTAAACTTCCTACGTAGACCGACACCAAAGGGTGATGCTCTTATATGCTGCCCATGAAGACGACTCAGGGTATGAACGCCTGTGTGTACAGACTGCTGTTCCACTAAATGTTTATCTTCTATCCAAATTAACTCAAGATAGGTATTCTCAAAAAAAATTATTTTTGAGGCTGTTCCTTGTTTGAAATGTTGCACCGCCTGATTAGAGCAGTGAAGACCAAGTTCTTGAAGAACTGAGATACTTTCAGCGTCTTTGGTCGTACAGACAAAAATGTGGTCTACTTCTAGAAAAAAATCATCCACGCTTACCTGGGGTGACGTTGTTTGCATAGCAACTAATTCTCAGCTTTGATTTTTCTTGCTGGACTCAAATCTAGACTCTAGCTAGATAAAGAGATTTGCCTTGCTCAGGAACCCATGTGTGGAAAGTTAACTCTTAGTATCTAAAAGTTATGTCTTAGAAACTATTTTGGCTAAACTCTATTTACCTGTACTAAAACAAGTGGAGTTGTTGGAAGTGTAATAGATTACTGATCCCACAGGTGTTGTGCCACTAGTAGTTCGCCAAGTGAACTTGGCGGGGTAAAGGGGAAGGGGGAATGGGTAAAGGGTTTAAATCCCTTTCCCCAGTCCTCACAAGCGCATTTTTGGGTTGCAGACTACTAGTTAGGAATATTACTTAAGTTGAACTATTCATAATTTTGCTATTAGAAGCTAGTTTTTACTGTTTGTTATTGTCAATAAAGTCAATTCACTAGATTCAAAAGTTTTGCAAACTAAAAAAGAATCAGGGTTGGCGCCCATGTTTGGAAAACTGGCAATGATCAGTGGTTGCGATGGCGCAAAGCACCCGCAATATGCGATCACTCCTCAGTCAATCCATAACAAAGTTAGCCAACAGGTAGATTCGAAGGTGATTTTAGAGGATTGTATTCCCCATCCCAAATCAAGGGCTATTAAGACCTTTGGAAAACTTTGTGATCTACTGAATTTACTTAATAACAAAGATTATCATTAATTTGGTAATAGATCAAGCTACTCACTTTATATTTATCCTCATCCTTCTCTCTTTGTTAACGTTATAGCTGCGGGTTTAGCCATTTGTTTTGAAGTTAGAGCAATTGGGAAATAACGTATTCATAAGGGTTTGGGATAAATTTAGGCAGGCCCTTGAGGTAGTTCAGGGGAAGCAGGGGAGGAATTTTGTGGCGGTTATTATTTTTGGATAAAAAACCGTACACCGAGTGGCGGGATGGCTTTCCTCCCTACCACGAGTGGCGCTTTTGTCCATGCATCTCTACATTTAGAGGTATTGACAAAAGAGCTTATATTTTATATATCACGGATGAAAATCAACTGATAATCGAGTATGATAAATATATACAAAATAGTTTAAAGAAATTGTGAGCAAGTTCAAAAAACAGAGTCAAGCAGTCACTAGTTTCGACTATGAAATTTTGGATTCCGAACAGCGTCAAGTTATTCAGCAGCGAACTGGAGAAATTAAGGAGCGCTTACGGCGTTCAGCACAGGATATTTGGGAAATTGGTCAAAAGCTGGCTGACGTGCGTTCTCGGCTCAAACACGGACATTTTGAGACTTGGCTGAAAGCTGAGTTTGGTTGGAGCCGACGGACAGCTTACAATTTTATTAATGTTTATGAAACATTGGCTGAACGTGCAAATTTTGCACAAGTAGATATTGCCACGTCTGCGCTCTACCTTTTGGCAGCACCATCAACTCCACAAAACGTCCGCGAGGAATTTCTACAACGTGCTCATGAAGGCGAAACCATAACTCATAAGAGTATTCGTCAAGTAATTGAGTCGGAGAAATCGCACTGTACTTCTGCTACTGCTTTGCCTGAGCCACCACAACCACTTACTTCTAAGAAGCCGGAAATCTTGGCTATCATTCCCAAGGAGGCGGTTAAAGTTGAAACACCAGCTTTAGAGGTGACTATAGCAACGTCATCAAGAGTCTTGCCTATTGTTGTAAATCCTAATGAAAATCAGTCGGGTTGGTTTTTACTAGAAAATCAACATTTTGTCTTCTGTGGCGATACAGCTTCACCACAATTTATAGAACGCATACCCTTTGCTGCTCTTGCCATTGCCATTACTTCAGATGATTGGGATCATGGGCGTTGCATAAATGCGGGATGAATTGGCGTTTGAAACCATTGAAAACTCGTTCCAAATTGAGCGAAATCATCCCATGATTCAGCAACACCGGATCATGATTGGTTAGTTGAACGAGCGAAAACTGTGATTATCTTTCCGGAATCAGATTTAAAGGAGCAGCTGATTGAACAGCTAATCAAGATGTTTTCGGCATCTGGAGACACAGTAATTTTTCCCTGGCTACCAAGTAGGGATATGATAGAAATCGCTCATCAGCTAAATCGGCGAGTTTTTGCGGGAGATCCCAGTCTTGAACGTTGTCGTCAGGCAATGCCTGCGGCGGGCTACACCTACGCACAGTCCCAATTAACAACTGAGCCATTAGACTATCCTTAGACTACGGAATTTCTATGCTTGAGTCAAAATCAGGTCGTTCAAACACTCGACTTTTTTCAGCCGTTGACATCTATCAAAAGTCATAGAATATTTTGGTGATAGTCTAAAATGACACATATTTAAACTATTGATAATAATTTGCTATTAATTACAGGATTGCCAAATGCCATAATCCCTTGTAATGTAAGAAAGTCTAAATGAAAATAACTAGCAATATCAAAGCTTGGATTGCTGACTGACTAATTTCGCCCTGTCTTCCCTAGAGCAGGATTGAGGTGTTCTTTGAGTTTTACCAATTCAATTAAATAATCCTGTAAAGGCAGCACTTTGAGCCAGAAAGAGGTATGTCAGTTTAAGGTTAGCTGTATTTAAGTGGATTTTTAAATTAAGATCCCCACAAGAACGGCTCAAAACCTTGTTCAGTCAGGAGTGAGTGTGAGATTAATTTTGCAACTATTGTTTGTGTGCATCTGATTACCTGAAGCATAATGACTGAATTTATCAATAAGTACCTAGAAATTCCCTCTCAGTGTGCGACTATCGTTGATATTCTGCGCGATCGCAGCTGCAACATACCACACACACAAGCATTTACTTTCCTTGAAGATGGAGAGACTCAGGAATTAACACTGACTTACCATGAATTAGATCGGCGCAGTCGAGCTGTAGCAGCTCAACTCCAAGCTCTTGGTTTGAGTGGAGAACGTGCCATATTACTGTATCCTTCTGGACTGGATTACCTAATAGCATTTTTTGGTTGTCTATATGCTGGGGTAGTGGCGGTTCCAGCTTATCCGCCTCGCAATCAACGTAAAACGCCCAGAATACAAGCTATTAGCATAGATGCACAGGCAAGTGTTGCTCTCACCACAACAGCAATGCTCCCCACATTACAATCAATACTCACACCTGAAACAAAACAGGGAAATTTTCACTGGCTGACAACTGACAACATAGCACAGGGTATAGAAGATTCTTGGCAACAACCAGCAATCAATGGAGATACTCTAGCTTTTCTGCAATACACATCGGGTTCTACAGGCACACCAAAGGGAGTCATGCTCAGTCATGGCAATCTGCTGCACAACGCTGCCGTAACCTACCAACTCATGGAGCATTCACCCAGCAGCAAGTTTGTATCCTGGCTGCCTGTTTACCATGATATGGGGTTGATTGGTGGGATTCTGCAACCTTTATATGGTGCTTTTCCTTGTATCTTAATGTCGCCAGCATCTTTCCTACAACGACCTTACCGCTGGTTGCAAGCAATTTCCCGCTATAAAGGCACAACGAGTGGTGGCCCCAACTTTGCCTTTGAACAATGTGTTCAAAGGATTACTCAAGAACAAAAAGAAACTCTTGACTTGAGTAGTTGGAGTGTCGCGTTTAACGGTGCTGAACCAGTCCGGCAAGATACTCTTGAACTATTTGCAACCACCTTTGCTGAGTGTGGCTTTCGTCAGGAAACATTTTACCCCTGTTACGGTATGGCGGAAGCAACTTTAATAGTTTCTGGTGGGATCAAAACAGCCTTAGCTCAGATAAAAACTGTAGAAAAATCTGCACTTTCACAGAACCAGATAGTTGAAGCAACCGCCCAGAGTCAAGATATCCAAAGCTTTGTCAGTTGCGGTCAAATTATTCCTCAACAACAGATTGTTATTGTTAATCCTGAAACATTAACACGCTGTTCATCAGATGAAGTTGGCGAAATCTGGGTATCTGGACTGAGTGTAGGTCAGGGTTATTGGAATCGAACAGAAGAAACAGAACAAACATTCCACGCTTATTTGAAAGATACAGGAGAGGGTCCGTTTTTACGGACTGGTGACTTAGGCTTTTTGGAGAATGGTGAGCTTTTCATTACAGGTAGAGCAAAAGATTTAATTATTATTCGCGGTCGCAATCTTTACCCGCAGGATATCGAATTAACCGCAGAACGCAGCCATTCATCCTTACGTTCCAGTGCTAATGGAGCATTTACAGTAGAGGTTAACAACGAAGAAAGGCTCGTAGTTGTACAAGAATTAGAGTTTCGCGCCAAGCCAAATTTAGCAGAAGTAGTTAATGCAATTCGGCAAGCGATCGCCCAAGAACATGAAGTACAAGTTTATGCTGTGGTTTTAATTAAACCAGGTAGTATACCCAAAACTTCCAGCGGTAAAATTCAACGTCGTGCAACTCGCACTCAGTTTGAGAATGGTGAACTGAATGTAGTTGGAAGTGACATTCTCAAGATTAGTGATATTGCCAGAAACGAAACTCAATTACAGCGTTCTGAACTGTTGGCACTTTCCCCAAAAGAGTGTCAACCAGTTTTAGAATCATATCTGATTGAACTCTTGGGGCGAGTACTTTCAATTGCAACAGATGATATTAATCCCGAAGAACCATTAAGCACGCTGGGACTTGATTCTTTAAAAGTATTTGAGTTGAAAAATCTAATTGAGGTTGATTTAGAGGTAGAAGTATCCGTAGCAGACTTTTTTGAAGGGATGAGTACGCGATCGCTAGCTACAAAGATCCTTGCTCAACTGACAACAGACGCAATACCCTCAATATCCCTTACTCAACAAGAGAAAAACACATCTATTTATCCTCTATCCTTTGCCCAGCAGGGATTATGGTTTATCAATCAGCTAACTCCCGATATTCCTACATATAATATTCCTATAGTTATTAACTTCAAAGGTTGTATTAACTTAACAGCCTTAGAAGATAGTCTTAACGAGATTATTAGACGACACGAAGTATTACGCACAAGCTTTACAGTAGAAAATGGACAACCCGTCCAAGTTGTAAATCAAGCTGTACCCGTAACTTTGGCGGTTGAAGATTTGCGTTCTTTATCAGAAAATGAGCGTACCCAAGAAGCACAACGTTTAGCTACAGAGTTCGCACAACAGCCATTTGACTTATCTGCTCAATCGCTTTTGCGTACTAAAATTTTACATCTAAATAATAAAAGTTATCAATTATTGGTAACTCTGCATCATATAATTGCAGATGGTTGGTCTATCAGTATTCTGATTAAAGAACTAGCTGCACTATATGAAGCATTCTCAACAGGCAAACTCTCTCTACGAGACGCTACGCGTAGCTTGCTTCCCCAAAAGGGTACACCGTTTGCTGAATTACCAATTCAGTATGGAGATTTTGTCAATTGGCAGCGAAAATGGCTTGATGGCGAGAGCGCTACGCGCACGCTAGGCGATCGCATTCAACCAAAACTTACCTATTGGAAACAAAAGTTAAGCGGTGAGCTACCTGTACTGAATTTACCAACTGATCGGGCGCGATCGCCAGTTCAAACCTTCACAGGCGCTCAAGCGAAATTAGTTCTTTCTCAAACTCTGACAAAAGAGCTAAAGAACTTGAGCCGCCAGCAGGGAGTAACTTTGTTTATGACCTTGTTAACAGGCTTTAAAACTTTGCTGTATCGTTACACAGGTCAGACTGATATTTTAGTAGGTTCGCCAATTGCCAATCGTAACAGACCAGAAATTGATTCATTAATCGGATTTTTTGTCAATGTTTTAGTGTTGCGTACAGACCTATCTGGCGACTTAAATTTTCAGGATTTGTTAGCGCGGGTGAAATCAACAGCTTTAGAAGCTTACGTTCATCAAGGCTTACCTTTTGAAAAGTTAGTAGAGGAACTACAGCCAAGCAGAGACTTGAGCTACAATCCACTATTTCAAGTGATGTTCGTTCTTCAAAATATTCCAATACCAAATTTAAGTTTATCTGATGTATCAATTAGTTATGAGGAAGGTTATAACGGTACATCGAAGTTTGATTTGACATTGTTTATGGAGGACTCGGAGCAAGGGTTAATTGCAACTTTCGAGTACAACACAGATTTATTTAATGCAGATACCATTACCCGGATGTTGGGACATTTCCAAACTTTACTGTCAAGCATAGTTAACGATCCCGAACAATGTATTTCAGAATTGCAACTATTAACGCCACCAGAAATCCAGCAGTTATTAGTTGAGTGGAATGATACCAAGACAGACTATCCACAAGATAAGTGCATTCATCAATTGTTTGAGGCACAGGTAGAGAAAACACCAGATGCTGTTGCAATCGTCTTTGAAAACCAACAATTAACCTACCGCCAGTTGAATAACCGAGCAAATCAACTAGCACACTACCTGCAAGAACTGGGAGTCAAACCAGAGGTATTAGTGGGGATTTGTTTAGAGCGCTCCTTGGAAATGCTAATCGGGCTATTGGCCATCCCGAAAGCTGGTGGAGCCTACTTGCCCCTAGATCCTGCATATCCCAAGGAACGATTAGCCTTCATTTTAGAAGATGCTCAAGTATCAGTGCTTTTAACTCAGGAAAAACTGTTGAAGACTTTGCCGGAACCTAACGCCAAAGCTGTTTGTTTGGATATTGATTGGGAAATTATTGCCCAGGAAAGCGAGGAAAACTTAGCCTGTCAGACTATAGCCTACAACTTAGCATATACTATCTACACCTCAGGCTCCACAGGCAAGCCTAAAGGCGTACAAATTCTCCACAGCGCATTAAACAACTTCTTGCAAGCTATGCACCAAACGCCAGGGCTAACCGAGCAAGATACTTTGCTAGCTGTCACCACCGTATCTTTTGATATTGCCGCGTTAGAACTTTTTCTTCCAATCATAGTGGGTGCCCGTTTGGTAATCGTCAGCCGGGAGGTTGTTTTGGACGGAACACGGTTGTCAGCAAAATTGAGTCACTCAAAGGCTACAATCATGCAAGCTACACCAGCTACGTGGCAACTACTTCTGGCAACAGGCTGGCAGGGCAACTATCAATTGAAAGTCTTTTGTGGTGGAGAAGCCTTACCTGCACAATTGGTCAATCAAATTGGAAATCGGTGTGCTTCTCTCTGGAATATGTACGGTCCTACTGAAACCACTATCTGGTCAGCGGTCTCTCAAGTAGAAGTAGAAACTCATAACGGTGTCCTGCCAATTGGTCACCCAATCGCCAACACGCAGTTCTATATCCTAGACCAACACAGTCAGCCAGTTCCTATGAGAGTTCCTGGTGAATTACATATTGGCGGTGCTAGTCTTGCCCGAGGTTATCTGAACCAACCTGAACTCACGGCTGTTAAGTTCATTCCAGATCCTTACAGCAACCAGCTAGGTGGGCGATTGTATAGAACAGGAGACTTAGCTCGTTATTTACCCGATGGTCACATTGAAATCCTTGGTCGCATTGACCACCAAGTTAAGCTTCGGGGTTTTCGTGTTGAATTAGAAGAAATTGAGGTAGTATTAGTCAAACATCCAGGAATACAGGAAGTTGCTGTTGTAGCACGAGAAGTACAATCTGGCAATAAGCAATTAGTAGCTTATTTCGTTCCCCATCTAGGCAAGAAACCTACAAATAGTGAACTGCGAAGCTACCTAAAAGAGCAGTTACCTGAGTATATGGTGCCTTCCGTTTTTATGTCGATAGACACCTTACCTTTATTGCCTAACGGCAAATTAAATCGTAATACCTTACCTGCTCCCGAAAGTTTGTGCTCAGAGTTGGCAGTCACATATGAGGCTCCCCGTTCTAAGGTAGAGCGAGCGATCGCGAATGTTTGGCAAGAAGTGCTGCACCTAGAAAAAGTAGGCATCAATGATAATTTCTTTGACCTTGGCGGTCATTCGTTATTGATGGTTCAGGTTAATAGCCGCTTGAGAGAAATTTTTAACCGGGACTTATCAGTTGTAGAAATGTTTCAGAATCCAACGATTAACTCCTTGGCCCAATATCTAAGTCAAAATCTAGAGAATCCTACTTTTGGGTTGATACGTCAGCGGGTGCAAAAGCAAATAGAGGTCAGCAACCGACGTAAAGAAATATTACTCAAACAATCGAAAAAAACTGTCCGTTGAAAACTAGGCTATCAATCGGAAAGGAGACTCATAATGCTCAAAATTGAACCAGTCGGAATTAGTACAGCAAAAATAGTTTACAGCAAAAACGAGCAAAGTATTCTTAGTCTATCAACCCATGAAGTTTTGGAAATCTTCAAGTCATGTGGACTTCTTCTGTTTCAAGGCTTTGGTGTCAACTCTGAACAAATGCAAGCATTTGCTGAACAATTTAGTTCTAGATTTATTTTAGATAGGCACAGACCGATCATTGATAGGAAGAAGGGATTGGTCACTTTGGTAGACCCAGATATGCATTATATTAGTCCTCATTGTGAAAACGCTAATACTCCTTCCTTTCGACCCGATGTTGTGTGGTTTTGTTGTGATGTTCCCGCAGAAGAAGGCGGTGAGACGTTATTCTGGGATGGCGTCCAAATCTGGAACGAAATGAATGAAGATTTAAGACAATTATTTGCCTCAAACAAAATTAGGTATTTTCAAAAATTTCCTGCTGATCTCTGGAAGCGTTTTTTGGGTACAGGTGCAACCCTCGCTGATGTTAAGCGAATGCTGGAAGGTCTTGAGGTAAATTATCAGATATACAAAGATCAGTCTGTTTCTCTAGAATATTTTTGCTCAGCTGTGGTCAAAACTAAGTATGGAAATCAGGATGCATTTGCCAACAGCATCCTTACAGAGAACACAGAGGAAAACGACGAAGACGCTATAGTAACTTTTGAAGATGGTTCTCTGATTCCTGTGGTAGTTATTAACCAAATCGAGCAACTGATGGACAGATTTACTGGGGTAATACCATGGCAATCCGGTGACTTGCTCATGATTGATAATTCAAGATTCTTGCATGGTCGTAACTCATTTACCGATTCACGACGACGAGTTTTTTCTCTACTAAGTTATCTTAAGTAGATATCTCCGAAAAAGAATATAGAAGCCTTACATAGTCAGGGTCAATATCCTATTTCTGGAGAGGTCTAGTATTGATGCCATAACTCAAAAAGTAATCTTTGGATAAAACCAAAGAGATAAAAAAGCATACTAAACCAAAAAAAGTTGATTTTAAGAACCCGATAAAAAAAAACAATGGGTAGTGCAGAAGAATACGAATCAGTCGAAGAAATAGCCATTGTAGGGATGGCAGGGCGTTTCCCAAGAGCAAAAAATCTTGAAGAATTTTGGCAAAATTTACGAAATGGTGTCGAATCAATTTCTGTTTTCACAGATGAAGAGATAATCTTAGACGGCATAGCTCCTGTAATTCTGAGCGATGCTAATTATGTTAAAGCCAGTGCTGTATTAGAAGATGTCGATTTATTTGATGCTTCATTTTTTAGTTTTAATCCTAAAGAAGCACAAGTTACTGACCCCCAACACCGTCTTTTTTTAGAGTGTGCGTCTGTTGCGTTGGAAAATGCTGGCTACGACTCTACCAGGTATACAAGTCGAATTGGAGTTTACGCTGGTGCAAGCCTCAATAACTATTATTCATTAGATTTAAACCGCGATCGCCTGGGTTCAGCCCAATGCTACCAAACGGTAATTGGGAACGATAAAGATTTCCTCACAACTCGTGTTTCTTATAAATTAAATCTCACAGGCCCAAGCATTACAGTCCAAACAGCTTGCTCCACGTCATTAGTTGCAACCACACTCGCTTGTCAAAGTTTGTTGAATTATCAATGTGATATGGCTTTGGCTGGTGGGGTTTCTATCCACGTACCCCAAAAAACAGGTTATCTGTACGAACCAGGAGGAACACTCTCTCCTGATGGTCACTGTCGTGCTTTTGATGCTAAAGCGCAGGGAACAACTATTGGTAATGGTGTAGGAATTATTGTCCTGAAGCGATTGAGCGATGCTCTAGCAGATGGTGACTGCATCTATGCTGTCATTAAAGGTTCAGCTATCAATAATGATGGTTCTGGTAAAGTTGGCTACACAGCGCCTAGCGTCAATGGTCAAGCAGAGGTGATTGCTGAAGCGATGATGCTGGCAGGAGTTGAGCCTGAGACAATCAACTATATTGAAGCTCATGGCACTGGTACAGCTTTAGGCGATCCCATTGAAATTGCCGCACTCTCTCAAGTCTTTCGTAGCAATACCAACAAAAAAGGCTTCTGTGCTGTCGGTTCAGTTAAAACAAACATCGGTCATCTAGATGCAGCTGCTGGGATTGCCGGATTGATTAAAACAGTTTTAGCCCTTAAACATCAGCAGATACCACCCAGCTTAAATTTTGAGCAACCCAATCCCCAAATCGATTTTGCGAACAGCCCTTTTTATGTGAATACAACCCTCACAGAATGGAAAGTGGGAAGTACCCCTCGGCGTGCTGGTGTGAGTTCTTTGGGTATTGGTGGGACTAATGCTCATGTCATTCTAGAAGAAGCGCCAGTGCTGGAACCGTCTAGTCCTTCTCGCCCCTGGCAGTTGTTAGTACTTTCTGCCAAAACTGACTCGGTTCTAGAAACTGCAACAGAAAATCTGGCTAATCATCTCCAGCTACATCCCAATGTGAACTTAGCGGATGTTGCCCATACCCTGCAAGTGGGGCGTGGTGAATTTAATCATCGTCGCGTGCTGGTGTGCCAAAATATCGAGGATGCAACCAGCGCCTTACGAGATCCGCAAAGAGTTTTGACTCGCTCAGTTGAAAATGGCGTTCACGTTGGCGCAGCCTCTCGTAGAGAAGTGACTCCGCAGGAGTATCGCCCCATTGTCTTCATGTTCCCTGGACAGGGCGCTCAGTATGTGGATATGGCTAAAGAACTTTACCAGACTGAGCCGATTTTTCAAGAACAGGTCGATTTGTGCTGTCAATTGCTGCAACCTGATTTGGGGTTGGATTTGCGATCGCTAATTTATCCCAATGAGTCTGAGTCAAAAATCGCAGCAGAAAAACTTCAACAAACTGACATCACTCAACCTGCATTATTTGTCATAGAATACGCTTTGGCTCAATTGTGGATGTCGTGGGGGATCTCTCCCCAAGCGATGATTGGGCACAGCATCGGAGAATATGTCGCTGCCTGTTTAGCCAGTATAATGTCTGTTGAAGATGCTTTAAAGCTGGTAGCTGCTCGTGGGCGACTGATGCAACAACTTCCATCTGGTGCGATGCTCTCTGTCCCCCTGCCAGAAGCGGAAGTTAGAGGTTTACTGAATGAAAATTTATCCTTAGCTGCTAGTAATGCACCAGCTTTGTGTGTAGTATCGGGAACTAATGATGCTATAGATGCATTGCAAAACCAGCTTCAAGGGATAGAATGTCGGCGTTTGCATACCTCCCACGCTTTTCATTCTCCGATGATGGAAACTATCTTGGAGCCATTCCAGAAGGAAGTTAGTAAAGTCAAACTAAATTCCCCGAAAATTCCCTTTATTTCCAATGTTACAGGCACCTGGATTACAGCAGAGCAAGCCACAGATCCAAATTATTGGGCGAAACATTTACGCTCCTGTGTTCGATTTTCGGAAGGAATCTCTGCATTACTGCAAGAGCCAAATCGCATCCTGCTGGAGGTTGGGCCTGGACATACTTTATCTACCTTCGCCAAAAAGCATTCAGAACCGATAGCATTATCTTCATTACGACATCCTCAAGAAAAACACTCAGATATAGCGTTCTTAATGAACACATTAGGCAAGCTTTGGCTATCTGGAGTAAATGTGGATTGGTCGGGATTTTATGCTCATGAGCGCCGTCATCGTCTTCCCTTACCGACATATCCCTTCGAGCGCCAGCGTTACTGGATTGAAAACTATAAACAGCGACAGCAGAATGGTATTAAACCTGCGTCACTTGGTAAAAAGCCAGATATTGCTGACTGGTTCTATTTACCTTTATGGAAGCAATCCATACCTCCAGCGCCACTGGAACAGAAAGAATTAGCAGTTCAAAAATCTTGTATTTTAGTGTTGACTAATGAGTTGAACTTAAGTTCTCAGTTGGTTCAACAGCTGCAAATACACAATCAAGACGTAATTAGTGTGGAGATTGGGTCTAAGTTCAGCAAGCTGAACGATAATAAATACATGATCAATCCTCAACAACGTAGTGACTATAATACTTTGTTTCGAGAATTGTCTGCACGAGAAAAACTTCCAACTAAGATTATTCATTTATGGAACATTACATCACAAAATCACATAACATCAGAATTAGAACAGCTTGAAAAATTTCAAGAAAAAGGATTCTACAGTCTGCTGTTTATAGCACAAGCATTAAATAAATTAAATATTTTAAATGAATTTCAAATCACGGTAATCTCTAATAATATGCAGTCAGTAACTGGAGAAGAAAACCTTTATCCAGAAAAGGCAACTTTGCTCGGTACTGTGAAGGTCATTCCACAAGAATATTCAAATATTCGCTGTCGGAGTATTGATATTATTCTTCCCTTAGAAGGAAGTTTACAAGAAGAAAAACTGACAAATTATCTATTGAAGGAACTTACAAACCCTACCTTTGACTCAGTGATTGCTTACCGTGGTGGTAATCGTTGGGTGCAAACTTTTGAGCCGATTCAATTAAATGAAACTAAGGTAGAGACACCAAGATTAAAAGAAAAAGGAGTTTATCTAATAACTGGTGGACTTGGAGGAATTGGACTTGCTTTAGCGGAGCATCTAGCAAAGACAGTACAAGCTAAACTCCTCTTGATAGGACGTTCAAAAATTCCTCCGAAACACGAGTGGCAGCAATGGCTAAATACTCATGATGAACACAATAACATTAATAGAAAAATTCAGAAAATCCAAGAACTGGAAGCGCTAGGTGCTGAAGTATTGGCAGTCAGTGCTAATGTAGCCAGCATTGAGCAAATGGAAGACGCGATCGCACAAGGTGAATCGCTTTTTGGTAAGCTTAATGGTGTCATCCACGCTGCTGGCATTACTGAAGAGAAGTCGTTTTCATTTATTGAGCAAACAAGTCAGATTGATTGCAAACATCAATTTCAGCCCAAAGTGTACGGACTGTTTGTTTTAGAAAAAGTCCTAAAAAATCAAAATATTGATTTTTGTGTACTATTGTCTTCTTTATCCTCAGTTTTAGGAGGATTAGGATTTATTACTTACTCTGCTGTTAATATTTTTATGGATGCTTTTGTTCACCGACATAACCAAAATAATGCAATACCGTGGACAAGTGTAAACTGGGATGCTTGGCAAACTGTAAAAGAAAACAAACAAAGTGAATCATACTTTGCCACTGGTTTAGCAGATTTGGCAATCAAACTCAATGAGGGGACAGAAGCTTTTCAAAGAATTTTGAATTGGAGTCAAAGTAATCAGATTGTTGTATCCACTGGAGAATTACAAACTAGAATTAATCAATGGATTAATTTGGAATCGTTTCAGACAAAAACAGTTAGCCAAAAAGCCAATTCATTATTACTCCATCCCCGACCTAATTTACAAAATCCTTATGTTGCTCCCAAAAATGAAATCGAGCAAAGAATTGCTGTTATTTGGCAAGAACTTATTGGGACAGAACAAGTAGGTATTTACGACAACTTCTTTGAGTTGGGGGGTGATTCCCTCCTAATGGTGCAGGTGCGGAGCAGACTGCAAGCTGCCTTTAATTGCAACGTTTCCACATCGGAATTATTTGAATATCCCACTATCAATGCTTTGGCAGGATATCTTAGCCAAACACAAAATGAACAACCAATCTTTGAGCAAGCGCAAGAGCGTGCCAAGAGGCAAGAAGCGGCGATCGCTGAAGAAATGCAGCTGATGAAGCAAAGAAGGAAAGTATTATGAATAATGGGTTGAAAGGCATAGCTATCATTGGTACAGCAGGTCGGTTTCCTGGAGCCAAAAGCGTAGCTCAGTTTTGGCAGAATTTGTGTGATGGTGTGGAGTCTATTTCACTCTTCAATGATGAAGATTTAATGGCACAAGGCGTAGATGCAGCTTCTTTGCAAGACCCTAACTATGTGAAAGCAGGGTTTGTGCTAAAAGATATCGAGATGTTTGACGCTTCATTCTTTGGCTACTCTCCTAGAGAAGCCGAAATTATTGACCCTCAACAGCGAATTTTTTTAGAGTGTGCATGGGAAGCTTTAGAAAATGCTGGTTATGACCCAAAAGCAGATAACAACCTAACGGGTGTATATGCTGGTGCTAACCTCAGTACTTATTTGCTCAACAATCTTGCTTCACATCCTGACCTTTTGAAATCGCTAAGAATGCAAATTGCTCTTGGCAATGATAAGGATACTTTATGTACACGAATTTCCTATAAGTTGAATCTCAAAGGGCCAAGCCTTAGCGTTGGTACAACTTGTTCTACTTCCCTAGTAGCTGTTCATCTGGCGTGCCGAGGACTGCTAAGTTATCAGTGCGATATGGCGCTGGCTGGTGGTATCGCTATCCAAACTCCCCAAGTAGAAGGTTATTTCTATCAAACTGGAGGAATCGCTTCTGCTGATGGTCACACTCGTAGCTTTGATGCTAAGGCCCAAGGCGGGCCTTTTGGCAGAGGCGTGGGGATTGTGGTCTTGAAGAGATTAGAGGATGCTGTAGCAGATGGCGACTATATTTATGGGGTAATTAAAGGTTCAGCTATTAATAATGATGGTGCAGTGAAAGTCAGCTACACAGCACCAAGTGTTGCAGGTCAAGCAGAAGTCATTGCTCAAGCTCAAGCGATCGCCTCCTTTGATCCTGATACCATTACCTACATTGAAACTCATGGCACTGGTACAGCCTTGGGCGACCCAATCGAAATTCGAGCGCTAGATAAAGTGTTTCGTGCCGGAACTAGTAAAAAGGGTTTTTGTGCGATCGGTTCCGTCAAACCCAATGTTAGCCATCTGAATACTGCTGCTGGGGTGACGAGCTTAATTAAAACAGCTTTGGCTTTAAAGCATCAACAAATACCACCCAGCTTGTATTTTGAAGAACCCAATCCCGAAATAGACTTTGCCAACAGCCCTTTTTACGTTAATACTCAACTATCTGCATGGGAAACAAACGGGACACCACGCCGCGCTGGAGTCAGTTCTTTTGGTCTTGGGGGGACTAATGCTCATGTTGTTTTAGAAGAAGCGCCTGAAGTGGAGCAGGGGAGCAGGGGAGCAGGGGAGCAGGGGAGAAAGTATCAATTGCTGGTAGTTTCTGCCAAAACTGACTCTGCTTTAGAGACGGCGACTACAAATTTGGTTAATCACCTGCAACAGCACCCAGAACTCAATCTTGCAGATGTCGCTTATACATTGCAAGTCGGGCGACATGGTTTGAGCCATCGGCGGACAGTTGTTTGTCAAGATACTCAAGATGCGATCGCAGCTTTCCAAAATCCCAAACGAGTCCTCACTAGCACTCAGGACATGAATGAGCGCCCAGTAGCCTTTATGTTCACTGGTTTGGGAACTCATTATGTAAATATGGGTTCTGAATTATACCAATTTGAACCAACTTTCCGCGAACATCTGGATCGCTGTTGCTCCTTGTTTCAACCTCTGTTGGGTCTTAATCTCAAAGAAGTTATTTATCCTCCTTCCTGTGCCAAGCAAGAAGCAACAAAAGAAAAATCGGGTATCGATTTACGCCAAATGCTTGGTCGCGATTCCCAATCACCAGATCCCGCCGCCCAAAAATTAAATCAAACCTATCTCACTCAGCCAGCACTGTTTGCCATTGAGTATGCTTTAGCTCAATTATGGATATCCTGGGGCATTCGTCCAGTAGCAATGATTGGTTACAGCATCGGTGAATATACCGCAGCAACAATAGCTGGAGTATTGTCTCTAGAAGATGCGATTACTCTTGTTGCCAAAAGAGCGCAAATGATTCAAGAGTTGCCAGGGGGAGCAATGCTAGCGGTTCCCTTAACAGAAGAAGAAGTGCAACCTTTCTTGAATGAAAACCTTTCCTTGTCAGCAGTTAATGGATCATCTCAATGTGTGCTTGCTGGAACTACACAGGCTGTAGAGGAATTGGCACGTGAATTGAGTGCTAAGGGGTTAGCCTGTCGGCAATTGCAGACTTCTCATGCCTTTCATTCTTACATGATGGAGGCGATCGCTGATTCTTTCACCGCACTGGTGCAAACTATCAATCTCAAACCACCACAAATTCCTTATTTATCAAATGTTACCGGAACTTGGATTACAGCAGAGCAAGCCACAAATCCCGGCTACTGGACACAGCATCTATGCCAAGCCGTGCGTTTTGCCGATGGAATAAATCAGTTGTGGACACAACACAGTCCTATTTTGTTGGAGATAGGGCCAGGACAAGCATTAAGCAGCTTGGCGATGCAATGTTTAGATAATGTTGGTGATGCTAACAAAGCAATATTATCTTCCTTGCGTTATGCATACGATCGCCAGTCTGACGTTGCTTTCATCCTCAACACATTAGGACATCTGTGGCTTGAAGGAGTCAAGGTAGATTGGTCGGGATTTTATGCCCATGAGCGCCGACATCGCCTTCCCTTGCCAACATATCCCTTTGAGCGACAAAGATATTGGATTGAACCGCAAAAATTATCATCTGTACAAACAATTTTCCAACCCAAATTAACAGTATCAGAGCTTTGGCAATCTCTGGTAGAAGCTGGTCAAATTCAAGCTAGTGCAGGGGCGTTGGAATTTGATCAGCAGATTTCTCAACAGAAAAGAGAATGTTTAGACCGTTTATGTATTGCTTATATTAATCTTGCATTAACACGTTTAGGAGCTTTTAGTAATCCCAATAAAAAGTATTCTTCGGAAGAATTATTTGACCAATGTCAGATTATTTCTACTTATAAAGAATTGTTAAGTCGATGGCTGGAAATATTGGTAGAGCAAGGCCAGTTAAATCGAGAACAAGAGCTATTTACTAATTTTATTCCAATATCAACAGACTTTGTGAGTGAGCTTTTGGTAGAAGTCAGAGCTAAATGGGCAGACACACTGCAACAAATAGATTTGCTGCAACTATATGGCGAAAATATGGTAGCTCTGCTGACTGGGAAAAAAGAACCACTGGAGTTTCATGTTTCTACCTTATTAAAGTCAGGAGAATTTTCAGTTCAACAATCCCCTGAAAATAAATATTACAACTCAATCATGCGGGTATGCTTAGAACAGGTGTTAAAAGCATTACCTCCTCAAGTCAATCTGAGAATTTTGGAACTTGGCGCTGGAACTGGTACAGGCACGGCAGAGTTATTACCCATACTGCCATCAGAAAAAACTAATTATACCTTTACTGATGTGGGAGGTTTTTTCCTGAATGCAGCCAAAAAGAAGTTTAGCGATTATCCATTTATCGAATATCGGTTACTAGACCTTGAGCGATCGCTACAAGAACAAGGATACTCAAGCCACAGCTTTGATGTAATTGTAGCTTTCCAGGTGCTGCACGTCGCTCAAAATATTGGAGAAACTCTTGATCGCATTCGCTCTTTACTCGCTCCTGGAGGTTTACTTCTATTTTGGGAAACAACTCAACCCAGGTTAGAATTTGAGTTCATTGACGCGCTACTGATGAATCCGATAGAAGATGCAGATGGCGATGGTAATATGTGCAATCCCTTTTTATCTAAGGAGAAATGGCAACAAGAACTCAAATCTCATGGTTTTTTACAGGTGACAGCTTTCTCAGAATTCGCACCTTTCACAGACCACATAATTGTCGCTCAGGCTACTACGCAAACAACACGCGAAGTACCAGCAGCATTTACAGCATTACTTCACGAACAAAAACCAGACAAGACGCATGAAGTTTCATTTGGCAAAAAGCCCAACATTGCTGACTGGTTCTACATTCCTTCCTGGAAACGTTCACTACCACCACAGTCAAACGTCAAACAAGCAGAACGCTGGTTGGTATTTGTAGATGACTATGGGTTAGGCGCTCAAATTGTCAAGCGACTCGAACTTGAAGGTCATGAGGTAATTACTGTCAAAATTGGGGAGCAATTTAGCGAATCTTCAAAAGAACACCTTGGTAGGTGTACATATACAATAGACCCTCAACAAAGGGATGATTACAACACTCTGATTCACGAACTTCACACCCAAAATTTCGTACCAAACAGAATTATTCATCTGTGGAGTGTCACACAGTCAGAACTTGTAGATTTTAACACAGCCCAAGGATTCCAAAGTTTGCTGTTTTTGGCACAAGCGCTAGGAAAACAGAACTTTACCGATGAGTTACAACTTGCAGTCATTTCCAACAACATGCAAGCTGTCACTGGAGTCGAAAATCTCTGTCCAGAAAAAGCAACATTACTTGGACTTGTTAAAGTCATACCCCAAGAATATTCAAATATTAAATGTCGCAGCATTGATGTTATTATTCCCTTATCAGAAAATTGGCAACAAGAGAAATTTATCAGCAAACTACTAACGGAACTCAAAGCCAATTCTTCTGATTCAGTGATTGCTTACCGTGGTTTGGAACGTTGGATACAAACTTTTGAATCTGTGCAATTAGATGCAAATATCCCTGAAACACCAAAGTTAAAAGAAAAAGGAGTCTACTTAATTACTGGTGGAATTGAAGACATAGGACTTGTGGTAGCTGAACATTTAGCAAAGACACTACAAGCAAAACTCCTAATTTTAGAAGCAGAAGATTTTCCCAACCGAGAGGAGTGGGAAGAGTGGCTGAAAACTCACGATGAGCAAGATAACATCAGCCGCAAGATTCAAAAAGTGCAGGAACTAGAAAAGCTGGGTGCAGAAGTTTCAATTAAAAGTATTGATGTGGTAAATTTAGCACAGATGCAAAGTGCTATTATTCAAACCGAAGAACAACTTGGTCAACTCAACGGCGTATTTCACACAGTGAAGATACCTCTAGAGAAATTATTCACCTCTATTCCAGAAATAGATCCAAAAAACTGGGAACAGCAATTTCAACAAAAGAGACAAAAACTCTTAATATTAGAAGAAGCTTTGCAATCCCAAAAACTTGACTTTTGTTTATTGATGTCTTCCTTAACCTCTGTTTTAGGAGGATTAGGTTCTGTTAGTTACTCAGCAGCAAGTCTTTTCATCGATACTTTTGCGTACCAGCACAATCAGAAAAATCCTATTCCTTGGATGAGCATTAACTGGGATGGATGGCAATTTCCAACAGACAAACAACAAATATTTGCTAGTACAAGTTTGGCAGAATTCGCCATCCAGCCCCAAGAAGGTATTAATGCCCTTGAACGTATTCTATTGGGGAGTCAATATCATCAAATAGTTGTCTCAACTGGTAACTTACAATCTAGAATTAACCAATGGATTAAGCTAGAATCTTTACAAGAGAAAAATTATGTTCAACAAGTCAATTTATCTTCTCGCCACTCCAGACCAAATTTAAAGAATGCTTATGTCGCTCCTAGTAGCGATGTAGAATCTAGACTGGCTGATATTTTTCAAGAGTTACTAGGTATTGAGCCAATCGGTATTCATGATAACTTCTTTGCATTAGGTGGTGACTCTCTCACTGGAACTGTACTTATTTCTCAGGTTCGCAAACATTTCCAAGTAGAACTACCTGTTCGTTCTCTCTTTGAAGCACCCACTGTAGATGAGTTAGCTTTAGTAATTGAAGAAATTCTCATAGAAGAAATAGAGCAATTATCTGGCAATTGGGAAAGAGATAAAACTCTTAATGTGCAATTGTCAAATTAGGTCAGTTCAGGATAAAAATCATGAAAATTCAAGTTGTCGGTGTAGTTGGAGCAGGTGTAATGGGAATTGGGTTAGCCCAAAACCTAGCACAAAGTGGTCATCAAGTAATTCTCATAGATATTTCCGAAGAAATCTTGGAACGTGCTAATGCACAAATCAAAAAAAATATTCGTTTTCAAGGATTTTTCAATAAAAATGAAAAAGTAGAAAATTCCGAGAATATTCTGCATAAAATTAAATTTTCTACCAATTATCAATTTCTGGAATCAGCAGAATTTGTGATTGAAAATGCCACGGAAAAATGGGATATTAAAAAAGGGATATACGCCCAGCTTGATGCTATTTGTCCTGAAAGTACCATATTTGCAGCCAATACTTCTGCCATTTCCATTACTCGTATTGCTTCAGTTACTAAACGTGCTGACAAAGTTATTGGAATGCACTTCATGAACCCGGTACCAATGAAGCCGATGGTGGAAATGATTCGTGGATATCACACATCTGATGAAACAATTTCGACAGCTAAAGAATTGTTGTCACAGATGGGTAAAGAAAGCATCCTTGTCAATGATTCACCTGGATTTGTTTCCAACCGAGTTCTCATGTTGACGATAAATGAAGCTATTTTCTTGCTACAAGATCAAGTTGCTTCAATTGAACAAGTGGATAGAATTTTCAAAAATTGTTTTGGTCACAAAATGGGGCCTTTGGAAACTGCTGACTTAATTGGATTAGATACAATTCTTTTCTCCATCGAAGTCTTGTATGAAAGTTTCAATGATAGCAAATACAGACCTTGCCCAATGCTGAAAAAAATGGTAGATGCAGGATTGCATGGCCGCAAGAGTGGACAGGGTTTTTATACTTATAATGTAGTATCTTGAAGTCAATTAGAATCAGGTAAATTAAAAATGCAACAAACTCAAGCAAAAATTCAAGAATTTCTCTCACGTTTTTTTCGTAACCATGACTTACAGCTAGATGAAGATATCTTCGCTCTTGGTTTTGTTAATTCTATGTTTGCCATGCAACTTGTTTTATTCATTGAACAAGAATTTAAAATTACTATTGAAAATGAAGATTTAGATTTTGCGAATTTTAAAACAATAAATGCGATGACTCGTTTAGTAGAAAGCAAAACAAATGTAGTGACGCCAGCATAAATTATTGACATTGATGAATATTTGTATATGGAAGTCAAAAAATGAAAGTTGAATTGACTGCTCAACAAAAAAACGCTCAAGCTGAATTTAGAACTTTCGTCAACGAAGAGATTGTTCCTGACGCAAATCACTACGACCAAGAAGAGTATACTCCTCCCAAACTTATTGAAAAGTTCGCTCATCAGGGATATTTAGGTGCGATATTACCTAAGGATTTTGGTGGGAAAAGTATAGATATTATTACCTATGGGCTGCTGAATGAAGAAATTGGCCGGGGATGTTCTTCGCTACGAAGCTTGCTCACTGTTCACAGTATGGTTAGTTATGCTTTGTGTAAATGGGGTAATAAATCTCAAAAAGAGTATTGGCTTCCCAAGTTAGCATCTGGTGAAGTGGTAGCTGCTTTCGCCTTAAGCGAACCTAACGTGGGTAGCGATGCCAAAAGTATAGAAACCACGGCGACACTTTCGGGTGATTCTTATATCTTAAATGGGCAGAAAAAGTGGATTACCTACGGACAAATTGCAGATGTTTTTTTAGTATTTGCCCAATGTTCGGGTAAACCCTCTGCTTTTTTAGTGGAAAACAATAGCCCAGGACTTTCAATAAAACCCATTTCTGGGATCTTGGGTGTTAGAGCTTCCATGTTAGCAGAATTACATTTTCAAGATTGTCGAATTCCCCAAGAAAATTTAGTAGGCAAGTTAGGTTTCGGTTTCTCTTATGTTGCTTCTTCTGCACTAGATTATGGAAGATATAGTGTAGCGTGGGGTTCTGTTGGTATTGCTCAAGCTTGTCTAGAAGCTTGTATTCAATATACAAGTGAACGACAACAGTTTGGTGTTTATCTTAAAGAACACCAATTGATTCGACAAATGATCACTGAAATGATAGCTAATGTAAAAGCAGCAAGGTTATTGTGCTATCAAGCTGGCTATCTTAAACAAATTGGCGATCCTACTTCCATAATGGAGACTTCAATTGCTAAATATTTCGCCTCTACAACCACAACCAAAATTGCCAATGATGCTGTACAAATCCACGGTGCCAATGGTTGCACAAGTGAATATTCTGTTGCTCGATATTTGCGAGATGCCAAAATCATGGAAATAATTGAAGGAAGCACGCAAATACAACAGATAACCATTGCTGATTACGGTTATCAGGAGTATATGTCACAATCTACTCCTACTGTGCCTCAAAAAATATTGGCAAGGATGTGAAAACATGAGTAGTACTAAAGCTGAAGTTTTAAATAATAAACAAGCTGCTCAAAAAGCTATTAAATGTGTGGTTTGGGATTTGGATAATACGCTTTGGGATGGTGTGTTGTTGGAAGATAATCGCGTTTCTTTGCGAAACGAGGTAGTCGAGATTATCAAAATATTGGATAGTCGTGGCATTTTACAATCTATCGCTAGTAAAAATGATGCCGCCAAAGCAATGGCACAACTCCAAGAGTTTGAATTGCACGAATATTTTCTTTATCCCCAAATAAACTGGAACTCCAAATCTAGTTCTATTCAGGAAATTGCTCAGTCCCTCAACCTGGGTATTGATACATTTGCTTTTATAGATGACCAATTATTTGAACTGGAAGAAGTCAATTTTTCACTGCCTGAAGTTTTTTGTATTAATGTGGCTCAACTAGCAGATTTGCTAGATATGCCAGAAATGAATCCTCGTTTTATTACGAAAGATTCAAAAATAAGACGATTAATGTATATTAGTGATATAGTTAGAAATAATTCTGAAACAAAGTTTGTTGGCACTCAAGAAGAATTTTTAGCTACACTCAATATGACTTTTACTATCTCTTCTGCCCAAGAAGAGGATTTGCAAAGAGCCGAAGAATTAACAGTCAGAACCAACCAGCTTAATACAACTGGCTATACATACTCATATAACGAACTAAATCATTTTCGGCAATCAGACAAGCATAAACTTTTAATTGCAAGTTTGGATGATAAGTACGGTAGTTACGGTAAAATTGGCTTAATTCTTGTGGAATGCCAAGAATTAATATGGACTATAAAACTTTTGTTGATGTCTTGTCGTGTGATGTCTAGAGGTGTCGGCACAATTATGCTGAACTATATTATGACATTGGCTAAAAATAACAATGTTCGTCTGCGTTCTGAGTTTCTTTCCAACGATCGCAACAGAATGATGTACGTCTCTTACAAGTTTGCAGGCTTCCAAGAAATTGCCAAGGAGGGAAATTTGCAAATTTTAGAAAATGACCTCACACGCATTCAACCCTTGCCTGAATATGTAAACGTCAAAATTCTCAATTAGAAGTGCTTGTAGCTTGATAGGGGCATTATGGACAACACAAAAGATAAACTTTTACAACGACGGTCAAAACTTTCATCCACTCAGCGATCGCTCCTCGAAAAACGGCTGCGGGGTGAAGTTGAATCTCAATTAGAAGTCATTCCTAAACGTTCCCAAATCAGTCCTGCTCCCCTATCTTTTGCTCAACAACGCCTGTGGTTTCTCCATCAATTAGACCCCGACAATCCTTATTACAGTGAACTAGCGTGTGTACAACTCTTGGGTGCGCTAAACGTCGATGCTTTAGAAAAAAGTTTCAACGAAATTGTGCAACGCCATGAAGCTTTACGTACTTCTTTTGAAATAGTTGAAGAACAAGCAGTTCAGGTGATTCATCCCGCTGTAACGGTAAAGTTGCCAGTGGTGAAATTGGACTTGATGCCAGAAGTTGAACGACAAGCACAAATCGAGCAGTTAACAACAGAAATAGCTCAAAAACCCTTTGACTTAACAACTGTTCCCTTGCTGCAAGTTGTGTTGCTGCAAATAGATGTAGAAGAATACTTATTGGTGTTTGCGATTCACCATATTGTTGTTGATGGCTGGTCTATAGGAGTACTCATCCGTGAATTAGTTGTACTTTATGAAGCCTTTTCTACAAATAAAATATCTCCTCTTCCTGAACAACCCATTCAGTACGCCGACTTTGGAATTTGGCAGCGTCAATGGTTGCAAGGGGAATTACAAAAGACGCAGCTTGATTATTGGAAACAACAGTTGGCAGGTGCAGCAACCTTAGCCCTACCCACAGATCGTCCCAGACCGCCAGTTCAAAGCTTCCGAGGCGCAGTAGCTTCTTTTGAGCTATCAGCGAGCTTAACTGATATGCTCAGGGATTTGAGCAACGCCGAAGGGGTAACTCTATTTATGACTCTGCTGGCAGCCTTCCAAGCTTTGCTTTATCGCTATACAGAGCAAGAAGATATCTGCGTTGGCTCCCCAGTTGCTAACCGCAACCAAGGTCAAATTCAAGGGCTGATTGGCTTTTTTGTCAATACCCTTGTGCTACGGACTCATCTTGGTGGTAATCCCAGTTTTTTGGAATTGCTGAATCGAGTGCGCCAGGTGTGCGTGGGTGCATATGCCCATGCAGATATCCCTTTTGAGCAATTAGTGGAAGAACTGCAACCGGATAGAAATCTCAGTCAGATGCCATTGTTTCAGGTGATGTTTGCTTGGCAAGAAGACACCCAAAAGCAATTGACACTACCTGATTTAACTTTGAATTGGCTGCCTACTCATACTCAAACTGCTAGGTTTGATTTAACTTTGCACATAGTGGATGCATCAGAATTGAGGGGGTTATTAGAATACAACACTGATTTGTTTGATGCTGAAACTATTACTCGGATAATAGAGCATTTCCGGACTTTGCTACAGGGGATTGTAGCAAATCCACAAGCAAAATTATCAGATTTACCAATATTAACGACTGATGAGTTAAATCAGCAATTACTGGAGTGGAATAACACTGAGGTTGAATATCCTCAACAGCAATGCATTCATCAATTGTTTGAAGCGCAGGTAGAACGCACACCTGATGCAATAGCAGTTGTGTTTGAGGATGAACAACTAACTTATTGGGAACTAAATGCTAGAGCAAATCAATTAGCACACTATTTGCAACAGTTGGGGGTGAAACCAGAGGTATTGGTGGGCATTTGTGTAGAGCGATCGCTTGATATGGTAATCGGACTATTAGCCATCCTCAAAGCAGGTGGTGCATATATACCATTAGACCCTAGTTATCCTCAAGAACGCATAGTTTGTATACTAGAAGATACTCAAGCGCCAGTGTTGCTCACTCAAGCGTCGTTTGTGGAGACAATACCCCAACACAAAGCGCAAGTCATTTGTTTAGATACCGACTGGCAGAGCATTGCCCAACAAAGCAAGGAAAATTTATTCTCTGAACTAAGTATTAATAACCTAGCTTATGTCATCTACACCTCTGGTTCAACAGGCAAACCTAAAGGCGTACAAATCCCCCACAGCACTTTGAGCAACTTTTTGTACTCAATGAGGCAAACCCCAGGTTTAACTGAGGAAGATACCTTACTAGCACTCACCACTATATCCTTTGATATTGCTGCGCTAGAACTTTTCTTACCAATCATAGTAGGTGCTCGCTTGGTAGTCGCCAGTCGAGAAATCGCCTCCGATGGAACGCAGTTGTCAGCAAAACTGATAGACTCAAAAGCTACAGTTATGCAAGCCACACCAGCTACTTGGCAACTACTTCTAACAGCAGGCTGGAGTGGAAATCATCAATTAAAAATTCTCTGTGGTGGAGAAGCTTTACCTGGACACTTAGCTAATCAATTATTGCATCGGTGTGCCTCTTTGTGGAATATGTACGGCCCCACAGAAACCACCATTTGGTCAGCAGCATCTCAAATAAAAACTGATGGTAAGATTGTACCAATTAGTCACCCGATCGCCAACACACAACTTTACATCCTAGACCAATACAGCCAGTTAGTTCCTATTGGTGTAGCAGGGGAATTGCATATCGGTGGAGATGGTGTTGCACGAGGCTATTTCAAGCGCCCTGACCTAACAGCAGAGAAATTTATACCCAACCCATTTAGTAAAGAAACTACACGTTTGTATAAAACAGGAGACTTGGCACGTTATCTGCCAAATGGAGAAATAGAGTACATTGGTCGGATTGATAACCAAGTTAAAGTACGTGGTTTCCGCATTGAACTTGGAGAAATTGAAACGCTCATTACACAAGACGCAAGAGTACAAGAAACAGTAGTTGTAGTACGCTCAGATTCAGCAGATTCTCAACGACTAGTTGCATATATAGTTCCTCAGAAAGATCAAACACTAACAATTACTGAACTACGTAGCTTTCTGAAATCAAAGTTGCCAAACTACATGGTTCCAACAGCTTTTGTCATATTGGAGACGTTACCACTAACACCTAATGGCAAGGTTAATCGTAAAGCACTACCCGCACCTGATACAGCAAGACCAGAATTAGACAAAGAGCTAGTACCACCTCGTAATTCTGTAGAAGCCAAGCTGACTGAAATTTGGACAGAAGTGCTTGGTGTAAAACAAGTGGGTATTTTGGATAACTTTTTTGAGTTAGGTGGGGATTCTATCCTTGGTATTGTAGTTATCACTAGAGCCAACAAAGCTGGTTTACAACTGACCGTTAAACAGTTATTTCAACATCAAACAGTTGCTGATTTAGCACCTGTAGCAGTTATAAGAAAGGTAAACAAAGCTGAACAAGGACTCATCACAGATTTAGTCTCTCTTACACCAATACAATTTGACTTTCCAGAAGCAGACTTAAACCAACAAGACCTTGAACGGTTTTTGGGAAAAATCAACTCAAGGAGTAATAAAATAAAATGAGAGAAAATATCCAAGATATATACCCACTATCTCCAATACAGCATGGTATTCTCTTTCATGGTTTGCACGCCCCGGAAATGGGACTATACCATATGCAGTTTGTCTACACTTTTAGTGGCAATCTGAATCTTGCTGCTTTTAAATACGCTTGGCAGCAAGTCACAAGCCGACACACAATCTTGCGTACCAGCTTCTATTGGGAAGAATTAGATAAACCATTACAAGTTGTGCATCAGCAAGTAGAAGTACCTGTAGAGTACCAGGATTGGCAGGAACTCAATTCATTAGAACAACAAGAGCGTTTAAAATCTTTTATCGACAGCGATCGCTTGCGGCGTTTTGATTTTTCCCAAGCACCTCTAATGCGTGTGGCTATAATCCAGATTCAAGAACACGCTTACTATCTTGTTTGGAGTAGCAACCTGATCATTCTAGATGGTTGGTCATATCCATTGGTATTAAATGATGTGATTGAAATTTATGAAGCATATTGTCGGGGTCAAGATGCACCCTTAGCAGATGGCAGTTGCTTTAAAGACTACATTAAATGGTTGAAACAGCAGGATTTATCCAAAGCAGAGGAGTTTTGGCGACAACAACTAAATGGAGTAAAAGAGCCTACTCCCCTAACTAACTTATACTCAAACAAATTGTCTAATTTAGAAGAACGCTATGAGGATATACAAATCAGTCTATCAGAAGCAACTACAAAGAATCTAAATTCATTAGCAAGACAGCATCACCTGACTATGAATACATTAGTTCAGGGAGCTTGGGCTATACTCCTTAGTCGTTACAGTGGCAAAAATGAAGTAATTTATGGCTGTACTACTTCTGGTCGTCCAGTAGATTTAGAGCGATCGGAGTCAATGGTAGGGGAAATGGTTAATACCTTACCAGTACACATCAAGATAGATTTCGACGAGTATTTATTATCTTGGCTTCAGCAATTACAAACTCAATTGATAGAAATTCGAGAGTATGAGTATTCTCCACTGGTAGATATTCAAAAGTGCAGTAAAGTACCGGGTAATGTACCATTGTTTGAGAGCTTTGTGGTGTTCGAGAACCAAAAAACAGGTAAGTTTCTGCAAGAATGGGGGAGTCTAAACATCTCTGAGCAAACTACCTATTATAAAACAAACTATCCTCTAAATATAGTTGGCTATCCTGGCTCAGAACTGACGATTGGAATTAATTATGATTTTCGCCGCTTTGATGCTGCAACAATCATTAATATATTGGAGCATTTAAAAATATTGCTCGAAGGTATGGTGAAGAATCCTAAAGTACGTATTAAGGAGTTATTGTTGCTTACAGAGCAAAAAACCCATATTAAATTATTAGCGTTAGAAAAAGAAATGTCATTAAATTTTGATACAATAAATTAAATGATTATTATAACAGTTGAGAAGTCAATATCACAAATGAAAAATTACTAGTTATCAAAGATTGAGTTTTATCTATAACTTTTGTAAGTTATTTTGTTATCAAGGAAAGTAATGATTATGCATTTACACTCGGATGAATTATTGTCACAAAAAATTTATTATATAAATAAATTATCAGGAGAATTACCAGAAACAAATTTAAGGCTGGATTATCTCAGACCTATACTGTTTAGTGATAGAAGCAAACTATTTTGTTTCGATTTATCAAATGATTTATCTCAAGCAATCATTAAGCTAACTAAAGGTTCTTATTTTTCAACTTACTGGATACTGGTGTCTGCATTGAATATATTGCTGCAAAAATATACTAGAAATAACGATATTCTTGTTGGGATACCTGTATATGAAGAGATTGCTACAAATGATTTAAATCGCAAAGTTATTCCCTTGCTTACTCAGGTAACACCTCAACTATCATTCAAAAATTATCTGTTTCAAGTCAAAGACGCAATCTTAGATGCTTTTAACAATCAAAACTGCAATTTTGATGAGTTAATTCAGTTATTGGAGATACCGACAAACTCTAATCGTTGTCCACTTTTTGACATAGTGGTTTTACTAGAAAATATTCATAATAAAAATGATTTAAATTATCTCAACAATGATATTACATTTTCTTTTTCAATTAATGATGAATTTATTAGTGCTAGTATAGAGTACAGTGAAAATCTTTTTCAAAATGATAATATCAAATTATTCAGCAGATACTATACTAATGTTCTTGATAATATTATCAATAATGTGAACACTAAAATGTCAGATATTCTTTTTTTGAAAGAAGCTGATAAACACCGATTATTGAAACAGTACAATAATAACTATGAAGAATATCCAGTCGATAAGACAATAAATCAGTTATTCGAGCAACAGGTATATAAAACCCCTAACAATATAGCAGTAGTTGATGGAGGTACGAAATTAACTTATCAAGAGTTAAATGAAAAAGCTAACCAGCTAGCTGTAATTTTGCGTAAGCTAGGAATCAGGAAAGGTGAGTTTGTAGGCATATTTAAAGACCGTGATATAAATTTTCTTATCGCTATTCTGGCTATATATAAGGCTGGTGGTGCTTACGTACCGATTGACAGTACTTATCCGTCAAATAGAATTGAATATATGTTATCTAATAGTGAAGTTAAGTTTCTTTTAACTGATACTTCCTTGTTAACTGTTTTGACAGAATTAATAGATAACTCTTTTCAATTAAAATCTATTATTTGTTTAGACGGGGTTATTCCCGAAAGCGTACAACTAACTCATAACCAGGAACTAACAATATACGATCAACTTGGTTTTATTAACCTTCCCGAGGACAACTTAGAACAAATAAACGATGCTAGTGACCCAGCCTACATGCTCTATACCTCCGGTTCCACAGGACTACCCAAGGGAGCAATAGTTAGACATGATGGTGCAGTTAATCACATTTATGCCCAGTTCGATGAGTTGGAATTGACCGAGGAATTTTGTTTTCTCCAAAGCGCCCCTTCTTCAACTGATATTTCCGTTTGGCAGTTTTTGGCACCGCTATTAATTGGCGGAAGGACGGTAATAGTAGATATTGAAACTGTTGCAATTCCTGATAAGCTATTTCAAGTACTCAAATCAGAAGAAATAACAGTTGTTGAATTAGTACCTGCATTATTTGGCGGGTTGCTTGAATATACTTCGGGGCTACCAAATAACAAAAGAGAATTGCCTCATTTGAAATGGATGATGGTTGTAGGGGAGCCTGTGTCGGTTAATTGGGTAAATAAGTGGCTTCAAGTATATCCGCAAATCAAAATTGTTAACGCTTATGGCCCGACCGAAGCTGCTGATGATATTACCCAGTTTATCGTTGACAAGCCTTTACCAGAAAATCAGCGAACAATTCCAATTGGAAAACCGCTAGTGAACTTAAATCTCTACATTCTGGATGAGCAAATGAAATTATTACCGATTGGTGTTCCAGGAGAGATTTGTGTATCGGGAATTGGTGTGGGTGCTGGTTACTGGAAAAACGAAGAAAAAACTAAATTAAGCTTTGTTCCGAATCCGTTTATAGATGGAAGGAAGAAGTTACCAGAAAATCGTGCAGATTTGATTTATAAAACAGGAGATTTAGGCAGGTGGCTTCCCGATGGGAACATAGAATTTCTCGGACGTATTGACCATCAGGTAAAAATTCGTGGCTTCCGGGTTGAGCTTGGTGAAATAGAGACATTTCTTGGTCAGCACTCGAATATTCGTGAAAATGTAGTTGTGGCTTATCAAGAGGAAGTAGATAACACAGTATTAGTTGCCTATGTGGTTGCAAAGATAGAGCCATCTCCTAGTATTAGCGAACTGCGTAGCTTCTTGAAGGAAAAATTACCTGACCACATGGTTCCTTCTGCCTTTGTGATGCTGGATAATTTACCTCTAGCGCCAAGTGGAAAAATAGACCGTAAAGCTTTGCCTAAACCAGATAATCTTCGTCCAGAATTAGAAACAGTTTACGTGTTACCGCGAAATGACATGGAACTTACAATTACCGATATATGGCAGAAAATACTTAAAGTAGAAAAAGTCGGTATTGAAGATAACTTTTTTGATCTTGGCGGTCATTCTTTAAACGTGCTTCAAGTCTACAGTAAACTGCGAGAACTATTTAAACCAGACTTAGCTATAACTGATCTTTTTAAATATCCAACTATCAGCTCCATATCTCGGTATTTAAACCAAGAAGAAGATGATGTATTCGCAAATCAAAGCAATGAATTAAATGAAGAGTTAGAATTTGGTAAAAGAAGATTAAAGCAACGCTTTTTACGCAATCAACAACAGAATGTTTAATAAATAGCTAATAAGCAATAGGCCAATAGTTAACATTATTTATGGACAACTCACCTATGGAAAATTCAGCATATTTAAATAATCAAACTGGTTTGGAAATAGCTATTATCGGCATGAGCGGCTGTTTTTGTGATGCTAACAATATTGATGAATTCTGGAAAAATCTTCGAGATGGTGTAGAATCGATACATATATTCACCGACCAAGAATTAAAAAATTTAGGTGTAGATCCTGCTTTATTAAGCAACCCAAATTATGTAAAAGCAAAGGGTGTAGTCAAAGATATAGACTTGTTTGATGCTTCATTCTTTGACTTCAGTCCCAGAGAAGCTGAAGTCATGGACCCTTCGCTGCGTTTTTTCTTGGAGCATTCATGGAAAGCACTTGAAGATGCCGGTTATAGCTCTGAAGTATATAAAAAGCCTATTGGTGTCTATGCTGGTACAAGCCTTGGCAGTTATCTACTTAACATTTATTCAAATTACGATATTGTAGCCTCTGTCGGTGATGCACAGATAGAAAAGGGAACTTCTCCAGATTACGTTACTACACTTACTTCTTATAAATTAAACTTAAACGGACCCAGTTATGCGGTGCAAACCACTTGCTCAAGTTCATTAATTGCTGTACATTTAGCCTGCCAAAGTCTGCTCAGTGGTGAGTGTAATATTGCTTTAGCAGGAGGAGTTTCAATATCAACAGCAGATGGTTATTTATATCAGGAGGGAGGAATCGAATCTCCCGATGGACATTGCCGTGCTTTTGATGCAAAGGCTGCGGGAACCGTAAAAGGAAAGGGTTTGGGTCTTGTAGTTCTCAAACGTTTAGAAGAAGCGATCGCAGATGGAGATTGCATCCATGCGGTCATCAAAGGCTCTGCGATTAACAACGATGGGTCAGATAAAGTTAGTTACACAGCACCGAGCGTAAATGGTCAAGCGAAGGTAATTAGGGCGGCTCAAGTTATGGCTGAAGTTGAACCTGATACTATTAGCTACATTGAAGCACATGGAACAGGTACTAAACTAGGCGATCCCATTGAAATAGCTGCTTTAACGCAGGCTTTCCGTGCGAAAACTCAAAAGAAAGGCTTTTGTCGTATTGGATCTGTGAAAACCAATATTGGGCATTTAGATTCAACTGCTGGGGTTGCAGGTTTGATTAAAACCGTACTAGCCTTAAAACACAAACAAATCCCGCCTAGCTTAAACTTTGAAGAACCATCACCCCAGATAGACTTTGTGAACAGTCCTTTCTATGTAAATAACAAATTATCTGAGTGGAAAACTAATGGTACTCCTCGCCGTGCGGGTGTTAGTTCCTTTGGTTTTGGTGGAACAAATGCCCATGTAATTTTAGAAGAAGCTCCCATACTTAAACCTTCTAGCCCTTCAAGGTCTTGGCAGTTATTATTACTTTCAACCAAGACAAGTACAGCACTCTCAACTGCTACAGAAAATCTGGCTAATTATCTCCAGGAACATCCAGATTTAAATCTTGCCGATGTTGCTCACACCTTACAAGTGGGTCGCTGGAATTTGAATCATCGCCGCATGGTAGTTTGCCAAAATCAGGAAGACGCAATTAATGCATTGCGAGACCCTCAAAGAGCTTTCACACATTATCAAGAACCTTGTAACCGCCCGATTGTATTTATGTTTTCCGGACAAGGTTCGCAATATGTAAATATGGGTCGGAAATTATACAAGACCGAAGCCGTATTTAGAGAGCAAGTTGATTACTGCTGCGAACTGCTCAAACCTCAGTTGGAATTGGACTTGCGTACAGTTCTCTATCCCAACGAAGAAAAAGCTCAAGAAGCAACACAAAAATTGCAACAAACAGCAATTACTCAACCAGCGCTGTTTGTAATTGAATATGCTTTAGCCAAGTTGTGGATGGCATGGGGTGTACGCCCTGAGATGATGATTGGTCACAGTATAGGAGAATATGTAGCTGCCACTTTGGCTGGAGTTTTTTCTTTAGAAGATGCCTTGGCAATAGTGGCAACGCGAGGAAAACTAATGCAGCAGTTGCCTGATGGTTCTATGCTCTCGATTGGGCTTCCAGAAAAGGATGTACAAAAACTGCTAGAGCAGGAAGTATCTCTCGCAGCGAGCAATGCACCTTGTTCCTGCGTGGTATCGGGTTGCACAGAAGCTATAGAGCAATTGCAACAGGAACTACAACAAATAGGTGTTAGCTGTAGGCGTTTGCATACTTCCCACGCTTTTCATTCTCAAATGATGGAACCCATCATTGGAACCTTCGTCCAATTTTTACAAAAACTAAAACTTAATCCCCCAAAAATTCCTTTTATATCCAACCTCAGCGGTACTTGGATTACAACAGCCCAAGCAACAGATCCTAATTATTGGGTACAACATCTCAGACAGCCTGTACGTTTTTGCGAAGGAATTATTGAGTTAGCGAAAACACCCGAAACGTTATTCTTGGAAGTAGGGCCAGGACGAACGTTAAGCACTTTTGTTAAACAGCATCAAAAAGAAGAATCCCCAGTGCTGACATCACTTCGCCACCCTCAAGAGCAAGAGTCTGATGTGGCATTTTTACTTAATAGTTTAGGTAAGCTGTGGCTATTTGGTGTAAAAGTAGATTGGTCGGGTTTTTACACTCATGAGCGCCGTCATCGTATTCCTTTACCAACATATCCTTTTGAACGACAACGTTACTGGATTGAGGTAAATAGAAATGCTACTTTAGCAATGATATCTCAGACCAATTCAGGTAGGAAGCCAGATATTGCTGATTGGTTCTACGTTCCTCGTTGGAAAGAATCTACGCCACTTGAGCTTCTCAAAAAGGGAGAATTGCTAGAGCAAAAGTCATACTGGTTAGTTTTTGTAGATACATACGGAGTTGGTTCTGAAATTGCCGAGCAACTCAGACAAAAGGGGCAGGATGTGGTAATAGTGGGGCTGGGAGAGCAATTTACCAGACTTGACGACCATACATACACAATTAATCCCCAACAAAAAGATGACTATGATGCTTTACTCCAAGGACTGCAAGAGCAGGATTGGAAGCCACAACAGATAGCGCACTTTTGGACCATCACACCTGACGATACTTTAACTCGCCAAGAGCCAGACGGACAGATACACTTAAAGCGTCAGTTTTTTGAAGATTATCAAAATCTCGGTTTGTACAGTCTTGTCTTCTTAGCACAGGCTTTGGGACAGCAAAATCTCACTGAGCCGATTAAACTGATGGTTGTCACCAGTAATGTACATGATGTAACTGGTTCAGAGATTTTGTGTCCTGAGAAAGCAACGATATTAAGTCCGTGCAAAGTAATTCCCCAGGAATATCCTAATATTAGCTGCTGTTGCTTTGATATTGTGCTGGCATCGCGACATAAGCCATCACAAAAGCATATTGATTATCTACTTGCCGAATTTACAGCACAGCCAACTGACAATTTAATTGCTTATCGCAAAAATCATCGCTGGGTTCAAACATACGAGCCTATCCGTTTAGATGAAAATATTACTGGTAAAACTAAGTTAAGGAAACAAGGAGTTTATCTAATCACTGGTGGACTCGGAGGTGTTGGTTTAGTATTGGCGGAATATCTCGCAAAGACTGTCCAGGCGAAATTGGTTCTGCTTGGACGAAAGGGACTTCCCGAAAAAGACCAGTGGCAAGAATGGTTGGAAACTCACGATCAAGAGGATAGCATTAGCCATAAGATTCGCAAAGTACAAGAAATTGAGGCTTTGGGTGCTGAGGTTTTAGCGATCGCTGCCGATGTGGCAAATGAAGAACAAATGCAAAAAGCGATCGCAATAGTAAATGAGCGCTTTGGTACGATTAACGGCGTTATTTATGCAGCAGGTAATAGCGAAGAAGCACATTGCGCTATTGAAGAAACTTCTTATCGCTTGGCTCAATTGCAATTTGACTCCAAAGTATTTGGAATATTTGTTTTAGAAAAAGTTTTACAGCAACAAGACCTTGATTTTTGTCAATTTACTTCATCTTTAGCATCTATTTTAGGAGGTTTAGGATTTATTTCCTATTCTGCCGCTAACATTTTTATGGATGCTTATGTTCACAAACATAACCAAACTAAATCTTGCTGTTGGAGTAGTGTTAACTGGGATGATTGGGAAATAGGGGGAAAACAAGATATAAATATTGAAGCAAATTTGTCTAAATATCCGATCACCTCTAAGGCTGGTGTAGAAGTATTTGAACGTTTGTTAACGCTAAATGAAGTGAGTCAAATTCTTGTTTCTACTAGAGATTTACAAGCAAGAATTCAGCAATGGATAAAAGTTGAATCTTTACGAAATCAGGATTTTTCAAATAATGAAAATCTGGAAGAAGGATTAGCATTTTTAGAAGATAAATATGCTTCAACAAGAAGTTATCCACGTCCTAATTTACAAAATGATTATGTAGCACCTCGAAATGAATTAGAAGCAACTATTGCCAAAGTTTGGCAAAATATCCTGGGAATTCAAGAGATAGGTATTTACGATAATTTCTTTGAACTTGGTGGTGACTCATTGCTTCAAGTTCAAGTTAATAGCAAGTTACGTGAAGTGCTCAAACGAAACTTGTCTCTCCTAGACCTATTTAGATATCCAACCATCAACTCTTTAGCAAATTCTTTGGAACAGAACGAAAATAAACAACTGTCTCATGATATGATGGCTAATATACCCGAAAAAATTGCAGATGGAAAAGCTCAACAAAGAAAGCGTCTGCAAAAAATCAAAACTATTGAGAATATCTAAGATTTATTAAGATTAAGTGGTGTTTCGTCATCTGCAATTTACCTCAAGTTGCATATGCTCAGTCAACAAGTTTGAATAAATAATTGTATTGATAACATTCCAGGAATAATTAAGACAATGAGTATTCCAACAGCGTCAACTTCTACTAATGGTTCAGAAATAGCAATTATTGGATTAGCAGGAAGATTTCCTGGAGCCAAAAATACTGATGAATTCTGGAATAATCTTCAAAACTGCGTAGAATCAATCTCTTTTTTCAGCGATGAAGAACTGTTAAAAGCAGGAATAGATAGAGAGCTTCTAAGTTCCCCAAATTATATTAAGGCACGTGGTGTAGTAGATGGCGAATTATTTGATGCTTCTTTTTTTGGATTTAATCCCAGAGAAGCAGAAATCACTGACCCTCAGCACCGCATTTTTTTGGAGTGTGCATGGGAAGCATTAGAGAATGCGGGATATAAATCTGGAATAGAGGAATCTTTAATAGGTGTTTTCGCAGGAGCTAGCTCATATTCCTACCCGCTCAACGTTTATTCAAATCTAAAGTCTATATCAGTAGATGGAGAACAACTAGCTATAGCTTGTGATAAAGATTTCCTTTCTACACGTACTTCTTATAAACTTAATCTGACTGGACCTAGTTATACAGTTCAAACAGCTTGTTCAACATCCTTAGTTGCTGTCCATTTAGCTTGTCAAAGCTTGTTAAATGGTGAATGTGATATGGCTCTAGCTGGTGGTGTTTACGTTGATGCAGTAAGAAAAGCTGGATATATATATAATGAAGGGGGAACACTGTCTCCTGATGGACACTGCCGTGCATTTGATGCTAATGCACAGGGTTATGTTGATGGCGAAGGTGTCGGCATTGTAGTATTAAAGCGATTAGAAGATGCTCTCTCACATCGCGATACAATTCATGCTGTAATCAAAGGTTCAGCTACTAATAATGATGGTTCATTAAAGGTTAGCTATGCATCACCCCGCATCGACACCCAAGCAAAAGCAATTAGAACAGCCCAATTAGTAGCCGAAGTAGAACCTGAGACTATTACTTATATTGAGGCTCATGGAACCGGAACAGCTTTAGGAGATCCAATTGAAATTGCTGCTTTAACACAAGCTTTCCGCTTAAGTACTCAAAAGAAAGGCTTCTGCTCCATTGGTTCGGTTAAAACCAACATTGGGCATTTGAACGCTGCGGCTGGGGTAACGGGATTAATCAAAACCGTCCTAGCCCTGAAGCACAAACAAATACCTCCAAGTTTGCACTTTGAAACACCTAACCCAGAGATAGACTTTGCTAACAGCCCTTTCTATGTTAATACCCAACTTACCGAGTGGAAAAGTAATGGTACTCCCCGACGTGCGGGAGTGAATTCGCTGGGATTAGGGGGAACAAATGTCCATATAATTATCGAAGAAGCCCCGGTTGTGGAAACTTCTCCCCCCTCTCGCCCTTGGCAATTATTAATGCTATCTGCCAAAACCAGTTCCGCACTGGAAGCGGCAACAGCAAATTTAGTTGACTATTTCCAAGAACATCCCAATTTAAACCTTGCCAATGCGGCTTACACATTGCAGGTTGGGCGCAGGGCTTTCGACTACCGGCGCACGGTTGTCTGTCGAGATGTGCAAGATGCTGTAAATGCACTCCAAGACCCAAGGCGAGTTATTACAAGTACTCAGAAAACTCAGCAACGCCCTATTGCCTTTATGTTTTCTGGACTGGGAACTCACTATCTTGATATGGCTCTTGAGCTTTACCAAAATGAGCCAACATTCAGTGGTTGTGTTGACCAATGTTGCGAAATCCTCAAACCCTTCCTTGGTCTGGATTTACGAGATGTCTTGTATCCCAATAGAAATAGCGACAATCGCAAGCAAAAACAAGATACCCCTTCAAGTGGATTAGATTTGCGAAAAATGTTAGGTCGTGGTCAGGAACAGGCAGATGCAGAGACATTGCAGTCAACATCTCTACTAAATCAAACTGTTCTCACCCAACCAGCTATATTTGTTGTTGAATATGCTCTAGCTCAATTGTGGATATCGTGGGGGATTCGTCCTGTGGCGATGATTGGCTACAGCATCGGCGAATATGTAGCAGCAACTCTAGCCGAGGTTTTGTCTCTAGAAGATGCTTTAACCTTAGTAGCTAGAAGATCCCAAATGATCGACGAGTTGCCAGAAGGGGCGATGCTGGCAGTTCCCCTCTCAGAAGAAGAGATACAGCCCCTCCTGAATGAAAATATTTCCTTGTCTGCAATCAACGGGTCATCATTGTGTGTGATTGCAGGTGCTAAGGATGCGGTGGAAGAATGGGAACGACAACTGGGCGAGAAAAATTTAATTGGTAAGCGTTTGCAGACATCTCACGCTTTCCATTCTGTGATGATGGAGGCGATCGCACCTGCATTTGGCGATTTAGTCAAAACATTTAGCCTGAAACCCCCGAAAATTCCCTATATTTCTAACGTCACAGGAACATGGATTACAGCAGAGCAAGCAACAGATCCCAGTTATTGGGTAAAGCATCTCTGTCAAGCAGTACGCTTTGCTCAGGGAGTGCAACAGTTATGGCAAAAAGACAATCCGATTTTATTAGAGGTTGGCCCTGGTCAAGCATTAATTAGTTTCGCATCCCAATGTCTAGAAGGTGAGGAGAGAGCTAAATTGGTGATGCTCCCCACCCTGCGCCATTCCTACGAGCAGCAGTCAGATATTGCCTTTTTAATGAATACATTGGGTCGCCTTTGGCTGGCAGGGGTAGAAGTAGATTGGTCTGGTTTTTATGCCAATGAACAACGCGTCCGCATCCCTTTACCAACATATCCTTTTGAGCGTCAGCGTTACTGGATTGATGTCAATCCTGAAGCTAACTTGGCTATGCAAGCACAACAGGCATTACACAAAAAACCGAATATTGCCGACTGGTTTTATATTCCTTCCTGGAAGCGTTCTCCCCACTTACCATCGAAATCATCACAAAAACTATGTTGTTTAGTCTTTGTTGATACTCTTGGAGTTGGTTCGCAAGTTGTAGAGCAGTTGGAATCACAGGGTCATAATGTCATAACCGTAGTAATTGGAGAGCGTTTTAACAAGTTAGGCGATCGCGCTTACGCAATTAATCCTCAAACCAGTAATGATTATGATACATTGCTAGCAGAACTTAGCAGATTGGATTTAAACCCAAATGCGATCGCTCACTTTTGGAGCGTTACCTTACCCTCCTATAAGGTGATAGAACAAACAGAATCATCGCATCAGTTTTTTGAAGAAACCCAAAATTTGGGTTTCTGGAGTCTTCTATTTCTAGCACAAGCAATAGGAAGACAAGATATTACCAATTCTTTGAAGCTAATGGTCGTAACCACCAATCTACATGATGTCACTGGAGATGAAAATTTATGTCCAGAGAAGGCTACAGTCTTAGGACCATGCAAGGTAATTCCCCAAGAGTATCCAAACATCAATTGCAGTAGTGTTGATATAGTAATAGATTCTGCTCAAACCCATTTATCAGAGAAACTCATAGATAACCTTATAACTGAATTAACATTACAGCAGACTAATGAGATCATTGCTTACCGTGGATCTCATCGTTGGGCTCAAAGCTTTGAAGCTATACCCTTAGATGACTCTATTGCAGGCAAAACTAAGTTAAGGGAAAGTGGAGTTTACTTAATTACTGGGGGACTGGGTGACATTGGTTTGCTATTGGCACAACATCTAGCAAAGACAGTAAAAGCTAAGTTAATACTAATTGGACGAGGGGGACTACCTGAACGCTCCGAGTGGGAACAATGGTTAGTAAATCATGATAGCCAAGATCCTGTTAGTAATAAGATACAGAAAGTGCGATCGCTTGAAGAATTAGGGGCAGAAGTTGAGGTCAAAAGTGCCGATGTGACTAATTTTCAAGAAATGCAAGCAGTAATTGCTCAAGCATTACAAAAGTTTGGTCAAATTAATGGTGTACTTCATGCGGCTGGTATTGCTGGTAGTGGTATTATCCAACTCAAAACCCAGGATATGGCAAGCAATGTATTAGCACCAAAAGTTAAAGGCACATTAGTATTGGACGAGGTTTTAAAGAGTATATATCTGGATTTCTTTGTGCTTTTTTCATCCATAACCTCTATATTAGGTGATACTGGGCAGGTAGATTATTGTGCAGCCAATGCCTTTCTAGATGCTTATGCTCACTATAAAAATTCTATATCTTCTCAATTCACAGTATCGATAAATTGGGATGGTTGGCAAGAAATAGGGATGACAGTTAAGACTGTAATACCAAGCGAAATTCAACAGAGTCGTGAAGAAACTCTAAAAAAAGGAATATTGCCTCAAGAAGGTGTTGATGCTTTTAATCGTGTTTTGCCCTGTAGCCTATCCCAAGTTGTTGTATCGACACAATATCTGCAAGCTTTAATTCAGAAGAGTACTTCTAACAATTATTTGGAACAGCAATTAGCTCTTCTAGAGAAAAATTTATCTTCAGTCAATACCTCCAAAGCAAAATATGCTCGTCCTAATTTAGCTAATGATTACGTTGCTCCTGAAAAAGAAATCGAGCAATTGCTGGCTGATATTTGGCAAGAAATCTTAGGTATCGAACAAATAGGTATCCACGATAACTTTTTTGAATTGGGAGGACATTCCGTAAATGCGATTCAAATTGCTGCCAAAGCTAACCAAGCAAATTTGAAGTTCAGATCCGAGCAGCTTTTTAAACATCAAACAATTGATGAATTAGCAGCAAATTTATGTATTACCCACACTAATCAACTGGAGCAGGGTTTAGGAACAAAAGAGTTACCCCTTACACCAATTCAACATTGGTTCCTTAAACAGAATCAGCTAAATATACATCATTGCAACCAATCTTTACTACTGGAAATACAGCAGGTGTGCAATCCCGATTTGTTAGAGCAGGCTTTACAGCATTTGATTGAACATCATGATGTATTTCGCTTGCGTTTTGTCCAAAAAGAATCTGGTTGGCAACAAATTTATGCTAGTTCCAATGATGCTATTGAAATAAAACGAGTAGGTTTATCGGCACTGTCAGAAATTGAGCAAAAAATCGCGATAGAGTCACAAGCTGCGGAATTAGAGGCGAGTTTGAACCTATTTGAGGGACATCTTGTAAGGTTCGCATTCTTTGACCTAGCGGCACAACAAACTAGCTACTTGCTAATTATCATTCATCAACTTGCAGTTGATAGTATCTCTTGGCGAATTTTGCTAGAAGACTTGCAAACAGCTTATCAGCAAATTAGTCAAGGCGAGACAATACATCTGCCAATTAATACTATCTCATATATACAGTGGGTACAATCTCTCCAAAAGTATGCTCAATCTTCAGAAATGATCCGAGAGCAGGATTATTGGCTCCAAGAGATGCAAAAACCATTTAGCTGCTTACCCGTTGACTATTCAACAGCTGATAATACAGTAGCTAATTGGGATACCGTATCAGTTTGTCTAAGCAAACAAGACACAAAAGCTTTATTAGACGAGATACACAAAGCCTATAATACTCAAATTAATAATGTCTTACTAACAGCTTTGGTGCAAGCTTTTGCAAAATGGACGGGAGAACGAAAACTGCGGGTTGATATCAGGGATAATAGTAGAGAGAAAATATTCAAAGATGTAAATCTGTCCCGTACTGTTGGTTTATTAAGCACTTGTTTTCCAGCTATTTTAGATATAACAGAATTCTCTGAAGTGGGAGATTCATTAGTAGCAATAAAAGAATATTTACATGGTATTTCTAATAATGGGATTGGTTACGGTGTACTACAGTACTTGGGTTGCGAACAAGAGATACAATCAAAACTGCGAGCTTTTCCTGAGAGTGAAGTGAGTTTTAATTACTTAGGTCACTATGAGCAAGTGATTTCAGATTCGTCTTTATTTGCTCTACCCAAAAATTCTCAAGGCATCAACTACAGTCAGCCTAAAAACCGAATTTATTTAATAGAACTTAATGCAATTTTCGTTCAAGAACAATTGCAACTGCATTGGGGATACAGTAAGTCTATTCACCGCCGAGAAACAATTGAAACTTTGTCCGATGATTTTATCGAAGCAATACGTTCTCTCATTATTCACTGTAAATCGGTTGAAACAGTAATGTATACCCCCTCTGACTTTCCAAAAGCTAACTTAAACAAGCAAAAATTGGATAAGTTTATAACAAAAATTAGCCAAAAGATTGAGAAAATAAACAAATGAAAACGGAAAATATTGAAGACATATATGAACTTACGCCTTTGGAAAAAGGTATTTTATTCCACTGTTTGTATGCGGAAAATGAATCGCAGCTATACTTTTTTCAACATCTCTATACTGTCCGTAATCTTGATACAGATATTTTTGAAAAATCTTGGCAGTTTTTAGTAGATCGACACACTATTTTACGCACTGGATTTTACTGGGAGGAGATTGATAACCCACTACAAGTTGTATACAAACAAGTAAAAGTATCGATAAATCAATATGACTGGCGCAATCTAGACAGAATCGAACAAGAAAATAAATTGGAAAATTTTATTAAGAGCGATCGTGAATTGAACTTTGACATATCACGGCCATGCTTAATGCGTCTATCTTTAATTCGCCTTACTGATGACTTCTACCAGCTTATTTGGACATATAACTTTATAATCATAGATGGTTGGACTGGTGCATTACTAATGGATGAGTTTGCGCAAATTTATGAAGCACTTGTTCAAAATAAAGAAATATCTTTAGCTCCTACCCGTCCTTATAGGGATTACATTAATTGGTTACAGGAGCAGGACATAGCTAAAACCGAAATTTTTTGGCGGCAAACATTACAAGGTGTAAAAAGACCAACTCCCCTTACTTATATAGAAAGGATTGATAAATCGTCTTCTCAGGAAGAAAGATACGATGAGGAAATAATCAAAATATCATCAGAAAAAACACGGACGATAGAATCCTTGGTAAAAAAATATCGTCTCACTTTAGCAACAATAATTAATGGTATCTGGGCTATCCTCCTTAGCCGCTATAGCAGGTTAAGCGATGTAATGTATGGTTGCACCGTCACTGGCCGTCCTACAGATTTGTATTGTTCGGAATCAATAGCTGGTGTATTTGTAAATACACTACCAATTTGTGTGAAAGTAGAAACTAACCAGTCTTGGCTATCATGGATGCAAAATTTACAGATTCAGCTAGCTGAGACACGTAAGTATGAATATACTCCATTAACAGAAATTCATAATTGGAGCGAAATACCAAGAGACATAGATTTATTTGATAGTCATGTAGTTATTGAACAGTTGCCAGATGTAAAATTTACACACGATTATTGGGAAGAGTTTTTAGGATTTACGCTAGGTAAATTATATTATAAAGGTAACTATCCTCTTGCTTTAGTTATATATCCTGAGGAAGAATTATCAATAGCATTTTCCTATGATTCTAGAAGGTTTGATGTTAGTACTATCATCGGGATACTCAGAGATATTGAAATGCTTTTGCATCAGTTTATCGCTGACCCTAACATACAGATAAAAGATTTATTGTTTTCTACAGAAAAACAGCGATTAATCACATCAATTTTAGAGAATGAAGTATCAGTTCTAGGAGTATCCAAATCATGATAGTATTAGATGAAATTGAAAGAAGATACAAGCTTTCAAGTCATGAATTTACAAAAAATTATGTTGGTCAAGGAAAACCTGTCATAATTTCTGGAGTTATTCCTAGCTGGAATGGCTTTAGTCAATGGTCATTAAAATACTTCAAACAATTATCACCATCTCTGAATATTTACGCTAAAAGATTTAGTGATGGAGGGATTGAAGTATGTAGGCTAACAATGGAAAAGTATATAAGATTAATAGAAAATTATGAAGCTGACTGTCTAAATAATTCCTCACCCCCATATTGTCACGACCTACCTTTATTTAGCTTAATTCCTTCATTAATAGAAGATGCTCAACCATTCCCTTTAGATTATTTACCAGAATGGTACTGGGATAAGTGGTGGCGTTATTGTCAGTTTTTCTTGGGTTGTTCTAATAGTATTACTCCACTACATTTTGATTGTCTACTCACTAACAATATTTTCTTTCAAATTGTTGGACGCAAACAATTTACCATACTACTACCTGAAGATGCCAAATATTGTTATCGCAGAGGCTGGCGATGGTTTCTTGTGAATCCAGAAAATCCAGACTTCAATAAATATCCTGAATATAAAAATGCCAGTCCAATTAAGTTTATCGTTAATCCTGGTGAGATTTTATATATGCCATCTGGGACATTGCATCATGTTAGAAGCTTAGATATGTCGATTTCTTTTAATATTGATTGGCACACAAGAAAAAGCTCTTTGAATGCTCTATCAGCTAGTTTCAAAGGTATGCCCATCCAAAACTCATACTATAACTTGTTACTTGCTATGGGATTAGTATTTAAAATACCCCCTCAAGTAATATTCAAATTTTATAAATCGTATTTAAATTATGTTTCTTAATTGTAAAAAATAATTTTTTCCAAAAATAAATATATCAGAGTGAATAACAGTCGTAAACAAAGAGAAGTTGTATGAATATTTTTGAAAAGTATGAATCAAACGTCAGAAGCTATTGCCGTAGTTTCCCTGACATATTCCATCGGGCTAAGGGTTCCATAATTTATGCTGAATCAGGTGAAGAATACATAGATTTTTTTGCAGGTGCAGGTGCTTTAAATTATGGACATAATCATGACTATATAAAACAAAAGGTCATATCATATTTAGATGCCGATGGAATAGCACATGGCTTAGATATGTATACTTCTGCTAAAGAGAAGTTTATAGCTAAGTTTAATGAAGTCATACTAAGTACAAAAAATTTAGATTATCGCATCCAGTTCTGTGGCCCGACTGGAACAAATGCCGTCGAAGCAGCTTTAAAATTAGCTAGAAAAGTCAAAAAAAGGCCAGGTATATTCTCCTTTATGGGAGCTTATCATGGAATGACTTTAGGTAGTTTATCAATTACTGGTAATACCGAAATTCGAGCAGGGGCAATTGGAACATTAAATAATGTAACATTTATGCCTTATCCTTATGGATTTATGGAAAGTTTTGACACAATAAAATACATAGAGTCAGTTTTAAACGACGTTAATTCCGGGATTGAAAAACCATCTGCGATAATTTTTGAAACAGTACAAGCTGAGGGTGGAGTTGTTGTTGCCTCAATTGAGTGGATGCAAAGACTAAGAAAGTTGTGTGATGAGAATGATATTTTATTAATCTGCGATGATATTCAAGTTGGTTGTGGTAGAACAGGTTCTTTCTTTTCTTTTGAAAGAGCGGGTATTGTTCCCGATATAGTGATACTCTCTAAATCAATTAGTGGATATGGGTTCCCTATGTCGGTATTATTAATTAAGCCAGAATTAGATATTTGGGAACCTGGTGAGCATAATGGCACTTTTAGAGGTAATCAATTAGCATTTGTAGGAGCTACAGCTGCTTTAGAGTATAGAGAAAGTAGCAATTTGGAACAGGATGTTAAAGTCAAAGAGCTTTTTTTGCAAAACTTTCTATATCAAAAAATATTACCAATAAAAGAAAGTATAGCTATACGTGGGATAGGCATGATTTGGGGTATAGATTTGGCAAATTGTGGTAGTAACAGTTTAACTAAAAATATCACAATGCGTTGTTTTGAAAAGGGATTAATAGTTGAAAGAGCCGGGAGAAATGATACTGTAATTAAATTATTACCTCCTCTAACTATTGAAATGTCTACCTTAAAAAAAGGTTGTTCAATTATGGAAGCAGCTTTTAATGAGTGTCTGTAAAGCAGATTTTAAACAAACTAAGATAATTGTATTTTCATAATATACCAACTGAGTTTTGATTTTTAATTAACTGGAAATTACAATTGTCGTTAGTATGTAATACCAAGCAAAGCATAATATGTAAACAGCAAATTTTATCCGTGCCACATACCTGTAAATAATTATTTTTTTACTAGACTAACAAACCGAAATTAGGTAAAAACATGACTACAACATTAGAACCTCAAGAGTTATTGTCTCAAAAAATCTACTGGTTAAACAAACTCTCCGGAGAGTTACCAGAAACAAATCTCATACCAGATTATGTTAGACCTCCACAGTATAATGGGAAAAATAAAAGCCATAGTTTTGAGTTACCTAATAATTTATCTCAAGTAATAATAAAATTAACTAAAGGGTCTTACTTTTTGGTCTACTTGGTACTTTTATCGTTACTCAAAATACTACTGCAAAAGTATACTAGTAATAATGACTTAATTGTTGGAATACCAGTCTATAAAAAAATAGATGGGATAAATCTAGATTATTTAAATAATGACAAAATTATTCCTTTACGCACTCAGATAAATAATGGAATTACATTTAAAAATTTTCTCCTTCAATTAACAGATAATGTAATTCAAGCCTATAGTCATCAGGACTATTATTTTAATGAGTTGGTTGAGTTATTAAATCTGCCTCAAAGTGAGAATCGCTGTCCCATTTTTGATATAGTGGTATTATTAGAAAATATTCACAGTAAAACCGAGTTAGCAAAACTTAATAACGATATTACCATTTCTTTTCTTGTAGAAAATGACGTTATTAGTGGCTCTATAGAGTATAATGAACTCATTTTTAATGACGATACTATTAAATTAATGAGTCATTACTACATAAATGTAGTTAAAAGTATTGTCAGTAATATTGATATTAAAATATCAGATCTTGTTTTGTTAAATGAATCTGATAAGCATCAATTACTTGAACAACATAATAATATTCAAGAATATCCAATTACACAAACAATAAATAAATTATTTCAAGAGCAAGTAAGTAAAAGTCCTAATAATATAGCTGTAGTTTATAAAAAAAGTAAGTTAACTTATCAAGAGCTAAATGAAAAAGCTAACCGGTTAGCTGTAATGTTGCGTAAAGTAGGACTGATAAAAGGCGAATTTGTTGGCGTATTTAAAGACCGCGATATTAATTTTCTGATTGCTATTCTTGCTATATATAAGGCAGGCGGAGCTTACATACCAATTGATAGCACTTATCCGTCCAATAGAATTAAATATATGTTATCTAATAGCGAAGTGAGGTTTCTATTAACTGATTTTTCGTTATTAAATATTCTCACAGATTTAATACATAACTGTCCTCATTTGAAATCTGTTATCTGTTTAGATGAGGTTGTTACTGAAAATATACGTCTTGCCCATAACCAGAAAGAACTAACAATACACGATAAACTGGATTTCAGTCATCTTCCCAAAGATAATCTAGAGCAAATAAATGATGCTGTTGACCCAGCTTATATGCTCTACACCTCCGGTTCCACAGGACTACCAAAGGGGGCAATTGTCAGACATGATGGTGCAGTCAATCACATATATGCCCAATTCGATGAGTTGCATTTAACAGAAGAATTTTGTTTTCTCCAAAGCGCTCCTTCTTCCACAGATATTTCTGTCTGGCAATTCTTAGCACCACTTTTAATTGGTGGAAAGACAGTAATAGTAGATATTGAAACTGTTGCCATTCCTAAACAACTATTTCAAGTAATAAAATCAGAAAAAATTACAGTTGTTGAACTAGTACCAGCATTATTTCGGGGCTTACTTGAATATACTTCACAGCTACCAATTGACGAAAGAGAATTGCCTGATTTGAAATGGATGATGGTTGTGGGCGAACCAGTATCAGTGAGTTGGGTGAATAAGTGGCTTGAGATTTATCCCGAAATCAAAATTGTTAACGCTTACGGCCCTACCGAAGCTGCTGATGATATCACTCAGTTTATTGTTGATAAGCCTTTTGGCGAAAATCAACGCACAGTTCCAATTGGTAAAGCATTAGCAAACTTAAATCTCTATATTCTGGATGAGGAAATGAAATTATTACCTATTGGTGCTCCAGGAGAGATTTGCGTATCGGGAATTGGTGTAGGTAATGGCTACTGGAAGAATGAAGAAAAAACCAATATAAGCTTTGTTCCTAATCCGTTTACACATACAAGCAAGAAGTTACCAGAAAATCGCAGAGATTTAATTTATAAAACTGGAGATTTAGGAAGGTGGCTGACCGATGGAAATATTGAATTCCTTGGACGTATTGATCATCAAGTGAAGATTCGTGGTTTCCGGATTGAACTTGGAGAAATTGAAGCTACATTAGAGCAGCATCCTGGAATTAAGGACGCAGCAGTAATGGTTAGAGAGGGTGAATCTGGCGATAAGTACTTAGTGGCTTATCTTGTTCCTGATTCCCAGTATGCACCAGTAATTCAGCAACTTCTACATTTAGAAAGGGAGCGGAAACTTACTAATCAGCAACGCTATGATTTGCCGAATGGGATGACAATTTTCCATCTTAATAAAAACGAAACGGACTTTCAATACAAAGAAATATTTGAAGAGCAAACTTATTTGAGACATGGAATTACTCTGAGCGAAGGAGATTGCATATTTGATGTAGGGGCTAACATCGGCTTTTTTACGCTCTTCGTGGGTCAAAGATGTAAAAATGCTGTTATTTATGCTTTTGAGCCTATCCCACCTATTTTTGAAGTGTTGCAACTCAATTCATCTCTCTATAACTTAAATGTAAAGCTGTTCAAATCTGGCATTGGTAGAGATAACAAGAGTGAGACATTTACCTTTTATCCCTACCTTTCGATGATGTCAGGACGCTTTGCAGACAGTATTGAAGATCGAGAGATAGTCAAATCATTCGAGATAAATCGACAACAGGCAACTGAGGATCAAACACTAAAGTTAAATGAGAAGATTCTTGATGATCTGTTGGCAGAACGTTTGACTGGTAATAGTTTTACTTGTCAGTTGACAACGATTTCTGATGTAATTCGTGAGAATGATGTTGAGCAGATTGATTTACTAAAGATAGATGCAGAAAGAAGCGAACTGGATGTACTTGCTGGTATCCAAGATAATGACTGGCAAAAGATTAGGCAAATTGTGATGGAGATTGAGGATATTAATGGTCAACTAGAACAAGTTACAACGTTGCTCAAGAGTCATAGATATAGCATAACTGTTGAGCAGGAGTCATTGCTGAAAAGTACTAATCTCTATAATATTTATGCCATTTTGATTTCAGAAGATCAAGTGCTTCTGAACAAAGCTGATTCCAATAAAACTTCCGATTTGAAGATTACTTGGAGCAGCCAAAATCAGTTGGTGAGTGATTTACGCTGCTTACTACAGGATAAATTACCCAATTACATGATACCGTCGTCCTTTGTGGTATTAGAAGCCTTGCCTTTAGCACCGAGTGGTAAAGTAGATCGTCAAGCTTTACCTGTGCCACAGAAATCTACAAGCGAAGTGGACGTAAGCTTTGTTCCACCTCGTACACATAAAGAGACCTTGGTGGCTGATATTTGGACTCAGGTTTTAAAAATTAAACAAGTAGGTATTCACGATAACTTCTTTGATTTGGGTGGACATTCTTTACTTGCAACCCAAGCTATTTCCAAATTGCGTGAAGCATTTAAGGTAGAGTTACCCTTACGCAGTTTGTTTGAAGCACCGACAGTGGCTCAATTGGTAGAACATATCGAAAAGATGCTTACAGTAAAACAACTACAGCTTATTTCTACAGATGCGGTAGACAATGACCGCGAGGAGATAGAATTATGAAAACTATTGAAGAGTTTTTGTCTTACCTTTGCAGTCTGGATGTCAAGCTCTGGGTTGAAGAAAATCGCCTACGCTGTAATGCTCCAAAAGATGTGTTAACAGCAGTTATCAAAGAAGAAATAGCTGAACGCAAACAAGATATCGTCGCTTTTTTACGCAATAATAGTGTAGATTTAGTCGCTGATAAGCAGCCTATTTGCCCAGTAAAACGCCAGGAAAATTTACCGTTATCATTTGCTCAACAAAGACTGTGGTTCCTAGCTCAATTAGAACCAGACAGTCCATTCTATAATATTCCTGCTGCTGTTCGTCTACAAGGACAATTAAATGTAGAAGCATTACAACAAACTTTCAACGAAATTATCAATCGCCATGAAGCGTTACGAACCAATTTCCAAATAATAGAAGGCCAAGCAGTAGCTGTCATCTCTGAAGAAAAGCCCCTAAAATTATCAATATTTAATATTAGTTCCTTACCTGCAAATCGACAAGAAGCCGAAGTCAAACAACTGGCTTTTCAAGAAGCACAAAAACCTTTTGATCTAAAAAGCGACCTCTTATTGAGAGTCAAACTATTATGTCTTAGTGAACAAGAACATATTGTATTACTAACAATGCACCACATCGTCTCCGACGGATGGTCAACAGACGTACTGGTGCAAGAAATAGCAACACTTTATCCAGCCTTCTTTTCTGGACAATCCTCACCATTGCCGGAACTGCCAATACAGTATGTAGACTTCGCAACTTGGCAACGACAATGGCTGCAAGGAAAAGTACTCGAAACTCAACTATCTTATTGGCTCAAGCAGTTAGAAAATGCACCAAAAGTCTTAGAGTTACCTACAGACCATCCCAGACCAGCCATTCAGACTTTCCGGGGTGCGACTTACTCATTTAAGTTATCAAAAGAATTATCTGCATCCTTAAACAAATTAAGCCAGCAGCAGGGAAGTACTTTATTTATGACGCTGTTGGCAGCTTTTCAAACACTGCTATGGCGTTATACAGGGCAAGAAGATATTGTAGTTGGTTCACCCATCGCTAACCGAAACCGGGCGGAAATAGAAGGGCTAATTGGATTTTTTGTCAATATCCTGGTTTTGAGAACTAACTTGGCAGGAAATCCCAGCTTTGAAGAGCTATTAAAACGCTTGCGGGAAGTAGCATTGTGTGGGTTTGCACATCAGGATTTGCCGTTTGAGTTGTTAGTTGAACAACTGCAACCAGAGCGAGACTTAAGTCATACACCACTGTTTCAAGTGATGTTTGTACTTCAGAATGCACCGATGTCTGCGTTAGAGTTGCCTGATTTAACTTTGAGTCCTTTAGAAACTAATAGTGATACTGCCAACTTTGATTTAAACTTACATATCATAGAAACCGAGTCCGGGTTAGTTGGAAGTTTAGAATACAGTACTGATTTATTTGAAGAAACTTCTATCCACAGGATGGTGGAGCATCTACAGACGTTGCTTGAAGGTATTGTTGCAAACCCACAGCAGCGTTTGTCGGAGTTACCACTGTTGAGGGAATCAGAGAAACATCAGTTGCTTGTAGAGTGGAATGATACTCAAGTTGAGTATCCCCAACAACAATGCATCCATGAATTATTTGAAGCACAAGTAGAACGAACACCTGATGCACTAGCTGTAGTATTTGAATCGGAGCAATTAACCTATCGTGAGCTAAATACTAGAGCAAATCAACTAGCAAATTATTTGCAACAACTAGGAGTCAAACCAGAGGTACTGGTGGGGATTTATGTAGAGCGATCGCTTTCTATAGTCATTGGACTATTAGCCATCCTCAAAGCAGGTGGTGCTTATGTACCCCTAGACTCTAGCTATCCCAAAGAACGCTTGGCTTATATGTTAGAAGACTCTCGACCAAGTGTATTGTTAACACAACAGCACTTAGTAGAAAATTTACCCACAAATCAAGCTCAAGTAATTTGTATCGATAGCGACTGGCAATTAATCGCTGATGAAAACAGAGAAAATCCTGGGTGTAACATCACAGTTGATAACCTTGCTTACGTCATTTACACTTCAGGTTCCACAGGAAAACCGAAAGGTGCAATGAACACCCATCAGGGAATCTGCAATCGCTTACTGTGGATGCAAGATGCCTACCAATTAACCGCAGCAGATTGTGTGTTGCATAAGACACCCTTCAGTTTTGACGTATCTGTGTGGGAATTTTTCTGGACGTTGATGACGGGTGCGCAGTTAGTAGTAGCTCAACCAGAAGGTCATAGAGATCCCAGCTACATAGTTAATTTAATTCTAAAGCAGCAAATTACAACCTTACATTTTGTCCCATCAATGCTGCAAGCATTCCTGGAAGCAGAAGGATTAGAAAAATGTCAGTCTTTAGTGCGAGTAATAGCCAGTGGTGAAGCGTTACCAGTCCAACTACAGCAACGCTTCTTTAATCGACTGAATGCCCAACTGCATAATCTCTATGGTCCAACAGAAGCTGCTGTGGATGTGACTTTTTGGCAGTGTGAAAAAGATAGTGTTACCAATCAAAACACAGTTCTCATCGGTCAACCAATAGCAAATATCCAAATATATTTACTTGATAAGTATCTCAACCCTGTTGTTGTGGGTGTAACAGGTGAAGTTTATATTGGCGGTGTGGGAGTAGGTAGAGGTTACTTAAACCGTCCTGAGTTGACGGCAGAGAAATTTATTCCTAATCCTTTTAGTGATGAACCAACACGTCTTTATAGAACAGGAGATTTAGCTCGTTATTTAGCAAATGGGGAGATAGAGTATATTGGTAGGATTGATAACCAAGTAAAAATACGTGGTTTGCGGATTGAATTAGGAGAAATTGAGGCAATCATCAGCCAATACCCAGCAGTGCGAGAAACTGTGGTTGTAGTTAGCGAAGAATCAGCAGATTCTCAACGAATAGTTGCCTATATAGTTCCTCAAACAGAGCAAACACTGGCAATTCCTGAATTACGCGGCTTTTTAGAGTCGAAGTTGCCAAGCTACATGGTGCCAGCAGCTTTTGTGACGTTGGAGGCGCTACCATTAACACCTAATGGTAAGGTTGACCGCAAAGCGCTGCCTATGCCTGATACAGTACGTCCAGAATTGGAATTAGTTTATCAGCCACCCCAAACAGAGATAGAAAAAACTATTGCTGATATTTGGCAAGAAGTACTTCATGTTGATAATGTGGGAATCTATGATAATTTCTTTGAATTGGGTGGTCATTCGCTGCTTTTAGTTCAGATTCATAGTAAATTACAAAAAATATTCCAGAAAGATTTGCTCTTCGTGGAAATGTTTCAACATCCTACCGTGAGTCACTTAGCTAGATATTTTAGCCAGGAATCAAGAGAAGAAACATCTTTTATACAACATTCTCATCGTTCTGAAAGTAGGAAAGCTTCGACACAGCGTCGGAAACAGGCGAGAAAAGAACATCGAGCAGTGACTAAGGAAAGGGTAGTTTCGTCTCAATCAGACGAATAAAATCTAGAAAATTAAAGTTTGCTCTCAACGGGAGCATCCAAACATCATTGCTTTACTCTCCACTGACGATAGAAAAATACATTATTAGTTATTCAATAAGTCACATGACATTAAGTGAAAAAGAAATTTTATCTAAAAAGAATTTACCTCCATCAGAAAAAGTATTGTCTACTGAGATTGGTGAGTATGTAAAACAAATATTTGCGCCTATTCAAGGTAAATCAATTGAAACTCGAATAGATGAAATGGTTGAGGATTTCTCTCAAGATTTTTTAATTGCAGACAGTGCAAATACCAATGTTGATATTGAATGTATAGTTAAAAACTTTGGCGATACCAAAATACCTGCACAACCTACTAATTTTGAAAGCTACTTTCAATCCTTAAATGAAAATGTTGTTGCTCATTCAATACACACATCTGCACCACAATTTATCGGTCATATGACCTCGGCACTTCCTGCTTTTGTGCGTCCTTTAGCCAAACTAATGACAGCGATGAATCAAAATGCTGTCAAAATAGAGACAGCTAAAGCCCTGAGCTTCTGTGAACGCGAAGCTTTAGCAATGATGCATCGGCAAATTTATAATTTATCCGATAATTTTTATGCCCAGCATATTCAAAATAATCAAAGTACATTAGGAATTTTGGTTTCTGGTGGCACAACAGCCAATATTACTGCTCTGTGGTGCGCTCGAAATAAGTCTTTAGGTGCAAAGAATGAGTTTTTAGGTATAGAAAAAGAAGGTTTAAGTGCAGCTTTAAATTTTTACGGTTACAAAGGAGCAGTTGTAATTGGTTCCGAATTGATGCACTTCTCTTTTGATAAAGCTGCGGATTTAATGGGCATAAGCACTAAAAATTTGATGCGAGTCCCAGTAGATTCTAACAATCGAGTCAATATCAAAGCTTTACGTCAAGCCGTTGCAGATTGTCGCCAACAAAACTTGCATATCATCGCCATTGTTGGCATTGCTGGAACTACAGATTCCGGTAGCGTTGATCCGTTAGAAGAGATTGCAGAGATTGCCCAAGAAAATAATATACATTTTCATGTGGATGCTGCTTGGGGTGGTCCGGTCATCTTTTCTCGAAAATATCAACATAAGCTTGCTGGGATTGAGAAAGCTGATTCAGTAACCATTGATGGACATAAACAATTGTATTTACCAATGGGTATTGGCATGGTATTTTTCCGCAACCCTCATTTGGCTTCTTCCATTGAAAAGCAGGCTAGCTATACCATGCGTAAAGGGTCATTCGATTTAGGTAAACGTGCTTTAGAAGGTTCTCGACCAGGTATGGCTTTATTTTTACATGCTGGTCTAAAGCTAATTGGTCTGAATGGATATGAGTTTTTGATTGACGAAGGAATCCGTAAAACTCAATACATGGCTGCTCAGGTTGCGGCAATGCCTGAATTTGAATTATTAGCAGACCCTGATACTAATTTGTTGCTTTACCGTTATATTCCAGAGCAATTTAGAGAAATAGTTGCCAACAAAAAATTATCGGAAACAGATAATCAATTGATTAATAATTTTAATGAGACTTTGCAGAAGATGCAGCGTCAGATTGGTCGCACTTTTATCTCCCGAACGACAAAAACAACTATCAGTTTGGGTAAAGAAATCCCTGTAATCGCCATGCGTGCAGTCATTGCCAATCCCTTAACTACTGAAGCAGATATTGATGCAGTTTTAAATGACCAGATTCAGATTGCTTCAGAAATCTCAATTGCATATTGAAGACAAAAAATACTGATGAACAGGTTTTGACCGATGGACATAGCAGAGAATTTTATTCATAGTTTAAATGATAAAGACGAAATCGCTATTATTGGTATGGCAGGTCGTTTTCCTGGAGCAAATAAAGTTGATAGCTTTTGGCAAAACCTGCGGGATGGTGTAGAGTCAATTTCTTTTTTCACAGACGAGGAATTAATATCTGCTGGGATAGATTCAGCATCGCTGAATGATCCCAATTATGTGAAAGCAAGCGGTGTATTAGAAGATATAGAGTTATTTGATGCTTCCTTTTTCGGCTTTTCTCCCAGAGAAGCTGAAATTACAGACCCACAACACCGCCTTTTTATGGAATGTGTTTGGTCAGCTCTAGAAAATGCTGGTTACAACTCGGAAACTTATAGTGGTCAAATAGGTCTTTTTGCTGGCGTTGGTATTAGTACATACTTGCTGACCAATTTATATACTAATCAGGATTTAATAAAATCGGAAGACAATATTGTTATTGGTAATGATAAAGATTTTTTACCAACACAAATATCTTATAAATTAAACCTCAAAGGGCCAAGTATTAACGTTCAAACTGCCTGCTCTACATCATTGGTTGCGGTTCATCTAGCCTGCCAAAGTTTACTGAATGGTGAAAGTGATATAGCTTTAGCTGGTGGTGTAACCGTTGGAGTGCAACAAAAAGCTGGTTACTACTATGAACAGGGAGGAATTCAATCTCCTGATGGTCATTGTCGAGCTTTTGACGCTCAAGCTCAGGGAACAATTGGTGGTAATGGTTTAGGTGTGGTAGTCTTGAAAAGATTAGAGGATGCTATTAGTGATGGTGACTATATTCATGCAGTAATTAAAGGTTCAGCCGTTAATAATGATGGTTCTTTAAAGGTTGGATATACAGCTCCTAGTGTTGATGGTCAAAGGAAAGTTATTTTAGAGGCTTTAGCTTTAGCTTCCATCGAACCTGAGACTATTAGTTATGTAGAAACGCACGGTACAGGAACGATTTTAGGAGACCCAATTGAAATTAAGGCTCTCACACAAGCTTTTCGCGCTAGCACCAATAAAAAAGGATTTTGTGCGATTGGTTCAGTCAAAACCAATGTTGGACATTTGGATACAGCAGCGGGTGTGACAGGATTAATCAAAACAGTTCTGGCATTAAAACATCAACAAATACCTCCCAGTTTGCATTTTGAAAAGCCGAATCCGCAGATAGATTTCGCTAATAGTCCGTTTTACGTCAACACTAAACTTACCGAGTGGAAAGCCAACGGTACACCCCGCAGAGCAGGTGTGAGTTCCTTCGGTATTGGTGGAACTAATGCCCATATCATATTAGAAGAAGCGCCAGTTGTAGAGACGCGAAATTTCGCGTTTCCACCATCCCGTCCTTGGCAGTTATTACTTCTCTCAGCCAAAACCAGCACCGCCTTAAATACAGCAACTACCCAACTGCGCGATTATCTCGAACAAAACCCCGATACTCCCTTACCAGATGTAGCTTACACCCTGCAAGTAGGTCGGCGAGCTTTTGACTATCGCCGTATCATTATTTGTCAAGACCGAGATGATGCAATCAAATCCCTCGACAGCCAAAATCCACAACGTATTTTTAGCCACCAGCACAAACCTGGTCACTGTCCAGTTATCTTCATGTTTTCGGGACAAGGGTCACAATATGCAAACATGGGTCGGGAACTGTATGAAGTAGAACTGACGTTTAAAAAACACGTAGATAGTTGCGCTGCTATTTTACAACCCCACCTTGGTCTTGATATCCGCTCCCTACTTTATCCCAATCCAGAAGAAACAGAAACTGTTTCCAATCAACTCCAACAAACATCCCTTACCCAAAGTGCATTATTTGCAGTTGAGTATGCCCTAGCTCAGTTATTCATGTCTTGGGGAGTGCGTCCAGAGGTGATGATTGGTCATAGTATTGGCGAATATGTGGCTGCAACGATTGCAGGTGTATTTTCTTTAGAAGATGCTTTGAAAATTGTGGCAAAAAGGGGACAGTTAATGCAACAGGTATCCCCAGGAAGTATGTTGGCAATTAGGCTGCCGGAAAAAGATGTGCAACTGCTGCTCAATAGAAACGAATTATATCGAGAATCTCTACAAGTTGCAGTAATTAATAGCCCATCCTCCTGCGTAGTCTCTGGAACAAACGACGCTGTTGCAGCCCTAGAAAAGCAATTATCCTCTCAAGAAGTTGAATGTCGTCAGTTGCATACATCTCATGCGTTTCATTCTGTGATGATGGAAGCGATATTGTCAGCATTTGCTGAGGCAATTAAAACAGTTAAGCTGAATCCACCAAAGATACGCTTTATTTCCAATGTCACTGGTAGTTGGATTACTCAAGAACAAGCGACAAGTCCGGATTATTGGTGTCAGCATCTACGAAAAACAGTCAGGTTTTCAGATGGGATATTGCAATTAATACAGCAGTTTGAAGGTGTTTTTCTGGAGGTGGGACCGGGGCGAACTTTAGGCACGTTAACGACGCAGCATTTAGAGAAAGATGCTAAACAACAGGTATTGACTTCGTTACGCCATGTCAAAGAGCAACAATCTGATGTTAGCTTTTTATTACAAACATTGGGTCGGTTGTGGCTTTCTGGTGTAGAAATAGATTGGTCGGGATTTTATACTTACGAACAGCGTCATCGTTTGCCTTTACCTACTTATCCTTTTGAGCGACAACGCTATTGGATTGAGCCTAAATCGCGATCGCATTCCGTAAACATCAAAGCGACAACATTAGATCAAAAGCAAGATATTGCCGACTGGTTCTATGTTCCCTCATGGAAGCGTTCTCTACTGACTTATACATCATCCGAAGAAATAAAATCAACACAAGAAGAAAAATGGCTATTTTTTGTTGATGATTTAGGAGTAGGGGAGCAACTAATTGATAAGTTAAGAAATCAGGTTAAAAGTATAATTATTGTTAAGCAAGGAGATGAGTTTAGTAAACTCAGTGAGGGTATCTATACAATTGCTCCATGTATAAATGAAGATTATAATAAGTTATTACAAGAACTAATATCTTTAAATAAAATTCCCGAAAAAATTGTTTATCTATGGAGTTTAACTCATCTTGATAACCTTCTATCAGTAAAATATTTAGAATTTAAAAGCCTACTATTTTTAACCCAGAGCCTTAGTAGACTAAAAATTAGTGCTTCCCTACAACTTAGGGTGATATCAAACAACATTCAAGAGGTTAACGGGAATGAAGAACTAAACCCAGAGAAAGCTACAATATTAAGTTTATGTAATGTAATTCCTCAAGAGTATCCCAATATTAGCTGTCAGTGCATTGATATTGCTTTAACTTACAGCAGAAACTTAGAAGAAAGACAAGAAAATTGTGAGAGTAATATTATTGACAAACTTTTGAACGAGTTAACCTCTGCATCCTTAGATACGGTAGTCGCTTATCGCGATCGCCACCGTTGGGTACAAATATTTGAGTCAGTTAACACAGAGCTAATAGTTGAGAAAAAAATATCTTTAAGAAAACAAAGTGTTTACTTTTTTCCCGGTGGTTTAGAAACTATTGAGGTCGTGCTTGCAGAATATTTAACAAAAACTTTCCAAGCAAAACTCATATTTATTGAAAATGTTAAATTTCCAGAGCAAGATAATTTCTCACAATGGCTTGAAACTCATCCTCAAGATGATGAAGTGAGTTTCAAAATCCAGCAAGTTTTAGCATTAGAGAAATTAGGTGCAGAAATTTTATTATTACGTGCCGATACCACTAATTACGAGCAGATGCATCAAGCTTTTGCATCTGCAAATGTTGAACAAATTAATGGTGTAATTTATTCAACTGGTATCCAGCGCGATAACCTATTTGCTTCTATTCTCGAAATTACTGGAGTAGAATTTGAAAATTTATTAGAATTACAAAGTAGTAACATTCTAGTATTAGAACAAGTCTTACAGGATTTTAATATAGATTTTTGTATCATTTTTTCTTCTTTGTCTTCCATTTTAGGAGGATTTGGGTTAGGCTTATATTCAGCAGTTAACCAATTCATCGATACTTTTAGCAATCGACATAATCAAAAGAATTATTTGCCGTGGTATGTTATAAATTGGGATAAATTCCAACTGAGTGCAAGCCAGAACGAAACACCACCGGAACGATTTTCTGGAGCAGAATTAGCTATCACCTCAGTAGAAGCAGTAGAAGTATTTAAACGTGTGTTTTCTTTTAGGGAACCAACTCAAAGTATTCTTTCTACAGTAGACATTAACGCAAGGAAAAATCATACAAATAGTCTGGACTCTTTGGTAGATTCAAAATCTAATAATCAATTAGATTCATCATCACGCTACTCTCGACCAAGCCTAAGTAATTCCTATGTTGCTCCCAAAAATGAGTTGGAAAAACAAATTACAGAGATATGGCAAGAGGTACTTGGGATTACAGAAATCGGTATTTACGACAACTTCTATGAGTTAGGGGGAGACTCCCTAATTGCAACTCAATTAATGTCTCGATTGCGAGCTAAATTTCCTGTAGACTTACCACTACGCGACCTGTTATTGGATGCGATGATACCAATTAAGCAGGCAGAAATAGTTGAGCAACTTTTGTTGGAAAAAATTGAGGAATTATCTGAAGAAGATGCAGAAACTTTTTTAGCTAATCTTGTAGAGAATTCTTGAATTGTTCAATTTTAAACCTTACTTTGAAAAATAACAAACAAACGTATGTCTTTAGTTAACAATGATGCAAATCACTCTCCTATTGCGTCGGTATATAATCTAATCCCTTTCTATACGGAAGAACTTGTAATGCCAGTTTTAGAGCAATTAATGCTAAAACATCTCCCCAAAGGAGCACATATTCTCGATATTGGTTGTTCTAACGGACAGGTACTCCAACAGCTTCAAATAAGAGGTTATCAAACTACTGGACTTGATGTTTGTGAGGAATTGTTACGTTTTGCCCGAATAAATTCACCTGAAAGTAAATTTATCCTTAGTGATATACGTAAATTTCAGTCGCCTCCCATCTATGATGCGGTTTATTCAAAAAACGTTTTCAGCTTTTTTCTGAATCTTGAGGAATTGACAACTGTCTTCCAAAACGTTATGGGGGCGATGCGTGATAATGCTCTGTTTGAAACTTTTGCGTATAGCTCGAACGAATGTACCTGAAAGTAAATTTATCCTTGGTGATATACGTAAATTAGATTTGCAACCAATTTATGATGCGGTTATTTCAATCGATGTTTTCTGTCATATCCTAAACCTTGAAGAATTGACAACTGTATTCCAAAAAGTGTATACGGCGATGCGTTGTAATGGTATTTTTGCATTTACCACTCCAACAGTAGAAGAAGCATGGCTCACAACAATATTTGAGAATAGATATAATTTTGAATATTTCAATAGAATTATTGAAGGTGATACATCTATTCTTATTGAAAGATACTACAACCACAACCACGAGGAAAAGATTAGGGAAGTCAAGTTTACCTCCCTTGAATTGATAAATGAAGTTTGGCAACGTTCAGATAGTACTATGCTAGTAAAAGATTATTTGATATCAGAGATTAAATCTGCTTTAGCTAATGCTGGATTCATAGAAATTAATAAATATAGTTCCAGAGATTTTGGTGATGATGGACCTGTTAGTGCTCCTTTGTTTGTTTGTCGTAAGCCATCTGTTTTGCAATAGTATAAACGGTCGAAGTTCTGATCGCACCGCTTGTGAGAAATGCGGACATATCTACTTTTAGTAGAAGCAATTTAATTTGTAATTGATAGTTAATTATTAGTTATGGATACAAAATATTCTAACTTATCACCAGCGAAAAAAGCTCTCTTGGAAAAATGGAAAGGGGGAAAACTTCAAGCTGATGTAATTCCTAAACGTCAAGGTTGCCAGAATATCCCTTTATCTTTTTCCCAACAAAGGCTGTGGTTTATTGACCAGCTTTATCACGGCAGTTCTTTCTACAATATTCCTATAGCTTTTCACATACAGGGAAACCTCAATATTGCAGCACTTGAGCAAAGCTTGAATGAAATTCTCAAGCGTCATGAAGTTTGGCGAACAAATTTTAGACTTGTAAATGGAGAGCCAATACAAGAAATTGCTCTCCAATTTACTTGGAATTTATCTATTATTAACCTACAACATTTATCTGGTAAAAATTGGGAACCAAAAGTTAAACAATTTGCAGCAGAGGAAGCTAAAAAATCTTTTAATTTGGCTAAAGGGCTATTGGTGAGAGCTACTTTACTGCGATTGAGTGAAGAAGAACATATTTTGCTTGTGACCATGCATCACATTATTACAGATGGATGGTCTTGCGGTGTGTTCCTGCGCGAGTTGTCAACGCTATATGCTGCTTTCTCAACAAATCAACCTTCCTCCTTAAGCGAACTCCCGATTCAGTATGCAGATTTTTCCATTTGGCAACGCGATCGCATTCAGGGTGAATTCCTCGCAACCCAATTAAATTACTGGAAGGAACAACTCCAAGGTGAGTTACCTGTACTACAACTACCCACAGACCGTCCGCGTCCTAACCTTAATACTTTCACTGGAGCCAAGCAATACTTTGCATTCTCAGCATCCCTAACTAATGCTCTCAAGCAATTAAGCCAGCGAGAAGACGCTACTTTATTTATGAGTTTGCTGGCAGCATTTAACGTATTACTATACCGCTACACAGACCAGGAAGATATCTTAATCGGTTCTCCAATTGCTAACCGCAACCGTGCAGAATTGGAAGGGATGCTGGGTTTATTTGTTAATACTTTGGTGTTACGTAATAATCTCAGTGGTAATCCCAGTTTTCGCGAACTTTTACATCGAGTACGGGAGGTGACTCTAGATGCTTATGCACATCAAGATTTGCCTTTTGAGATGCTTGTAGAAGAATTGCAACCCGAACGGGACTTAAGCCGAAATCCGCTTTATGATCTCATGTTCGTCCTGCAAAATACTCCAAGTTCCGTTCAGGAAGTGTCTGGTTTAACTTTACGTACTTTTGGGTTTGATAGCGGTACTGCTCAACTAGATATTTTTCTATCAATGTCTGAATCCGAAGAGGGATTAACAGGCTGGTTAGAATACAACACAGATATTTTTGACTCAACAACAATTACTCAATTTATCAACAATTTTCAGACTTTATTGGAAAATATTGTTGCCAATCCAGAGCAACGTCTGAGTGAATTATCGCTACTAACTGCTTCTGAGCAAGAAGAATTATTATTTAAGTTTAATCAAACTTATGCAGATTATTCTCAAGACGTATGTCTACATCAATTATTTGAGCAACAAGTTGAACTAACACCATTATCTATAGCACTAATTAGCGATTCTGAAGAAATAACTTATCGTCAACTGAACCATAGAGTTAATCAACTGGCACATTACTTACAAAAACAGGGTGTAACAAAAGAAACTTTAGTTGCTCTATGTTTAGAACGCGACCTAGATATGGTAGTGGGAATTTTAGCTATTCTCAAAGCTGGTGGTGCATACATTCCCCTCGACCCCAGTTATCCGGTGAAACGTTTAAATTTTATGCTTTCTGATTCCCAAGCATCGCTGTTAATTAGTAAGCAAGAAATTTTAGAAAAACTATCATTATCTGCGGCTAAAACTGTTTGCTTGGATATCCAAAAAGAGGAAATTGCACAAGAAAGTTTAGAAAATCTCATTAACTTATCTTTCTCAGACAATCTTGCTTATATTATCTACACTTCTGGGTCAACTGGAACACCGAAAGGTGTGCTTGGTACTCATCGCGGTACAGTAAACGGCTTACACTGGTTATGGAAGACTTATCCTTTCACTCCAGGAGAAGTTTGCTGTCAGAAAACAGCTATTAGTTTTGTCGATTCTATTTGGGAAATTTTTGCTCCTTTACTGCAAGGAATTCCCACAGTAATTATCAGCAATGCGACTGTACTAGACCCGCAATTATTTATAGAATCTCTAGCACAACACAAAGTTTCTCGAATTATACTTGTACCTTCATTACTGCGACTAATTTTAGATAATTATAGTCATCTAGTTAAGAAATTAACGCATTTAAAATTTTGGATAACTAGCGGAGAAGCATTATCTGTTAAATTAGTTCAAACTTTCCGAGAATTGATGCCATTTGCCAAACTTATCAACCTTTATGGCTCATCGGAAGTTTCCGCCAATGCAACTTACTACGATACTAGTCTCTTACCAGAACAAGCCGACAGTGTGCCTATTGGTCGCCCCATAGATAACACTCAGATTTATGTATTGAATCGTGATTTACAACCAACACCTAGAGGAGTAATTGGAGAACTTTATCTTGGTGGTGATGGGTTAGCAAAGGGTTATTTACATCGCCCAGAATTAACCCAGGAAAGATTCATTGATAATTCCTTTATACCTGGAAATAAACTTTATAAAACAGGCGATTTAGTCCGATATCTCCCAGATGGTAATTTGGAATATTTAGGTCGCTGTGATGAACAGGTAAAAATCAGGGGTTTTCGAGTAGAATTGGGTGAAATTGCAACTGCGATCGCACAACATCCAGATGTACGAGAATCTGTTGTAACTGCTAGCAATGATGCTCAAGAGAATTCCCGTTTGATTGCCTATGTTGTCACAAACAAGCAGGATATAACAACACAACTGTTATCATATTTGCAACAGAAGCTACCTAACTATATGTTGCCGTCCGCTTTTATCGTACTTGATAAACTTCCACTGACACCTAATGGAAAAGTAGATAAGTGTGCATTGCCAAGTAGTGAAGTTATCCAATCAAATACAAATAAAGCCTTTGTTGCTCCACGAAACTTTACCGAATTAGCCTTAGCAAAACTTTGGGAAAATCTCCTCAATACTAGTCCTATTGGAGTAACAGATAACTTCTTTGACTTAGGAGGACACTCATTTTTAGGTGTTCGCCTAATGGCTCAAATTTATGATAAATTTAGACATAATCTTCCCCTATCTACTCTTTTTGAAAATCCAACTATTGAAAAACTAGCAGCAATAGTTAGTCAACCATTTCGCAAAATTTCTAATTCTCACTTGGTAGCAATTAACTCTTCTGGTGACAAGCTACCTTTCTTCTGTATGCATGGTGCTGGCGGAGATATTAGTCAATACTTTAAATTATCCAAAATCCTAGGTGAAGAATATCCATTTTATGGATTGGAACATGGGCCAGACCCCGAACAACCTAAAATTATTTCAGTGGAGGAAACAGCATCTCGCTATCTGCAAGAAATTCAGAAAGTACAACCAAATGGGCCCTATTTATTAGGTGGTCATTGTTACGGTGGTGTGCTTGCTTTTGAAATGGCGCAGCAACTCCAAAAACAGGGTCAAGCAGTAGGTTTAGTAGCTATTATAGATGCCATATTACCAGAGACAACGATTGAATCAACAAATGATGATGATGCAAAGTTTTTGCTGCGTATAGCTGAAGAAATCAAAACAGAAAATGACATCGATTTTTATGTTCCCTTTGAGGAGCTTCGAGATTTGTCGCTCGATGAGCAACTGAATTTAGTAAACAAAAAAGCCAACTTTATTTTTTCTGATGTAGAGCTTAAGGATTTTCTCCGTCATTACCAACTTTTCAAAGCCAATGTCCAAGCAATGCGAGATTATGTCCCACGGGTTTATCTCCGTCCCTTAACTGTCTTTCGAGCAAAAGAAGAGATTATCCATGATTTTGATAATCCAGATTGGAGTACTGATGACCTTTTTCTAGGTTGGGATAAATATTCTAGTGAATCGACTCAGGTTGTTGAAGTTCCAGGAAATCATTTTTCAATGCTACTTGAACCTCATATTCATGAATTAGCTAAACAATTGAGAATATGCATTGATAATGCTGTTCATAATTTAAATGTGCAATAGGAGTAAAAGAGACTGATGCAACTACCTCCAGGACCGAAAGCTCCTTCTTGGTTACTAGCTCTACAATTTGAGGCTGATATCTTTGGCTATATGGATGCTATTTCTCAACGTTACGGTGACATTGTGACTGTAATGTTTGGTTCTACACCAACAGTTTATGTCAGCAATCCTTCAGGAATAAAGGAGATTTTCATGCGAGGTAAGGAAATTATAGCCAGGGGCGCATTAAACAAAGAAGAGTTTGCCTTATTTACAGGAGAAAAAGGAGTTCTCCAACTAGATGGATCGCGTCATAAAAATCGGCGTAAATTGTTAATGTCAGCTTTTCACGGTGCGCGGATGCAAGCCTGCGGACAACATATCTGCGAACTGACAGAAAACATTATGAGTCAACAAGTTATTGGAAAACCTTTTCTTGCTTACTCAATGCTAGAGCATATTACCTTAGCAATAGGTATAGAAATTGTTATGGGATTGCGTGAAGGGGAACGCTATGAAAGAATCAAAAAATTATTTGCTTCTGTTTTTAAACATGAACTCTCCCCACTGCTGCAACTGGTTGCAAAACTACCCTTTTGGGGATGGAATTTAGGAAGGTGGAGTCCTCAAGGAAATTTGCTTTACCTCCGGCAACAGCTTTTTCAACTGTTGTATGCTGAAGTTCAAGAATGCCACAAGCAAGCAGATCCATCTCGTACTGATCTTCTTTCGGAATTAGTATTGGCAACAGATGAGACAGGTGAGCCGATTTCTGATGAGGAAATACGAGATTTATTAATTTCACCGATTGGAGCGGCTCAAGGAGCTTCAGCAACTGCGATCGCTTGGGCTTTGTACTGGATTCACCGTTTACCTCATGTTCGCGATCGTCTACTAGAGGAACTTAATCGCCTTGGCAAAAACCCAAATATCACAAGCATCTTGGCATTACCTTATCTCAATGCTGTTTGCAACGAAGTTTTACGAATTTACCCAACTCAACTTTTTGCGTTTCCCAGGATAGTAGAGTCTCCTATTGAAATAATGGGCTATAAGTTGAGTCCGGGAACAATACTAATTGCAAATATTTATTCTACACATCAGCGTAAAGATTTATATCCAGAGCCAAAACAATTTAAGCCAGAGCGTTTTCTCGAAAAACAGTTTTCTACCTATGAATTTTTGCCCTTTGGTGGCGGTTCTCGTGTTTGTATTGGTGGAACATTTGCTCTGTTTGAAATGAAATTGGTATTGACAACAATTCTTTTACACTATCAGTTAAAGCTAGTGAGAAAACAACCAGAAAAACCAAAATTTGATGGTCTTCTTTGTTATCCGGCTTCTGGCGTTAAGATGATCGTGCAGGGTCGGTATCAACATAAAGGACAATCACAATCATTAGTAATTGGGTCAGTTTAATCTATGGAGTTTTTTATAGCAAGTAATATTTATGACACTACCCCCAAGTCCAAAAACACCTACTTGGCTATTAGGTCTACAGCTTTTGACTAATCCGCTTGGCTGTATGGATTCTATTTACAAGCGCTATGGCGATATCTTTACCATCATGGATGGTTCTAAACCAATAATTTACGTTTTGAGTTCCCAGTAAAACTTATGGGCTACGAATTAGTTCCGGGAACAGAAGTTTTTTGTAATATTTATTCAACACATCAACGAGAAGATGTATACCCAGAGCCGAAACAATTTAAACCAGAGCGCTTTCTAGAAAAAAAATTCTCTCCCTATGAATTTTTACCTTTCGGTGGTGGATCTCGTAGTTGCATCGCAGGTACTTTTGCCATGTTTCAAATGAAGCTTGTGTTAGCAACAATTCTTTCTCGCTATGAATTAGCGCTGGTTAATAGGCAACCAGAACAAGAAAGGATTGTAGGTCTCCAATGTCATCCTAAAAGTAGGGTGAAAATGGTTATGAATTCGGTATTTACATAAATAAAAAACAATCACAGTAACTTTTTTGGCTTTAGCTTAGCTATTAGATAACGGGCATATGGAGAAATTAGGTATGACTAAGAGTAGTAAAGGCGCGGTTGTAATTACAGGAACATCCACAGGTCTCGGTCGGGAAATTGCACTTTTTCTTGACAAAAAAGGGTATCGAGTTTTTGCAGGAGTCCGCACAGAAAAAGATGCAGAGTCACTAAAGCAGGCTGCGTATGGTAATTTAACTCCAATCATCATGGATATCACAAAAGAAGAACAAATTCGAGCCGCATCTGAATTGGTTTTGTTAGCAGTCGGTGATGAAGGGCTTTTAGGATTAGTCAATAATGCAACTGCAATAGTATTTGGACCTTTAGAATGCGTTCCCATAGAAGACGTAAGAGAAAATTTTGAAGTAGGTATTATAGGACAAATTGCTGTTACTCAAGCATTTTTACCAATGCTTAGAAAAGCCAAAGGACGGGTTATTAACATTAGTTCGGCTAGTGGCAGAATCGCCGAACCATATTTCGGACTTTTATGTGCTGCAAAATCTGCACTTGAATCATTTACAGATTCTTTGCGAATGGAATTACGTTCTTCTAATGTTAAGGTTATATCTATCTTTCCACAACAATTAAAAACAGAGGTTTTTAAAAAAGTCGAAGCTAGCTATGAAAAGACGTTTGCCAATATGTCGTCAGAAGCTAAAGCTATTTATGATAAAAATTCTAGAATTTTTATTCAAGAAACCGTTGCAGGACATATGAATGGTATGTCCTGTGAAAAAATTGCAAATGTTATTTTAAAGTCCTTAGAAGATAGAAATCCTAAAAGACAATATTTTGGTTATTCAATTTCGTCGATTTTGCTGTCGTCTTATATATCTCTCTTGAAAAGGTTACTCCCACATCAGTATTTTTATGATATTTATTTTAAGATTAACTATGGTCATTTGAAGTAGGTGTTATCGGGCTGATATAGCAATCCGGTTTGATTTTTGAAAAAAATTAAGTATTTGTAGGGTGGGCAATGTTCACCAAAACCCGGATTTAACCCAGATAGGTTAGGCATTACCCACCCTACGTGTATTTCAAAAATCAAATATTAGTCCTATGAATGACATTTCCTTTGATGTTTGAAGTATATAAACCCAAACAAAGATTATTAGAAGAAGATGTGTATCAGACCAAGCCAGAAATTGCTGCAAAAATGATTAGAAAACTCCGAGCGATGGGGTTTAAATTTAAGCTGGCCTTAGCAGATAGTCTATATGGGGAAAGCGATATGGGGAAAGCGATATGGGGAAAGCGATATGGGGAAAGCGATTGCAACTTTCTTAGCGTATTGTGTGAATTGCAACTAGATTTTGTAGTAGCGATTCGGAGCAATCATGGAGTGTGGCTACCACAAGGTCAGCAAGTAAGATATAACAATTGGCGACCTTATAATCGTATTTTCTCAGATGGCAAACAAGAAACGAGGTATATTCGGGAAATAGTATTTGGCAAGCACCATCCCATTCAATATTGGCAAGTTACGACTGACCCTGAAACTTTACCCAAAAATTACACTTGGTTTATTATGACTAAAGCAGTATCGTGTTAGCTATTTGGCTAAGGTTGAGTAAATAAATGACTTCACAAAAACAATCTCAAATTACAAACGAAATCCTTCAAGGTAATTTGATTAAATTAATGTTTAAGCTGTCAATACCCAGTATTCTGGGGATATTAATGCTTAATTTAAACATTTTTATCGATGCTTTATTTGCGGGAAGGTTCATTGGTGAAAATGCTTTAGCTGGTATCTCACTTGCAATGCCACTTACAAGTATAGTAAATGGATTTGCTAGCTTGATAGGGGAAGGCTCCGCTTCTGTTCTTAGTCGAGCCATTGGGTCTGGAGATGTTAAGACTCAATCTAAAATATTTGGAAATATTATAATTTTAAGTATTGTAATTTCTTCTTTTATTACAATTATTGGTTATATGTTTGGTCAAGAATTGATTACACTCATGGGTGGGAATGGTGAAGCCGCATCAGAAGGTACAAAATATTTGAAAATATATGTATTAGGTTCTATATTTTTGATATTGGGAGAAGCTTGTGGTGAAGTTATAAATGCAGAAGGAAATATTAGATTGAACACGCTATTTAACTTTATTTTTGTAAGTGTTAATATTTTATTAAACTATATATTTATTACTGTATATAATTGGGGAATTCAAGGCATTGCTCTTGCTACAGTTATGGCAATGCTGGTTTCTAGTATTCTGAATCTATCTTATTTCATTACGGGTAAAAGTATTATCCCTGTCCATATCAAAAAATTAGCGATCGCGATAGACTTGCTTACAGAAATATTTTCAATAGGAATATCTTCCCTGTTTTATCCAGTGATGATATTGGTTCAAGAGTTTGTAATGTTGAATCTAATTTCTGATTATGGAAAAAATATTGATATTGCTTTTTTCGGTGCAACAATGAAAGTGAATTTATTGATGGCTATTCCTATTGTCGGTTTAGCACAAGCATTAAAACCAGTAATAGGTATGAACTATGGGTCGAAGAAGTACAAAAGGGTTAAGAATGCATACTTAATTTTCGCAATAATAGGAACTACATTACTATTATTTATTTGGCTACCTTTACAAATATTTCCAACAGTATCTTTGAATATGATTTTGCCAGGTATTAATTTTACGATAGAAGATATAATTAATTTTAGGATTCTCAATCTACTAGTACCAATATGGCCTTTAGCTTACTGTAGTAATATCCTTTTTTTATCTATCGGTAAGCCTAAAGTTGTTTTATTAGCATTATTTATTAAAAGCATAGTATTAAATGTGCCAATGATGATATTTCTCTCAAGCTTAATTGGTTTAAAAGGTATATATATTGGTTCAATATTGGCAGATTTTATATTTATGTTGGTAGTTTTTTGGCTGACAGCAAAAGAATTTGGGCATTTATCATAGTTTCAGCTTATGCAAATTTAACTGTAATCCTGCAATGATGCAACGTCCATATTTTCAAAGGAGAATTTCCATGGTAATGTCCTCAGATAAACATACACGAGTATGGTTTATTACTGGTACTTCAAGTGGCCTTGGTCGAGCATTAGCAGAAACAGTACTCGAACGGGGTGAGACTGTGGTGCTAACAGCACGAAATCCACAGCAGGTAGCAGATTTAGCTGCAAGTTTTCCGGGTCGTACATTAGCAGTGCAACTTGATGTAACAAAACCTGAACAAGTACGAGAAGCTGTAAAACAGGCAATTGAAAGTTTTGGACGTATTGATGTACTAGTTAACAATGCTGGATGTGAGGTCGCGGGGGTAATTGAAGAACTTAGTAATGAAGCAGTTCGCCATACCTTTGAAACGAACTTTTTTGGTGTATTAGAAATTCTCAGAGCTGTATTACCCCATATGCGACAACAACGTAGCGGACACATTATTAATATTTCATCAGTTGCTTGTTTTGAACTTGGTCCTGGGGTTTATGCTAGTAGTAAACTTGCGCTAGAGGGAATTTCTGGTTCTTTGGCTGGCGAAGTTGCACCTTTCGGTATAAGAGTAACATCAGCTCAACCGAATGGTCTTCGTACAGAATTTTTCACGCGCTCTTTTGTCTTAACTGAAACTCAAATTGAGGACTATAAGCCATTGATTAATGAAATACGCCAGGGTGTGCAAGAGGTTATCAACGGGGGCTTACCAGGTGATCCGAAAAAAGTGGCTCTGGCAATAACTAAAGTGGTTGATAGCGATAATCCACCAGCTAGATTGGCTCTGGGAGCCTATACGGTAGAAACTATTGAAGCTGCATTAGAGTTTATGAAATCAGAATTAGATGCTTGGAGGGAAGTGTCTATGAGTACTGATTTTGACGAGATTGCAGCAGATAAAATCCAAATAGTAAGTATTCCACAGCACAAGAATAATCTTTAGTATTAAACCGCAACTGATGGCTCTTTACGTGGTCGTGTTACGATTTTTTTAACAATCGGGCATCGGTTTTTACGGTGACGCTTTTTTCCTGCTTCCCAACCCGGGGACTTTCCGCGAGGTTTGGGTGGTTGGGCAGGAGTACCAATGGCCGCGAAAACTCCACCCATAGCTTGAGCAACTCTTCCAGGGGTCAAATTACCCTGAGACTTCTGCCAAGGTCAGTAGACCGAAAACTTTTGCGATCGCTAAAAAATGGTAGTTTAAGATACAGTTTTTGGCGGAAATATACAAAAGCTAACTGCTAGGCTTAATGATAAGATTAGTTTATAAGGGGTAAATATAGCGAATGTAAAAACCTGCAAGATGGTCTGGAAAGCGTTGCTATATCTACATTTCAAAGATTTCTGGTGGGAGATTAATAGCAGCCTCCAATGGTTGGGGAATATTATGTAAATTCACCACATAATCACCGTATCTTTTGATATGTCTTGTTATGTATGGACTCATTGCTGCAAGGTGTCGCATAGGAATCAGTTCTCCCTGTGACATTAACGTTTGGATAGCCAACGACATATCAACCGTATTCTGCAAAATAACTGCGCTTGCTACCAAATCAAGATATTTCAGCCGCTTTTCCTGCTCAATAGGATCATTTTCAGTAATCGCTCCCAGCTTACCGAAGAACACCCAGTCCAGAAAGGCATTGTACATCTCCACAATATTCGTTATCGCTGTAATCTCATGCCGAAGAGCCACATTAGAAACATAGTCGAGCAAAAACATTGTTCGCACTACCTTGCCCAAAGGTAGCCAATAACTCTGATGTTTCCGTCAAATGTTTGTCGCGTAATTCCTGCAATCGCTGTTTAGCATTATTTTGAATCTTGAGGATACGTTTAATAAACATATCGACAAGATAATCACGGGTGTTAACCTGTGCCTCGTACAATAGACATAACAGCAACGTCCGACGTTTGGGTAAATTAATATCTTGAAATTCCGAGATATCCAAAGCCCTAGCCTGTGCCGCAAAATGTCTAACTTTGGTGATGGCAATACTTTGTAGCAGTCGCTTGGCATCACCAAAGGTCATGAGAACATCAAACTTACTTTGTAGGAGTTTCATCCCACTAAGTTTGGCACTTTTAGGTGGCGATTTTAGTAAATTAAGAGTGGCATTTTCATCTACTTCATTATTTGTCACCGCTAGCAATTGGTCTAAATAAATCTGCTCGTTGATGGAAAGCCCCTCAGAACAAAGTACAAACAAGCGATTATTGACCATTGAACGAATGTGGCGAATTAATCGGTCAAGAGTGCTAAATGCTGGTAACTCGTATCGTTCTTTAACTAATTCTTCAATGGCTACATTGATTAAATCAGCAGGGTGGTCTTTAACCTCCGCAGCTTCTGCAACTAATGCGGCTATTAATCTTTGACCTGTTTTATTATACTGTTTGACTTTCAGATAATCCCGAATCGCCTGAAGATAAGTGTAGCGTTGGCGTTCAGATGGAATTGCTTTTACCCAATCTTGTAACTTTAAACACGACCGTAAATGTTTGATAACCGCAATTGGTACTAGTTCGGGGTGGGGAAAATAACCAAGCCGTTGGAAGGATTTTAGCATGACCATAAAACTAAGAAATCCTTCGTGGCTCTTAGTTTTGGACTTTGCAAACTTGATTTCTGCGCTTTGTGGTGTATAAAGCTCTGCAAGCTCTTTCGGGTTGGGAAATTGTTTGAATTTAGGATATGCAGTACGGTCAATTAAGGTCATTAAGGTGATATTTAAAACATAAAAAATACCAAAAACAACTAGATGGTGCTTGATCCCTCACTGTTCAACCCCATAGTATTTTATATTCTTTTGGGTAGAGATAATTAATTGAATTAATTTCAGCACTTTTTTGGTAAATGATGCTGTTGATGGAGATGACGAATAGGCAATAAATGTTGCTTCTAAGTGTCTGGATTTATCAGAATATTTAAAGCATGACGTGCAGCTGATTCTGCTTTTTGTGAAGTAACTTTCTGATAACGTAAAGTGGTTTGGATACTTTCATGTCCCATTAGGGAGCGTAACTGATACCGTTGGCGAAACATTACTTAACATAAAAACGCCGATTGTACCGCGTATTACATGGAGAGGAGAAACCTCCCTTCCCGTGTATTACACGGGAAGAAAAAAATTAAGTTAACTGCCTCAATAAT
>NZ_JAIVFQ010000033.1 GCF_020829495.1 Nostoc favosum CHAB5714 | reverse complement strand
CCATTGAAGGGGCGCTAGGGGGTATTAGTACAGAAGAAGCGCCGACTCCTGCGCGGGTAGGTGCATTATCAAAGGATATAAAAAAGGAGGGTGTACCGACGATTTTTGCGGAAACGACAATTAACCCTAAACTCATACAGGCTGTAGCAAAAGAAGCGAAAGTTAAGGTTTCAGACCGAGAATTGTTTGCTGATGGTTTGGGAGAAAAAGGGACAGAGGGTGAGACTTATCAGGGAATGTTGATTGCTAATACGCGCACGATTGTGGAAGGTTTAGGAGGCAAGTATACAGCGTTTAAGCCTAAATAATCAGGTAACAATTAAGAAATAGACTGCGACGCTAAAAAGTGGTGTAAGAGGAAAGTCGCAGTACATTTATATGATAATTATAATCATTATTATATAAATTATGGGATTTGCGATCGCCACTCAATAAAACCAAACGCAGTGAGTTGGGTAGTTCATCAGATTGACTGGCAGCGTACTCAACTAACATCTGCATCAGGACTTACGCAACTGGCACAGGCGATCGCCTACGGCTTCGGCTATTTTTTCTTTTCGGCGATCGCTAATCATTTCGATAAGTTTACCTTGGTCTAAATCTCCGAGAACCCTCGCTTATTGACTAGCTCTGTTAAAATTTTTGAGTGGGATTTTAATGACATAGTGTGATACAGACTTATTTAATTAACTTTGATAACTATAATTAACAGCAACTTTACTCTCTAAGTCAAGTCTGGCAACGATTATAGTTTTAAATTAATATGATAATTTCAGCTTTGTATCGGATTATTGCTAAGTTTTTGGCATACTAGGTACTGAAGAACCATTTTTCATTACCTCAAGATGTATTTTGGTAATCGGTCTGTCTGAGGAACTATGACTGTTAATGAAATTTTTCAATACTTGCAGTCAGCTAAATTTAAAATTATGAGGTTAAGCAGAATTTAATTTGAGGTAAAAAGCACCTAAAATTTATATATTTTTTAATAAACTTAGGTTTTATCTCGCACTTGATATTCTTTCAATCCTAGCCAACCCTTGGCTTTAGGGCTATTTCATTGAACCTATCTACTTGATTTGATAGAGCATCAACAGTCAGTCGCTTAAATATCAACCTAGAGGTGGGTTTATGGACAAATCAACCCGTAATATCATGTTCGGTAAATCACTTAATACTTATGTCATTGCGAATGCAACGAAGTGGAATGAAGCAATCGCAAAGGTTTGGGATTGCCGCGCTCCGCTCGCAATGACATAAGTATTAAGTCGAACATGATATAAGAGCAAAAAATCCACCTCTGCTGCATCCAGAAATTCAAAACCACCCGCTAACTCTGTAAATGAGGATATCTCTCAGCAATAATTACGGTTACGGCTGTTGAGGTCGAGGAATTAAGCGAGGCAGAACAAAGCGATAAGCCTGACGGCATGGCTACGCTTACCGCCTTCACCTAAAGCGCCGTGTGGAAAGAGCGTTTTTTGAGGCGGGTAAGGCACTGGCAGAATTGCGCGATGGGCTACGCCCCGCCGTAGGCGATCGCAGACTGTACTGTTCCACGTAGAAAACATTTGAGGATTACTGCCGCGTTCGCTTTGGTCATAGTTGCCAAAAATCGTTCCTATTGCTGTCTTGCTAGCTTGAGTAGACAGACAATGCGATCGCGCTCACCTTTACTCATCTTTTTTAGAACTCGCGTTGGTTTAATTCTTCATAACACATTCTATAACCTATACCCAGTAAAGATTTGAGGTTTTCAATTGTTGCAGTAGCAAAAAAACTGTTTTAACTGGGAAATATCAACTTTTGTAAATAAAAATTGGTATTCGTGTAAAAAAAATGGCAGTAGCAAGAGAAATATATGGAGTAATAAATTGGTTTCTTTAAAACTAACTTTTACAGTTCATTCAGTAATTGCAGGGAGTTAAATATGGTTTCTAGCAAACAGATTAGCGATCGCCAGCAGACTTCATTAGCCTTACAAACAACTAATGCAGCGCTAGAGTCAAAAGTGCAAGAGCTTTTAACTAAGTTAAATGACACTAATGAGCAATTATGCTGTGAGAAAACTTTGCACCAGCGGACACAGACAGAACTAGAAAAGTCTCTTTCTTTGCTTCAGGCAGCTTTAGATGCCACTGCTGACGGTGTTATTGCTATCAGCTTTCTCACTGCCAAGAATACCAAGACTGAGGTTCATTCAGAGATGCAATTAGGAGAAGATAACTATCTTAGCAAACCCTCTACAGTAGAAGAATTGTTGAGGGCGATCGCTGCCCGACTGGAAAAACAAGCAGCCCAAAAGGAGTGGTACGCTGCTGAGACTCAGCAAAGTTTAGAGTCAGAAAGTACTGAGATTGCCAAATCGGTAGAACCTCAATCGCTATTGCCTTCTGACCCTCATTTGCGTGAAGTCTTCGAGTTCATCGAGGCAAATTATCATCAACCGATGGGCTTAACTGACGTAGCTCAAGCAGTCGGTTACTCAGCAGCTTACCTAACTGATCTAGTGCGACGGCAAACGGGAGAGACTGTACATAAATGGATTGCCAAGCGCCGGATGGCAGCAGCGTGTTCTTTGCTGCTGGAAACTAACCAATCAATTGAACAAATTGCTGAAGCAGTGGGCTATCGTTATGCAGGATGTTTATTTCGCCAGTTTCGCATCAGCTTTGGAATGACTCCTCAAGTTTGGCGAAAAGCGCAGATACTAATTCGTAATTCGTAATTCGTAATTCGTAATTAGGGATTCAGACTCGCTACTGATAGCGTAGCGGTAGCGAGTCATCGAGCGTCTTGTTTTGCACCAAATCGTAGATTTACTGGGGGTCTTAAACCCATCTATTCAGATATTCGCGGACTCGTTGGCGCAGTCTCTCGTAGAGAAGAAGCTGCGCTATCCGCCAGTCTTACATAATTCATGCTGAATTCTGTTTCGATAAAACTTGAGTGAACTAGGGTGAGTTTCTCGTTAGGCTTGGCTATGGTCTGATATCTGCGTTTTAAGGACAAACCTGCAATCAAAACACTAACACAGACCAAGGCTAGGGTTGTGGCAGGTTCAGGAATTGGTTTAGGTTGTATACCTAGCGCTGCGATCGCTTTGTCTCCCCGAATTAAACCAAAACCTAGTCTGGAGTCAAAACCAGATGCAGGACTGTCAGCCGTATCTCTCAGCGCGTTATATATCTCAGTGGGTGTTGCGCTTGGATCTGCTTGCAATAACAGCGCTGCTACTGCTGCTGTGTAAGGTGTCGCAGCAGAGCTACCGAAGAAGTCGAAGAAGTCAGGATCGCCAATATCAGGAGCGTTTCCACCTAAATTGAAGGAAATTGGTAGCCCGTCTGGAGCTACAACATCAGGCTTCAGGGAATTTAGGTTGCCTTCGGAAGAAAAGGGTTCCAATTGCCCCTGATCTAGAACCAAACCATACGGACGGTTTGAGTAAGATTCCGCGTTCCCGTAGTACACGGCTCCAACCGTTAGTGCATTTGGGTTATTTGCGTGTCCATATATTGGGATATCGGGAAAATTATTACCACCGTCAGTGAAGTAAGAAATCCCTTGGTTGAATACTGTGTCAATTGTTTGATTAATAAGCCCAGATGGAGGCTCCAAATCCAGAAAGTCTAAAGGTACATCAGGGCTATCTTGAGGATTGTAGCGGATATCATCCACGATGATATCTGCCCCGGCAGCCACTAGAGCTTGAATGCCCTCACTGAAGATATCTGCACTGCCCGCACCTGTGTGAAATATCAACTCAGCTCCCGGAGCTACAGCATGAATGATCTGCGCTATGGCGCGACCTTCGTCTGTGGCATCAGGTTCAGAGAAATCTTTTAACACGTTAATGCCAGATGGTAAGTAGCTATCAGCTATGTTGGTCGCATAGCTATCCAAGTTACCAGAAGCGTTAAAGGTTTTTGCTGTGCTAAAGCTATCAGACATGAAACCGATAGTGATTCCCGTCCCATCTAAGCCGTAGCGATCGCGCAAAACATCAACCCCTGTAGCTTTGGCTGCTGCTTCAATCGGCAGGCTGAAAATAGCCGCCTGAACTTCGGCAATAAAGCTCCCGAATGCAGCAGTCATCGCAATTACCCCTGAAGTAACTACTCTTTGGACAAGTCTCAAATTTCTCATAGTATGTGAAAGACCTTCTCAATATTTACTCTTTCTACCAGAATCTTTATAAAAATAAACCCAGTGAACCCAGAAGAATTTTCTCTCAGGCTCACTGAGTTATAAAGTTTGCAATTTCAAGTGGTTACTGCTGTATTAAAGTTACTCTTACACCTTATCGTTCGCGTTACTAACCGCACTCCAAGCAAGGCAAATCGAACCTTTATGTCGACTGGACTTTATACAACCCGATGCACCACCGGCTACTGCCTCTAAAGCTTCCTCAGATAATTCTTCCTCAGATCCAGCAAGAGCAGGATTATTTGGAAGCACCAAGTAAACCTTATTTGCAGTTTCCTGAAGAACTTCAATTTCAATATCTTTTGGAAGTTCTTGTCCTGACTCTCTTGCAAAAACTGCTTTGGGATTGCTGAGTAATTCTTGCTTGAATGTCTCATCTTCCCAAGCCCGTTGAATGACCTTTTGCTCAAACTCGAACCGGGCGTTTGTAGCATCAGAGATGATTTTTTTCAGTTCTTCGTGCATTTTGGTTTCTCCTTATTTGCTTCTATCAATCTTTGTGATTGACACTAACTAGAATATCGATTCGGAAACTAAACCGTCAATTTGAATTCTTTAGGCATTAAATCAAAGGAAATAGAATGCCTTGACTAAAAAATCTAAATAACAATGTGAATATTTTAGGAAAATCATAAAAATCAAAGTCTTAGTATTTAATCATAAAAAGATATAAAAAATCATTAAATTGCCGAGGCTGGAAGTTGCTCGTATTAGATAAAAAACAGAAGCTAAAAATTTGTTAGTTTTATCGAAAGAATTTGAATTGTAATTCTAGGTTGGTATCCTCTAAACTACAAATCTAAGTCTGAATAAAACAAACATTATGGGTTTAACTAAATAGGGATACACATAGATGGAAGTTTCACAAGAAGATTTAATCAAAATAGTTGAGGAAGCTAGTACTCTAACCGAAAGACTGGAGACACACTTCATTCCTAATGAGACATCAGCCGATGAAAAACTGATTAGTTCACGCTGGGAAATGTGGTGTGAGGTTGTAGCACAAGGTAACTCAGAAAAATTTGCCAAACGCCTCGCATGGGACGATCGCAATTCTAAAGCTGTTGGTACCGTTCTCGGCTCTGTGTACATCAGCGAAGCACAAAAACTTCCTCTCTGGGCAGAAACTTTACAGCAAGCGTTGCAAACCGATTGGGAAATAGCTTATGCAAGTGCTTCTCGCTGTCTGGATACTGAAAAACCCATTCCCTTTGAAGAAGTTTATCTACCCTTTGTTTACGTAGCGCAGCAAAAACTCATTGCACAGGTTGGTGCTAGTTGGCAACAACTATCAGAAGCAGTTCACATACGTCTGGAACGCCAACTTTTATTGCAGTTAGTGTCTTTTTGCACCCAATCTCTAGAACTTGAATTTTCACTATTTAAAGCGCTCAAGCAATCCGCTTTCACCTTCTTATGGGGAAGAGGATTAGACATAAATTCTAAAGAGCAATACCAAACTTTTATCAAAGACTTTAAAACAGGCAAACTACTCTCATTTTTCCAGAAATACAATGTTTTAGCTCGGCTGGTGGCGACAGCAATGGATATATGGGTGGAGGAGAAAACAGAATTTCTTCAACGATTAACATTAGATTTAACAACTATCCGGCAAACTTTCCAAGAAGATACAAGCCAAATTGTTGCTATCCAATTGAACCTCTCCGATCTTCATAATAGAGGGCGATCGGTAATCGCTTTAACGTTTGCTTCTGGATTGAAACTGATATATAAACCCAGAGGCTTAGGCTTAGAAACTGCATATTTTCAGTTACTAGCTTGGTTTAATCAGCAGTTTGTTTTGCTACCGTTCAAGTTAGTCAAAGTTATCGACTGCAAGACTCATGGTTGGATGGAGTATGTAGAACATTTGCCTTGTGAAGATGAAGCAGCAGCGCAGCGATACTACCAGCGTGCCGGAATGCTTCTCTGTCTACTCTACGTTTTGCAAGGGAATGACTGTCATCACGAAAATCTGATCGCTAGTGGCGAACACCCGGTGCTGGTAGACCTGGAAACCCTCTTACAGCCTGTAGCTCAGGAAATTGATCCCAAAATAGAAGAAGTGGACGGAGCGCAATACCAAGCAAATCAACAGTTTTTCGACTCGGTGCTGCGGACTGGACTACTACCGAGATGGGACTTTGCACCAGGAGGGAAGGCTGAAGATATCAGTGGTTTGGGGGGAGTTGGCGAGGAAATTTCTGTTAAAAGGCAAAAGTGGCAGAACATTAACACTGACGGCATGGCGCTGAAGTATGAACTTGACATTATGCCAGCCCAAGCTAATACACTTCTCCTTAATGAGGTTGCCCTATCACCCAATGATTACGTTAATGAAATTGTAGATGGTTTCCGCCAGATGTATCAGTTTTTGTCAGAGCGGCAAGAAGCGCTTTTGGCAATCGATAGTCCAATAGCCACCCTAGCTCATCAAAAAGTACGGTTTTTGTTTCGTAATAGCCAAGTCTATGCTGATGTTCTGAATAAAGCTCTGAACCAAAAATTCTTGCGGCATGGTGTAGATCGCAGTATTCAGCTAGATGTTTTAAGTCGGGCATTTTTGAAGGCTGATACAAAACCTCTAATCTGGTCACTGTTGTCAGCAGAATTACAAGCTTTAGAGCAAATGGATATCCCTTACTTTGTTGCTGACTCAAGCAGTGATGCTCTGCGAGTCAATGACCTAATTATTGAGGGATATTTTAAAGAACCCAGCTATGACCAGATGATTTCTCGTCTAAGGCAGCTGAATGATGCAGATTTAGCTCAACAGATTGCAATTATTAGAGGTTCTTTTTACTCGCGGGTCGCTCGTGGCATGACCAGTGCTGCACCTACTAATGCTACTTTGGATTGGAATACAACAACTCCCTTAACACAAGCACAGTTGGTGCAAGAGGCAGTGGAAATTGCCAAAGAACTTCAACAACGAGCAATTCAAGCATCCGATCGCAGTGTTACCTGGATTGGCATGGGATACTTGCCTAACTCAGGGCGGATGCAACTTCAGCCTCTAGGCGATGGCTTATACGATGGTGTTTGCGGTGTCGCTTTATTTTTAGCAGCGATCGTAAAAATTACTGGTGACGCAGAATTTCAAGATTTAACACTCAGTGCCTTGCAAGACCTGAGAAAAACCTTGCAGAATATAGACGCAAACTCTGGGCGTAAATTTACTAAACAAATTGGTATCGGCGGAGCCACTGGATTAGGATCTATTGTTTATACCTTAGTAAGGATTAGCCAATTTCTGGATGAGCCAGAGCTTTTAGATATTGCTAGCCTTGCAGCTTCCTTAATCACTCAGGAAAGCATTGAGAGCGATCGCTCTTTTGACACAATATCCGGCTCTGCTGGGGCAATACTAGGATTGCTGAGTTTGTACCAAGCTTTATCAGATCCAGCTATTTTAGATCGAGCCACTACTTTAGGTTATCACCTACTAATTAACCGCACTAAAAGCGATTCTGGATTTAGAGCTTGGGCAACCTTAGAAGGAAAGTTACTCACAGGTTTTTCTCATGGTGCGGCAGGTATTGCCTACGCCTTACTGCGATTGTATAAAACTACGCAAGATCCGAATTTCCTCGAAGCGGCAGAAGAAGCGATCGCCTATGAACGCAGTTTATTTTTCCCCAATGCCGGAAATTGGCAAGATGTGAGAGGAGAAAAACCTTCTTTTATGACCAGTTGGTGTCATGGTGCTACTGGTATTGGTTTAGGTCGTTTGGGGAGTTTAGAAATTCTTGATACTCCCGAAATCCGGCAAGAGATTGCAGTCGCATTAAACACGACTCAACAGTTTGGTTTACAAAACCTTGACCATCTCTGCTGCGGTAACTTTGGCAGGATGGAAGTGCTACTGGTAGGAGCCATCAAACTGTCGAGTTCAGAACTACTAGAAACTGTCCAAAAACAAGCAGCAACAGTTGTCGCCAGAGCAAAGCAAGTCGGTGCTTTTTATTTATTTCCCGAACTTCCCCCAGATGTTTACAATCCTGGTTTCTTTCAAGGCACCGCCGGAATTGGTTATGAGCTACTGAGGTTAGCGTATCCAGAATTACTTCCTTCTGTGTTGCTGTGGGAGTGAACTTAGAGATTTTTGCAATTAAGTGGATTAAATGAAGCGCTTACATTGGTTACTTTACCCGCCAGCCTGGTCTATAGCTGCCAAAATATCAGCAGTGTTGGTGTCAGTTGCACTCATACCGATGAGTTTTACCACCTATTACAACTTGCGGCAGAGCTTGGATAGTGTGGAGACTGGCGAATACCGCAAACTAGAATTGTTAGCTACCAGTACCGCTAGTCGGCTTGACCAGTTAATTATTGATATTAAGCGTGTTGTTGTCCAAGTTAGCAGCGATCGCAATGTCGTCAATTTCCTCGCAGCTTCCACATCTTCAAAGCGATCAGCCCTCCGCCCTGACTTGCAACAAATGCTAGAAAACGTCTTCCGTTCTAACCCAGACTTTGATGCTGTGTTTGTGATGGATAAACAAGGTCGTACTGTCGCCGCCAGCGATCGCAAATTCCTTGGTCAAAACTACGCCTTCCGTGAATATTTCCGTTCCAGCATCCAGGGCAAATCTTATATATCTAGCATCTTAGTAGGCGAAACGACGAAACGACCAGGGATGTTTTTCTCCCAACCAGTGCGATCGCAAGAAGGCGAAATTATCGGAGTCACAGTAGTTAAAATTAAAGGAGAAGGTATCTGGGCGATCGCAGATGCGCTACAAGTAGGCTCCCAAAGCTATACCTTTTTAATTGACCAGCAGGGAGTAATCATCAGTCATTTCAATAAATCTCTCCTTTACCATAGCCTCGTTCCCCTGCCGCCTGAAATATTAGAGCGGGTTGTGAAGGATAGACGTTACGCTCTAGATCAGATTCAAAGCTTAGGCATTCCAGAGTTGCAGGTAATGCTGAGAGCTAAACATGCAGGTCACACTACCTATCGCTTTCCACCTCAGGAAATGCCCCGGATAGTTGGCTTTGCACCTTTGCAAGAACAACCTTGGGTATTGGGGGTCAGTCAGCCCAAAGAAAATTTTAGCGAACCATTGAAGCACCTAATCTGGCTGCACGGCGGCAGTCTGTTGATTGTGGGGGGAATCACAGCCATCATGGCGTTGCTCCTAGCGCGAAGAATTTCTCGACCGATTTACGCCCTCACAGCCGCAGCACAAGCACTGGAGCATGACGATTTTGATTCTCGGATAGTGAAGTTGCTTCCTAGATTAACGAAATTAGCTCATAGCCAAGACGACATGGGTCAATTAGTCCGCGTTTTCTTGAAGATGGCTGAACAAGTGAGGGTGCGAGATCAAAAGCTGAAAATGCAAGTCCGGGAACTGCATATTGAGATTGACGAGACTAAAAGAGCCACTAATGTTGCGGAAATTACTGAAAACGAACATTTTCTACAGTTACAAAAAAAGATTCAAAAGCTCAAAGAACAGAAAGTAACTGTTAGGGAAACTGAGACAGATTACTACCAGAGATTGCAGACAAAGGTGCAATCCCTCAAAGAGCGATCGCTAAACTGTGAGGCATAGATATGTCATTCGATGACGACGAACTAATATCACGAGAGGAAGTGCTAGCAGGTTTACCAGCTAAACGAGCAAAAACAGTACTGTTTTTGCTTGAGAGCCGCACAGCACAGATAGTGGCGCGATCGCGGATGGAGTTTTCCCTCACCGAGCAAGCGGCCTCAGAGCGCGATTTAGCTTTCTTGGAAGCCTTTGCTTTAGGAAACGCCCCACCACTCCACCCCACCATCCAACACTTGGAACGCTACGCCGAGCAGTGGACAACCCTCGTGCCGGAAAACCCCAGACTGAAAGCTGCGATCGCCCATGCCCTCAGCCAGAAGTACACTTTCATGTATCAATCAGTGCCTAACATCCGGGCAACTTTGGGTTTGGATCAAAAGGCGGTGCAAATGGCTTACTTGCGTTTGTATAGAAAACAACTGCTGACCATTTTTGCATCCAAGTTATCACTGATTGAACAGTGGCGCTGGATGACAGCAGCGATCGCCCAGCGCTTGGAGTCACTTCCACCCTTCTGGTTAGCCTCCATACTTACCGTAGCTTTGGGTCTTCCTCAAGCTTTCTTAGCCTTGCCCATCGCCGTAGCCGATGTCGGCCCTTTAGCTACAATTGCTTTCGTAGTCATCATCGGTATAATCAATATCCTAACTATGGCTTGTATGGCAGAAGCCATTGGTCGCAGTGGCGATTTCCGTTATGGCAATGCTTTTATCAAACAATTAGTATTTAATTATTTAGGAAATACAGGCTCATTTATACTTTCTATAGCAGTTGGTATCCGTGTTTTCCTCATAGCATTGGCTTGTTATATCGGTTTGTCGGTAACTATGGCAAACTTTACCCAGATACCAGCAGCATTGTGGGCGATGTTGCTGTTCTGCGCTGGATTGTATTTGGTATCTCAAAAATCGCTTAACTTTACCGTTGCCTTGATGGTATTACTAGCAGGTATCAACGTGAGTTTGCTTCTCATCCTTTCACTGTTAGCATTGCGACACATCCAACTAGAAAACCTTTTATATATAAACTTGCCCTTTCTTGGCGGTCAACCTTTCGACCCCTGGATGCTACAACGGATTTTAGGTGTGAGCCTGATGCTTTACTTTGGCCATGTTTATGTGGGAGAATGTGCCAAACTAATACTTCCCCGTGACCCTAGCGCTGTATCCTTAATTTGGGGAAGCGTAGCGGGAACTGCTTTTTTAACTATTCTCTTTTGCATTTGGGTACTAGCAGTTAACGGAGCCGTATCGCCAGAGTTGCTAGGTGGACAATCAGGCACTGCTTTAGAACCATTAGCATTGGAAGTCGGTGCGATCGTTACAGTTTTGGGAGCAGTATTAGTCACCTTACTGTTGGGAATGGCTTGGCTCCGCAGTTCCAGTCTCTTAGTCAACCTAGCTAGGGAGTGGTTGCCTGCCCGACCCCAACCGATTTTGAGGCTACCTCGCCAGCAAGGAATGTTAATCTTGCATCCCTCTGGCGACCCCAACCGCATTCCTTATATTGGTTTAACCTACCTGGGACTGGAAGAAGCTAAGTCCAAGTTTCGCCTAGATATTCAGTTAAGCGGCAATGTCCATCATGTAGAAATTGCCTTCGCTCAACATTGGGATATTAAAGAGCTACTCCATCAGTTCCCAGACTTAGACAAGTGGGATACTCGCCTGACTTTAGAAGTCAAGTCAGCTAACCATGATAGTGCTTGTGTACAAGCCATTTCACCCATGCTCTTGGTTTACGAAGGAGGGTTGAAAGCTGATTTCAGCAATGCTACTTCCGAGCATCAGAGTCAGACACAAAGGTTTTGGAAAACCTTACTAAACCAACGGCGCTTTTTCCTATCCATCAGCCCGTTACTGCTAGTTTTCCTGCTAACCGAGTGGCTGTTCCTGGCTGGGGAGCAATCCTTTACCAGCATACTCGCCTTTGCTGGTGTACTTGGCAACTCCCTTGTAGGCGGTATTTTCCCAGTTTTACTATTGGTTTCTAGCCGACGCAAAGGAGAGCTTTTACCTGGAGTAGTCTTCAAGATTCTCAACCATCCGTTTTTCAGCGTAGGTGTATACAGCCTATTTTTAGGCATTCTACTCGTCCACGGTTTGTTCATCTGGGAAAATTCTGTGGCGCGTATCAGTGCATTGTCTATTGCTGTCTTATCGTTAGGAGCAACTTTAGTAATGAAGTACTATGGTGCCTTTACTTCTCGTCTAGTAGTAGAACTGCGAGAGCAACACCAAGGAGGACGATCCGTATTTACAATCACTGCTGGCGGACAACCAAAAATCGCAGAAGTGTTATTGGGATATGCCGAAGGTGAACAACACTACCAAGCTGCCACTGTCGAGATTCCATCACTCTCATCCTTACAGTATGCCACTTTCCGCTTACCAACCAAGCGAAAACAGGAATTGAGAGTGTGGGCACACAGGAGCAATTCCAAGATTGACTCTAAAAGTTTGCCTGCATTTGTGGAAGTGGAGAGTGGCAACAAAAATATGCACTTTGACTTGATGTTATCCGGTGGACGAGTTTTGCTACCTCTGATTAGTGATGGTTGCTGGTTGAAATTTACCTTTCCAGAGTAATGAGGGGGTGGAGAGTTAGGAGTTAGGAGTTAGGAGTTAGGAGTTAGGAGTTGTTTATTGGGAAGAATTCAGTCCCCATGCCCAATGCCCCATGCCCAATGCCCAATGCCCAATGCCCAATGCCCAATGAATATTAATTACGAGGTAACTTATGGCACAAATTATTGCAGTTCATTCATTCCGTGGCGGCACTGGCAAATCAAACTTGATTGCTAACATAGCGTCTACTATGGCCCTTGGTGGGCAACGTGTAGGTATTATCGATACTGATATCCAGTCGCCTGGGATTCACGTTATTTTCGGTCTTAACGAGAGCAAAATGGAACTCGCTCTCAATGACTACTTATGGGGTCGTTGTAATATTAAAGATGCTGCTTACGATGTTACTGATGCTCTAATTGTAGACCAGGGAAATACAAATACCCTCAAGGGTAGTCTTTATTTAGTTCCTTCTAGTATTAAGGCGGGTGAAATCGCCAAAATTCTACGTGAGGGGTACGATGTAGTCCGGCTCAACGATGGTTTTCAAGAACTTATCCAGACTTTGAAACTGGACTACCTATTAATTGACACACACCCCGGACTGAATGAAGAAACCTTACTTTCCATTGGTATTTCTAATGTTCTGGTGATTCTCCTCCGTCCAGATAATCAAGACTTTCAAGGTACTGCTGTGACAGTGGATGTAGCTCGCAAACTGAGAGTGCCAAAAATGTTGTTGGTAATTAATAAAGCTTTACCAAGCTTGAATTTCCCGGACTTGCAACAACAGGTAGAGAAAATCTACAACGTATCAGTAGCTGGAGTTTTGCCCCTCTCAGAAGAGGTGGTAGAGTTAGCAAGCAATGGTGTTTTCTCCCTGCGTTACCCCCAGCATCCCATTACTCAAACAATTAAACGGATAACCGATCAGATTGCTGGTGTAATTAAAAGACAGGAGATAGGAGGTAGGAGATAGGAAGGAGGTGGGAGTTAGGAGTAGCGCTGTCAAGGTGAGTTTTGTATTCATTACCACCTCTGAACTCGGAATTTTCAAATTCTCAAAGAACAAGTAAAGATTTTGATTGATCAACATTCACTTCGTTCTCATGTCCTCGCCGACTTTGGAGCCACTGCTGCACAGGCGCAGGAACTATTGGTATACAACCAAAACATTTTTAATCACAACACATTAAACCATTCCATCCAGTTTCCTCTTCCCCCTGAAGCTCATCTGGCTGCTTGGGAAGAATACGCTCTGGCTGCAAGAGTTTTAGGAACATTTGAAGCACTAAAGCGCGTACTAGTTCAGTTGAAATTTCCCATAGTTGAGGGTATCAGTCAAACGCAGACTTATCGAGATGCCACTCGCAAGGGTGTTGCAGTAGATGGGATGACGGAGGCGACTGGTTTAGTTTTGCAGCAACCTCAAAAACTCCAATTACTACTACACCAAAGCTTGGCTGGAACCATCCCAGTATTACTAACTGAGAACCGAGACGACTTTGTTTCTCTGGTACAAGCTTTAACAAAGCGAAATGAACCTCAAGCAATCCCTGCGTCTATGGGAGCCTGTATGGTTAGCGGGTTTAATAACTGGGACAGGATTCGTCAGTACCGTCAAAAATGGGAAGCTGAAAGTTTTGCTAATCGCTACCCAAGTAGTTGGCAAGAAGAATTTCAGCAATTAATCCCGCAAAAAGAACTCTATCAGGATAAGTTTATTATTTTGAGTGGCGGTTCTTATAGCAATGTTTCAGCTAAGGATATGGAACTTGAGGAATCCCAATGGCAGCGTCTATCTTTGACAATTCGACTGGAACATGAATGCACGCACTACTTCACACGTCGCTTGTTTAACTCCATGCGAAACAATATACTCGACGAGCTAATTGCAGACTATCGAGGCATTGTAGTTGCTACGGGTTTTTATCGAGCCGATTGGTGTTTACGCTTTTTGGGGTTAGAGTCATTTCCTGATTATCGAGAAGGAGGCAGATTGCAAAACTACCGGGGTCAACCTCCACTTTCTGATGGGGCTTTTGAGATTCTACAGGCATTGGTGAAGGCAGCCGCCGAAAATTTGCAATGCTTTCATGCTGAGTACTCAGAGGATTTAACAGATACTAATATGCAACCCCTAATGTTGATGGGTTTAACTTTTTTGACATTAGAAGAATTGGCTTCTCAAGAAGCAAAATTTCGCATCCAACAAACCTTGGATAAATTACAGACAGTCTTTACTGTATAGAGAATCAATCTCAATAAATATCTCCTTGCTTTGTTAGATTTGTGCCTTTGTGTTTCGTTTTTATTCAAATTTTAATTTACAAAATGTAGGGTAATTAACCTATGACAGAAGTCCTACTTAAAGAATTAACTAACAGTGATATTGATTGGATTATCGCTATAGGTGATCAAAGAGAAATAGCGGCTGGAACTGTACTCATTCAAGAAGGAAAAGCTGTTAATTCCTTACATATCCTGCTAGATGGAATGTTAACAGTTAATGCTGCTCAATCTGACAACAATCCTCTGACTCGTGCTTTTGCAGCCATAGAAGGTATTGAAACTCCCAGTCGGGAAATTGCGAGATTATCCAGTGGTGAGGTAGTTGGAGAAATTCCTTTCATTGATACTCGAACAGCTACAACTGTTAAGGCTCTAGAAAAGTCGTTGGTGTTGTCAATACCTCGGCAGGAATTGGCGGCAAAATTGCAGCAGGATGTTGGTTTTGCTTCGCGCTTTTATCGAGCGATCGCAATTATGCTTTCAGATAGACTACAAAGTATCATTAATCAAGTTGGTCGTAGCAATATAGCCCAAGGACAACCACTAAAAGATATCTTGTTTGTATTAGGAAAATTACATGATAGTGATATCGATTGGATGATAGCTTGTGGAACTCAGCACCAAATTGCAGCTAACACTGTACTCATCCATGAACAGGGGCCTGTAGATGCACTTTATATCCTACTAAGTGGAATAATGTCATTATCTGTTTCTGAAGATCAACGCAATCCTTTAGCTCGTGCTTTTGCTGCTATAGAGAACAGTGAAGTTTCAAATCGAGAGATAGCAAAATTATCGAAAGGTGAAATTATGGGAGAAACACCCTTCATCGATGGTCGCCTACCTTCTGCAACTATTAAAGCTATTGAAGACTCAATAGTTTTGTCTATTTCTCGACAGCAATTGGCAGCAAAATTACAGCAAGATATCGGATTTGCATCCCGCTTTTATCAAGTGATTGCTACTTTACTGTCCAATAGATTCCAAGGAATACTCAGTCGCCTTGGTTACGGCAGGCGCGTTTATAGCCGAGGTCAGCCACTGGATGAAAATATTGAATATGAGGATGAACTAGATTCGAGTGTTTTAGATCGGATGGCGCTGGCTGGAAAAAGATTTGAATGGATGCAGGAACGGTTAAGAGTAAGTTGAATTTCTCTGGATTGCTTAGTACTAAATATGCAAATTGACAAAGGGTGAATCATATCATGTCCGCATAATTATAGAAATCGTATTTGATTTTTGAAATTATCTACGTGGGCGGAAAGTGGGGAGTAGGGAGTAGGGAATAAGGAATTAGGCTTTTCGATCTGTACCGAGCTTTTTCAGAAATCAAATATTAGTCCTATAGTTATGATTCCCACAGTCATTGCACCCCACCCCGCCAAAGCTACGCTTTGTCTCCCCTCCCCGCTTGCGGGGAGGGGATTAAGGGGTGGGGTTCTTTGGGTTTAATAAGTAATCAAGCGGACATGATATCAAAGGCGGCTGCAAGCGATCGCTTTAGCAATCATTTCTGTCGCCAGTTTCGCTCAAATTAGGAAAATACAGCAATATCCGCAAAAAGAAAAACTAATAATAGTTTCATCTAAACTTTTTGCATTGTGTTTAAATATATTGCCCTCTATTCTAAAAATAGTAAATTGAAGAAGAATTCAGAAGTCAGAATTCAGGAGTCAGCAATCTTGACGCTCGCGGACTCGCTCTAAGCGAAGCTATGCCGCAGGCTTTACGCTGTGCTATCAGTCGGGGATTCAGACCCGCGACTACGAAAGTTGACCACCAAATCTACGATTTGGTGGGGGTTTAAAACCCGGTTATTCATCCGCAATTTCTGCTCAATTTACCTTTCCTGTATTCTGACGACTGACGCATGTATTCTGTTCGATAAATGTTTTCATGAATGATTTAGAACGGCTATCTATTATATAGATATAATTTTTTGCGATCGCTATTTATAAAATACTAATGTGAAGATAAATGTTAGACCAGAAACGCAGCCTATTCCGCAAAGAGTCACTAGAGCGCCTGTCTTCTCCGGAAAGATTAGACCAGCTGATGCAGATCGTTAGTCCCAAAAGCTGGCTACCGCTAGTCGCCTTGGGTTCCCTCGTGGGAGTAGGCATAGTCTGGAGTATTTACGGACGCATCCCCATCACCGTTGAAGGTCGAGGGGTTATGATTTACCCACGCAAAGTTGTGCCGTTGCAATCAATAAGCTCAGGGCAGTTACTTGTTCTTAATATTAAAGTTGGGGATGTCGTTAAAAAGGGGCAAGTATTGGCAACAGTTGACCAAGTTGACCTGCGTAAGCAATTACAACTAGCCCGCGCTAAACTAGTCCAACTAGAGGAACAGGATCGTAACGCTAGCTTAATACAAATACAGCGTCAGCAGCTTGACACAAAGGCAATCCTAGAGCAGCGCCTAACTCTTGAGCAAAGACTCAAAATCATGCAGGATTTGACACCTGTGCTGAAGGAGAAAGGACTGGTGTCAATAAAGCGCGATCGCCTCAACCTACAGCGACGCTTGCAGATACTCCAAGGGCTGCTTCCTACCCATAAAAAGAGACTAGACAACCGCCAGAGATTATTGAGAGAGGGAGCGATTCCTGATGATGTGGTGTTAGAAGCACAGCAACAATACGACAATGCCCGTGCAAGCATTGATGAAGCTGAATCTCAATTGAAGCAACTAGACCTCAAGGAAGCAGATGCACAACAACAATACCTCTCAAACCTGAACGAAATCAAAAATATCCAAGCCCAGTTGCAAGAACAGAACAGTAAGGCAGCTAGTCTAGCTCAAGAAGACTTGCAAACTACAACTACCCGGAAAAACGAGATTCAAGAACTCAAGCGAGAGATTGCCAAACTAGAACAGCAACTAGCCACTAACAGCCAGATTATCAGTCAACACAATGGACGCATTTTAGAAATCACGGTTACGCCCGGAGAAGTTGTCAATGCGGGAACCCGTTTAGGGAGCATAGATGAAGAGAATTCATCTAGCAAGCTGGTTAGTATAACGTATTTTGCGATCGCAGAGGGCAAGAAAATTCAACCAGGGATGACAATCCAAATTACCCCACAAACCGTTAAGCGGGAACGCTTTGGTGGCATCGTAGGTAATATTACCAGTGTTTCATCATTTCCGATGACCAAGGAGGGAGCAGCTAATGTAGTGGGCAATCCAGAACTAGTGGAAGGTTTGATGTCTCAAAAGCAGGAAGGAGTAATGCAAGTATTCGCTGACTTAGAGCCGGATTCCTCCAGTTTTAGCGGTTATAAGTGGTCTTCTTCCACTGGGCCGCAACTGAAAATTTCTTCTGGAACTACTACTATTGTTCGAGTCAAGGTAGAAGAACGCACTCCGATCACGTATGTTTTACCTATTCTGAGGTCTTTCAGTGGTATCAACTAATCCGACTTTAGTAAAACCTATTAATCCTTTGCAGCCCTTACAAAAACTGCTGCAAAGCAGAAGCAGGGGGCGCGTCAAAACCCCAACCCTCCTGCAAATGGAGGCTGTGGAATGTGGTGCTGCTGCTCTGGGAATTATTTTAGGTTACTACGGTCGAATTGTGCCCCTGCCACAACTGCGCCGAGAGTGCGGTGTTTCTCGTGATGGTAGCAAAGCATCCAATATGCTAAAAGCTGCCAAAAGCTATGGACTCCAGGCGAAAGGCTTTAAAAAGGAACTGAAGCAACTGCAAGACCTGCTTCCTCCCTATATTGTGTTTTGGAACTTCAACCATTTTCTGGTAGTAGAGGGATTTAGCTCCTCTCGTGTTTATCTGAATGACCCCGCAACTGGGCCACGTCATCTATCTTTAGAGGAATTTGACCAGGGGTATACCGGAGTGGTATTGGTAATGGAACCAAGCGCACAGTTTACGAAAGGTGGTCGTAAACCCAGCATGATTTTATCGTTGTGGAAACGATTGCAAGGCGCTGCTGGTGCTTTAGTATATTGTCTAATAGCGGGATTTTTCTTGACCATCATCGGGCTGGCAATACCTGTGTTCAGCCAGGTTTTTGTTGACGAGATTTTGGTTGAACAACGGCAGCACTGGTTGCGTCCACTGCTTTTGACAATGGCGATCGCAGCCGTACTTCAAGGGTGGCTAACACTACTACGCTTACAATATCTGCGTCGTTTGAAGACTAAGCTGGCTGTGGGAATGTCCAGCCGTTTTCTCTGGCATATTTTGCGTTTACCTGTTAGCTTTTACGCCCAACGCTTTGCCGGAGAAATCAGTAACCGTACCAGTCTCAACGACCAAGTTGCCGATATCCTTTCTGGAAGTTTGGCAACTACTGTGATTGATGCAGTCATGGTGATTTTTTACGCGTTGATCATGTTCCAATATGATTGGCTACTAACCTTAGTCGTGGTTAGTTTTGCTACTATCAACGTCTTAACTTTGCAATTGATTTCCCGACAGCGCGTAGATGCTAATCAGCGATTGATACAAGAATATGGTAAAGCTGCTGGTGCGTCGATTGCCGCTCTCCAAAGCATAGAAACCCTCAAAGCATCAGGTTTGGAATCAGATTTCTTTTCTCGGTGGTCAGGTTATTACACCAAAGCTCTCAATTCTCAGCAGGAACTCGGCGTAACAAATCAAACATTCTCAGTATTACCCACGCTCTTATCTGCTCTTTCTTCGATGCTTCTTTTGGTTGTAGGCGGTTTACGGGTGATGGATGGACACCTCAGTATTGGAATGCTTATAGCCTTTCAGGGTTTAATGCAGAGCTTTGAAGAACCTGTGAACAATCTCGTCAACTTCGGCAGTACCTTACAAGAACTAGAGGGCAATTTGATCCGTCTGGATGATGTGCTAGACAACCCGACAGATCCGCAATTGGAAAAGAGAAAATGGAGAGCAGGGGGAGATGGGGGAGATGAGGGAGTAGGGGGAGATGGGGGAGATGAGGGAGTAGGGGGAGCAGGGGGAGATGAGGGAGCAGGGGGAGCAGGGGGAGATGAGGGAGCAGGGAGAGATAGGGAAGTAAATTCTTCCTCATCCCCCTCATCCCCCTCATCCCCTCTGCCGAGATTACAAGGGTATGTCGAGTTACGGAATATCTCGTTTGGCTATAGCCCCCTTGAACCTCCTTTGATTGAAAACTTTAATTTCTCAATTAAACCTGGACAACGAGTAGCGCTGGTAGGTGGAAGCGGTTCTGGTAAGTCCACCATTGCCAAAATCATCAGTGGACTTTACGAACCTTGGGCAGGAGAAATTCTCTTTGATGGTAAACCCAGAGAGCAAATTCCTCACGAATTACTTACTAACTCTATTGCAATGGTGGAACAAGATATCTTGCTATTTAGCGGCACTGTCAGGGAAAATTTGACCCTCTGGGATGCCACGATCGCAGATAAAAATTTGATCCGTGCTTGTGAGGATGCGGCTATTGACGATGTGATTCTCTCAATGTCTGGGGGATATGATGCAGAACTGATAGAAGGGGCTGCTAATTTAAGTGGAGGTCAGCGACAAAGGTTAGAAATTGCCCGTGCATTTGTGAACAACCCTTCAATACTCGTCATGGATGAAGCTACCAGCGCCCTAGATGTGGAAACGGAAAAAAACATTGACGAGAATCTGCGGCGACGGGGATGTACCTGCATTATTGTCGCACACCGATTAAGCACGATTCGGGATTGTGATGAAATTATCGTCTTGGAACGCGGAAAGGTAGTGCAACGAGGTACTCATAAAGAATTGTGGGAAGTTGAGGGCGTGTACTCGCGGTTAATCTGCACTGAAGGTGAAGCCTTGCAGTCAGGGTAAGGGAGAGGGAGAGACAAAGGGGAAGTTCGTAAAATTTGAGCCTCAGAAGGTGAATGTTGAGCCTCAGAAGGTGAATGTTGAGCCTCAGAAGGTGAATGTTGAGCCTCAGAAGGTGAACGTTGAGCCTCAGAAGGTGAACGTTGAGCCTCAGAAGGTGAACGTTGAGCCTCAGAAGGTGAATGTTGAGCCTCAGAAGGTGAATGTTGAGCCTCAGAAGGTGAATGTTGAGCCTCAGAAGGTGAATGTTGAGCCTCAGAAGGTGAATGTTGAGCCTCAGAAGGTGAATGTTGAGCCTCGATCGATGATAAATGACTAATAACTAATAACTAATAATTATGTTAATACAAGGACAACTTTATCAAGTTAAAGGCAATGAGCCGATACTGCTAGACGACCCCCGGCAAGTTTGGGTAATTCAGTCTGGCTCGATCGCATTGTTTGCTGTCACAGTGAAAAATGGTGCGATCGAAGGTACTCGCCGTTATCTATTTAGTAGAGGTGCAGGGGAGGCACTTTTTGGAACAGCTGTTAATTCTGGCAATCAGCACCGCCAGATTTCGGCAGTACCACTTGGGGAGACAGAATTACTACAAGTACATCAAGAATGTTTCAGTGAGTTAGTAGCCAATGCAGATGCAAGGGCAATCGCTTGGGTGGAAAATTGGCTTAAGCAACTTGGTAGTATATCCAAGTTTGCCACACCAGCAATTCATGTGAAGGCTTCTGGACAGGGACGATTTTCTCTGATCGCTGGTCAGACTTTCCAGCCGGAAGCGGGTGTTGTTTCTTGGGTACAGCTGACTCAAGGGACTGTCCGCTTTCTGGGGTTTGAGGATTTGACAATGACTTGTGCAGTCGGAACTTTTTGCCTCAGCGATCAAATGTGGTTGAAAGCTGTGGAGGGAGTTCAACTTACCACTCTACGTACTTCAGAAATCCGTAACCCAGATACTCTGTTTTTGGGACTATCCCAATTTCATACTCAATTTCTACGCTGTATTGAACTTTTAGATCAGCAGGAAGTGGAGGATGAACTACAACGATTACGCGATCGCCAACGTCTCAATCGCCAAGTCACACAGGAGGCTTTGGGAGAGCTAGCATCGACTCTGAATGATCAAAATGGCGACTTTTTCTTAGAAGGCACACCATTATTAGTTGCTGCTGGTGCGGTAGGAAGGGCTTCAGGGGTGAAAATCTGCCCTCCGGCTCGCTCGGAGAACCTGAAGCGGGTTAAAGAGCCGTTGGAGGCAATTGTCCGGGCTTCGCGCATTCGGATGCGGCGGGTGTTATTGCGGGACAATTGGTGGGAGAAGGATTCTGGTGCTTTAGTCGCCTACACCCAGCAAGATAACCGACCAGTTGCGCTGTTACCGATATCTGCAAGTAGCTATGAAATATTTGACCCAGTTGAGCAAACTCGCTTAAGAGTAAATGAGGGTATATCTGCAACACTAGCTCCCGTTGCTTATATGTTTTATCGGTCTTTGCCCGATAAAGCACTCAAAGCTTGGGATTTACTTCAGTTTGCACTTAAAGGACGTAGTAGGGAATTAATTACTATTTTATTTACTGGCGTTACCGTGACATTACTGGGAATGATTACACCCCAAGCAACTGCAATTATCATGGACAACGCAATTCCAGATAGCGATCGCGGACTATTGTTGCAAATTGGATTGGGATTGCTAGTTGCTGCTTTGGGGACAGCTCTATTTGGGCTAACTCAAGGTTTTGCCCTACTGCGAATAGAAACGGCTTCTGACGCTTCCACCCAAGCAGCTGTGTGGGATCGGTTGCTTAACCTACCTGTATCCTTTTTTCGAGAGTATACAACAGGCGACCTTCAGTCTCGCGTGTCATCGATTACTACGATTCGTCGTCAACTGAGTGGCAAAACCCTGATAAATTTGATTACCAGTTTGTTTGCACTATTTTACTTGGGGCAATTGTTTTACTACAACTTCAAATTAGCTTTAGTTGCTGTGGCAATAGCAGTAGTTGCGATCGCTGTAACTACTCTCTCTGGTATATTTCTCCTGAGTAAAGTGCGTCCACTACTGGAATTGCAGGGAGATATTTTTGGACAAACGGTGCAGTTAATCAATGGGATTTCTAAACTGCATGTTGCTGGTGCAGAGGATCGCGCCTTCGCTTCTTGGAGTAAAAACTACTCTCGGCAAGTCAAACTTGAACTCAGCACACAGCAAGTTGAAGACTTTGTGGCACTTTTCAATACATTGATGCCCACACTAACTTCTGGAATACTTTTTTGGTTTACCATTAGTTTGTTTGAAGAAGCTCAGACTTCAGGAGGTATTGGATTATCTCTTGGTACTTTTCTCGCTTTCAACACAGCCTTTGGCAACTTTATTAGGGGAGCTACAGACCTAAGCAATACAGTTACCGATGTTTTGCAAATTGTCCCGCAGTGGCAACGCACCCAGCCAATTTTGGCAACCATACCGGAAGTGAATCGCAGCAAAGCCGATCCAGGCAAGCTTATCGGCAGAATTGTGGTAGATCGTGTAACATTTCGCTACCGGGATGATGGAGCGTTGACGTTGGATGATGTGAGTATCTCTGCCGAACCTGGGGAATTTATTGCTTTTGTCGGGGGATCTGGAAGTGGGAAATCGACAATATTCCGATTACTACTCGGATTTGAAACTCCCGAAACTGGTGCTGTTTATTACGATGGTCAAGACTTATCTGGTTTAGATGTAGACGCTGTACGCCGACAGTTAGGTGTGGTCTTGCAGGGTGGGCAACTGACAGCAGCTTCGATTTTCGATAATATTGCTGGTGGCGCTCAGATTACCCTAGATGAAGCCTGGGAAGCTGCCCGCATGTCTGGCCTTGCTGACGATATTGCCGCTATGCCAATGGAAATGCATACAGTGATTAGTGAAGGGGGTGGCAATCTTTCTGGAGGACAACGACAACGGTTGTTGATTGCTCGTGCTTTGGCATTAAAACCCCGTATTTTATTATTCGATGAGGCTACTAGTGCGCTTGATAACAAAACTCAGGCAATTGTTAGTGAAAGTTTAGACAAGTTACAAGTTACCAGAATTGCGATCGCTCATCGACTTAGTACTATCCGTAACGCTAACCGTATTTATGTACTCCAAGCAGGTAGAATTGTACAACAAGGAACTTTTCAGCAGCTAGCTGCTGTTGAAGGTCTATTTGCCCAGTTAATGGCTCGGCAAATGGCGTAGTACTTGGGATTTATGAAAGCTCAGTAAATCAAAAAGTTTTTATAAGCCTTGCTGTGTGAACATTTCAGCCGATGCTACTAGATTCCTGAAACAAATTGAGTTGTTGCATAATCTTGTTATATCATGTCCGCATAATTAGTTATGATTCTTACAGTTATTGCACCCCGCCCCTTACTTCCCTCCCGAAGAGCGGGGAGGGGAGACAAAGCGACGATTGTCGGGGTGGGGTTCTTCGGATTTAATAAGTAATCAAGCGAACATGATATTATATCATGTCCGCCAAATTACCCATAATAAAACAACCCCTCCCCGCTCTTCGCTTCTTTTTCTTTTTCAGCAACCCCTACATAGGTCTTACGGAAATATTTTTAGCTCTACAGATATCCTCGCACTTGCTGCGGAGCTTGACACAATAGTTCCCGCTTTGCCAAAGGCTAGATATCCTTTTCTATTTCTTGAGACGAGAAGAAACTGCACCTAAAGCTCCAAAGATCAATAAACCTATGGCTAAAGAGGACTCAGGCACTTTTGTATTAGAAACGACATTTAAAGATAATGGAAAGGGAATACGTATGACACCGTATCCATTACCAGTTGTAAAGCCAACATCCTCAACTTGGACGTCTTCATAAACTATTTGAAGTCCACCACCAGCACTATCGACATCTTGTAAAAAAGCATCTGCTAAACCTGCCGTTAAGGAATTTAATCCAGCAGGTTTACTCGCATTAAATGGGTCAGTAAGAATGGCTTCGCTATCATCCACCGTTGCAGGAGTAGGGCCGTATTCGAGAAATGAATAAAAAGGAGTATATCCAAAATCAATTATCTTGGTGGTGTCATAAGTTAGATATAACTCGACATCATCTGGGTTTGCGGTATAAATTCTTTCTTCAAGTGATGAATCGGGACTGGAAAACCAATCCTCTCCAAGCTTGTCATCCCCTAAGTTCCAGGTAGTAGTAAAATCGCGATCGCTTTTTTGTCCGTAGCTCAAGCCAATCCTATCTAGGGAAAGATTATTATTAGTCAGGTAATTGTAAAAGTTAGAGAAGCCACTGGTGATATTTTGTAAAGTAGCCGATCTGGTAGCACCGCTTGGAGGCTCTTCAGGGCTTTTATCCCGACCTGTTGTGTAATAGGGGGCAATATTGCCTGGTGAATTAAGGCTAAATTCAGTGTGACCACGATCTGGGGCATCGGCATTTAGGTTAAAGAAAGCTGTATATCCTTGGTTATCGGAAGGAGTTCCAAAAAAGAATAGCTTGTTGTTAGATTCAATTGGTCGTGCGGAAATATTCTGGGCTGAGTCGTAGTTAAAGCTTACAGCTTGAGCAGGTAAAGGCGCGATCGCTGCAACAGCCGTCGTTAAACCAAGAAATATTGAAAGTTTGTAATTACGCATAGTTGAATGAAGTTTAAGTGTTTTGGTGAAATTATTTAGAGATTGTTTCGCATTTATAGTCTCATACATTCAGTTCATTGAGCAAAGTGGCGTTTGAGGAAGAAAACTCAACATTATCAAGCAATACAGTTCAGTTAAGCATTTTTTTCTTCTCTCTGTTTGCTCTGGGTCTCTGTGGTAGCCTGCGGCAAGCCGCTTTGCGTCTACGTAAAAAAAAATTGCTCTCGTAACCGCTCACAAATTTATAGACTTTGGATTCAGCATGAGCAGCCAGTGGTGCTGATACTAGAAGGGTGGTAGTCAGTCCCAGAATTATTAGGGGATTGTAGGTGTGCATAGTTAAGTTAGAAAAAATTTGAGAAAAGGTTTCTTTGTCAGTATACTTAGTACACGTCACCATAAATCAGGTGAGGATGTGCAACTTGTGGTTATTAGCTCACGTTAACTTCTAGTACGAGATTGAAAAAGCGCCACAGCAAGGGTGAGATACCAGAAATTCAACAGCGTCATGCTGATGAACACCACTGGCCCCACATATATGCCAAAGTCTTTAACTAAACTCACGAGCCATCCGATCGCAACAACCATGCCAACCCAGCCAATCCAGCGTGACACTAACCCAGACCGCACCAGCACGATCGCAATCAACCCAACCCATAAGGCGGTGAACATCTGTGTCCCAAGATGCTCGCCAATCTTACCTGCATACAAATTGAAGGCGTCGTAGACCAGTGCAATAGTCTCGCGTGTGGCGGGACTTGTTCCCGGATTGACATACGTGTTTGCCAGAAATGGCATAAGAAAAAGCCAGCGCAAGATTCCCAGACTCTTCATGACGCCGCTTAACACACCAAATGTGGTAGCGATCGCCAAGAGTGGGCCATTCTCGCTAGCCAGTACGCGATGCAGCAACAGGGAAAGCGGGATTACCAAAATTGCTGAAAGCATATAGCTGTAATAACCCGCGATTACAGCACTTTGCCGTTGAGCAAGCAAGGGTAAGACCACAGCCGCGGGTTCGTCCAAACCTGCTGGCCAATTGACTGCGTTAGACAGCACCCTAAAAGCAGTCATAAAAAGGATAACTTCCAGCACCAGAAACAGAGCAGTTAGTTTAGGTAAGGACACTGCGGATGCTCGCTCCTTATGGTTAGTGTGCATAGTAGCGTTTTTCATGTATGCAACTCCTTTATAGACGCTGCTACACCGTGAGAGTTAGAGAGTAGAATTGGGAATTGTGCCATTAGTTATTGTATGTAGTAAAGTAGCTCAACTCAATAGGAAACGAGCAAATTACTGCGATCGCTTCGCTGTCAATAAATCTTAAAACCAAAGTCATATCCTCTGGGATAAAGTCATCCGAATGCCATGACGCGGTAATAGAGAAACCATTGCAGCCGGCTCTACTGGATGTCCCGGCACCAATTCTAAACGATAAGCTTGTGCTACTAAAGCAACAACCAATTGTATCTGCATAATAGATAAATTGTACCCAAGACAAGCACGAGGCCCGATGCTAAAAGGAATGAAGGCGGCGCCAACACGATTTCTAGCACGCTCTGGCATAAAGCGTTCCGGGTCAAAGCCTTCTGGATTATCCCAATATTGTGGGTTGTGCTGTACTCCATATATGTTGAATAAAAGCATAGATTTAGCTGGTATGTGTACACCACCAACTTCGTCGTCTTCGAGCGCTTCCCGACCAATCACCCAAAATGGCGGATACATCCGCAGTGTTTCCTGTACAATCATCTTGGTGTAATTCAACTTTGGTAAATCGTCGAAAGTTGGTTGGCGATCGCCAAGTACTCTCACTAGTTCAGCTTGCATCTGGCGCTCAACATTTGGGTTGAGTGATAACAAATGCCAGACCCAGGATAGCGCCCTCCCAATCGGTTCAAAGGCGGGTAGAAGAATCCACAAGAGTCGTTCGCGTAAAAGTTTGGGACTCAAGCCTGTACCCGTCTCATCACGCCATGATTGCAACACCGAAAGCAAATCTTCCTTATCTGTCCCATGATCTTGGCGTTCTTCAATGATTTTGTCTATTGCTGTTTGGAGTGTTTGCACAGCTGCCATATATTTCCGATTGGCTGGCGTGGGAAAGCTCTCTGGTACATTGAAGTTCGATACAGCCGTAGCATTGAAGTGATTGATGATCACTTGCATTGCTAAAGCAACATCATCCAAACCAGTGTGGAAATCATTACCAATCAAGGTTTGTGCTGTAAAAGACAGACTGAGCCTCATCATTTCTTCTGCCACATCAAATGACTGATGATTGTCAGCAAAAGTCTGCCAACGAGCCAGCATCTTCTGAGTAGCATCTGCTATGGCAGTATCCATAGTAGCATAGTGTTGAGGCTCGAAAAATGGTCGAATGATTTGACGGTTAATTTTATTAGTCCACCCTTCTCCAAAAAGCAGCTTGGTTTGCATTTCCAAACGCTGGAGCTTTTTATAATTCTTAATATTTTCCTGTAAAGCATACTTAATATAAAGAGGATTATTAATAACAAAAACTTTTTGAAACCCCAGGTTCAAACAAACGATATCTCCATACTGAGCATGAAGATTATAAAAAAGCTGGAGAGGATCATTTGCTAGCCTGTTAAAAGCATTAATAGAGGCTAACAAGTTTGGCCCCTGAATTTTTCCTTGAGTTATATTCTGGGTTGAGTTTATATCAATAGACATCGGTGATCTCCTTTGAGATTATAAGTTTTTATCATCTAATCAGATTGCTTAAATAACTCCAATTAGGGAGGGTAGTAAGTGTCAAAATAATTCGTAATTGATAATGACGCTCGTTCCGACGCTCGATGACTCGCTCATAGCGTTGCTATGCCGTTGGCGCAGCCTCTCGTAGAGAAGGCTTTACGCTGCGCTATCGCTTTGCGCGTCGCTAACGTAATTCGTAATTATTACCCCATACCTAAAGGTATTTGCTCTGTCCCTCAATGATTTAATTATTAATTAATTACTAATTAATAAACTCCAAATTTACGAATTACGAATTACGAATTATTCGGTTAATCCCCCTCAACTAATTGCAAAGTATTAACTTTATGATTCTGCTAAGTTTTTAACAGCCTGATTCATTAATTCAAAGCCACTTAGAGTATTTTGATTTAGCTTTTTTGCCATAAAAGGAATAAGTAAACCTGTATAAATTTCCTTTTGGATAAGGCGAACATTTTTACTTCCCAATTCTTCAATAATGAAAGTGTGTTCGCCATCAAATATACCAGGTAATATAAACTTACCTTCCCATGCCAATGTCCGATTTTCTTCGTTTTTGACAATTGTCGGATTAAAAACCATACTTTTTAGACCAGGGGGTTGCACATGGATGGTAATCTTAGCACCTTTCTGAATCGTTCCTTCTGCTTTGACCAAAAAAGGATTCCAGTTGGAGTAATCATTCAGATTAGTTAGTATATTCCAGACTTTTTCAGCTTTAGCTGAAATTTCAATATCTGTATAAATTTCCAAAGTATTTCTCCTATTTAGTGTTTGTTTTGTTTGGGAAAATATAGAAACTTTCATGCTTTTTATCCTGTTAGCGTTTTTTGTGTAAATGAAAATATAAATTAGTAGTTTTGATGCTAGCTTTGTTAAATTTTTCTCATTAATTGAGCTAGAAATAGTGCAAACATAATTACAATTAAGCTAAATATGTATTGTGGGTTTAAAATTTTCATTAGCAATGAGGAGAGTATAGGCCCCGATGCACATCCAGAACCATATATAGCTGTAAAAATTGCACTTCCAGAAGATAATTCATTCCTAGAAAGCTTTGCTCCAATGAGTGCCAGTGATAACGGGAAAATTGGACTCACGCTAGCTCCTGAAGTAAAGGCAAAAATCTGAATAGTAATGAAGTTATTGGCTAACGAAAGAGACAGAATAGAAATTAGTGAAACACACACACAAATTAAAAGAATCTTTAATCTGCTAAATTTGTCTGCTAAATGGGTAACTGGAATAGTCGCAAGCAAACCTCCAATCACGAATACAGTAAAGGTAAAACCTATTTGCGCCACGCTGTAGTTCTGTCGCAGCAGATACACTGGATATAAAGATACTAGAGTAGCTACGGTAAAACCATAGGCAAATGCACCTTGAAGCGGGAGTGTAAGTTTTTTGAACCCAATACGTGACGAAGGTTGAAAAACGATCGCTCTTTCTGGCAGACCTATCCAGACAACAACTATACCACTAAGAACTAGAATACTGCCTAAAAAGAAAGTAATTTTTGGAGAAACACTATAGAGGGCGGAACCTATAACTGGGCCAATACCAAATCCAAAGCTATAAGCTAGAGCATGAAAACCGCTAGCTATTGCCCGATTACTGTCATGGCAAAAGCAGTGTAATCCAGTTTGTCCACACACTAAGTACAAACAGGAAGCAATACCCATGATAGTGCGGATTAAAAACCATAAAGGCAATTGCGTAGTCATGGGAAATAGGGGCGCACTCAAACCCATAAGTGCCAGTCCAAGCATCATAGTTTTACGCAATCCTAATTGACGCAATATATATGCCACCAAGGGTGCGCCCAGGGTTATCGACATAAAGTATACTGTGGAATTAGCTCCAATCCAGACATCATCAACTTGATGTTGAGCCATGAGCGTTGAGATAAAGGGAGTAAACAGCCCCATAGAGATACCGGAAATAAAACCGATAATATATAAGGCTGGTAAACCTGTGGAAAAGGGAGAAGTTGATACTTTTGAAGAAATTTCCTGCATTGTTTTGGTAAAGTTATATATTTGCAGTCAGAGTAATATGTTGGCGTTGCTGAATCCAAGAATGGAGGAATTATTTTGAGCATTCGAGTAAACAGCAACGACGACTTGCGTCACAAGTACTCCCTAAAGTTATTTGCGCTGCCGAACGCCTTCTTCTACCGGCGATATAACTGCAAGCATATTCTCTATTAGATCCAAGTATTGCTTGCCCAGTTGGTTGATGGTTGCAGGCAGATGAAAATTGCGAGAGTATTCGATTTCTAAATGGAAAGTGCCATCGATAATAGAAAAGAAGAACTCTAACAAGGTTGTGCGTTTTTGTTCAGGAGGGGACAAACGCCGATCGCGTTCTTCCTCAATGAATTCAAACAATTCAAACACAGGTTGGGTGCGATTCCCTAGGTAATTGGCTCTAATCGATGTCAGATTAGCATCAGGATAGATATAATTTGGCAAGCGATCGCATATCCAATCAAAGGTGACGCCGTTCATTGGCAGTGCATCAAAACCATCTTTGATATGCTTGATGGTTTTCTCCCACTTTTCCTCATAGTTTACCATTACGCCGACGGGAAAATTCACTGCAAAGTTACCAAAGCTTTCCCAGAAAATGTGGTTATCGCCCAGATCCCTACCGTGGCTACGATGACTCAATACTACCCAAGAAGTCCCACACCAAACAGCCGTCAGTTGGTATAAAGGAGCGAGCAAAAGTGTATACAGATTGCAACCATAGTGCTGTTTAGCTTTGCGTAACAGTGTGTCACTGTTAGCTTTGGTGAGAGTAAATCGCTCAGTAGCAGCAGAAGCTTCGATGTTAGTCCCCTTGATATGGTCAAAGGGAACATGAAACGCATATTGTCGAGAAGGAAATTGGGATTTCCAATAATCAACGTGGCTGGCCAAAGCTCCTTTTTTGTCTTCTTCCACAAGCAGACGGACAAAATCTGCGTAGGAAGGTGGCGAGGGGTTTTCAAAACTAGGCACACCACCCACCAAAATCTGGTCATAAGCGTACCAGAGTTCTTTAAATAGCACAGTTGTACTCAGCATATCAGCGATGATATGATGTGCAATCATGGTGATGTCGTACGATGATTCATCAACTTTGACCACGATTGTTGCTAATAGCGGCCACTGCTCAAGACGCAGTTTTTGACTGCTTTGCTCTATGCGAGAGCGGATTTCACGATCGCGCCCGGCTGCACTCAGGTGACTACCATCAAAGAAATCTACAGGAAATTGCTTTTCTGTACCCATGATTTGCTGCTGCCATTGTCCATTGCGTTGCACAAACAAAGTACGCAGAGCAGGATGCCGTGCCATCATCAAGTTGAAAGCTTTGTTGAAAACGTCCAGATTCAAAGCTTGGCGGTAGCGAAAACGTGTATACCCCATCCACTGATAAGGAGGCTCGAAGTATGTCACCAGCCATTTCTGCGCCGGCCCCAGTGGTAAGTATTCTTGAGCAGCATCAATGGTTTCATCCAGTTTTTTCTTCGGCTGACTCTCGTTCAGCAGCGCCTGGAGAGCATTACGATCCAGCTTGCCATTATGATTCTTAGGCAGACTGGGCAACCATTCCACACGTTGCGGAATCATATAATCAGGTAGTAGTCGGGATAGATGTTCCTTAATTTGTCGATTATCCACCTTGTTTCCAGACAACCAAGCTATTAATCTTTTCTGCCCAGCGCCATAATCTACAGCTAAAACTGCTGCTTCACGCACTGCTGGATGAGTATTAAGAACGCTTTCGATTTCTCCTAATTCTACACGAAAACCGCGAATTTTTACCTGGTTGTCAATACGTCCGTGATATTCAAAACTACCGTCTGGCAATTCCTTCGCCAAATCCCCAGTCCGATAGAGATAATTTCCGGGAATTTGGAGAAAGGGATTGAGGCGAAAAGCTTCTGATGTGCGTTGCAAATCATTTAAGTAACCTTTGGCAAGTTGTACACCTCCAATCCAAAGTTCTCCCAACTGCCCAGGTACGACTGGCTGCATTTGCTCATCTAAAATCTTGATGTAAACATTATCAATGGCTTTGCCGATGGGAATTTGATTAGTCACTTGTTCATTAGGACGTTGCTCAATGATATGAGCAGTCACGTCAATGGATGCCTCAGTTGGCCCATAGAGGTTTGCTAGTCCAGTACCCATTCCATACTTGTCAATCCAACGTTGGATAAAAGGTAAGGGCAAAGCTTCACCACTAAAAATTAACCAGCGTAAGCCAGGAAATTCCCAAGATTCATCTTCTAAAGCACTGATAAATTCGCCAAACAATGAAGGCACGAAATGCATAACATTGATTTGGGTATCTTTGATCCACTGAGCGAATTTCCAAGGATTGATTACTGTTTCCCTTTCTACTGGGCAAATAGTCGCTCCCTCCATCAGCGTCCAGAAGAGTTCCCAAACGGAGATATCGAAACAAAAAGAGGTTTTTTGGGCAACTCTGTCTCCAGGTTTCAGCCCGAATGTATTTTGCATCCAGCGCAGGCGGTTCATATAACCCCGATGGTTGAGCATTACTCCTTTGGGGCGTCCGGTGGAGCCAGAAGTATATAGAACCGTCATTAAATCATCGGGATCATTAGTATAGGGCGGATCTTGATCTGAGAAAGTAGACCAAGTATCTTTACTAAGTAAGTTTAGTTCTTTGCTGGGACTGAACCCGTTGCCATCGTCCAAAAATAGCAAAGTATGCAATGGTAACGCTGCATCCAAACACTCTTCAAGTTTATTAGTTACTTGATACTCAGTTAGCAAAGTGCCAATTTTAGCATGTTCGAGAATGTAACGGATGCGATCGCCTGGGTAGGAAGGGTCAAGAGGAACATAAGCCCCACCAGCTTTGAGGATGCCCAAAATTCCGACTAGCATTAAAGGGTTGCGCTGTGTCATGATGCCGACAAGAGTGTTTGGGCCGACACCCTGAGTCCGCAAATAATTGGCCAGCTGATTAGAAAGGCGATGTAACTGGGCGTAAGTAAGTTTAGTTTCTTGATGTAGAACTGCGATCGCCTCAGGTGTTTGCTGAACTTGTTCTACAATTTTCAGGTAAGGAATTTCTGTAATATTGCTCATCTCAATGATTTTCCTCTGAAGTTTTAAATTATTACAAGGAGACAGGAAGCAGGAGGCAGAACGCAGGAGAGAGCAAGGGGAAAATAATAACTCTTATCCCAATTCTGTATGAAGATGCACCAAACTATATGAGAAACGAACCGCAAAGGGCGCAAAGGACACAAAGAAGAAAGAAAGAAAATTTGGCGCAGCCTCACGAAAAAATGGTATTAACGCCTCACTCAGCACTTCTAACTCAGCACTCATTTGGTGAGTGTGTTTGCCATTTCTTGCAAACTCCTGCAACTTAGTAAGGCTTGGCGATCTACTTTGCCAATTAGCTTTTCCAAGCGGGTAATAATGCGGATACGTTCTAGGGAATCTACACCTAAATCCGCCTCCATATCTTTGTCCATTTCCTCGGAACTAATTTGGTAGTGACAAATTTCCTCCGCTACCTGTCGAATTGTGGACTCAATTTTTGCATCTACTTGTGATATTGATAGCAGTTCTGTTGGCTGTTGGGGTTGAATTGTCAGTGAGCATAATTCCTCTATCTGAGCAATGTATTCCTGCATTAACTGATCAATAACGGACAAGTTGAAGAATTTGTAGTCATAACTAGCAAACAGATGCAAACTGCCGTCGAATATCTCTTGTAATATATCAATGGTTCCAACAGCATTTATGCCACCTGCTTGATAATCAATTACCTCTACAGGGCCGTATTGAGTTTTGATACGAGTATGACCTGTGTAGGGAAAGTATAAATTTGATTTCAATACGCTCCTAAACATAGATAAACTATGCTCAGGTATTTTGCCGTCTTCTAAGGCTATATTGTCCCGGAACATCAGCCCCATCTGGCGAGTCTGCGCTCGGTCTAGACCGATGGCGATGCCATTTTGAACTTCTTGATGCACACGGTTTAACAGAATTTGCCAATCTTCATCCGGTTGTGGTGGCGTAAAACTCAGGGCTAAATTCTGCGCGAAACTACTGACTACATTAGAAGCATCCGCGCCAGGATAAACTCTACCACCGGTTGGGACTTGAACGATTACAGATTGTGAAGACTGCTGTAACTTGACAACGGCTCGCAGAAAAGCTCCCAGCAGCAAAGAATTTACAGGTAATCGCCAGTCACGGGTACGTTCAATCAGTTTAGCAGTGCGATCGCGTCCGAGAATGTACCGTTGAGTGTGAAATTGGGGGCGTGGGTGGTCAACAATATCGCCTTTGGGGTTCCAGAAGTAAGAATCCTTACCTTGGCTACTAGTGTAGGCTGCCAGCGCTCGGTCTTCTTCGGGATCGTGCCAAGCGTTCATGGCTTGCACTAAATGGCGGTAATCTTCTAAGGTCGTAGCTGGAGGCAGATCAGGCTGATCGTTGCAAATATTTGCGCGATAAATTTCTAGAAATTCACGCAATATGAGATGATTTCCCAGAGCATCAGAAATTAGGTGTTCGTTGCCTAAAAAGAACTGATATACCGAATCTTCTAAGCGCAATACAGAAAATTTATGCAATGGCCATTCAGTCAGGGGCCATTCATAATTTAACCAGCGATCAACTTCTGCCTGTACAGCCTGCTCTTTAGCATCACTGTCAAGATGTCTAATATCTGTAACTGGAATTTCTGGAGGAGTTGGATCTTCCATAACTTCCATTAAGTAGTCATGAAAGCGAGTCGCACCCTCTGGGACATGAAAGCGCGATCGCAACATGGGATGCCGAGATAGCAAGTCTTTCCAACTCTGCCAAGCAATATCTAAGTCGAAAGGCCCTTGTAAACGTAAACTAGAAAACAGGCTGTTGGAATTTACCACCCAGTGACCTAATAAGTGAAAATACTGTCCATGAAGCATTTCCACATTATTTATTTCGCCCTGCTCTCTACTAACTTTTTCTGCGTTACTAACTACAGCGTCTCCACCACTGACGATGTTTTGCTCATCTGAGGTTTGCCACTCCTCAAATATCTGAATTACTTGCCTTAATGTTTGCAACTGCATCAAGTCTCGCAAAGAGAACTTGCTACTAAATGCTGTCTGTTGGTCTACTGGAACCAATTTTATCAGACCGCTCATCAGTTGCATCATCATGATTGAATCCAATCCCAGGTCTGCCTCTAGGGAAATATCCAAATTTAATTGCTCTAACTTGAGTCCAGTTGTCTTAGCAGCTAGAGCTAGGATACGCTCCTCTAGGGTTGTATCAGAGATGCTGATGGCAGGAATTTCTGGCTTCTGAACTGGAACTGACTCTTGCTGAGTGACTGCTGTATCAATCCAAAAACGTTGGCGCTGGAAGGGATAAGTAGGCAGAGGTACGCGGCTACGCTGATAATTGTGGTCAAAGCCAGACCAGTCTACCTTCACACCTTGAACATACAGCGATGCCAAACTCTGGAGCAACTGCTGCCAATCGTTTTGTCCACGACGTAAAGAAGGCAACCAAACTCCCACGCCATCAGGTAAAGACTGTTGCCCCATTCCTATAAGTACTGAATGTGGGCCAATTTCCACAAATAAGTCATACCCAAGGGCTTGGAGAGTCTGCATCCCTGCGGCAAATCGTACTGGCTGCCGCAGATGACGACGCCAATAACTGGCTTGACCAATTTCTGCTGGCTGCACTAGTTGTCCAGTCACATTGGAAATTAAGTCTATTTGAGGTTCATGGTAAACCAACTCGCTAGCGCGTTGCTCAAACTCTGCCAAGATTGGTTCCATCAGAGGAGAATGAAAGGCATGAGAAACTCGTAAGCTTCGGGACTCAATTCCTTGTGCTTCCAGTTTTTGCAACACTGTCTGTACTGCTGGCGACGCCCCTGAAATCACCACATTTTGCGGGCCATTAACCGCCGCGATTGCCACTTGCTGAGTATTAGGCATAGCTGCGATTACCTGTTTTTCCGATGCAAACACCGCCGCCATCTCACCCCCTGGTGGTAATGCTTGCATCAAACGGGAGCGATCGACAATCAACTTCAACCCATCTTCCAAGCTGAACACCCCAGCTACACAAGCTGCTACATATTCGCCGACACTGTGACCCATGACGGCATTTGGCTCAATTCCCCAAGAGCGCCATAATTCATACAGAGCATATTCCAAAGCAAATAAAGCTGGTTGGGTGTAAAGTGTTTGGTCGAGGGGGGAATTCTCACCTGTGGCGGGATAAATTACAGACAACAGAGGTTTTGGCAGATAAGGGCGCAAGATCGCATCGCAGCGCTCTAGGGCTTGGCGGAAAGTCGGCTGGGTATCATAAAGTTCACGTCCCATGCCTACATATTGGGAACCTTGTCCGGTGAACAAAAAGGCCACCTTGGGTTGACGGGATTTATCAACTTGCCCTTTGAGGAAATCACCAGTATTTTGCCCAAGGTTGAAGGCTGCTAGCTGTTCACACACCTGATTTGAGTCTTCAGCCACCACTGCCAAGCGATGGGCAAATACAGAGCGACCTGTATTGGCACTAAAGCAGGCATCGGCTAGGTTTATGTCAAGATTAGCTCTGAAGGCTGTGTAAAAGTTACCAACTAACTCGTGTAATGCGCTTTCAGTTTTCGCTGAGAGACTGAGCAGATGTAAGGGGCGTTCTACTTCATTGGGCTGCTGCTGGCGGGTAGGGGCTTCTTCGATGACGAGGTGAGCATTAGTACCAGTTACACCAAACCCACTCAACCCAGCAATCCGGGGTTTATCTCCAGAAGTCCAAGGCGATCGCCCGGTTGGCACTAGCACTGGCAGCTTTGCCCACGGGATGAAAGGATTGGGATTTTTTAGGTGCAGATGAGGCGGTATCTCTTGATGTTGCAGTGCCAGCACCACCTTGATCAGTCCCGCCACCCCTGCTGCTGATTCCAAGTGCCCAATGTTGGTTTTTGCCGAGCCAATGATTAAAGGCTCCTGTGGCGATCGCTCTTGGCACAACACTGCTCCCAAAGACTCGACTTCGATCGGATCTCCTAAAGATGTTCCTGTGCCGTGGGCTTCGACATAGCTGATTTGTCCAGGCTCTACCCCAGCGTTAGCTAAGGCTTTACGGATCAGTGCTTGCTGGGCGACTCCATTCGGAACTGTCAAACCACTACTGGGGCCATCTTGGTTGACGGCTGATCCCCGAATTAGGGCTAAGATATTGTCACCGTCAGCGATCGCATCACTAAGGCGCTTGAGAACAACAACCCCACACCCTTCTCCCCTTGCAAAGCCGTCGGCAGCAGCATCAAAAGTCTTGCAACGACCATCGGGGGCTAACATCCTGGCTCGACAAGTGGCAATGGTAGCAATTGGTGAGAGGATGAGATTCACCCCACCAGCTAAGGCTAGATCGGACTCTTGGCTACGCAGACTTTGGCAGGCTAAATGGATGGCTACCAATGAAGATGAGCAAGCCGTATCTACCACCATACTTGGCCCCTGTAGACCCAAAGTATATGACAAGCGACCAGCTACAGCATTAAGACAATTGCCTGTGGCACTGTAGGCATCGATTTTGGTGCGATCGCTAGACCCAATTTGGAGTTGCAAATAATCATTGGTGGTAATCCCGACAAATACGCCGGTTTGGCTATTCCTCAAGCGATCGGGTGCAATGCCAGCCTGCTCAACCGCCTCCCAACTGACCTCTAACAACAGCCGTTGCTGGGGGTCTATGTTCTCAGCTTCCCGTGGGGTAATGCCAAAGAATTGGGCATCGAACTGGTCTACTTGGTCTAGAAACCCGGCATTTCTAACATACATTTTTCCTGGTGCATCAGGGTCTGGATCGTAGAATTCATCAATGTTCCATCGATCTCCAGGAACCTCTGTGATGGCATCCACTCCATCATGGAGCAAAGACCAGAAAGTTTGCAGATTGTTAGCACCCGGAAGTCGGCAACCCATACCAATAATGGCAATTGGCTCTGTCTTGGCACGCTCCATTGCGTCAAGCTTAGAGCGCATTTCTCTAACTGCCAGCAGTGCATTTTTTAAGCGATCGCGATGGTCAATAGTTTCGGGAATATTACTCATTTTAATAATTTCTGAGGGTGTTTAAAGAGTTATCAAAAAATCGAGGATCTTTGATGCAGTAGACTGAAAATCTTTTGAAGAAGGGGTGTAGGGTTAACAAAAAATCAGAATTGATTAAAAAGTCAATCAATTTTGGATTGCCGATAGCGCAGCATTAGCGAGTCCTTTGAGCGTCTTTTGGATTTTGGATTTGTTCCGCCCACTAGTGGTCTATGTCATTAATTTTGAGGGATAAGAGAACGAACCGCAAAGGACGCAAAGAGGAGGACACTTCCGTGGGCGGGTTTCCCGACTTGAGGAAAGTGTCCGTCGCAAAGGAAGAAGGGAAGAAGAGAAATCGAAATTTGATTCACCTATCAGAATTAATGGGACAGACTACTAGGAACAGGGCATGAACCGAAATAATTTTTAATCTAAAATTGGCACGGTCAACTCCTGTTATGGGATTTCACCTACACTCCCCTAGGCCCCTAATTAACCAAGGCGGCTAATTCTGCGTCTAGTAATGAAGCCAATTCGTCTTCAGAAAATTGTTCTAGCTCTACTGAAGCTTGAGACAATTCTTTGGGATCTTTTTGTAACTCCTGTTGTGTCGATGGCTCTAGGGAAAGAATGTGGGTAGCCAGGTGATTAGCTAAAACCTCAATATTTGGATAGTTAAAAACTAGTGTTGAACTTAAGGATTGTCCCAAACTGACTTCAAGGCGATTCTTCAAGTCCACAGCCATCAAGGAATCCATGCCTAGTTCGAGAAAGCCCTGTTGTACGTCTGCCAGATGCGATGGTTCTAGTCCTAAAACCTCAGCAACTTGGCTTTGCAGATGAGCAATTAAGAAACTTTGACGTTTGTTGGCTGGTAGGGCATCCAATTGCTCTAAAAACTGTGGGCGCAATGCTGGCTGCACTTCACCTTGTTCTTGTAGCTGTGTGCCAATTTGTTTGAGTAGCGATCGCTGTCCCTTGACTTCATAAACTGCTTTGAAGATATTCCAGTCAACCTTAGCCACTGTTGTTTGGACAATGTTTGTACCCAAAAGCTGCGCTAAGACTGCAATCCCTTCTTCTGGTTGCCAAGGTTCTAACCCCATCCGCTTTAATAAGGTTTGAGTTTCTTCCGAAGCCATCCCGCCACCTGCCCAAGGGCCCCAATTTATACTTAAAGCTGGTACTCCAAGGGCTTGGCGATAATGGGCAAGGGTGTCGAGAAAGTGGTTGCCAGCAGCATAATGTGCTTGTCCTCTAGAACCCCACACTGAAGCAATTGAGGAGAAGCAAACGAAGAAGTCTAAATTCATCCCCAAACTGAGTTGATGTAAAAGCCACCCACCCGCTACTTTCGATTGCAGAGTGGATTCAAGGGTCTTAAGGTCGATGTCTTGTAAGGGTTTATACTCAGCTATTCCAGCAGCATGAACAATTCCTTTTAAAGGAATTTGAGCATTGTGTAACTGTTCAAAAACCGCAGAGATTTGAGCCTGGTTGCTGACATCAGCCTGAGCGACGACGACATTAGCACCTATATTTTCTAAGGCTTGAATAGCCTGCACCCGTTCCCAGATTTCGGTATCCTTTGGCAAAGTTGCCCATGTAGCACGATCGGGAAGGCCCCTGCGTCCTATTAGCACCAAGTTTCGTGCCCCTTGTTCTACCAGCCACTGGGCAACTTTCAGCCCTAAACTGCCTAAGCCGCCAGTAATTAGGTAAGTACCATCAGCTTGCAATTGCACAGGTTTAGATGGCAGTTTATTGCTACGCACCAAACGAGCAACATAGCGTTTTTCCCCGCGTAAGGTGAGTTGATCCTCGCCATCAGGCTGCCAAATTTCTGTTAATAGAGAAAGAGCTTGCCGATCGCTAGAGATACTAGGATCTAAATCTATCAACCCTCCCCAAACTTCAGAATGCTCTAGTGCGATCGCCCGGCCCATTCCCCACAAAGGTGCTTGAGCTACTGCTAGAGAAACAGGTTTTGTTTCCACTGCTTGTGTGCCAGAAGTTATCAACCATATCCGAGTTAATGCTGACTTACTCTGTTTGACGAGTTCCTGAACAAGATGCAGTACACTTCCACAGCCAAGTAGTTGCGCCTTCTCTAAAGAAGATGGTGTAATTTGGTCGTCCATTGCTGCATCTAAACTCCACAGATGCACTATTCCACGACACGACAGACCATTATTTCCGAGAGTTTCCTGCAATAGTCGTTGACAATCTTGAGGATTTGCTGGGTTGATTTTCCGATGTCCACCTTCTAAGATTTCATAGGCTTCGCCAGGATAAATCATTACATATTTTTCACCGCGCGATCGCAGCAGTTCTGCTAGTGTCTGTCCCACACCAGCCCGATCTGCGAATATCAGCCATTTGCCCGGCTGGTTAACGGAAACAGGCGGTACACTCAAACGCTCTTGGGGTTGCCACTGCACTTCGTATAATGAATCACTCAGATAATCCAGAATCAAGTGCTGCTGATCTTGTAAGAGCAACTGTTTAAGTAGCTCATATCTGTCTGGAGAAAGCTGGACAATACGTTGAGAAAGTTGAGCAAGCTGCATACTCTCCAGGATGGATTGCACTTGTGCTGCTGGTAGTTGTTCAACTATTTCTAACTTTCGAGCTAGTTGTTGGGTATCTCCAGATTGTAAAAGATTGTGAATCGGGTATCCAACATTTTTGTTTGATACAATCTGTACTTCTGGCTGCTTGGGTGCTTGGCTCTCAAACCAATAACGCTTTCTTTGGAAGGGATAGGTAGGCAGAGGCAGGCGATCGCGTTGATAATCGTGGTCAAAGCCAGACCAGTCCACTTTCACGCCTTGGACATAGAGCAAGGCTAAACTCTGGAGCAACTGCTGCCAATCGTTTTGTCCACGGCGTAAGCTTGATAACCAAACCCCAGTTCCTTCTGGTAAACATTGCCGCCCCATACCGATCAGTATGGGACTTGGGCCGATTTCCACAAACAGGTCATACCCAAGGGCTTGGAGAGTCTGTATACCTGCGGCAAATCGCACCGTCTCCCGCACATGACGACGCCAATATCTGGCTTGACCTATTTCTGCTCCCTGTACAATTTGTCCAGTCGCATTGGAAATCAAGTCTATCCGGGGAGTCGCATAAGTTACTGCTGCTGCTTTCTGCTCAAACTCCGCTAGCATCGGCTCCATCAGAGGAGAGTGAAAGGCATGAGATACTGTTAAGGGACGAGTGACTATTCCTTCGGCTTCTAATTCCTTTAACACCACCTGTAAAGCCACGCCTTCACCGGAAATAACTATATTTTGTGGGCCATTAACCGCCGCGATCGCTACTTGCTGAGTATAGGGAGCGATCGCCGCGACCACCTGCGCTTCCGATGCAAACACCGCCGCCATCTCACCCCCTGGTGGTAATGCTTGCATCAAACGGGAGCGATCCACAATCAACTTCAACCCATCTTCCAAGCTGAACACCCCAGCTACACAAGCTGCTACATATTCGCCGACACTGTGACCCATGACGGCATTTGGCTCAATTCCCCAAGAGCGCCATAATTCATACAGAGCATATTCCAAAGCAAATAAAGCTGGTTGGGTGTAAAGTGTTTGGTCGAGGGGGGAATTCTCACCTGTGGCGGGATAAATTACAGACAACAGAGGTTTTGGCAGATAAGGGCGCAAAATAGCATCGCAGCGCTCTAGGGCTTGGCGGAAAGTCGGCTGGGTATCATAAAGTTCGTATCCCATGCCTACATATTGGGAACCTTGTCCGGTGAACAAAAAGGCGATCTTGGGCCGACGACTGTCTTGAGGTTGCCCACTCAATACTCCCCATAGATGATTACCACTGCTGAAGGCTGCTAGCTGTTCGCATATCTGGGCTGAATTTTCAGCTATTACTGCTAGGCGATTAGCAAATACAGAGCGACCTGTATTAGCACTAAAGCAGACATCAGCTAAGTTCAGATCGGGATAGGCTTTGAATGTGGTGTAAAATTTACTGGCTAACTCCTGTAATCCGCCTTCAGTTTTTGCCGAGAGAGTTAGCAGGTGCAGGGGGCGTTCTACTTCCTTTGGCTTTTGCTGACGGGTTGGCGCTTCTTCAACTACCAAATGAGCATTAGTGCCACTAAAACCGAAGGAACTCAGACCCGCAATGCGTGATCCGTTGGGCGAAGACCAGGGAGTGAGTTCTGTAGAAATTTTGATTGGCAGTTCTGCCCAAGGTATATAAGGATTAGGGTTATGTAAGTGTAGATGAGGTGGTATTTCTTGATGTTGCAGAGCCAGTACTAACTTGATTAAACCCGCCACTCCAGCTGCTGCTTCCAAGTGTCCCATGTTGGTTTTAGCTGAACCAACTATCAACGGCTGGTCTGGAGAGCGTCCTTGACCTAGTACTGCTGCTAAGGCCCGCAATTCGATGGGGTCTCCTAGTGATGTGCCTGTGCCGTGAGCTTCTACGTAACTCACCTGATTAGGCGTTACCCCAGCGTTAGCCAAAGCTGTGCGGATAACTGCTTGCTGAGATGGGCCATTGGGAACCGTTAAACCGCCGCTACGACCGTCTTGGTTGACAGCCGACCCCCGAATTAGGGCTAAAATATTGTCACCATCAGCGATCGCATCACTTAGGCGTTTGAGAACTACAATCCCGCACCCTTCTCCCCGTGCATAGCCATCAGCCGCAGCATCAAAGGTTTTACAGCGACCATCGGCAGCTAGCATCCTCGCTCGGCATTCATTAATAGTTACCACTGGTGTCAGAATCAAATTCACTCCGCCAGCCAGAGCTAAATTACACTCTCTTGTACGTAAACTCTGGCAAGCTATATGGACTGTCACCAAGGACGACGAGCAGGCTGTATCTATTGCCATGCTTGGCCCTTGTAGACCTAGAGTGTAAGACAATCTACCAGAAGTAACGCTAAAAGCGCTACCAGTGGCAGTATGGGCATCGGCGAGACTGGGGTCGTTGGCTGCTACCTGGAAATAATCCAGATTCATAATCCCGACAAAAACCCCAGTTGGACTACCAACTAGCCCCTCCTGTGCCAGCCCAGCATTTTCTAGGGCTTCCCAACTCACTTCTAAGAGTAGCCGCTGCTGCGGGTCCATATTCACAGCTTCCCGAGGCGCAATCCCAAAAAATTGGGGGTCAAACTGATCTACCTGGTCTAGAAACCCGGCGTTGCGGACATACATTTTCCCTGTAGCATCAGGATTTGGGTCATAGTAAGCATCAATATCCCAGCGGTCTGCGGGTACTTCTGTAATGGCATCTATCCCATTACGCAACATTTGCCAGTATGATTCTGGATCGTTGCTGCCTCCTGGAAATCGGCAACCTAAACCAATAATGGCTATTGGTTCTGTCTTAGCCCGTTCGTTGGCTTCTAGTTTCGCTTGCATTTCCTGCAAGGCCAAAAGAGCGCGTTTTGTTGGGGATAAAGGTTGGGAGTTTTCTAAATTGTTACTCATATCAATACGTTCCCTATTTCTATATAGGTGAAAAATTGGCGAACTATAGCAATCCAATTTGATTTTTGAATTTACTTGCGTAGGGAGTAGGGAATCAGCCCTTTCGAGTTGAGGAGGAGTTTTTTCAAAAATCAAAAAGGAGTCCTATATGAAAGTTGAAGCAAATTGCTATGCCTGTTTTAATTTGTTGACGATTTCTAAGGCACTAGCAATTCCACTTTCATGGAAACCATAAGAATCAATTCCTCTTTTCTTGATGTGAAAATAAGTTCCTGAGAAATAGACAGGGCCTGTATCATTTAGTTTGTTAAGCTGTTTTTGAGCCTCTAGAGTATTCATGTCATACTCTGGATGTTTATAGTTGATGACCTGAATAATTTTGTTTTTATCAATTTCTACAGGAGGAGTATCAAGAGATACAAAGTAGTCTTTCTCTGCTTGAAAATTATGCACCATATTAGAGTAATAAGTTACAAAGGTATAATTTTTTTCATCTCTGGTTATTTGTCCATAGTTCCATGATTTCCACGTATTTATATCAGGATGCATGACAGCAGAATCAGTATGCAATGTTACAGCAGTTTCATGATATTTAAAAGTACTAAGTAATTCTCTTTCCAAATCGGTTGGTTCTTCTAAAATTTGTAGCGCTTGGTCAGCATGAGTTGCAATAATAACTTTGTCAAAAACTTCTTCTCCAGTTGCAGTCTTAACAATAACCTGGTTTTGCTCTCGTTTAACTGAGATAACCTTTTGTCCGGTTCTAATAGGTCGCTTCAGCAAAGATTTGACTTTTTCTACATATCTTGAACTACCTTTAGTAACTGTTTCCCATTCTACAGATTTTCCACCCAGGCCTCCTTTATCATGAGTCATAAAAAAGCTAATAAAGGTAGACGCGGGAAAATCCATCAGCGAATCTGTAGGAATTGACCAGACGGCTGAACCCATCAACATCACAAAATTATCTGTGAATTCCTGGCTAAAATTATTTTTGTCTAAATAATCTTTCATGGGAATTCTTGTTTTGCCTTCCCAGAAATCATTTCTACACTGAGTAAAGAAACGATTGGCTTCGTCATATAAGCTGAGAAAAGAAGGATTACAATTTTGCTCGACTTCTTCTCTTTTTAGATCAAATTCTTCGGAACTGAATTGGATTCCTGAATCTAAATTATAGAAATTAAACCCTCCTATATGCTTTTGGGTTTCAACCTTTAAATCCTGAAAAAATTGTGTCAAGCAAGGATAATTGGGCTTATTAAAAACTACAAAAGCTGTGTCTATGAAAAAACTTTTATCTCCCTCAAAAACCTCTATTGTGTTAGCATGTCCACCCACACGGTTGCTTTGTTCATAAATCTCAATATCGTATTGATCTTGTAGGTAATATCCTGCTGGTGTTCCAGAAATACCCGCACCTACAATAGCTAATCTCTCCATAAAATCCTCCAATTAATGAGTAAATTAAACTTAGTTATTGCTCGTACAAAGCCGCGATTCAAGGAAAAGCCTCATCCAGAAATTTTTAGGTTGGTTAAATACTAGTGGTTTGTCTCATTAAATTTGCTGGGTTCGTAGTAGGCACTGAAGTGCTTAAAAATCTAGTAAGACTTACGCAAAATATCTCTCAAACTCTGATTTCTCCGTGTACTCTGCGCCTCTGTGGTTCGTTATTCCGTAACTCTTGCGTAAGTCCTATCTAGGACTAAAGTCCTTACTACGAACTCATCAAAATTAATGCAAACTACTAGAACCTAATACTTTCTAATTCCCTGAGCAGTAATGCCTCTGCATCTTCTTCTGAAAGCTGTTTAAGTTCTGCCGAGGTGATAATCTGTTGATGATGATTGTTCTCGATCGCAGTAGGCAATTCTGTAGACTGTTCCACAAAAAACATCTCATTAGCCAGATACTTAGCAAGAGTATCGAGAGTTGGATAGTCAAAGATTAATGTTGAAGACAGAGAGCGCCCTAGAGAAGTTTGCAGACGGTTACGCAACTCGACGGAGGTTAGAGAGTCCATACCGATGTCGAAGAAACCTTGATGCGGCTCTAAGGAATGAGACGAACCTCGACCCAAAACTTTAGCAACTTGGTCTTGGACGTGAGCAAGTAACATTTCGTGGCGATCGCGCACAGAAACTTTTTCTAATCTCTGAACAAACTCTAGCTGTTGTACCGATGGTGGTTCAGCTTTGGGTTGTGAGCCTAACTCGGTAAGCAACGCTGGAACGGTATCAGCAGAAAATTGCTGCATAAATTGCGACCATTCCACAGGTACTACCCCAACCTGGGCAGATGACTGTTGAAGTAATTGTCCCAGTACTTGTAATCCTTGCTGTGGTGCAATGGTATCCATCCCCATTGCAGCCAAGCGCTGTTGCTCTTGACTACCCAAGTTAGCGGCCATTCCCACCTCTGCCCAGGTACTCCAGTTGATAGCCAACCCTGGTAATCCTTGAGCGTAGCGATAATGGGCAAGTGCATCTAAAAAAGCATTGGCGGCGGCATAGTTGCCTTGTCCTGGTGAGCCAAGCAAGGAGGCTACTGATGAAAACATCACAAAGAAGTCTAAAGGCAAGTTCTGCGTTAAGAGGTGCAGATTCCAAGCTCCTTGGATTTTCGGAGCCATCACTTTAGTAAAGCGTTCCCAGTTTTGTTGGCGCAGCATTCCATCGTCGAGAACACCCGCAGCATGGATGATGCCTCGCAATGGCGGCATTGATTCCGAAATTTTCCCCAAGATATTGCTAACATCTCTGTGTTGAGAAACATCTCCCTTAGCCACCAGGACTTTAGCACCAGAATGTTCTAGTTGGTTCACAGCTTTGCGGGTAGCATCAGTAGCATCACTGCGCCCTACTAATACTAAGTGCCGCGCTCCTTGCTCCACCATCCACTCAGCGAGCTTCAGTCCTAAACCACCCAGACCACCAGTAATTAGGTAAGTGCGATCGTTGTGCAAGGATAAAGGCGGTACTGATTTACTGCTACTTTGAACCAAGCGGGCAACATAACGTTGTCCACTGCGGAAAGCTAAATGATCTTCTCTATCCGGCTGGGAAATTTCGGTAAACAGTGTGGCAGCTTCATCACCAGAGATGCCAGCCGCTAAATCTACCATTCCTCCCCAAATCTCCGGGTGTTCTAGAGCGATCGCTCGACCTAATCCCCACAAGGTTGAGTGTACCACTGCCAAGGGAGTAGCTGACGATTCTACGGGTTGAGTATTTTGTGTCACCAACCACAGCCGGGGAGACGCCGATTTTTCAACCTGGGTCAGCCCCTTTACTAAATGCAGTACACTTTGGCAACCCAATGTCTGAGCGATTTTGAGAGAATCTGCGGTGATCTCTTCTAAAGAAAGAGTATCCAATCCCCATAAGTGGACTACTTGACGCAACGGGGCTTTATATGTCTGTGAAACCTCCCGGAATAACTGCTGAAAATCTTCTGCACAGGCAGGATTGATTGTGTAATGTCCCGCCTTCGATAACTCATATCGTTCACCGGGGAAGACCATAACACAAGTTTCACCCTGACTTTCCAGAAGTCCTGCTAGGGCTGCTGCTGTGCCTTCTTGGTCAGCGAAGAGTAACCAGCTACCTGGATGATTTGGCGCAGATTCAGCCAAATTGGATTGACGCCCTCTAGGTTGCCACTCTACTTCATAAAGCCAATTATTTAGGTTCTTTTGAGCAAATTGTAGCAGTACTTCACGTTTGGCACGCTTGACGTGCAAACCCTCAATTTCTGCTATTACCTGTCCAGCATCGTCAAAAAGCCGCAGATCGCCGATGCGGGTTTCTTGATTTGAGCTATCTTGGGGACGTATTTGACCATGAATCCACAATTGACTTTCGGGGCGACGGTATACCCGCAGATTATCCAACCCGACTGGGAGATAAGTATCTCCTTCAGCAACATCAGCTAAGGTAGCAAATAAAAGCTGAAAACCAGAATCCACCAGTACAGGGTGCAACTCAAATGCTGCCGCTTCTGAAACTAATCCTAATGGCAGCCGAATCCGCCCCAGAGCTTCTCCATCGCGTCGCCAGAGTTGTTCAATTCCTTGAAAACTTTCTCCATACTCCAATCCCCGATTTCGCAGATTTTGATAGTATGTTTTGGCTGATAATTCTTCCTGAAAGCGTGCCTGGAAGTCTTTGAGAGAAACAATTTCTCCTGAGTTTGTCTGCCCTGCGTGAATTTTTCCAGTTGCGTGCTGTATCCAAGAGCTTGCATCATCTGCTTGGCTCAATATTTGGAAAGAAGCTTGCCCAACACCTTCAGGTGTCAGAATTAACTGGACAACCCGACTAGCATCTTCTAGGATAATTAGTGGTTCCTGAATCAATACCTCCTGGAGAGAAGATCCTGAGCCAAAAGCTACCTTCGCCGCAGCTAGAGCTATTTCTAAGTAAGCCGCTCCTGGCAAAACCACTATGCCATAAACCTGATGACCAACTAGAAACGGCTGTAAATTGATGCTCAATTCCGACTCAAATAAAGTCTCCTTGATGGCTGAACGTACCTTTTGACCTAATAGCGGATGCAGATTTGTCTTGCCAGTTGATAGCTTTGCTTGAGGTTTACGTTCAAACCAATACCGATCGCGTTGCCAAGGGTAGGAGGGTAGGCTAACAACCTGATATTCAGATGGATATAGTTGCTTCCAGTCAACGGTAAATCCTAAATTGTAAAGGTTGCCTAAAGAACTAAGTAGCGTTGCCCGTTCCGGCTGACCGCGCCGCAGAGAAGATAATACCGTTCCCTCTTGACCAAGATGACTAAGACACTGGGAAATATAACCCGAAAGTACTGGGTGGGGGCTAATTTCCAGGAAAATAGTTTGACCTGCACTTACTAGTTCTTCAATTGCTGGTGCAAAGCGGACGGGTTGCTGTAGGTTGCGTCCCCAGTAGGCGGCATCGAAATCTGCACCATTCCTAGACTGACCTGTGACGGTTGAGAAGATGGGAATTTTTGCTGCTTGTGGCTGGAGTTGATCTAGTGTTTCTACTAATTCCTCAGCAAAGGGTAACATTTGCGGGCTGTGGAAGGCATAATTCACAGGTAGCAACTTGCAGAAAACCGTAGGTTGTTCGCGTTGGAGTAACTCTAGAAATGATTCTATGGCAGCAGGTTCTCCCGAAACTACTGTGGAAGTGGGACTATTAATAGCAGCGATCGCTAGTCGCCCTTCGTATCCACGCAACCAATACTCTGTGTCTTTCGGCGACAATTCCACTGCTGCCATTTTGCCATTGCCAGTAGCTTGTTGCATCAAACGACCGCGATCGCAGATTAGCTGCACGGCATCTGCTAAACTCAGAACGCCAGCAATATGGGCTGCTGCTACTTCACCCAGACTATGACCCACCACCGCCTTCGGTTCAATACCCCAAGCCCGCCACAGACAAGCAAGCGCCACTTGCAGTGCAAAAATTGCTGGCTGGGCAATCTCTGTCTCTTGCAAACGAGATTGAGAGGCATCAGCTGTCAGTTCTGCTAATAAAGACCAATTAGTATGAGATTTGATTAGGGCATCACATTCTTCTATAGTGGCGCGAAAGACTGGTTCCTGTTCTAGTAACTCCCGACCCATAGCCCACCATTGCGGCCCCTGACCGGAGAACACAAAAACTAGTTTCGGACGGCGATGGCGATGCTTGCGATTAGAAGATTGATTAGTCTCTAACTTGCTTTGTAAAAAATCTTGTAACTTTTCTTGGAGTTGTGTGGGAGAATCAGCCAACAAAGCTAGGCGGTGTTCATAGTGAGTGCGTCGCACACTTGCTGTATAACAAATGTCTGCCAGTAAAACAGCATCGGGTTCTTGAGTTTCTAGAAAATTCTGATAAGCTTGTGCTAGTGATTTGACAGCTTCCTGGCTCTGGGCTGACAGGGGTAGTAAGTAAGATTGTTGCTGTTGCGAGATATCTGCGAATTGGGGAGGCTGCTCTAAGACAACATGAGCATTAGTTCCCGAAAACCCAAAAGAGCTAATGCTAGCCTTGGCTTGACTAGACCCTTGAGGCCAAGGTGTCAAAGACTGCTGCACTCGGATGGGTAGAGTGTCAAAAGGAATATAGGGGTTAGGCTGGTGAAAATGCAGATTTTGTGGTATCTGTTGATGCTTGAGGGATAACGCAACTTTAATTAAACCAGCGATGCCAGAGGCTGCTTCTAAATGCCCAATGTTGCTTTTTACCGAGCCGACAGCACAGTAATTTCCAGCAGGACGGTCAGTAGCCAAAACAGTTCCGAGAGCGATCGCTTCAATGGGATCTCCCAAAGGAGTGCCAGTACCGTGCAATTCAACATAGCTGATTTGGTCTGGTGTCACCCCAGCATTGTCCAAAGCCTGACGAATCAGTGCTTCTTGAGCAGGGCCATAAGGCACAGTCAGCCCTTTGCTGCGACCATCGTGATTGATGGCGCTACCACGGATGAGTGCATATATCTGGTCATTGTCTGCCAGAGCCTGAGATAAAGGTTTGAGGACAACAAAACCAGATCCCTCACTGCGAACATAGCCATTGGCTTGTGCGTCAAAGGTTTTGCAACGACCATCGGGAGACAGAGCTTTTAACTTGGTTAAGCCAATATTACCAGTTGGTGAAACAATGAGATTCACACCTCCAGCTAAAGCCAGGGTAGACTCTTTGTTCCATAGACTTTGACAGGCGAGGTGAACTGCAACGAGTGAGGAGGAGCAGGCAGTGTCAACTGCCATACTCGGCCCCCGAAAGTTAAATAGATAGGAAAGGCGACCAGCCGCAACGCTCAATGCGTTACCAGTCAGATCGTAGCTATTGGGTCGATTAGAATAATCCTCTCCTTGAATTAAACTGTAATCGTTAGCTGATGAAATCCCCACAAACACACCAGTGCGTGTCCCCAACAGTTGTTCTCGCACCTGTCCAGCATCTTCCAATGCCTCCCAAGCCACCTCTAGCAGAAGTCGTTGCTGGGGGTCCATAGACATGGCTTCTCTCGGCGAAATTCCGAAGAAGTGGGGGTCAAACTGGTCTACTTGTTGCAAAAAGCCGCCACACCGCGAGTTCATTTTGCCGATTATTTCCGGGTCTGGGTCGTAGAGTTCACTCAAATCCCATCGATTTGTGGGTATATCTGTGATGGCATCTACGCCGTTACGCAAAAGCTCCCAAAAAGCCTCTGGATCTTTTGCACCAGGAAACCGGCAGCCAATACCAATTATTGCGATCGGTTCCATTCAACTATCTTCCTGGGTTGTACTACATTTATGAAATTGCTTTGAAACACTAGTTTCCTCAGCTAATCGCTGGGCAAGTTCTGCAATAGTCGGGTAATTAAAAATTAAAGTAGGACTCAAATTTCGTCCGAGCCACTTTTCTAACCTTCCGAGCAGGATCATTGTTTCTGCTGAATTTAGACCGTAGTTATCGAAAGGCTCAGAGGTATCTATGTCTTCGGGATCAATTTCCAGTCGCTCGGCGAATTGGGCAACTAACCAAACTTGAATAGTCTCTACACTTTGAGAGTGTGCATCATTTGAAATAGTAATATGTTGGTTCATTTGCATACCTTAAGTAACTAAGTTGGACTCAAAGAGATTTGGAATTAAGTTTCACTTTTGCTGAAGCTTTAATATAAATTGCCGTGATTCAGGACTTCAGGTAGATTTTTTTTTGCATCCTCTGAGAATAAACCGGAAATTTTTGGGTTATGTTCTCAACCAAAACTACTAACCCTTATAAACTATTCATCACTAAATCCAGAAATTATGCGAGGTTTTAAGAAAATCTAGGAGATTAAAGGCATGGGACGATAATAACGGTAGTCCTCCGGTAGCTGCAATCCCTGAAGTTTCAAGCTTTGTAATCGGTACAAGTAGGCTGCTCCATTCATAATATGGTAGGCAACATCAACTACACGCCGTGCATTCGGTTCAGCTAAGTAAGACCCTTTTACCCATTCATTAAAAGCACCGATCGCAGGCCCGCACCAAATTTGATAATCCATTTCTCGGCCTTTTTCACCAGAGGAAGACCAGCGAGAGGATAATCCTAGATACCAGCGAAAAATCAGAGCCATTTTCCGTTTGGGATTATCATTTGCTCTAGTAATTTGCTCTGGATCTCGTTCAGAGAAAAATTTAACTGTATCTTCCCAAATTGCTTCTAAGTTTCTACCAAATACTTGCTGTTCTAATTTTTGTCTTTCCTCAAGTGGAATTTCGTCAATTGAGTTGTAATTTTTGTAAAGATCATACAATTTCTGCGCCCGCATGGGGAAAAAGTTACCAAGTTTGAGCAGTTGTACCTTTACCCCCATTTCAAACATATCGGCACAAGGAGCCATAATTACGTCTGCCATAGCAGCTTTAGCTAGCAAGTTTTTTGTATGAACAGAAGTACCAGCTTCAACACAGGATTGATTAATCGACCCCGTTACCACATAACTCGCCCCCATCATGAAGGCGGCTAATGCTGACTCAGGTGTGCCAATACCTCCCGCAGCACCGATCCTTACCTGTCTGTCGTAGCGGTACTGGCGCTGCATCTCGTCCCGGAGAGCTAAGATTGAGGGTAAAAGGCAGACAAGGGGACGATTATCTGTATGTCCACCCGAATCTGCTTCTACGGTAATATCATCAGCCATTGGCACTTTTTCTGCCAACGTCGCTTGTAACTCTGTAATCAGTTGTTGTTCAACAAGCTGCTTGAGAATTTTTGTAGGCGCTGGCTGTAAAAATTTTGTTGCAACTTCTGAGCGAGAAATTTTGGCAATGACTTTGTTGTTTATCTCGATTTGACCGAGTGCATTGAGATTCAATCCAGCAGCTCGATAATAGACGATATGAGGTGTCAAACCGAGAAAGGCAGAAGCTTCTACAGTCCGAACACCGTGTTTGAGGTACAAATCAATGGCCTGACGTTCCAAGGCTTCTTCGCTCGGACTATGAATTAGGTTAAATGCGTAAGGCCCTTGGGGCAGAGCTTGCTGAATTTGGTGAATAGCTGCTTCAATCCGGGAAGGAACTAAACCAGCCGCACCAAAGCTAGCCAAAATACCTGCTTTTCCCAGAGCAATTACTAATTCTGCAGAAGCAATGCCACCTGCCATAGCACCAGCAGTATATGCATATTTTACCCCATGAAAATCTAGGAAGCTGCGATCGCCTAACTGTTGAGGCGGTAGCGCCGGAGCAACCATCAAAGTCTCTAACAATCCACTTCGACTGTTGTCAGGGAAGTAAAAATTGCCTTGGTTGGCGATACCAATCCGACTCTGGTTTCTGAGGACATAACAGGGTTGATGCAAATTCAACAACCGATTTTTGATTTCTATTTCGTCAAAAGCAATTAAATCTAAATCACCTTTCCCTGCTTTATTTGCATTATTAAAATAGCTTGTAGCATTGCTGTCTTCAGCTAGTAGAGTTGCAAAAACATCTTTATTTTTCTTGCTATTTCCTAACATTTGGAAAAATCTCCACTCATATCTATAGTTTTGAATTTTGAATTGCTATCATGAATTTTCATATCTTTCAGTTAATTGCCAGCCCAAATTTTTGACGTAAGCAATTGTTTTACCACCAAAGAAAACATCGACATTGGCTATAATAAAAGGTTTTGGAGATAAGCCAATTTCAATAACTTCAAGTCGATAGTTCAAAATTCCTGAAGTTGGGGTAACTTGTCCACGAAAACGTACTATTTGGGGACGCTGAGGCACGATTTGGAATCTGCCATCTACAGTACTAGTTTGGAGTCCCAAGAAGAGGAGATAAAATTGTAATAACTGAGAACTACCTTCAACCATGAGACTACCGGGCATAGTCGGGTCATTTTGAAAGTGACAGAGAAAATACCAATCATCTGGTTCTACAGATTTTTGAGCCGTAACTAAACCTAATCCTGCTGCTCCCCCTTTAGGATCAACAGATAGCACTTGATCAATCATTAACAGCTTTTGTGGGGGTAAGCGTAGGGATGGATTCAAGCCATTTTGCTGATAGCGATCGCCAAAGCAACCAGCAATATTACCTTGGCTCAAATAGAGCAGGTCTTTCCATTCAAAAGTAGATTTTTCACAAAATAGTGGCGCTTGAAAATTCTGCTTCTGAATTTGGCTTTTTAGTTTTTCGTCACGCGCCGAAACAATAATACCTTGTCCTTGCTCTAGTTCCTCATCTGAAAATAGTCCGGCGCAGCCTCCAGATACTTTCAGAAACAGTTTGTCGTTAATAAAACATTCACAAGTAAAAAAGACGATCAAATTGTAATTAGTTCTGACATAAGAATTGATTTTGACAGTGTAACGAACAGTTTTAATCTCTTCGGGTTGCTCGCAGATAAATGTAGCAGTTAAGTCTAGTAAGCGAAATGACCGTTGCCCTTTATTCTCGAAGTCAGTCCCAAGATAGCCAAGTAAAAGTAAAAAACCCTGTGCTGACTCTTCATATATTCCTAGCGGAATATGACCATCAACCGAGTACCAAGCATCTTGAGGAAAATCATATTCAGTTTCGATGAAACCTGTATTATATTCACCTCGTTCACCTGCAATTTTCGTAACGCGACTGACAAATAGATAAGGAGGATTTGGTAGGCGTACTCGTCTCAGATAGGGGTCGATAACTTCAAAATCTTTACCCAATACTTTTGAAACTGTACCTTTAGCAAACTCCAAAACATCTACTTCATCGTAAACAACGTTTTCAGGCTTACGGCTAACATAATTTTTAGAGCGATCCGCATCATAAAAATCACGCTCTTTATCCATAGTTACCGCGATTTTCGACGAATCATTTGCTATGTAGGCATTGTTAGCAATCCTCATGCTTGTTTGTAGTTTTTCAGATCCAACTAAACTTAGTTGTTTCTGTTGCGGTTGTAAATCACTTGCTGACAAGCTGACTATATTTAAATCTTCACTACTTGTAGCAACAGGAATAAGTGGGTAGCGTTCTAGGGTAATAGTTTTTAGTAAAGATTTCTTTTTACTAACGCTTTCTTGTACTAAAGAATATAGTGGTGATAAATCCACAGATACACGATGGCTGAGAAGTTGTGCCAAAGCTTTGACAATGGCAGTATAATCATCACATCCTCTGCGATTTATGGATACGGTAGTGTGTTCTTTCTGTTTTAGGTTGTCAGCAATCCATCGGGAACAAGTGTTACCTGGGCCTATTTCAATGAATATCTTGGCTCCATCTTCATAAACTCGGTTAATCAGTTGAGGAAAATCAACACGCTGACAAAATCCTCGACTAATGTTGTGAGCTAGGGATTCTTTCTCAAGGGGAATCAAGTTGTAATTAGCTGATGAATAGAAATTAATTCCGGATACATTTTGAACGGGTGAGGTATTAAGTTTAATCAGATCATCGTATTCAGAAAGCATCAAATCGCAATGAAGTACCATATCAGCAGGTGAACGGAAAGCTTCACAATTCAAAGCTGCAATCACTCTGAGACAGGCTTGGGGTTCTCCAGCAATGACAACTTCTGTCGGCGTGTTGATATTTGTCAAATAGACCCGGTTTTCTTTTTCTAAGCAAGAACTAACTGCGGATACCGGAGCCATGAGAACATAGCTATGCCACACAGCTTCGCCCTCATTATTGGGATTGTCAGGTAAGCCCCAATAATCCCGAACTGTATTTTTAGCACCAACTAAGCGTGTTTTAAATAGTTCAGATGAATGGACAAAGTTGCTAACATCTTCACCGCTAGTCCAAGCATTCAGAGCGTACAGCATGGTGCTTTCGCCCATACTGTATCCAAATGCAGCTTGAGGCTCCACTTTAAAATAATCTCTTAATATATATGTTAACAATACTGAAAAACCTGTTCCAGTAACTTGCATTGCTAGAGGATCATTGAGCAATTTTGCTTCTAAGTCTTCTAGTTGCCTTTTTGATAATTTATTTAAACTTCTTGGATAAAGTTCTTTGTCTCTAAAAAATAAGCTGGAATTAGAAACAAATTTGGAGGCACGGTCATGAATTTTGGGAAATAAGTGGAAAAGTTTTCGACCCATCCCAATAAAGGAATTCAAAGCACCTGGGTAAACAAAGGCGATAGTACCTTGTTTCCCTAGAGGTTTAGCGGTGAAATAGCTACCTGATGGGCTTTTCCACTCTTTCCCTTGAGCAAAGGCATTAGAAATACCCTTACGCCCGCGCTGGATTTCCCGAAGCAATTCGTCTTGATTATGTCCGACAATTGCCAATGCATACGTCGCCTGGGAATCACTTTGAAAAGCAGCAAAAGTTTGACTAGCAGTGGTAGATAAAGATGAGCTATTTTTAATCGATTGCTCTAATACATCAAGTTTCTCAAGTAAAGTCGATTGGTCGCTAGCAGCAATTGGAAAAAGATAAAAGGGGCTTTGTTCCAAATACCTGTTGCTGCGGTTTTGCTGACTGGTGTCTTCTGACAATATTAAATGAGCGAACGTACAGTTATTAGCTAGGCTGTTAATAGCCGCTACTCTTTTCGTTAGTCCTGTACTCAAAAGCCAAGGTCTAGACTCGGTAGGGACGTAGAAAGGACTGTTTTGCCAAATTTCTGGCTTTTTCGGGCTAGACCACTGCGGTGTTGCCGGAATATAGCGGTTGTAAAGACACAGAGCAGTTTTAATTAAGCTGTCAATTCCAGATGCAATATGCGTATGTCCGATATTGGTTTTGACACTGCCAATTGCACAGATAAATTCGGAGTTAGGAACTCGATAGGCTTCGATTAAACCCTGGATTTCAGCCTCATCTTGTTGTTCAACCCCACTAGCAAAAACTTCCACATAGCCGATGTCTCTGGGACTCACTCCTGCTTTCTCAAAAGCGTTCTGGCAGGTTTGTCTGACTGATTTCTCTGGGGTAGCAGAACTTTTATGTATGAAACTAACCGCGTCAATCACTGCATAGATACGGTCTTGATCGTGGTGAGCTTTTTCATATCGCTTTAAAACGATCGCTCCGCCCCCTTCACCTACTATCGAGCCACTGGCATTACAATCATAACTGAGGGTAATACCAGTATTTGTGTCGGTGGTGCGATCGCAGTCCAGCCCAGCCAAATATACTGCACTTACAACAACAGCATCTACTGTCCCAACGGTGAGCAGCATTTTTGCTATCTCTAGCGCCTCAAAAATTGAATTTTCTTCAACATTTACAGTTAAATTAGGGCCGGAAATATTCCATAAACTAGAAATTTTTTGCAAAATAATATTTGTTTTTTCACTGGGATTATTTTCATTATCTATAATCTGTTGGTTAAACGCATCAAATTTAGTATTAATTTCGCTGTTTTGATTTTCTCTAATAGCAGTAACAATAGCTATTTTTTTTTGATTTTGGTTTAAATTTGCATCACTTAAAGCATTATCAATCACCTTCAGCATTAGTAACTGCTCAGGATCGTATTTGTCTAAGTCATTGGGTGGGATTTTGAAATGAAAGGCATCGATTTCAAAATCTTGAATGTAAGCTCCCAGTGATACTTCATCATTTTGAGAATCCTGTCCTTCCAATATTGGCTGATTTTGCTGTGTGCCTTGATATCTTGTAGAAGGAACAGGAATGAAATGTTGAGTTGCCTCGTAAATACTACGCTCAAAGTTATCCAATCCATAGCTTGTACCGAAAAAAGCATCCATGCCTACAATTGCCAGTTTTACTGTCATTTGTATTTCCTTATATATAACTAAGTATTATTAATTAACAATTTTTGAGTTATCTATTTCTAAACAAGAATTGTTTAAGAAAAGAAGGTTAAGCCGTTCACTTGTAGTAACTTGCATTTGTGAAATATGGATATATACTTGCCCTTGAGCATCATGTGCTGTGGCGCTAGCATATACATTACTTTCACTTTCTGATAAAACTTCTACAGAAACATAAAATTCTTGGTCTAATGGAATCGGTCTGAACTGTTTCAGATTTTGCACTTTCAAGGGTAAGCTACCTAAATTATAAAAGTGTCTGACCCAAACTAATAGGCACTGAAATAAAATATCAGATGTGTAAGGATTGAATGTTTGTAAGGGAAATTGCCCTTGTTTTTCTACTTCAACATTGTCTAATAAACATTGAGCAGTTAGTTTATCAGAAGTGATATTGAGAATCCGTTTTATTCCCTGAAAAATTGGTCTGTGAAATAACATTCCATTTTCATAAGGTAAAAGACTGAATACCTCTGGATCTTGATTTTGAGTAAATTCTTTATAAGTAGGCGCTGAAAGAATTTCCTGTACAAGCTTTATTTGAGCACTGTAATGATAATGAGGTATACCTTTGCTACTTTCGCTCCATAGCAACGCTTCAAAATTTATTTCTCCAGAATCAGATTTATTAATTTCCTTTAAATCCAAGAAATATTCTTTTGCAAGAGTTTCATCGAAAATAATTCCCTTAAGAACTTTGTAACTGTTACAATTAAAAAATTTGTAACCTGGGTAAAGTTGCTCACAAGTATTAGCAATCCATGCTATGCTGCACATCGCTGGCAAAACTGGATTACCGCCAATTACGTGATCGTAGACAAATGGGTTGGCTGCTAATGTTAATTTCCGGCGAATCCGAAATGACTGTAACTCAGGATTTAGCTGTTTTCTTTGGGCTACAATTGGGCTGCTAATTATCAAAGTTTGTGCAGTTCCATGATTAGAATAATTCAGTTCATTAACTAACATCTGGCTCCCAACTTCCATCGGGATTAGTTCCATATTTAGCTGCTCGAAGAACTTCTTTAATTGTGGTGTAACCATCCCGCCATCCCAAGGGCCCCAACCGATAGAAACTACGCGGCAATAAGGGTATTTACGCTGGAGTAAATAGGCTGTTTTATTGAGTATTTCGTTGGCTAGTGCATAATCCGATTGACCTGGATTACCATAAAAAGCTACAAAGGAGGAAAAGAGAACAATGAAATTTAATTGATTTGGTTTTACAGAATTAATTAAGCTTTCTAAACCTTCAACTTTAGCAGTATAAACAGTTTCAAAATCCTGCTCTGTTTTGTTTTCAATTAACTTATCTGCTAAGTTACCAGCCCCATGAATAATTCCTGTAATTTGCCCTAGTCGCTGAACGATTGGTGCTAATTCCACCTGTAAAGCAGAATAATTGGTAATATCGACACTGAGATATTCTGCTTGCCCTCCAGCTTGTTGAATCGTAGAGAGTGTTGTGCTAATTTCTCGCTGGGCTGATAAATAATTAAATGCTTTTTGGATTTTTACAGGTGTAGGTTTATCGCCTTGGGCAATTAAATCCTGCATAATCCGTTTTTTTATTTCAGTTTCATTATAGCAGTCTTTAGCCCATTCCGGTTCAGTTTTAGCAAGTTGAGAGCGGCCAAGCAATATAAATTTACACTGATATTGCTTTGCTAATTTGATGGTGCATTGCGCTGTAACCCCTCTTCCTCCACCGCTAACAAGAATAACGGATGATGAATCAATTTTGGTATTTCTATTCATTTTACTTATTTTTAGTGCGCCAACACAGGGATTGAGATGAGCTTAAACAAAGCGGGTTTCTGTGGTTTAACCTTTGTTATGTGTTATGTATAACCTTCAAGAAACCCAGCTTTTAATCTGCTGTAAAACCGCTCTAAGTTATACCTGTGGATTACTAAGCGATAGATGCTGTTTCGGATGCTAAAGTTACTCTTCCCTGAGAGTTATATGCAACTTCCAAAATTAGGGAATTAGGATCGTGCAGTTCAGCCATAATCAAGTTTGCTGAAGCTTCTGCATTTAATTCGGGACTCAGGTCGATTGCTCGGCAAAACACTCCTTCCCACTCCAGATTGAGAGTTTTTGTAAGACCGAACAGACCACCACTAATGGCGCTGAAGTCAATTGTTGCCCCTAGTCCAAACTCACCATCAAGACGAGCAACAGTGAGGAAACAACTACGTCCTGTTTGTGCAACTTGATTGAGCGATCGCTTTAAGTGCTTTGCTAAAAGAAATACACTCTTGAGGATGGACTTTTCAGATTTAGAATCACATACCTTATGTTCGGGATGTAGATGGATGAAAGCTCCAATCAAACCATAAGTCTGTGAGATAATTGCCAGTTGCTGTTGCAGATGTTCTTCACTAAAATCCGCAAGTACGACGCGATTCACTCCTTGGGGTAGAGGTGGGCGCTCCATAATCATAGATTGAGGAAAGCTAAGAACAACTACTTGCCAACCTTCCTCGCTCAATAGTTTAGCTAATCTATTGGTGGTCAGGGAACCGTCATCTGTAAGTAGACAAGTATGAAACTCAGGTAGAGTAAATTGCCAGAAATCAGGTACAGATAGAGGCATAAGTTTGACCAGACAGCGCCGAATGCGGTGATTTATTTGAGGTTGCTGGTTATCAGACCACGCTGAAGCATTTTTTTTTAGCCTCTGCTATCTTTGTCCCCAAGTAGGCACTAATCTTGCCAATTGTTCGCTGTTCTCCTAGTTCTTCTGGACTCAACTTGGGCAAATTAGGAAATAAATCCTGCATTGCACCGATAATTTCGGCCCTTTTAATTGAATCAATTCCCAAATCTGCTTCTAAGTGCATTTCTGCCTCTAACATCTCTGCTGGATAACCTGTTTTATCACTGATTACACTCAACAAAGACTCGACTATAGAAGCATTATAAGACTCTGTTTCTATAGATGAATTTTCTTGCGTAGCGGGTAATGGAATAGTCAGATGATTGATTGAATTAGTTTGTACTTGGGCAACTGGTGTGATAGATACCAAAGTATTAACAGGAGTTTCTAGTTTAGGTGTCTGATCACCAACAGAAGTAACCTGTGGCTGGACAACTGGCGTCGTAAATGCCAAAGTATTTGCCGGAACCTGTTGTTGAGTTTCTAATATTGGTGCTTGAGTAACAACAGGAGTAGCCTGTAGTTCAGCAATTTCTGTACTGGCAGTTGCACCTAAATTAGCTTGTAGCTCGTTAGTTAGTGTTTTTTCAACAGTTGAATCTATGCACTGACGGTTGGTATTAGTACTTCCTTGTAGCACACGATATTGTTCCTGCATCAGTTGGAAAAAGGATTGAGAGGATTGTGCTTGACTCTTGAGGTATTGGTCATGTACCCGCAGAATTTCCGACTGATGATTATAAAACTGGATCAAAACATTCTCTAAATAAGTACCTACAACAGGAAAGGTATTATGAGCGGATTGGGAAATAGGTTGCATCATTTCTTTTGACTCAATGTAAGGAACAATAAAAGACAAATCTGAAGTATTAGCAGTCTCTGTTAGCGGATGTGCAGACGTCGCAGACATAAAGTCGGTTGAAATCACATCTGTGTTAACAGTTATAGGTTCTAAAAAGGCAATATCTGCGTTGACAGTTGGTTCTGGTAGCGTGACATTGATGGGAACATTTGTATTGACAGTTGGAGCTGTCAGTGAAACGAATTGAGCAGCAGTAGCTGTTTCAGGTTGATTGACCATTTCTGGCTGTATCTGGTGACCATCTTGCAAAGCTTTTTCAAAAGCTGTTTTTGTTTTCTCACTGACATAGTTACTGCCCTTAAGAGTTATATTCAGCCGATTATTTTTTGCAACTTCGGTAGATAGAGGCTCAAACTGATAAGGATCAAGGTTTTGTAAGGGTAAACCAGCTACACGTAGTTGCATAACTGCCTGCCGCATTTGGAGATCGCTATCTTTTTCCCGACTGGGATTTAGGGCGATCGCTAGGTGGGGGCGATCGCCAAGGGTAGCTTTCACAAAATTGGTAAGGATTTGTCTGGGGCCAATTTCCACGAAGCAATAACCACCAGCAGCATAGAGATTCTCTATTTCTTGTTCAAACAGTACCGACTGAAGAAGATGCCCTTCAAGGGTTTTTTGAATGCTCTCAGGCTCAGTTGAGTAAGCTTTGCCAGTGGTATTGGAATAGACGGGAATTTTTGGACTGTGGAAAGCGATCGCCCCAATCGCTTCGGCAAAGGGTTGGCACGCATGACTGACGAAACGGGTATGAAATGCCGCAGATACGGGTAGTGGGGTGACAGAATAACCGCGTTTGCTCAGAATTTGTTGGATGGTAGCAATTTCTGGCTTTGCCCCCGATAGCACAACCTGATTTGGAGAATTAAAGTTGGCAACATTAAGATGAGATAAACCCTTGATTATTTCGGGAATTTGCCGAATTTCTCCATTTACAGCCAGCATACTTCCAGCATCACAATCAGCATCATTTTTTGTGCTACTCATTGCTTGACCCCTAGCTTTAACTAGGTAGAAGTAATCTGCATCACTCAAAACCCCAGCAGCCCAGAGAGCCGTTAATTCTCCAAAGCTATGCCCCATAACAAAATCTGCCTTGAACCCAGCCTGTTGGAGGATTTTGTATAAACCCGCACTAAAAGCGCCGATCGCTGGTTGAGCATTTTCAGTCCGTTGCAAAGCTTCAATCTGGCTAGCTTTTTGATTGCTGTCAAATGTAGGATGAGGGAAAACAACTTGAGAAACTGGTTGTAAACCATTATGAATGAAGAGGTCATCCAGAGATTTGTAGGCTTGGCGCAGAGTAGGGAAGTTAATGGCTAGTTTACTACCCATATTCAAATATTGAGATCCCTGCCCTGGAAACATAGCCACCACTTTACCTTCAAGAGACATACCTAACTTGCGGTAGTAAACCCCACGAGGATGTTCCCAAGTTGATGCTTGCGGTTGTTTTTGGAGCTGCTTAATCGCAATCTGTAGTAATTCCCCAACTTCTAGTTGGGATATAGCTACAAACCCCACTCTGGCGGCAGCAAGAGGAATATCTGAAGATTTAGAGCAATTAATTAGTTCTTTATAGTATTGATTGCCAGTAGCGGATTCTAACTGTGACTTTGCATCCTCACATTTAGCCAACAACTGCTCTGGAGTATCAGCCCAAAGTAGAACTGACTGGGGAGCGTTGTGCAAACGATAAGCAAAGTTTTGTTCGCTCTTATATTCTTCTAAAACTACATGATAATTTGTGCCACCAAAACCAAATGAACTTACTCCAGCTCGTCTCGGTGTGTCTGCATCCGGTTGGAGCCAAGGTCTTACCTCCGTGTTTAGGTAAAACGGAGAGTTGTCAATTCCAAACTTAGGATTCGGATTAGTAACGTTAATAGTGGGCGGTAGTACCTTGTGATGTAGAGCCAGTACCGCTTTAATCAGACTCGCAGAACCCGCAGCAGCCTTAGTATGTCCAATCTGAGATTTGACACTCCCTAGTGCAATATGCTCTTTTTGAAGGTTGTTCTCACTGAAAACTTCATTTAAGGCTGTAAACTCGCATAAGTCACCAACTGGGGTTCCCGTACCATGCGCTTCGATCAGCCCAATACTCGTGGGAGGAAAACCTGCATCTTCATAGGCCCGGCGTAATGTCCTAGTTTGCCCTTCTGGATGAGGGGCGTAAATGCTCTTAGATTTCCCATCACTACCAGTACCCATACCTTTGATGACTGCATAAATGCGATCGCCGTCGCGCTCTGCATCCTCAAGGCGTTTCAGCACCAACATCCCAATACCTTCACCAACCATCATCCCATCCGACTCCGCATCGAAAGGATTCAAATAGTCTTTTTTAGATGAGGCGGGTGTTTTGCTAAAACACATATAGTTGAAAATAGAGTTATCAGTCTCTACCCCACCGGTGATCATCATGTCGCATCGGCGCTCAATTAACTCGCTGATAGACATCTTCAGAGCGGTTAGGGAACTAGCACAGGCTGCATCTACTACGCAATTCATTCCTCCCAAATCCAGGCGGTTGGCAATCCGTCCAGAAACTACATTGGCGAGCCAACCCGGAAAGGAATTCTCTTCCCAACCTACATAAGCCAGCTTCATTTTCTCAATGACTTTCTGCGTATCTTGATCGGACATTCCACTGCTTTTGAGAACTTTTTCCCAAACAGGATATTGCAATCGAGTAGTCAACGGGACGATTAATTGCATACATCCCCCAATCACACCCAAAACTACACCGGTGCGTTGACGAAGCTTATCGTGGATATCGCTACTAAAGTTTTTCGATTCCCCGTAACCGGCATCTTCCATCGCAGCTTTTGCCACAACTAACGATAGTAACTGGGCAATATCAGTCACTTCCAAAATATTTGGAGGCAGCCCAAATTCCAGAGGGTTAAAATCGATGTCTGGGATGAATCCACCCCGCTTACAGTAGGTTTTATCGGGAGATGTAGGATCTGGGTCGTAGTAGTCGTCTATATTCCAGCGAGAAGTGGGAATATCAGTAATGCAATCGACTTTGCCAATAATATTATCCCAATATTCCTGCAAGTTTTTAGCTTTCGGAAATAAAGCAGACATACCTATAATGGCAATTGGAACCCGTTGCAGTTGACTATGCAATTGCTCTTGACTTTGAGCATCCATATAATTTATTTCTTTTCCTAGAGAACTATTTTGATGCACTTTGATAAACTTGCTGGTTTATTTGGCTCTAATTAATATTCAAGGGTTAATTCATGTTTTACGGAAATTTCAGCTTTTTTTATTTTCATATTTATTTCTCACTGGTAAGCTACCTCTTGGGTAGGAATATAAGCAGTTGGTGTTATGGCGCAAACCCATTTAAATTACTTTTGCTCACAACCAACGTTAAAAATACAGCAGATTTCAAGTTGGTGAGGTACACAAGCTAAGTATATTACCCAGGTATAAAGAGTGTTTTACTACTGAATTATGTATTTTTAATTTTGCTGTGAACACTCTTTACATTAACTATCTTATTCAACTAGAATACAAGAGGAAAAAATCAGGTAAATATTCTATATAAAATCAGGTATAGAATTAATCAAAGAACAAATAATCAGGATCTAAAGGTGAAAAATTTAAAAAAATAGGAATAAATCAGGTTGAAAACGTAAACGACGATAAAACGCTCCTCTAACCAGCAATTCTCATTAGACATCTCCTTAATATAATCGAAAGACCAGTTTTTATCATCTGTCCCATTGATGAGAACTATACCTGATATCATGTCCGGCTAATTAGTTACAGATACCACAAAAATTTGAAACCCCTCTTTCCCTCTGCCCCGTATGGTCTTAATGATAAGTCTTTAACCGGACACGATATGATAGCTTCCAGCTTGCCTGCCATGATAATCTTCTTATAATTATGTGATTTGACTTTGGCAAAGTTGTGTTGTCTGGGATTAAACTTTGAATTCTCTCCTGCCACTTCCTTTTTGCCTCTGTAGTGTCATCATTCCAAAATTTAAAATTTTCGCAGGAATTTAATATCTTTACAAAAGTTTATATTTAACCAAAATCAACTTACAGGTGACACAAAACTAAATTAGGAGTTACGCACTGTACAAATGCATCGTGATGTGCATTACCTAAAATAGGAAGTTTTCAGGCTTTTCTTAATTATTCTGCGATCGTAATACCATTTCTTTGTGAGGCTGCGCCAAACCCTTTTAACTTCTTTCTTTCTTTCTTTGTGTCCTTTGCGTCCTTTGCGGTTCGTTTCTCTTTCTTCTTTCTTGTACTTAAATATGGTTTAGCGCATCTTTATACAGAATTGGTATAAGGGACTTCCAAATAAAAAAATACTCAAAAATTAACGAAAAAGCTCTCTCCTCCTCATTCCTCTGTGTCGCGCCAGTTGCTACAAGTCTCTTAACCGCAAGGGCGCACTGGCTTCTCTGTGTCTGGAGTGGTAGCCTGCGGCAAGCCGATGCAGCGTCTACGTTTATTTGGGTAATTTATTTCTTGGAAGTCCCTAAATAGACCATGCTGTAGGGGCACAGCAATGCTGTGCCCTTACGAAAGATATAGTTTTTAACATTGATCCATATTTAATATTTCTTGTCAATGCGTAAGTCCTATAAATTATGTATTCAATAGGCAGATTAGTTCTATAGGAATGATATTTGATTTTTGAAATACATGTAGGATGTAAAAGCGTTTTGTAATGCACCATCCGGAGACTTTGTTGCGCTACAGTCTCCGTCCTAACGCGCCCTATATATACTTAGATTTTTCACGTAATTTAAGCAAATTGCTACATACAAAAAAGGCAAATCCCTATGAAAGACTGGTGAGAAAACTTTTTATGAATTTTTGCGAAAAACTTGAACTTGAGTTTGATAACTAGATAATAAGCTCTAATAACACAGGTATTAAACGTTAAGTTATGGATTCGTTTATTAGAAATTTAAACAGTCAGAGGCATCTCTAGACTACTTCTGCAAGTATTTCACCAGGAGATTTTCTATGACAAACGTCCACACAGTAAGTAATCTAAACCAACAACTCCAGCATCTCGTTGCCCAAGCCTGTTCGTATCCAGCAAAAAGTTTGATGCGGCGGCAAAAACTTAGTGAGATAGTTAGAGTCGTAATGAAATCGGGCAAACTCTGGAAAGAGAACACAGCTTATTATAATGATGCTCTGCAACAAACTTGGTTATATTTCTGCCGGAACCCAGAGCAGTATAACCCGGAGAGTTGTAGTGTGATCACCTGGCTCGACAATTGTCTCAAGTGGCGACTGCAAGATTTTCGCTCTAGAGAAGCCCAAATTCAAGCTAAGACTGTTTTTATATCTAGCTTGGAAATTGAAAATACAACGGAAGCAATCGAAAGTTTGCCAGCAGCAGCTGATATTCCACCAATTTTGGAAGAGACTTACCAATGGGCTTTTACAGATCCAGACAATGACTTAGCCAGTACTCATGTTAAAGGACGACCTGAGGTAACTTGCCAAATATTGATCCTGCGACGCCTGCCTCCAGAAACTCCCTGGAAAAACATCGCTAAGGAATTCAACTTACCCCCATCAACTGCACCCAATTTCTATAAACGTGAATGCTTACCTCGCTTACGAAATTTTGCTCTCAGGCAAGGGTATCACGAAATTTGGGATTAAGGCAGAGATATCTAAAGTAGAAGACTATCTATAAAGTGGAAGGAAATTTATGATTCATAACACTAAAAACTTAGAAGAAAAATCCATTCCGGTATCTATTACCCAAGCAGCGCTAAAGATAGCACGCTTTTTTGCTGATGAACAGGTGACACCAGAAAAGAAAAAGCAGGTATATCTTAATACGTTGGCCGTATGTGCGGTAAATGATTATATGGAAATGATGAACATTCCCACATACCCAAAGGCTAGCGATAGTTGGAATTGTGCCATGCGCTATTATGCAGATGTGGCTGACCTCAAGTTGAGTGCATTGGGTCACTTAGAATGTCGCCCCGCAAGCCCTGGTCATCTCTGCTATATTCCACCAGAAATCCCGGATGACAGAATCGGCGTAGTTGTAGTTGAGCTAGACATAGAACATCAACAAGCAGTTTTAGTGGGGTTTGCTAAAACAGTAAAAGCTGGTGAACTTTTTTTTAACGAGTTAGAGACTATTGAAGACTTACTTGCATATCTTGATTCACTTGAAAGCAACCCGACGGAAGTCAAGTTGAGCTACTGGTTACAAAATATAATTGATGCAGGTTGGCAGCCAATAGAAAAAATTTTAGCATCAAAAACACCACAATTAGCTTTTCGTTATCTAAACGGAGTGACGCGGGGTAAGCTAATTGACATGGGGATAGAACTTCCGGGACAATCGCTGGCATTAGTTGTTACACTCACACCAAAAAATTCTGTAGAAATCCAACTGAAATTGCAGGTGCATCCATCCGATGAGCAAGCCTACTTACCCAACAATCTCATCGTTAAAGTGATAGATGAGAAAGGGACTACTGTTATGGAAGCTCACGCTAGAAGTGGCAGTACTCATGTAACACTAGAGTTTAATGCTCAAATAGGAGAACATTTTAGCGTTAACTTAGAATTGGGAAATACTAATATTACTGAGAATTTTGTTATTTAAGTACATACATTGGTTGATTCCTACTCATGCAGAAGTTGGTTGTGTTGAAGCTAGATGGTGATTTAAGCCAGGGGGTAAAAGTCACACTTGAGATCGGAGCAGAAGGCGATCGCGCCAGTATAGAAGTTCAAGGCTATCTGACCCCAAAGCCAGAGATCATTGCAGATTATGAGCTTTGGCGAATAACCTATCGCAGTTTATCAAATTTTCGCCTTACACCTGTGAACATTCATGTCGGAAGTTCTCTTAGTGAGTATCTTAAAAAATGCCGCAAGTTAAACGAAAAGTTAAGTCAGCAAATGAATAGTTGGCTCAACTGTAACTCGTTTCGCCCACTCAAGGAGAAATTACTCAAACAGCTAACATTAGATGATACAGTGCGCGTACTAATTAAAACCAGTGACACTTGGCTACGTCGTCTTCCGTGGCATTTATGGGATTTTTTTGAGGATTACTCTCAAGCAGAAGTTGCCTTAAGCGCACCAGAATATGAATATCTGGCAAAATCAAAGACAAGTACTACTGGAGGGAAGGTAAAAATCTTAGCAATTCTGGGTAATAGTGAGGGAATCTTAATTGAGAAAGATCGAGAGCTATTGGAGATGTTACCAGATGCAGAAACAACTTTTCTCGTAGAACCACAGCGCAGCCAGTTAAATGAACAAATTTGGGAACAAGACTGGGACATATTATTTTTTGCAGGTCATAGTGAGAGCCTTGAGGATGGTAAGAGCGGCAATATTTATATTAATAAAACAGATTGCTTGACAATTGATGAACTAAAGTATGGTCTTTTAAAAGCTGTCAGCAAAGGGTTGCAGTTAGCGATTTTTAATTCTTGTGATGGACTAGGACTAGCACATCAATTAGAAGACTTGCACATCCCACAAATTATCGTTATGCGGGAAGCAGTGCCAGACTTAGTGGCACAGGAATTTTTAAAGAATTTCCTCAAAAAATTTTCCAGTGGTGAGTCTATGTACTTAGCAGTACGAGAATCAAGGGAAAAATTACATGGCATTGAAGATAAATATCCTTGTGCGGTTTGCTTACCTGTAATTTGCCAAAATCCAGCAGCAGTGCCACCTACTTGGAAAGATTTTCTGAGAAATCCCCAAACAGAAATTAGCAAGCCTCAAGTAAATAAATATAGAACTAAAGCACAGTTACGGTGGCGTAGTATTCAAGCAGTGCTGTTATCAAGTTTGGTTATTAGTGGTTTGGTAATGGGGGTGCGATCGCTTGGGTTATTGCAACCATCAGAATTAAAAGCTTTCGACCACATGATGGGGCTACGCCCAGAGGAAAAACCAGATTCGCGTTTTGTGATCGTCACTATTGATGAAGCGGATATCCAGTATCAGAACCGCATGAATATGAATATGCGATGGTCACTCTCAGACCAAGCACTCGCAGAATTATTAAAAAAACTAGATCAGTATCAGCCAAGAACTATCGGCTTAGACATCTATCGTGATTTTCCTGTAGACTCCAATAGTGCAGATTTAGCAACTAGGCTACAACAAGATAAACGTCTTTTTACCGTATGCAAAGTTTCTGCGGCTCTTGATGGTGCGCCAGAAGGCACTCCTCCACCGCCTGAAGTTCCAGAAGAACGCCAAAGCTTTAGTGATTTTGTTGCAGATGATAATGACATAGCCCGCCGTCAGCTTTTGCATTTAACACCTCCTTTAACATCTCCGTGTGCGGCAGAATATGCTTTTAGCCTCCAAATCGCGCTTCATTATTTGGAGGCTAAAGGTATCAATTCATATATCAACTCACAAGGTAACTTGCAGATAGGCAACGTCGTATTTAAGCAATTAAAATCTCATACTAGCGGCTACCAAGGAATCGATGCATCGGGTTATCAAGTGCTAGCAAATTACCGTTCGCTTTCTTCTCCTCAAAACATTGCTCAACAAGTATCTCTCAGAGATGTTCTTAACAATAAAATTAATTCGGAATTAGTCGAGTTATTGAAGGGGCAGATTATTTTGATTGGTGTTACTGCTCCAACAACTACTGATTACTGGAAAACTCCTTATAGTGCTAAAGCAGAGTCAAATCAAAAGCTGATACCAGGGGTCTTTGTTCAAGCTCACATGACCAGCCAGATCCTCAGTGCTGTTCTAGATCATCGACCTCTGCTTTGGTGGTGGCCGACTTGGGTTGAAGCACTTTGGGTATGGGGATGGTCGTTATTAGGAGGAATTTTAGCATGGTATATTCGGCATCCTATGCGTCTTGGGGCAGCTGGGATAATAATGCTATTCTCATTATTTAATATATGTTTTGGGATTTTTACCCAGGCAGGATGGATACCATTTATCCCACCAGCATTGGCATTAATAGCTACACAAGTAGCTGTTGTGTCTAGAGGCGTTCGTAATCGGTAGCTTTCGTAAGCAACTTTTTATATATTTACATTGATAATGTTATTATATTTAGTATTAACACGCTAAAAAGCTCAAAATAACACCATGCAACATTGCAAACATTGTAAATAAATATAAAATTTTTCATTCCCAAAGTAGTCAAGAATATTTACAATTCTTTACTTAACTCAAAATTATATATTTGAGCGGAAATTAGATTAAGCATTTTATAGTTTATATCTACCGTAATCTTAGAGGTTCAGCACATCTGATCAAGAAGAAGACTTAGTATCAATAAGTAAGCATTATTGATATTATTTTAGGCGTAATTATTTGTTGTGTAGCGTGGATCTAAAATGTGACAGATGGTATCTTTTTATAGGGTAAGTGCTTAGGCATCGCTTTAATCCTTGGGAAACAAACCAAACGAGAAACTTTAATTATTCGTTTATACACAAATTAAAGTTTTTGTCAAGAAAAATTTAGATAAACTCACTTTCCGTAATCTTATATCTTTCTAGTGTAGTTACATTAGTAAATTGTTGAATACAGTAAATTACTGCAATGTCTTTCATAGTCACGGTAAATGCATTTAAAGAATAAAAACCCTTTAATAGCAAGGGTTTGGACTTTTCATTGTCTCGGCTATTTTAAATCAATATCCTTACACATTAAGGATTTCAATAATTACGTGTGTTTGCCCTGCTTTCATCGCTGCTTATAAAACTTTAGTGTGTTTCACATTTATCATTCTTACTACAAGCTTAAAGTTAGTTTCTTTTCTGTTACTGACGTTTATATTGCTTAGTTCAACGGAGTATATTTTTGATGAAACTTACTTGCATTATGACTTTAGTACTTTTTGGATTGGTAAGTTGCCCCACAACAGTTTCGGCACAACTGGTTCAATTACTTAACCAACCCCTTGTTAATAAACCTAGCCAATCTACTCAACTTCCAAAATTTCCAGCTAGCGGCGGCGGCGCACCTACTGGACGTCGTAAAGGAGGTACAAGCCGTGATGGTTGCACTCCGTTGAACACGCCAATTACTGCTTTAGTTCCTGGTGAAGAAATTGGGGATGAATCAAAATCTTTTTTAACATTCACTATCTCTGAATATCCAACTTTTTGGTTTTTTGTACCCGAATTACCAAAGAATGCTGTTCTTGGGGAGTTTAAACTTCAAGATGAAAATGGCAAAAACATCTACACGACATCTCTATCACTACCACGAAAGGCTAGTATTTTTGGTATTAAGTTACCGCACAATTCACAGTCGGCTCTAAAAATCAAGAAAAACTATCAGTGGTATTTTAAAGTTTTCTGTGGCAATCTCCAGGAACAATCAGAGTATTTTTATGTGAATGCATGGATACAGCGTGTGCCATTAAATTCTAATCTTGAAATTCAATTGAAAAGCACACCACAAGAATATACTACCTATGCTCGTAACCAAATTTGGCAAGATGCTTTAACTAATTTAGCTACTCTGCATCGTTCTAATCCCAACTCACGCATTTTTACAGAAGATTGGACACTTTTGTTAAAAGATGTTGGTTTGGCAGAACTTGCAACAGCACCGATTGTAGAACTTGAGAGTGAGGAAAAGACCGTAACTCAATCAAATTAGTATAAGAGGATGTTTGAAAAGTTTTCTTCTCGGTAACAAAACGTTCTAGATCCCCCTAAATCCCCCGATACATTGGGGGACTTTAATTCCGGTTCCCCCCTTTTTAAGGGGAGCCAGCGCGGTCTTGGGGTCTCCCCAAGTGGAGCGACTGGCGTGGGCTAGGGGGGATCAGTTAGTGCAAAGATACAGCCAACCACTTTTCAAACAACCTCTAAGAGATATGGCTAAATTAACAATATTATTGCGTATGCTACAATCTTGTTCGAGATTCTTGACCTTTTTCTTACTCCTAGTAGGAACAGCCATACTGTGCATTTTTAGTTCACCTGTTTTAGCAACTTTTTCTCATATAAGCCTAAATATTCCACAAACTAAGATTCAAAACTCATCTGCCTTAGATCAAAGCTTAGTAGAACAGGGTAAAGCTTTGTATGAGGCGGGTTTATTTACTGAAGCACTTCAGGTTTTAGAACAAGCTGCTATTGGCTTCTATAACACAGGAGACAAACTTAACCAAGCTGTAGTGTTAAGCAATCTTGCCTTGATTTATCAACAGCTTGGCAAACAGACACAAGCCGAACAAACAATTAACCAAAGTCTTAATTTGTTAAAGAATTTAGATAGCTCAAAAGACCGTGCTGCAATTATAGCGCAATCTCTAGATGTACAAGGAAAGTTACAATTAGCCCAAGGACAAACTGAAATCGCGTTGTCCACTTGGCAAAAAGCTGCTGATATATATGAGCAAATAGGCGATCGCGCCACACTAACTCGTAATCAGATTAACTCTGCTCAAGCTATGCAGGCTTTAGGGCTTTATCGCCAAGCACAAAAAACTTTAACTGAAGTTCAACAAAACCTTACTACTCTTCCAGATTCATCGCTCAAAGTTGCTGGACTAGATAGCCTTGGCAATGTCCTACGAGTTATTGGTGATTTCAATGAATCACGAAAAGTTTTAGAGCAAAGTTTAACTCTAGCAACAGCTATACAATCTCCAACAGCTATAGGTGATACCTTTTTAAGTTTAGGTAATACAGCCTTTGCCGAAGGAAAAACTCAACATGAGGTAGGGAATACAGACCTTAGTCAACAAGAATTTCAAGCTGCTTTAAACTTTTATCAGCAAGCGGCTATAAACGCACTAGGTACTACGCGCATTCAAGCACAGCTAAATCAACTTAGCCTGCTTCTAGAATTTTTCTCTAAAAAAGAAGCCGCAAATACGTTTAAACAAGCTTTATCCTTGTCTGAGCAAATTCTGGCTGAAATTAATAAATTGGTTCCTAGCCGAAACTCAGTATACGCTCGGATTCAATTCGCCTCTATTTTAATGGACTTAACACAAAAAACTAATGCACCTATTTTATCAAATTTAAATATTGCCCAACTCTTGTCTACCGCGATACAGGAGGCCCAAAGCCTAAAAGACCAGCAAGCCCAATCTTATGCTCTTGGAACTTTGGGTCGTCTGTATGAAAAGAATAAGCAGTTAGCTGATGCTCTAGAACTAACAACAAAAGCTTTATTTATTGCTCAAACTGTTGATGCATCAGACATTCTCTATCAGTGGCAATGGCAGCAAGGACGTTTACTCAAGCAACAAGGAAATCTCAATGCTGCGCTCAAGGCGTATGATACAGCTTACAAAACTTTAGAATCTCTTCGTGGTGATTTAGTTGCTAGTAATTTAGATGTTCAGTTTTCTTTCCGAGAAAGTGTAGAACCTATCTATCGAGAGTTAGTTGAATTACAGTTGCTAACAGAAAATACCCAAGAGGATCAACAGAGTAGTCAATACAATCTTAAACAGGCACGTAAAGTCATTGAGTCACTCCAGGTTGCAGAACTGAATAACTTTTTTCGCTCACCTTGTTTAGAACCAATTGTAGAGATTGACAAAGTGGTGGAGCAGGATAAAAAGGCAGCAGTTATCTATTCAGTTATTTTGCCCGATCGTTTCGATGTTATCCTTACCTTGCCTAATCAACAATTACAGCACTATACCACTAAGATACCTCAAGAAAAAGTAGAGAGTACTGTTACTTCACTACGGAAATCTTTAACAGATGTCGCGGGCACTTATGAAGTGAAAGAACAGTCCCAAAAAATATATAACTGGTTAATTCAACGAGCCGAAACTGAATTAGTTAAAAGTGGCATCAATACTTTAGTTTTTGTACTGGATGGGGAATTAAGAAATATTCCGATGGGGGTTCTTTACGATCCACAGCAAAATAAATATCTCATGGAGAAATATGCGATCGCTTTAACTCCTGGTTTACAATTGTTTAATCCTAAACCCTTGCAAAAAGTACAGTTAAATGCTTTAACTGCCGGAGTAGGAGAAGCGCGTTCTATAGGAGGTCAGAAATTTTCAGCCCTGAAAAATGTAGCACGGGAACTCAAAGAAATTCAAACTGAGGTTCCTAGAAGTGAAGAACTGTTAAATCAGCAGTTTCTCGATAGCAACCTGCAAAAACAATTGCTTGCAACTCCTTTTTCTATAATTCACTTAGCAACTCACGGTGAGTTTAGTTCAGATCCTGAAAGAACTTTTCTTCTCACCTGGGATAAGCTACTGAAAGTTAAGCAATTTGATAGTTTATTACGAGTTGGCGATAGAAGTAGGTCTGGTAACATCGAGTTACTTGTCTTGAGTGCTTGCAAAACTGCTCTTGGTGATCAGCGAGCTGCTTTAGGATTAGCTGGTATAGCTGTACGAGCAGGCGCACGCAGTACGCTAGCAAGTTTATGGTCAGTGGATGACCAATGGACTGCTAAACTTATGAGTGAGTTTTATCGAAACTTAAATACTGGGATCAGTAAAGCCCAAGCACTCCAGCGTGCTCAATTAACTGTATTTGCTAAACAAAAAAGCCCTTATTTCTGGGCACCTTATGTTTTAGTAGGAAATTGGCTTTGAGATATACAATTGCTACAAGACATATTCCAATACGCTTGGGTTAAGGCTAAAAACTAAAACTGGCGTAGGTTGGGTTGAGGAACGTAGACCCAACATTATCAAGGCTTTGTTGGGTTTCGCTTATGCTCAACCCAACCTACTATTCTTCTTAACCCAACCGTATTGATATCAAGTCCGGATAATTAGTTATGATTACCACAGTCATTACACCCCACCCCCAACCCCTCCCCGCTTGCGGGGAGGGGAGACGAAGCGTAGCTTTGGCGGGGTGGGGTTCTTGGGATTTAGTAAGCAATCAAGCGGACATTATATGAGACATATTCCTGTATTGTTCATTAGACATCTGGTGAAAAGAATGTAGAGACGTAGCATTGCTACGTCTCTACAAGGGTTTTAGATAACGCATATTTAATTTCTGGAGATGTCTAGTATTTGAGCAATTATTGACGCTCATTTACTGATGAGCTTGATAATTACTGCAAGATACAGCCTTGTGCCATGAACCACGACCCCCACCTGGAACATTAGCTGTAAGTACCACTTCTCCTTTTTCATTTACCACCCATCCATTTGCTTCTACAATACGTTCTGGTGTGGTGGTAACTGGGTTAGTAGTAACAGGTTGACTGTTGCTCCGGCGTAGCCCGCCAAAGGCATCGCTGCTAGGTTTGAGCGCCACCCAAGCTACTTCTACTGTGCCATTCGGGAGAACATCCTTAGTGGGATTAGGAGGTAAACCCCCTCGTCCGGTGATAATAAAGCTGCTTTGAGCATAACCTGGACTATCGCAGGCTTGCGCGACTTCAGTTTCTACAGCTATTGTGGGTAGCTCAACTAAGCCACTGTTGGGATCGATACCAGGTGTATTAAGTTCTACTGAACCGTTGAATTGAGAACTTGCTCCTGTAGCAGTGATGTC
>NZ_JAIVFQ010000032.1 GCF_020829495.1 Nostoc favosum CHAB5714 | reverse complement strand
AGTCTTTTCTCAAACATACCCGTGCTCCAAAGAAGAAGAAAGATCCTCCAAAGTATGACCCTCAGCATCCACATGTTTCCACTGCCAAACTTTTAGCGACTGCAAAAAAGTCACCTTGACAGGGCTACTGTAAGCAGTTACCTCATCAATGATGCCATCCTGATTATTATCAATCTTTTGTGTAGTTAGTTTTCCTTTAGCATTGTAGCTATAGATACCAACTGCATCAATTACACCATCATTATTGAAGTCATAACTGGCGGTTGCGCGTCCATAGGTATAGGTATTGACTTTATCAGCTATGCCGTCTGTCTTGTAGTCATAGATACCATTAATTTCGCCCTCGCCTTTATAGTCTTGGCTAGAGGATATCAGTTTGCCCTTGGCATCATAAGTATAGGTTGTGACACTATCAGCTATGCGATCGCCATTGTAGTCTTCGCTAAGGGATATCCGATTGCCCTTGGCATCATAAGTATAGGTATAGAGATAATCAATTGAGGGGGGGTTCTCGGTATCGCCATTATAGAAAAAATCAACTATGCCGTTGCCGTTATAGTCTTTGCTTTCCGATGTCAGGTTGCCGTTGACATCATAAGTATAGGTTTTGATATAATCAACAAACCCGTTGCCGTTCTCGTCTTGGCTAAAAAATGTCAACTTCCCGTTGACATCATAAGTATAAGTATAGGTTGAAACAAAATCAGCGATGCCGTCGCCGTTGTTGTCACGACTAAGGGATGTTAGGTTGCCCTTGGCATCAAAAGTATAAGTTGTCACATAATCAGCGATGCCGTCACTGTTGAAGTTAATGCTTTGCCGTGTCAGCAGGTTGCCCTTGGCATCATAAGTATAATTGGTGACAAAAGCAGCAATGCCGTCGCCGTTGATGCCACTAGAGGATGTATTGTTGCCCTTGGCATCATAAGTATAGGTTATGACAAAATCAGCGATGCCGTCGCCGTTGTCGTCACGACTAAAGGATGTCTTGTTGCCCTTGGCATCATAAGTATAGATTTCGATATAATCAGCGATGCCGTCGCCGTTGTCGTCACGACTAGAGGATGTATTGTTGCCCTTGGCATCATAAGTATAGGTTGTCACATAATCAGCTATGCCGTTGCCGTAGTCGCCACGGCTAAAGGATGTCTTGTTGCCCTTGGCATCATAAGTATAGATTTCGATATAATCAGCGATGCCGTCGTCGTTGTAGTCAGTACCAGAGGATGTCTGCTTACCGTTGGCATCATAAGTATAGATTTCGGCATAATCAGCGATGCCGTCGCCGTTGGTGTCCTGACTAAAGGATGTCTTGTTGCCCTTGGCATCATAAGTATAATTTTCGGCATAATCAGCGATGCCGTCGCCGTTGCCGTCAAAGGTATAGTATGTAAGGTTATAGCCGTAGTTAATAACTGAGTCTATTGTCCTATCACTGTTGTTGTCTATGCTCTGGGATAGGAGTTTGCCGTCGGCATCGTAAGTATAAGTTGTGGTTGAGTCCATAAACTTATGTTCCCAAATAAATAAATATTATTTATATAGCTCCAGTTGGGTAGTGCTATGTTTTTTTAATGAAAATTATTATTTTAAGAGTACTAGCGAAAATACTGAATATGAGAATTTTACCAACATCATAAATGCTTTGCAATTAATGCTGAATACAGAAATTACTCAGTCGCAGTAAATACCCTTGTTTTGTGAATAGCATTTACAAAAAATTTCTTCGCATTCATACTACTCGGCATATACTTTAAAGAAATGTGACATTTAATTGCGCTATTGTAAAAATCAGCTTTACATAAGTTGATTTATGAGCCAGCCTGAAAATACTACTACCCAAGCTACTGCTCTGACTAACCACGATCGCAAACCTATTCACATACCTGGCTCTATTCAACCTCATGGCGTTCTACTGGCACTCAGTACTCAGCTAGAGATACTGCAAGTTAGCAACAATACCCAAGAACACTTGGGCAAAGAGCCAGAACACTTGTTCGGCAAACCATTGAGCTATTTGCTAGAAGCTCAACAAATAGAAACTGTAAAGCAGTGCTTGGTAAAAAAAATTGGCAGTCCTAATGCTTTTAAAGTATCAATAAATACTTTGCATCGGCAAAAAGATTTTGACGCTATTGTTCATCGTACAGAAGAGGCTGTGATTCTGGAGTTAGAACCGACAGACTCAAAATCTGAGGTGAGTTTTTTAGACTTTCATGCTTTGGCGGGTGAAGCGATCGCAAAAATGCAGAGAACATCAAACCTGATAGAATTTTTGCATGTAGTGGCACAAGAAGTCCAAAAAATTATCGGTTTTGATCGGGTAATGGTCTATAAATTTGACCAGTCGGGAGCGGGTTGTGTTGTTTCAGAAGTCAAACGGGAAGATTTATCACCTTATTTAGGACTCCACTATCCCGCTACAGATATTCCAGCGCAGGCTAGGGAGTTATACACGCGCTGCTTTCTCCGATTTCTCCCCGATTTGACTGCCGAACCTGTTAAGCTAGTTCCACCGGAAAATCCGACAACACATCAGCCTCTTGACTTAAGCTACTCTGTGCTACGAAGTTTTGATTCGTGTTGTGCTGAATATCATCAAAATATGGGAGTAAAAGCTCTTTTGGTGATTTCGCTTATTCAAGAGCAGAAGCTTTGGGGATTAATATCTTGCCATAATTTAACACCAAAGTATATTTCTTACGAAGTGCAGAAAATGTGCGAATTTTTGGGACAGATTGTGTCTTCTGAATTAGCGCACAAAATTAGTTATTCGGAATGGAACTATAAGGTAAAACTCAAATCACTACAGTCTGATTTCCTAGAGTCTATTTCCCAGGCAGATAATTTTATCGATGCTCTAATTAAACCTGAAATCCGCTTGCTCGATCTTGTTAGTGCCACTGGAGCGGCGGTTTGTCTGGATAATGAAATTACCCTTGTGGGAGCAACACCGAATATTCGTGAAGTTCGGGCGTTAATTGAATGGGCGGATACCCAAGTTAATGACAACCTATTTTCCACTGATTCTCTGCCGAAGCTTTACCCAGAGGCGCTCATATTAAAAGATACTGCCAGTGGCTTGCTGCTACTGCGAATTTCTAAAGTCCGGCGTTATTATATTCTTTGGTTTCGCCCCGAAGTTATCCAAACGGTAAACTGGGCAGGTAATCCCAACGAATCCATTCAAGCTCAAGCAGATGGTAGCATTAGCCTATCTCCACGAAAATCCTTTGAACAATGGCAAGAAACGGTTAGATTAACTTCTCTACCTTGGGAAGCTTGTGAACTTGAGAGTGCGATCGCTCTGAGTAATGCGATCGTTGGTATTGTACTATCTAAGGCGGATGAATTAGCTAAAATCAACCTGGAGTTAGAGCGCAGCAACCAAGAACTCGCATCTTTTGCCTACGCTGCTTCCCATGACCTCAAAGAGCCTTTGCGGGGAATTTATAACTTCTCAACGGTGCTGCTAGAAGACTATGCCCAAGTATTAGATGATGACGGAATTGAGTGCTTGCAAACAGTAGTTTCCTTGTCTGTACGCATGGAAACTCTAATTAATGCTCTACTGCGGTTATCGCAGTTAGGACAAGCACAACTGCGAGAGCAAGCAACTGACTTCAACGAATTGGTTACTCAAGTGATTGAAGTCTTTCGTGCTAGTCGCCAAGACTCTGGACTTGTGGATATTCGCATTCCTCGGCCTTTACCAACAGTTCAGTGTGACCGAGTTCTCGTTAATGAAGTCTTCAGTAATCTCCTGGGTAATGCGTTTAAATACAACGATAAGCCAGAGCAATGGGTTGAGATTGGCTACTTTTCTCAAGAAGAGGAGCAGGGAGCTCTTAGCTGGGAGCAGGGAGCAGGGGGAGCAGGGGGAGCAGGGGGAGCAGGGGGAGCAGGGGAAGCAGGGGGAGCAGGGGGAGCAGGGGGAGCAGGGGAAGCAGGGGGAGCAGGGGAAGCAGGGGAAGATGAACTATTGATTATTGACCAATCCCTAATGCCCAATGCCCCATACTCAATTCCCCATGCCCAATTCCCAATCCCCAATCCCCAATCCCCAATCTTTTATATCCAAGATAATGGTATTGGAATTCCACAGCATCACCTAGAAACCATCTTTCGACTCTTCAAGCGGCTCCACTCCCAGGAAAAGTACGGTGGAGGAGCAGGTGCTGGACTAGCTATTGTTAAGAAGATTGTTGAGCTTCATAACGGCCAAATTTGGGTTGAATCTACCGTAGGCGTTGGCTCAATTTTCTATTTCACGCTGGAATAGTTTAAGATAATAACCAAATATATATTTTTGTTAAGCTCTTTTAAGACTACGAATGACAAAAAAACTTCATGAACCTCTGCTCGTTGTTGAGGACAGCAATGAAGATTTTCGGATGCTACAACGTCTGATGCGGCGCATGTCCGTCCAGAACCCCATACATCGTTGTACTAATGGGGATGAGGTTTTAGACTTCCTCTATCAACAAGGAAGCGAAGCCTTACGCAACTCTAAAGTAGCACTAAGACCTTCTGTTATCTTGCTCGATCTGAATTTGCCAGGTATTGATGGCCGTGATATTTTAGATCGGCTCAAGCAAGACAAGAGTTTCAAGGAAATCCCCATCGTTGTTTTTACCACATCATCTAACCCCAAGGATATTGAACTGTGCTACCAAAAGGGTGCAAATGGATATCTAGTAAAGCCGATGGATGCTCAGGAATTAAAAAAGACGATTCAAGCATTCGTGGACTATTGGCTTGAAGCCAATATGCCGCCAGCCTTGGATTAATTTGTTTATTCTCTCTTGATGAAGCAATAGGGAAAAAAGGATAACAAAGGAAACGCCTTGGAGGACACAGAGACATTTTCCTCTTTGACTCACTGTGTCTGCTTGTCTGTTTTAGATGCGTTTTCCCCATTTTGTTATTTATCTTACCGCTTAAATTACTTTAGAATTTCTAAAGAATTTAGATTTTATTTACACTTATTTTATATTATTTTTAGAATTATGCAATAAAAACATAATCTGGATAAAAGGGATCTACATGGCTCCCCAATCCTCATACTTAATATGTTGGACACATGGACACTACTCATCATCGATGATTGTGCAGCAGATCGAAAAATCTATCGTCGATATCTGTTGAAAGATCCGCACCAGTCTTACCAGATTTTGGAGGCAGACTGTGCAGAAGAAGCACTTGCTTTGTGCCAAAAAATGCGCTTTGATGTCATCCTGCTGGATTTTTGCCTACCTGATATGAGTGGGTTAGAACTCTTCGATCAGATGCAGCAGAAGATATTTGAAACTTCTGTCCCTGTGATTATGCTGACAGGGCGTGGTGATGAAGAGATAGCTGTGCAAGCAATGAAACGGGGTGCTTTGGATTATTTAGTCAAGCAACATCTGACACAGGATGTACTGCAACTAACAGTCCGCAACGCCATTAAGCAATCGTGCTTGCAAGCCCAACTCTACAAAACTCAGGAGAGACAGCGCTTAATTGCCACCACTGCTTTAAGAATTCGCCAGTCTCTTAACCTAGAGCAAATTTTGAATACGGCTGTAGCTGAGGTACAGCAACTTCTGAAGTGCGATCGCGTGATAGTCTATCAGTTCGCCCCAGATGCCGACGGTAAAATAGTTGCCTCCTCAGTTGAGCCATGCCGCACTGTAGCATTGTGCGATCGCGTTGGGGTGGGGGACTGGGGGGTGAGGACTGGAGACAAGGAGACAAGGAGACAAGAAGACATACTGATAACTAGGGAAGAGTTTTCCCAATCCCCAATCCCCACTACTTCGGCTTCGCTCAGTACAAGTCCCCAATCCCCCATCCCTTATATCTATGAGCTTGGCTTGTGTAATTGTGTCAGCCTAAAAGAGCAATTTAATACTAAGGCAAATCTAGTAGTTCCCATTAATCTGAGTAACAATGGGAACCCAAACCCCAAACTCTGGGGTTTATTGATTGCTCACCATAATTCCGGGGAACGACAGTGGCAAACTGATGATGCCCAAATGCTCAATGAAGTTTCGGTGCAACTAGCGATCGCCATTCAACAAGCGGAATTGCTAGCCCAAACTCAAGCATCACTTGCCAAAGAAAAGCAACTCAATGCATTTAAATCGCAAATTATTGCAACAGTTTCCCATGAGTATCGAACGCCGCTAACTTCAATTCTGGCTGCTGCATCAACTTTGGTCAAACATAGCCAGCAACTAGATGAGTCTAAACAAGAAAGGTTCTTAGGAATTATTGAACACAAAGCCAGGTATATGTCCAAACTTGTGGATAATATGCTTCTGGTTAATCAATTTGAACTAGAGAAACCCAAGTTTAAACCTATTTTGCTCGATTTACTGCAATTTTTTTCTGACTTGATAGAACAAGAGCGAGAAACAGTAGGCGATCGCCACGAATTGATTTTTCAAATTACTGGTAATAACCAGGACTTTTGGGGCGATCGCGGACTTTTGCAGCAAATTTTTACTAACTTAATATCCAATGCAATTAAGTACTCTCCAGATGGAGGTACTGTAGAATTCCACCTCATCGGCAAAGAATCACAAGTAATCTTTTATATCAAAGATCAGGGAATTGGTATCCCGATGGCAGATCAAGAAAATTTGTTTCAATCCTTCAGTCGTGGAAGTAACGTTGACACAATCCCCGGTACAGGATTAGGGCTAGCGATCGCTAAAGCTTGCGTAGAGTTACACGGTGGCAATATTACCTTGTCTAGTCAAGTAGGGCAAGGAACTAAAGTTACAGTCAGCTTACCGAAGATATGCCCAATAGGTCAACTATCCCCATCATCAAATTCCTAAATTTTTAATTTTTAATTCTTAATTTTTAATTCCCCGAAGGGGTTGACTTCCGCCTTGCGGTACTAGCTATTAGGAAAACAGTCCTATTGCTTAGTCCTCAACTCAATGCTTATGAATATCAAACGCCGGGAATTTCTCACAACCTGTGGATTTGCTATCTTCGCTACCCAGATACCAGAAGCACTTACCGCCCAAGGTAAGCCATCTCCAAACACCAGCCGCAAGCCCCCCCAGATGCAAGCTGGCGATACCGTAGGATTGATTTCCCCTGCGGGTATCGTTGACACTAAAGACATCGAAGCAGCGCAGCAATCGATTTCACAGTTAGGGTTAAAAGTCAAGTTGGGAAAGCATATTTTAGACCGTTATGGCTATTTAGCGGGTAAAGATGCCGATCGCGCCCAGGATGTAAACTTGATGTTTAGCGATCGCACCATAAAAGCAATTATTCCCATGCGTGGTGGTTGGGGTTGTAATCGCATTTTACCCTTACTCAACTACTCGCTAATCCGCTCGCATCCGAAAATTATCATAGGTTACAGCGATATTACGACGCTGTTATTGGCAATTAATGCCCGTAGTCAAATGATTACTTTTCATGGGCCAGTTGCCACCTCTACCTGGAATCAATTTACAGTGGATTACTTCAAGCGCATCCTATTTAATGGTGAAGCGGTGACTATGCAAAATCTCAACCCTAGCGAAGTGCGGATAGAGATAATAGCACCGGGAAAGGCGAGGGGTAAACTTGTGGGTGGAAACTTGTCAGTGCTATCAGCGATGGTAGGTTCACCTTACCTACCTTCTTGGAACAAAAGCATCCTGTTTGTGGAAGAAGTTGGCGAGGATGTTTATCGTATAGATAGGATGCTGACGCAGTTAAAAACTGCTGGGATACTAAACCAAATTGCTGGCTTTATCTTTGGGCAATGCACTAAATGTAGTCTTGGAGATGAACCGTCATTTACATTAATGCAAGTATTGCAACAACACATACTTCCTTTAGGTATTCCTGCTTGGTATGGTTCAATGATTGGTCATATTAAGGATAAATTTACTTTACCAATCGGTGTGGAAGTGGAAATAAATGCTGAACTTGGGACAATACGAATGTTAGAGGCGGCTGTTAGTCTTGTTTAACGCGATATATCTTATCTGTCTAATTAGCCATCATAAAAGACCTCTAAGAAGGTTTTACTACGCAAAACCGTCCCTCTCCGACTCGGAGAGGGAGAGAGTTGAACTTTAGTTCAAGGCAGGGAGAAGTTTATCGAACTCACGTTTGTTTGAGCCACGAAAATCAGCCGCCTCGCAGTGATTTTGATTAAGATTTTGATAGACAGTATGCATTTCTCCTCGCCATGTTACGACTAACAGAAGTAAAGCTCCCGCTTGATCATCCTGAAGATGAGATCAAGACTGCCATCCTCAAAAAGCTGCAAATCACGGACGAAGATTTGATCAGCTATTCCATCTTCAAGCGTAGCTATGATGCCCGTAAGAAAGGAGAGATTACTTTTGTTTATATTCTGGATGTAGAAACGACTCTGGAAACTCATCTACTTAAGCGCCTGAAAAAAGATCCTCATGTGATTGCCACGCCAGACATGAGTTATCGCCCAGTGGCACAAGCACCGAGCAATTTGGCGATTCGCCCCATCGTGATTGGTACTGGCCCTTGTGGCTTGTTTGCGGGTTTGATGCTCGCGCAAATGGGCTTTTGTCCCATCATTTTAGAACGTGGCAAACAAGTCCGCGATCGCACTGCTGATACTTTTGGCTTTTGGAAGAAAAAATCAGACTTCAACCCCGAATCTAATGCCCAGTTTGGTGAAGGTGGTGCGGGTACATTTTCCGATGGCAAACTCTACAGTCAAGTCAAAGATCCTCAGCATTATGGGCGCAAAGTACTAACCGAACTCGTCAATGCCGGAGCCTCACCGGAAATTCTCTATATCAACAAACCGCATATCGGCACCTTCAAACTGGTGGGAATCGTCCAAAGTATGCGTGCCAAAATCGAATCCCTCGGCGGTGAAATTCGCTTTCAAAGCCGGGTGGAAGATATTAACATCGAAAATGGACAGGTGCGGGGAGTTACCCTCGCCAGTGGGGAATATATCGCCAGCGATTATGTCGTTCTCGCAGTAGGTCATAGCGCCCGTGATACCTTCCAAATGCTATTTGATCGTGGAGTTTACATCGAGGCGAAACCTTTTTCCATCGGCTTTCGGGTCGAACATCCCCAGACTCTCATCGACCAATGTCGTTTCGGCGCTCAAGCTGGTCATAAGCTTTTAGGTGCTGCCGATTACAAACTGGTTCACCACTGCCAAAATGGTCGTTCCGTCTATAGTTTTTGTATGTGTCCGGGGGGTTTAGTGGTTGCAGCCGCATCAGAGCCGGGGCGACTTGTCACCAATGGAATGAGCCAATACTCTCGCAATGAGCGCAATGCCAATAGTGCGATTGTTGTGGGCATCACCCCCGAAGATTATCCGGGCAACGCCTTAGCGGGAATTGACTTCCAACGGCGCTTGGAAGAACGGGCTTTTGAGTTGGGCGGTGGAACTTATGAAGCTCCAGGGCAGTTGGTGGGAGACTTTCTCAACCATCGCCCTTCTACAGCATTTGGCACTGTTAAGCCGTCTTATACACCTGGGGTACATTTGGGTGATTTGAGTGAGAGTTTACCAGATTATGCGATCGCCGCCATCCGTGAAGCACTTCCCGCTTTTGACAAACAAATTAAAGGATTTGCGATGGATGATGCCGTGTTGACTGGGGTAGAAACCCGCACTTCATCACCGATTCGGATTAAACGCAAAGAAGATTATCAGAGTTTAAATACAGTCGGACTTTATCCGGCTGGTGAGGGAGCCGGATACGCAGGGGGAATCCTCTCGGCGGGTATCGATGGCATCAAGGTGGCAGAGGCAGTTGCTTTAAGTATTTTAAGGAATTGCGTAGTTTACCGCCGTAGGCATCGTAAAATCTGAAATAGTGAATGCGATATCTACGGGAAGCTGCCCTAACACAAAGTACAAGCAATTGAGAGCAATCAGCTTGGCTATGACTGGATTTTAATCATTGCTGATATCTTGCTGTGCCGTATTAAATTGCTGGACTAAATAGCTTATAGGTTAATTGGTACTTTGAGAATTGCAAAAAATATTGATTGAGAGAATGCTTACCTAGCAAGCTTTTCAGTCAAGTGGGTAATTTTCGGTACGATTGCTCATTTTACTTTTGACACTTCGACTTCGCTCAGTGTTAACTTTTGACTTCCCCGAACGCGAACAGCGTCTCCAAGAGTTGGGGCTGACCCCTTTTTCAAATGCATTGTGTTTTCCTTCACAATTGCCCCCGTGGTGATTCCGATTAAGGAGCGCTACATTTATTTTTTATGTAAAGTTTCAAAGTTTTTACTGAGGATATAATCCCTACTTTATCAGGAGATTAAATAAGCGGCGATTGTTTAAATATCTGATAAAAATGACGCCAGATTAAGGACAAGGAAAAATAACTAAGTATAAGATTCAAAGTATCGGAGTAGGGACTATTATTCCAAAGTAAATATTTAGTAACTACATCAATAACAATCCATATTGAACAGAGTTTAAAACAGAGAAAAAAATGAGAAAAAGTTTTTCTTTAATATCAACTTCAGTTTTATTATTTACTGGAATCGCTTGTACTTCAATTGCTGCGCCAGTATATGCTGCCTCAGGTGGCAACAGTGGTAATGCTGGAGGCGGTCAAACTTCTTCACCAATATGTAGCCTTAGTGATATTTCGCTAGGAGGAGTTTTAGCTACAGCTTGTGATGGCGCAAATACTGGTAATGACACAGGGGCACAAGGTACTTTGCTCCCTGACTTAAATAATGGTCTGTTTAGCAGCTTTGTTGGTACTGGTGTGCAATGGACTTTAGCTGGCAAATCTGATGACCCGAATCCCTTTGCGATTACAGCAGCCAATAACTCTAGTTCTGGCACATGGGGTTTGGGAGCAGCATTGCCCAGTAACACGTTTGTAGTTAGCCTTAAAACAAGTACTGCTTATAGTGCTTACCTATTCAAAGATTATGATTTCTCTAAAGGTTTAACGGGAGTATTCAATACCATTGGTGTTGCTTTAAATGGGAGTGGAAATGCAGGAAAAGGATTATCTCATGCCTCATTATTTGTCCCTAAGATAGGGACAAATCCCCCTCCTACTTCCGTTCCTGAACCTGCTTCTTTGTTGGGTCTTGGTTTAGTAGCAAGTGGAATGGTAATGGTTCGCCGCCGTCGCGCTATCTGATTACACATTCTTAGGATTTCGTGGAATACAAGACTGAAACTACTTCAGAGGTTGAAGTAGTTTCAGTCTTGATCATCAAAATCTTGAGGCTGCAAGTTATAAAGTTATATCATGTCCGCATAATTAGTTATGCTAACCACAGTCATTACACCCCACCCCCAACCCCTCCCCGCAAGCAGGAGGGGAGACAAAGCATAGCTTTGACTCTTTGGGGTTCTTCGGGTTTAATAAGCAATCAAGCGGACATGATAAGCTGATATGCGTCTAAATTATATAAACATTCTTTATAATCGTTGACGGTTGACGGTTGACGGTTGACGGTTATCGGTCATCAGTCAACGGTCAACAGTCATCAGGTAAATGTACTAGTTTTATGCGTAACAGCTTATTACAGATCAGATAATTTCACCCTCGCGGACTTTGATCGAACCTTCGCTATTAACGTGCGTGCCGTGTTTGTTGCGATGCAGGCCGCAGTCAAGCACATGAAAGAGGGCGAACGCATCATCAACATAGGCAGCACCAACGCCGAACGTATGCCATTTATTGGCGGCGTTTATGCCATGAGCAAATCTGCTCTGCAAGGGCTGGCTCGGGAACTATGGGTCATTTCGGAAATAGTTAAGGCAACATTAGTTAACAACGATCGCCTTAAATATCCTGCGAAAGCATAAATCGCAAAATCTGCTCGATTCTGTCTTAATACAACTCATATTTCATTAACTGACAGGGCAACGTTCCGTTGTACACCGCAATTCGCTGGGATGATTTTAGTCCAATCGATTGAGACAGTTCCTTGTTGCCACTCAACACAAACGCAGTCCAGCCTTTGAAGCGTTGTTTCAGCACATCGCCCAAAAGTTTATAGAACGCCCCTAAATCACTATCTCGCCCCAGGCGTTCGCCATAAGGTGGATTGCAGAATAAAACCCCACTGTCTGCGGGGGCAACAACATCAGCAAGCTCCATTTGAGAAAACCATACATGGTTATCAACGCCGCAGTTTTGAGCATTGTGAATCGCTTGCTCGATTATATTTTCATCGCGATCGCTTCCCCAAATAGGCGCGGTCAGGGTATCCAGTTGGCTATCCTTAGCTTCTTGGAGCAGCTTTTCTAAAAGGGATAAATCAAAATCGAGCCAATTTTCAAATCCAAAGGAATCCCGAAACAGTCCTGGTGCTATGTTCAGTGCCTTTAAGCTAGCTTCCAAGGGTAAAGTGCCAGATCCACAGAGAGGGTCATAGAACATCTGGTTTGGCTCCCAGCCCGAAAGCTGAATCAGGGCAGCAGCCAGAGATTCCTTTAGAGGGGCTGCTCCAACCGCAGGACGGTAGCCTCGGCGATGCAGACTATTTCCAGAACTGTCGAGTTTAACGGTACAAAAGTCACGTTCAATATGAACATTGATCCGCACATCTGGATCATGAAGCTCTACATTTGAACGCTCACCCAGATTTTCTTTCTGCTGGTCAACGATCGCATTTTTGATCTGGAGAGATGTGAAGTGGGTGTGATTGAGGCGATCGTTTTTGCCCGTAGTATTCACTGCCAGCGTCATGTCTGGCGTGAGATACTTTTGCCAATCGATACTCTGGATGCCGCGATAGAGATCCTTGGCATCAAGGCATGTAAACTCATAGATATTCACCAAGATTCGGAACGGCAGCCTAGCCCAGATGTTGACGCGATAAAGCAGAGTGCGATCGCCCTCAAAGGCTACACCGCAAAACCCAGGCTCCACTGAATGAGCACCCAGTTGCTCTAACTCCTGAGCCGCGAGGGTTTCTAATCCACGAGCAACCGTTGCAAAATACTGATTCATCCTCTAATCCAAAGCATTGTCTTCACTGCTGGCCCATTGACGCACTTTAGCTTAACTCATATATTGTGACATTCTCTCTCGTTAAGTCTGCGATTATAACGTTAGTAGGGTACAACCAATTAAATAACAAGCCCCAGACAAACGAAATCAAGCCTGAGTAAGGACAAAGCAAATATTTGTTGAAAGAGATTATATTTTCTTCAGTTTAAGTACTATCTTAAATCAATTAACCTTGCTAATATCAAGCTGAAATAGTGTTCAGGCATTTTGCAATACAACCGATTAATAAAAATAGCCACAGGGAAAAACTATGACTTTAGTATCTGATATTGTTCTGCTCAAAGACTTAACATCGTCATCAGATGACGATTTGGGCAAGCTAAAAGCCGTACTTCCTGGGACGGTAAATCGGTTAACCAACCCGATGTTAGCAAGGATCTTTGGTAATGACCTGAAATTTGGTATTGCTTCTTTCAAGGATAAGCCAATTCCGCCTTTTGGGGGTTACGCTGACTATGTATATCAAGCAGAAGTCGCTTTGACAAATAATGTAACAACAGTCAAAGACAAAATCTTTGACTTTGCAGCTTTTGGTGGCAATGATGGGCCCGAATCACAATTAGACGCACTTTTGTACGCAGCTTTAGATAGCGGTGGCAGTCTCGGCTACAGAGTAGGTTCATTTCGTGTTGTCATAATAGCCACCGATGCTGTTTATCACGTTGCCGGCGATCGGGCAGCAGTTAGTCCAAGTGATACTATTGCCAATAATGGAGATGGTGTAATTGATCCTAATGAAGATTATCCAGAGATTGGACAAGTAAAAACTGCGCTAGAAGCAAATAACATTATTCCAATTTTTCTAACTACGAGTGATGTTGCACTCGATTACGAGATACTAATTACCCAGCTTGGTCGAGGTGGTGTAGTGACTCTTGGTTCTAAAAGTGAGAATTTTGCTGATGCGATAAAAGAGGCAGTTGCTCGAGCCAAAAATGTGATAAGTACTGATATTGTTACGACAAATGGAGATGATACCTTTAATTGGGGGAATTTTCCGGCTGGCAATCAGGTTATTTTTGCTGGGGACGGTGATGACAATATTTCGCTTTCTGGTGTTATTGGCAACCATTACATTGATGGGGGAGCAGGTTCTGACATCCTTATTGGTGGAGATGGTGCAGACAGAATAGATGGGGGTAGTGATGACGACAACCTTCTGGGCGGCAACGGTGATGATATTCTTTTTGGCAGTAGTGGAAAAGATATTCTGATCGGGAATAAAGGCAACGATTACCTACAGGGAGATAGTGGGGACGACTTCTTAAAAGGAGGCGCTGGTTCAGATAAGTTTGCATTTGCAACAGGATCAAAGTTTGATATTAAGGAACTCGGAGTTGATATTATTGGTGACTTCAATCCTAAGCAAGACAAGATCCAACTATCTAAATATACCTTTACCGCTCTAAGTAACTCATTCTTCCCAACTGAATTAAATTCCGCAGACTTTGCCACAGTAACAAACGATACTTTAGCAGCAATTAGTAGTGCGTTGATTGTTTATAATAGCGCAAATGGTAGTCTCTTTTATAACCCCAATGGTTCGGCGGATAATTTTGCTGAGATTAATTCCGGCGGTAAATTTGCACAATTGGGTGCTACCTCCTTTCCTGCTCTAACTAGCGCTAGTTTTGAGGTAGTTTTTTAAGGAGGCAGTAGGAAGGAAGTAGAAACTCTTTGTGTCTGATTTTGAGTCCTGCATTTTGTACCTCATCTACTTGAAAACTGCTTTAACAAAAAAACAGGAGGCTGTCATCAGGGGCAAACTAATACTGTGTGTTTGAGCCATCTCAAAAAGTGAGATGCTCCCAGAGAAACGAATTGAACTGAAATTAATTTATAATTTCCTAAAATCAATCATTGTCTGACGATAAGCATCTGGCAAACCTGTATCAAAACACTTGCCTTTAACAACATATCCTGTCATTCCCTCTTCCTGACACAATCTATCAAGACAAGATGTTAACTGAAATTCGCCTCGTTCTCGGAAATTTTGGTTGATGTGTTCTGTTAAAAAGTCAAAAATTTTTGGCGTTAGTAAATACAAACCAAATATACATAAAAACTCATTTTCTGCCATTCCCTGTACACGCAAATGTTGTTGTGCATACTCAATGGTAGGTTTTTCATAGAGTTGTGTAACTTTCAGAATCGAGTTTAACTCTTGCCAAACTCCTGTTACACACCCAGATGTATGAAGAATTTCTGCTGGCGTTGTAGTTAAGCTAACAACGCTTTGATTAACTTGTTCATAAACATCTAAAAGTTGACTAGCACAAGATTTGTCAATATCAGATGCATAAATGTGGTCGCCCAACATTAGCAAAAACGGTTCATCTTGTACCCAATCTTGGGCACAAAATACCGCATGACCATAACCTAATTGCTCCTCTTGCAATAAAATTGTAATTTTGCTACCTAAATCTTCGAGATATTGGCTATATTCTTGATTTTGCGGTGAAAGTTTATCTAAAAGTTCTTTTTTCGGTGGTTTTTTCAAAAAATCCTCAAATATTTCTTTGTCATCCGGCTGTACCACAATCCCCACTTCTGTAATTCCAGCACTAATTGCCTCTTCAATAATTGCTAAAATCACAGGTTTTGCCCTACCATCTCGATCAATAATCGGAAAAAGTTCTTTTTTTACAACTTTAGTAGCTGGAAACAACCGAGTCCCAAAACCAGCTACCGGAATCACAGCTTTTCTAACTTTATTTTTCTGCATCAATCCTCAATCCTCATCAGCTTAAAATCTCCCCTCCTCTCTCTGTGCCGCGCCAGTTGCTAAAGAGCGGGAACGCTAAGAGCGTAGCTTGCTTCCCCGTAGGGGTACAAGTCTCTTAACCGCAAGGGCGCACTGGCAACTCTATTGCCTCTGCGGTTCGTCATTCCAACTTCTCAAACAACTCCGCTAACACCACATTAGAAAACAAAAAACCTTGGGGATCAATCAAACGCAACCTTCCCCCTGCAACTTCCACCCAACCTTTATCAAAATACTCTTGTAAACACCAGCAAATCTCCTCCACCTTCTCTTCCCCAAACGCCTCCGCCAACGCCGCTAAACTCAAACCCTCCGCCAAACGCAACCCCAACATTAACGTTTCTAACAATACTTCCTTTGGGGGAGTCACATCACAATCAATCACACCGCCAGCTTGTACCCACTGGTAATACTCCCTAGTTTTACGGGGACGAGTGAAGCGTTTCCCGTCAACATAACTCGCCGCACCCATACCAAAGCCATAGTAAGGGCGGTTTTCCCAATAGACTCGATTATGCCGACACTGATGACCAGGTTGAGCATAATTAGAAATTTCATAATGCTCATAACCTGCACTAGTCAAAACCTGCTGCCCCATCTGGTACATTTTGACTGTGGCTTCATCCGTGGGCATTGGAGTATCGCCAGGTTTGTAGTAACGACCAAAGGCTGTACCTGGTTCGATGGTAAGATCGTAGATGGAAATGTGAGTGGGTACAAGCGCTACCGCTTTTTCTAGGGAATCCTGCCATTGATCCAAAGACTGATGCGGCAACCCAGAAATTAAGTCTAAGCTAAATTCGGGAATCTCGACTTGGTGGATTAGTTCCACAGCTGCGAAAATATCTTCAACTGAGTGCGATCGCCCCGCCCTTTGCAATAATTCTGATTGAAAGGCTTGTACACCCAAACTTACCCGGTTCACGCCGACATTGCGATAGCCTGCTATATGGGCTAAATCAAAGGTGGCTGGGTCAATTTCCATAGAAATTTCTGCCCCAGACGCAATACCAAAATGCTTCTCTAGTTCTGTTACTATCCGTTGTAACTGCTCTATTGATAGCAGTGAAGGAGTACCACCACCAAAGAAAATTGTCTTCAAGGGTTGACCTAATGCTGGTGTAATGGCAATTTCTTGACATAGCACCTCAACATATTGGGAGATAGTACCAGATGTTTCGCCCCGCAAGCGATCGCCCACAACAGACACCGGGAAATCACAATAAAAACACCGCCGTCTGCAAAAGGGAATATGCACATAGGCAGAACTCGCAATTTCAGAAATACTAAATTTTTGACTCATTTTGCGAAAAGATTAAGTTAAGCCAACTGCGAATTAGAGACAATGAAAATGAGGTAAGAATTCAGTCCTTCTGGAGTCAGGAACCAGAATATTTGTAAAATCAAGCGTGCAATAACTTCTTGATTTTATTAAAATTATTAAGTTTGGGTATCAAAGTCTTCTTAATTCTGACTTCTGGATTCTGGATTCTGAATTCTTACAAAATGAGTAGTTTTTTTACAAGTTTTTGTCGTATTACAACGAAACAATGAAAAATATGAAGATAAAAGCCTTTGGTTATAATAATTGCAGATATTGCCCTACTAAACCCTTAGTGTAAGTCAATATTGATGAGTTTATCTTACCGATGAAATAAAAAATACTTAACTTTATCGGTTACCACAGTTGCAGGAAAACAAGACAACCATGCTTGACGCCATTATTATTTTTTCATTCATCCTGGCAGCGTCGGGAATAGGGTTCTACAGCATTGAACTACTGCCCAATGGCACACTAGATCAGGTAACAAATCTTGAAGCATTACGCTTAGTTGTTGCCGTCTTTGCCGCTATTATTGGTGGTGCGATCGGGCTGAGTTTCCAGACGACATATCGTCGCCTAGAATCACAAATCAAAGAAATGCCTCTGGAAGTGATTTTAACTCGTGCGATCGGCTTAGTGATTGGGCTATTGCTAGCTAACCTGATGCTAGCCCCACTATTTTTGTTACCCATCCCGGCAGATTTTGGATTTATTAAGCCACTGGTGGCAGTTGTCGGTAGTATTATCCTCTCCGTCACTGGCATGAATTTGGCAGACACCCACGGGCGAGGCTTATTGCGGTTTATTAATCCCAACACCGTCGAATCGATGGTTGTGGAAGGAACGCTAAAACCCGCCAATACCAAAGTTTTAGATACCAGTTGCATTATTGATGGTCGCATTGAAGCATTACTAGAAACAGGGTTTTTGGAAGGGCAAATTCTCGTACCGCAGTTTGTCTTGCAAGAACTCCAACAAGTAGCCGATGCTAGTAAAGACCAAAAGCGGGTGCGGGGAAGACGAGGACTAGAAATTCTCAACCGCATTAAAGAAGAATATCCCGATCGCATCGTGATTAATACAATTGACTACGAAGATATTCCCACAGTCGATGCCAAGTTGGTGCGCTTTGCCCAAGAAATTAGCGGTACATTGCTAACCAACGACTACAACTTGTCTAAAGTCGCTAGCGTCCAGAAAGTACCTGTTTTAAATGTAAATGATTTAGTGAACGCCGTCCGTCCCAGTTATTTACCAGGCGACAACCTTGATTTGAAAATTCTCAAGGAAGGCAAAGAACCCAGTCAAGGTATTGGCTACCTAGATGACGGCACAATGGTTGTTGTTGAGGAAGGTAGCAGTTATGTGGGTGGTGAACTGCGAGTAGTAGTCACCAGTGCTTTGCAAACTACAGCAGGAAGAATGATTTTTGCCAAACCCCAAGCTTCAGCATTGGCGTGAACCAATGGGATGTTTAATTCGAGTCACACTTAGTAATCGGTGCAGTCAACCTGCACCGATTATTTATTGATTGGACTCACCAGACTCACTTGCCTGTAAATACTGTAACTGCTCAATTGATAACCCTGTCAATCTTGCTATTTGTTCTAATGGCATACCAGTATTAAAAAGATTGCTTGCCACTTCAAGTAAAGCTTCAGCTTTGCCTTCAGCTTTGCCTTCAGCTTTGCCTTCTTCTAAAATATCTTGATAAATCACTGACTCGCGCATAATATCTGACCTCAAAACTCGTCTGATAACCTCTTTGTCTAATACTAAACCAGCTAAAATCGCCGTGGAAGCAGCAATATTACTTTGATTTCTTGATTTTGTCATACTATTAATTTCCCGTGCAACTTGGTTAAGCACGGATTCTGGATCAATTGTACTACTCAAAACCGCAAAGGGTAACAGTCCAGACGTTCTCAGAAATACTTCGGTTGGTTGTTCCCAAAGTCTGATAACTGAAAATTCATGGCGTGTCCCAGCAATTGTAAATGTATTTTGTTGCACCAACTCTGAATTTGTCTGCTTTAGATAAATTACAACTTGATGCATTGCTTTGTGTGGAAAGCGGCGATACACTCGCAACCGATAGTCAATCATCCGAAAAGGAATTTCCGCATCAGCTTGGGTTTGAAATTCCAAATGTAAGATGTTTTGCTCCGACTGTAGCAGAATTAGGGCATCAGCCCGAATGGGTTCGAGAGATAATTCTTTTGGACTGAGTTCGGTTAAAGTAATAGGTTCGCCTAATAACCAACTGGCGAAGTCGCTGGAGAAATTTTCAGCTAAAAATTTGCAGATATTGTCAAACATTTGAGAATTTTACCAAATAGCTCACTCATTTGCTATTTATGTGAAATATGATGCAAACACTCACCGGAGGCGATCGCTTAAAAGAATAATTTATAATTATACTCGATAGTGTTCGTGCAGCGTTTCATAGAAAGCGTAATTACGAATTAATTAAACTGGTGTTATGAGTTGTTAGCATTCTGAGTATTATGAAGCGCATTTGCACTATGGTTAATATTTTTACAATAACTTCATTATCTGCTTTTGTATTTGCTAGCACCACTATTTTATTGCTCGTGCAGACAGTCACAGCTAAACCAGTACAGACAAAAAAGCAAGTCAATCAACCAATACCATTTAACTCAAGAGTACGAATATACCAATTTGGGCAGCAATCAGCCGTAATTACGCGCTTGGCGATCGCTTCACTATCTATAGTGATGACAAGTTCGCCCGTCAGCACTAATTTTAACGCTCATAAATTTCTAATGGTAAATTATCTGGGTCTTTAAAGAAAGTAAATTTATTACCTGTAATCTCATCAACTCTGATATTTTCTACCTCTAACCCTTTTGATTTTAAATAAAAAACAGTTTCCTCAACATCATCAACTTGAAAAGCAAGATGTCTTAAACCACAAGCCTCCGGTTTACTAGGTCGTTCTGGAGGATTTGGGAAAGAAAATAGCTCTATTTGAGCATTTTCTCCAACTTTTAAATCTAATTTATAAGACAATACAGTTCAGTTAAGCATTTCTTTCTTTTCTTCCTTTGCGTTCTTTGCGTCCTTTGCGGTTCGTTAAAAAAATTGACTTTGACTAATATTTAAGCCTTAACTGAACCGTATTGATTTATAAGAATTTCTCTGGGTGCGAAAAGTCTCTTGAATAATCGGAAAGCCTAAAACTTCTACATAAAATTTTTTGGAGCGATCGTAGTCAGAACAAATAATAGCTACATGATGAATACCAGTGGTTTTCATTTGAATTTCTCAAGCTAAAAAGGTATTATCCCTAGAACAAATTAAAACCTTCCCGTTCGTCCTGTCAGACTGGCAATCACCGTCGCTAACTCGGCTGCTTCTACGGGTTTCGGAAGATGCATCTGAAAGCCTGCTAACAAAGCCTGTTTGCGATCGTCGCTTCTTGCAAGTCCCTTAGTGCAACGGCTGGCATCCGACCGCCACGCTGGGCTTCAAGTTGCCGCAGTTTCCGAATTAGGGAGTAGCCATCCTCATTCGGCATCCCAATATCGCTCACTAAAACATTCTCAATCGTAGCTCAATCAGTTTACCCGTTATACATCTTGCATCACAGTATCGAAACTGAGTAAAAGTGTTACAAAGCCGTGGCTTAATTTTCCCTAATTGCGATCGCTACGCCCGCACTTCGGCTGCGCTCAGTGACCACCGCAGGCATCGTAATATTTAACTTAAATTCATATTCAATCAGCAAAAAGGCATATTGCTTTCTCAAAACTTCATATTCAATCAGCAAAAAGGCATATTGCTTTCTCAAAATGCTTGATTGCTTTCTCAAACCCCAGTTTGCTTTCTCATTTCAGTAGATTCAGCAAGCAAAAAGACATATTACTTTCTCAAACCCCAGTTTGCTTTCTCATTTCAGTAGATTTAGCAAGCAAAAAGAGATATTGCTTTCTCAAACCCCAGTTTGCTTTCTCATTTCGGTAGATTTAGCAAGCAAAAAGAGATATTGCTTTCTCAAACCCCAGTTTGCTTGTTTATTTAAGTAATTCACGCATTCATTTTGGTATATGCTTGAGCCGAAAGCTTGCGATGTCTACGACGGGCTATTCGGCGTAGCGATCGGTTCACTCAGCAAGAATGTTTTAACAGCTTACTGCTGACTCTGCTGGCTTATTGGTTAAATATAAGCGATTGACAAGGGTTGGAAGCGGTGAACCAGTCATTGAAAACTAAGGCTAAACACATTGATCGAACCACGACTACTCAATTGAATGCACAAGTTTAGTCTGAATCCTCAGATATGAATGATGAAGAATTTGACGAGGCATAAATGAGAATTAATGCCTAAATAGTGTTAATCAGGGATTTGTTTATAAAACAATACAGTTCACAGTTAAGGCTTGATCCTCCCTAACCCTCCTTAAAAAGGAGGGAACTAGAGCAAGCCTTGGAAAGGAGAGTGCGATGGGAGCATTTACGCGCACGTAGTTTTGGCTTTTGGGGCTTCGTGTGCAGATCCAAAGATGAAGCCAATAACCTTATTTGCCGTTAAGCAAACGCTCAAACTCTGCTTTGACAACTTGGTAACACTCGCAGGTGGTAGCTTCTAAACCTGAACGGTCAAGGATAGTCATTTGCCCACGAATATACTCGATTAGCCCCGCCTTCTGAAGAATAGAGGCACTAAGGCTAACACTAGAGCGATTCACACCTAGCATTTTGCTGAGAAATTCTTGAGTGAGTGGAAAAGTGCCTGTCTCTACTCGATCGGCAGTCATCAGCAGCCAACGGCACAATCGCTCTTCTATTGAGTGCAGGCGGTTACACGCAGCTGATTGGGCGATTTGATTAAACAGCGCTTGCGTGTATCGTTGGAGCAGATCGTGCAACGGACTACTTGCGGTTACATGAGTTTTAAATGTATCTACTCTCATCCTCAATCCATAACCAGGGACTTGTATAAAACACTCGCCCGGAATCCTATCGGCTCCCAGGAATACTGGAAGACCCACCATTCCTTCATTGCCCACCGTAGCGACTTCGATTGCCGAACCGTCCGTCAGAACGGTGAGCATAGAGGCTACGCCATAGTTGAGGAAATAGACGTATTCAATTGGTTGGTTACGTAGGTAAAGGTTTTGCTTTAACTCTAGCGGCACAACCTCCATATAAGCAACAAGACGAGAGTATTCCTTAGAAGGTAGAGCAGCTAGAAGTTGGTTTTTCACAAGTGCAGGATTTTTGAAACAGAGATAGCACGAAGCTGTTTAAGCCAGTCTTATCTCTATTAAATAACCGGCAGCAATCAAGAACCTCTAGCAAAAGGTTTATCTATTGTCAACAGTTTATATTTGTTGTCGAAATAACATAGAATAATTATATGTTAGTTAGCTAACATAGCAGAGTAACTTGTCAGACTGCTATAGCACTAATTAGACGATCGCTACTGAGCGCTAAACATTCGCAAAGAAAAAATGGCGTTACAACAACGACACCGAATTCTGTCACACTTCCCCAATATTGCCTATAACGTAGTAGCGATCGGAGCTTCTGCGGGCGGGCAAAAGCCAATCATCCAAATTTTGTCGGCTTTACCAGCAGATTTCCCGGCGGCGATTATTGTAGTTCAGCACATGAATCCTGTCTATTCTAGTCGTCTGGCAAATATCCTCAGCCGCCATACAGCGTTGCGAGTAGAGCAGGCAAAATTAGGGGAGATAATACGTCCAGGGACAGTTTACACTTATGTTCCAGATCGGCACTTAGTAGTCGGTGCTAACGGTAAGCTGTCTCTATTAGAGTCGCCAAAGATGAACTTTGTTCGCCCCTCAGTGGATAAACTATTCATGTCAGTAGGACTTAATTACGGAATGCGAGCAATTGCTGTTGTCCTAAGTGGGTTTGGCAGAGATGGTGCTTTAGGAGTGATGGCAATCAAAAAGTATGGTGGTACAACGATTGCTCAAGATGAAACTACTTCGGAGTACTTCGATATGCCTTCAGCTGCTATTGACACCGGAAAAGTAGATTTCGTTCTGACTCCAGAGGCGATTGCCAAGAGCTTGAGTAGCTTGGTAATGATGGAATTAGTAGCATAAAGGGTAATTTATTAATTACAGTAGTTTTCAGGTAAATAGACCAGGCGGTAGGGGCACGAGCCAGCTCATTGGTGTCAACTTAACGTAAAACTCATGTCCCACAAGGAACTGAAGTTCCTTGCTAATAGCTCAAGTCATCTAAAGATGACTAAATAAATCTGAAAAATCTTTAGTCTACTTGAGTAGACTTTAGCTATGAGCCGCTGAAATTCATTTCTGGGCGAGCGTGGAAGCCAACAGATAAGCGATTTATAGCTTAAGTTGACACCAATGAGCAATGCTGTGCCCCTACGACAGATGTGGTTCAAATACATGATTTCTGCTGTAAATAGGCAGTTTTGGCTGCTGTTTGCAGCATTGTGGCTGCACCAGTGCGATCGCCTTGTTGCAATTTCGCCTCGGCTAACTGGGTTTGCCGATACTTCGCTGAGTTCATCAAGTTTTAGTGTTTTCCGCAAGCAAAATGGCATTCGACTTACTAAATTGCCTTGTTTGCTGCGGAGCTTTTAGTTGTGAGCGATCGCTTTATATTGAAATAATCTGGATTTCCGTTACTCGGTGCATTGGTTTAGTTGGCTTTTCAGTGGTGATCAGTTGATCAGCTTTAATTTGCAGAGCAGCCGCCACATGAAGTGCATCCATCGCAGCTAAACCGTAAGTACAGGCAATTTGAGAAGCATCCTGTATAATTTGCTCTAAGTCAGTTGCCCAGTGCATGACAGCACTAAAAAATGTTTCGTAAAATTCTGCTTCATCTTGTTGCTTGTTAAAAGTTGCTTTAGGCAAGACTTCTAATTGAACGAAGCGACTTGAAGCAAACTCCAGATTTTCATCGTTAAGAATTTGATTCGCTCTGATGCTGACTGACTGAATGCCACAGAAAGCGGTGATCAGTACACCAGAGTCTATGTACGTCTTTTTACGACTCACGGAATCCACCGCGACGTGCAGCAAGTTCAAGTTCAATTTCGTCTTCGTTGAGAAGTTGCAATCCAGAGGCGATCGCTCGTTGTCGGATCGACCATAATTTTTTGGCTAAGGGTGTTTGTGGCACAAAATCAGATTCGGGGGGTGTTGTTTCTGACTCAGATTTAAGTAGTTCAACAAACTCCAAAACTTTTTGTTGCTTTTGAGGTGTGAGTTCTCGCCAGTGTTCAAGTAGTTCAACTTCATTACCCATAAGTACAACGCTCGTGAATGATTTTTCTATTTTAGTAGCAGAAGCCTTGTTTCCTGTTCCCTGCTAGAAAATTTTGCCTGGAGTATAATCGTCTATCATCAACATAAGCTGTCCAATTTTATTAAAAGGATGTTTTATTGGAAGACTTGAAACACATCCTACATTTGGGAAAGTTAAAACCAATTCGTAATTATAGGCAGAAATTTATTTACCTTTCTCTAAAACTTTTAATTTTTAGCATTATTTTGCTAAGTTTCCTTGTTGGTGGGTGTGAGAAGGACAATAATTTTTGTAAGGAGCTAGGGTTACTGCTATGAAATTAGATCGCATCACCAGCAATCCCAATCGTATGAATGGACAGCCTTCTATTCGTAATCTTCGCCTTACCGTTCGTCGGGTGATTGAGTTATTAGCTACCTACCCTAATCGTGAAGAACTGCGTCAGGAGTTTCCCGAATTAGAAGATGAAGATATTCAACAAGCCTTAATTTTTGCATCGTCCTACTTGAGCGATCGCATCATTGAACTACCTAACCGCTATGAAACTGTTGCCCCGTCAGGGATTACCACTCTCTGCGGCAGCATTACTACGTGATGCAGGTATCGACACTATCCATCTGGGTGAAATTGGGATGTCTGAAGCTGAAGATACAGAAATCATCCAGAAAGCTAGAGAAGAGAGATGTGTTGTTGCTACACTCGATGCAGATTTTCATACATTGCTAGCGCTTGATGTGAGCAACTACTCCTTGAGTCATTCGTATTCGGATTGAAAGGTTACGTGCTCAAGCATTAGCGAATTTGTTGCTGACGGTAATCGCTGAGTGTGAAGAGGATTTGGAACAAGGAGCAGCCGTTACAGTTGAGCCAAGCCGTATTCGTATCCGTCGTTTACCGTTGTTGCCTGATGTCTAAGCGATCGCATATTTAACTAAAATTCATATTTAATCAGCAAAAAGGCTTATTGCTTTCTCAAAACTTCATATTCAATAAGCAAAAAGGCATATTGCTTTCTCAAAATGACATTTTACTTTCTCAAACCCCAGTTTGCTTTCTCATTTCAGTGTTTTCCGCAAGCAAAAGCAGCTTTTACTTTCTCAAACCCCAGTTTGCTTTCTCATTTTGGTGTTTTCCGCAAGTAAAAGAAGCTTTTACTTTCTCAAACCCCAGTTTGCTTTCTCATTTTGGTGTTTTCCGCAAGTAAAAGAAGCTTTTACTTTCTCAAATCCCAGTTTGCTTGTTTATTTAAGTAATTTCCGCATTGATTTTGGTGTATCGTTGAGTCGAAAGCTTGCGATCGGTTAATAAGGTGGATATCCAGAACAATTCCGTCTAATAACTAGTTGTGCCGCTTAGGTTATCAGTGAGGGCGCAATCGCAAGCTGATCGGTGGGACTTAAGATTAGAGTATGTATACCAACCAAGACGTTATGGAAAAATGCAGGATAACATCTATGACTACATAGCGAAAGCTGCCCTTGCACAATATGCTATGGCTCAGGGAGAGCATTATTTTTTAGGTCACAGTGGAAGCGTAACCTTCTGTATAAAAACACAAGCAGAAAAATTTCTTCTCCGTATTCATCGACCAATATCTAGGCTCCAAGGCGATGTATGGCAAAGACCACAGGTGATTGAGTCAGAACTTCTGTGGCTTACTGCCTTGCGTCATGACACAGAGGTTGTTGTGCAGGAGCCAGTAAAAAATCTACAAGATAGATGGCTCACTCAAGTTTTGGTAGATGAGACTGGAGAAGTGTTTTATTGCTCACTGCTGCATTGGATTGATGGCAACAACCTCAACGGACAACGAACTCCAGAACAGGCTTACCAGCTCGGTTTGTTGCTAGCTCGATTGCACCAGCATAGTAGTCAGTGGCAACTGCCAGAAAACTTTGTTCGCCCAGCCTATGATAAGAATCGGCTGCAAGCAGCACTCTTGGCACTTTATCCAGCAGTATTACAAGAATTGATTTCAGCAGAAGATTATAAGACCCTCGAAGTAGCGGCTTGCCAAGTTCAAGAGATGATAGAAACACTGCCTCAGAAACAAAATGTCTGGGGACTGATTCACGCTGACCTTCATGAGGGCAACTATCTATTGCACAACGAGGAATTCCGTCCAATCGATTTCGCTCGCTGTGGCTTTGGATACTATCTTTACGATATTGCAAGTTCGCTTCAATATTTACTTTCCACTGTCAGACCTTCCTTTTTTGAAGGCTATCAAGCTATCCGTAAGCTACCTGAACATTACTTACAGATTACAGAAGGTTTCTTTATCATGGCGCTGATTGAAGTACTTTCTTTTCATGTAAATAATCCGCAAGAGCATAAGTGGATTTCGGAAACCGTGCCGTATATCATTAAAGAACACGTTCATCCGTATCTTGAGGGCGAGTCATTTTTGTTTACTAAATACTAAGACAGTCGGTGGATTTCTCTCAGTACAGAAAAGTCTCTTGGATAATCGAAAAACCTAAAACTTCTACATAAATTTTTTTTGAGCGATCATAGTCAGAACAAATAATAGCTACATCATGAAGTCCAGTAGTTTTCATAAAAATATTATGAATTATAAATTATCTATTCCTGTAAAACGGTCTTTGATACAATCCTAGTTTTCTTGAGGTCTGCATCCGACAGTTCTTCGCCAGCTTGCAGGCGAGTGGCTGAGGTTTGCAACACTGTCGCCGCACCTTTATCTCCTATTTGGAGGGCGGTTTTAGCAGCCGTTTGCAGCATCGTCGCTGCACCAGTGCGATCGCCTTGTTGCAATTTCGCCTCAGCTAACTGGGTTTGGCGATACTTTGCTTTACTGGAGGTCGGGAATTACCTGAATCAGTCCAGTCTGGAAGGCTTTGTCGTAGGTGATTATAGGTAAACTTTCGAGTTCAGCCTGAGCCATGATCATGCGATCAAAGGGATCTCGATGGGCAATCGGTAGGCTTCCTGCTCTAAGCGCATGGGTTGTGGTGATGGCAAGTTCAATAAATTTAGCCTGATGCAATATCTGTAAATATTGCTCAACAAGTTGTTTGGCTTCGGGTAGTTTACCCATGCGGTATTTGGTGGCAATTTCCCAAGCAGAAGCACTGCTGACAATAATCCGATGATCTGGGTTGCGAATGATGTCTCGGCAGTCAGTGTGGAGTTTTGGGTCGTCAAAGAGCCACCACAGCAGGATATGGGTGTCGATGAGGTAGCTCATTCCCATTGCTGGAGTTCATCTTCTGGTAGTGGTTCAAAGAAAGCATCGCCGAGTTGTCCTTTCAATAAACCAGGGGTGCGGGGTTGTGTACGTTCTTGACTTAAACCTAGTCGAAAGTAGTGAATTAGGTCATAAAGTTCTGCTAGTTTGTCTTCAGGGATGTCTTGCAATTCTTGAACAATCTTCTGGATCAGCATAAGTCAAACTCTTCGGTGGTTGTTAATCAATAAGTTAACGTGAATTCGACGGCTTATATAGTGTCCGCTTAATTAGCTCAATCAAAAAGACCACTAAGAGATTTTACTACGCAAAATCGTCCCTCTCCGACGGGCGAGAGGGACAGCCTTGAACTTTAGTTCAAGGCAGGGAGAGGTTTGTCGAACTCACGTTAAATTAGGAATATACTATTACTTTGTTGCTCAATTGAGGAATAAAATATTTTTTCTCGCTTTGCGCCAAGGCGCGAAACTTTCATACAGTTAATCAGCAACGCGGAATTTTTACTATTCCTGTAAAACGGTTTTTGATGCAATTCTAGTCTTCTTCAAGTCAGCTTCGGAAAGTTCTTCTCCAGCTTGCAAGCGAGTGGCAGAAGTTTGCAACACTGTCGCTGCACCTTTATCTCCTATTTGTAAAGCGGTTTTAGCAGCCGTTTGTAGCATAGTAGCTGCACCAGTGCGATCGCCTTGTTGCAATTTCGCCTCGGCTAACTGGGTTTGGCGATACTTCGCTAATGCTAAAATAGACTGTTGTACCTGGGGATTAGATGTCGGTTGATATGCCCGCACTACATCTGCATACACTGGCACGAGGGGCGAAAGTAAACCTTGTTCGTTAACCAACGGGTCATCATAACGGATTTGCAGATGAGCGATCGCTTGTTTCCCTTCTGGCAATTGTCCCAGATAAATGTTCGCCAAAACTACCCGTTCTACATCTTGCATCAAATCTCCCAAACGCACAGCAAAGCTACCATCAGCTTCGGGTTCCACTGGTAACTCGATTGTGTCTGGGGCAACTTGGGCAATGGGTTTCAATTCTGCTAATCGGACATTAGGCACTAGAGATAACAGCAAGTAGGCATTAGTTAACCCAATAGACTGAATCCGTCCAAACAGTCGGCTAAATTGCTCCACAGCTTGTTCAGGGCGTTCAATATGCGCTAAAGTCCCACCACCGACATCAGCAATTTTTTCTAGCAAATCCTGATTCCAGCTATTGCCAAATCCGAAAGTGTTGATAGTTAGGTTCAGCTTGGCAGCCTTTTGTGCAAGTTGAACACACCGTTTGTTGTCATCTCGCCCAATATCCCACTTCCAAATCCGCAAACCGCTTTCACCATGCCCATCCGTCAGCAGAAACGCCTGGGAAACAGCGCCTCTTGTACCCTTCATCAGTTCTGTAATTCCCAGTTCCAAACCCTCAGCGATCGCAGTACCGCCGCTAGCAGTCAGTTTGCTTTTTATTTGAGATTTGATGCTTTCGGGGTCTTGGATCGCTTGGTTAGGGATAATGACTGACGCAGAACCGGAAAAAGCCACAACTGAGATGCGATCGCCTACTTTTAACCGATCGATTAATCCTTCCACTGCCTGGATCACCGTTTTAATTGGTTGTCCATGCATGGAACCACTTCTATCCAAAATCAAGCAGAGATTAAGGGGGAGATTTTGGTCAAACTCATCAGCGATTGCAAAAATTCTTATTGCTAATTGACGTTGGCTACAAGTTTTAGCCACATCAACATTATTGTCATTTAACGCCGAGAGCAATTTAACTTTCATTGAGGAGGGGTATCTTGCAAAACTGTTTTGGAGACAATCCTGGTTTTCTTGCGATCACTTTCGGATAAATCTCCACCAGATTGTAGCTGGGTGGCAGAAGTTTGCAACACCGTCGCCGCCCCAGTATCTCCCATTTGCAGTGCAGTTTTAGCAGCCGTTTGTAACATTGTCGCCGCACCAGAGCGATCGCCTTGTTGCAACTTCGTTTCGGCTAGCTGGGTTTGGCGATACTTAGCTAATGCTAAAATAGAGCGTTGCACCTGGGGATTCGGGTCTGCTTGATAATTTTTCACTACATGGGCGTAAACTGGGATCTTTGGTGTAACTAAACCTACCTTATTGGCGGCTGGATCATCGTAGCGGACTTGCACATTAGCGATCGCTTGTTCACCTGTTGGCAATTGTCCCAAATAAATATTAGCTAAGATTACCCGTTCCGCATCTTTCATTAAATCTCCCAACCGCACAGCAAAACGTCCATCAGCTTCTTTTTGCAGTGGTAACTCAATTGTGTCTGGGGAAACTTGGGCCACAGGTTTAAGTTCTGCTAGCCGGACATTGGGCATCAGCGAGAATAACAGATAAGCATTAGTCAATCCCACGGTTTGAATACGGCTAAACAGGCGATTAAACTCTTCCACTGCCTGTTCGGGTTTTTGAATATAAGATAAAGTACCTAAGCCAGCATCAGCAATTTTTTCTAAAACATCTTGGTTCCAATTGTCACCAAAACCCAAAGTGTTTAAAGTCAAATTATAGCTAGCAGCCAATTGAGCGAATTTTAAACAGCGATTATTATCACCGTGTTCATTTTCACCGTCGGTTAATAAAAAAGCTTGGGAAACAGTATCTTTTTTGCCCTTTGCCAACTCCTCAATGCCTAAGCGCAGTCCTTCGTCAATCGCAGTTCCACCATCGGCGGCTAGGCGATTAATTTGCTGTTTGATTTTTTCTGGATCTTCGACACTTTGATTGGGTACTAAGACTTTGGCACGGTGATCAAAAACTACAACACTGAGGCGATCGCCAGGGTTAAGTCTATCTACCAAACGATTCGCAGCTTTTTTGACCGTTTCTAGCGATCGCCCGTTCATAGAACCACTATGATCGAGAATTAAGCATAAATTCAGGGGCACATTGCGGTCTTGATTTTCTGCGATCGCTGAAATCGAAATTCCCAACTGACGTTGACTGTTCAGTTGATTTGCGTCCAAATTACCATCATTCAAGGCAGGCTGCAAATTAACCTTCATAACTCAAAGTCCCTATTCAGGATATACATATTAAAAAATAACTTCAAAGCAACACTTTAACTCTACGGAAAACCTATCCAGCACAAATACACTAATATAATCAGAATATCTTAGAAGCCAAGCATTGGCAGATGCGAAGCCACCTTCAGCATTAGGGAGAAATCCGCACCTTGAGTCAGGCTGGCATCGCGCTAGGATGTATTACAGTTAACGGCATAGTTTCAGGCGATCAGTTGCTATGGACATTTCCCCAATTAAGGCTGTTCAAGCCCCATATTACGGCGATAACTTCTACCGGACACCACCGCCAGATTTACCTTCCCTCTTATTGAAGGAGCGAATTGTCTATATTGGGATGCCTCTGGTGCCTGCTGTCACAGAATTAATCGTGGCCGAATTGCTGTTTTTGCAATCCGACGACCCCGATAAACCGATTAAAATCTATATCAATTCCACCGGCACTTCCGGTTACAGTGGCGAACCCATTGGCTTTGAAACCGAAGCCTTCGCCATTTATGACACCATGAAATATATCAAACCTCCTATCCACACCATCTGCGTCGGTTCCGCGATGGGTATGGCAGCGATGCTACTCAGTGCTGGTACAAAAGGTTGCCGCGCTAGTTTGCCTCACTCCTCGATTATCCTGCATCAGCCCAAGAGCTACGCCCAAGGTCAAGCAACGGATATTCAAATTCGCGCCAGGGAAGTTTTGGTAAATAAAGGGGCGTTAGTTGATATCTTACATCGCACCACCGGACAGCCTCCAGAAAAAATTACTAAAGATATGGATAGGCTGTTATATTTAACACCCTATGAAGCGAAGGAATACGGACTTATTGACAGAGTTTTTGAGAAAGAAGAACTCGCCAATCCCCCACTCCCTGCCAGTGTCCTTTAATTTAGTTAGGAGTTATGAGTTATGAGTTATGAGTTTTTGATAACTCCTCACTCCTGCACAGACGCCATTAATCGCGTCTCTACTCCTAACTCTCCCACCGCCCCCAAATTATTAAAAACGGAGTAAATTATGCCTATAGGCGTTCCTAAAGTTCCTTACCGGATGCCCGGAGGACAATATACAGATTGGATTAGCATCTACGATCGCCTTTACCGGGAACGGATTATTTTCTTGGGGCGAGATATTGATGATGAAATCGCCAATCAAATTATCGCTGTAATGCTGTATCTGGACTCAGATGATCCAGGTAAAGATATTTATTTATACATCAATTCTCCAGGTGGGATGGTTACATCTGGCATGGCTATTTTTGACACCATGCAACATATCAAATCAGATGTAGTGACTATTTGCGTAGGTTTAGCTGCCTCAATGGGGTCTTTCTTGCTAGCGGCTGGCACGAAAGGCAAACGGCTAGCATTGCCTCACTCACGGATTATGATTCACCAACCTTCAGGTGGCACCCGTGGACAAGCAACCGATATCGAAATTGAAGCTAAAGAGATTCTGCGGATTCGTCACCAGCTCAATGGCATTTATGCCGATAAAACCGGTCAGACTATAGAAAAGATTGAAAAAGATATGGATCGCGACTTTTTCATGTCTGCCGAAGAAGCAAAACAATACGGTTTAATTGACCGTGTGATTGAAGACCGAACCTCGATAGTAACAGGGGAGTAGGGAATAGGGAATAGGGAGTAGGGGGGATGAGGGAGATGAGGGGGATGAGGAAGCAGGGGGAGCAGGGGAAGAATTCTAACTCCTAACTCCTGTACAGACGCGATTAATCGCGTCTGTACTCAATACTCCTGTACAGACGCGATTAATCGCGTCTCTACTCCCCAAACAAACTGTCAACATTGAACTTAAAAATAGCAAATTAGCCCTTATTATTAATAGTTTAGGCGTAAAGCAGATAGCTGATAGCCTGTTGCTGGATATTCGATAGCTCATAGCTCAAGATGGATCTTGGAGATTGCTACCGTTTACTAGGTTTAAGATCGGGAGCTTCTTTTGCTGACATCAAAGCGTCTTACCGACGATTGGCGCAGCAATATCATCCCGATATCAACCCAGATGACAACAAAGCCAAAGATAAGTTTATTGCGTTGACAGAGGCGTACAAACTCCTGCTGACGGTGGTACTGCCAGAGGAGGCTGTGGCACATTCAACTCAGGTGTCAACATATGGTGGGCGTGATGACGCTAAGGCAACGCATAGGCAAAAAACACCAGTAACAACGGTGACAAGCCAAGAAACAGGGAAACCAAGGCCGCCTAATCTATTGGAGATAGAAGAACGGCTGAAGTGGAAGACTTATGAGCAATTGCAGCGATTTTTGCAAGAAAGACGATTTCCGCAAGCGATCGCACTGGCGGAAGCTTTAGCAGATCGTTTGTCAACAGATGCAGAAGTCCGTCAATGGCTAGCGATCGCCTATCAAATTTGGGGACGGGCGCTAATTTCCCAAAACCAGCTACTCAAAGCCAGAATTTATCTCAAAAAAGCTCTGAAGACAGACCCCCATAATAAAAGTCTCTGGTATGAAGTGCAGCGCGATTTTCAGCGCTTAGAACAAATTTTTTAAAGATTTACAAAATTTCTTGAAAATCAAAATCTCGTTTCCCGGTTCTAAAAAGAAAATGGTCTTCATTGGCCTGCTGCCACTAAGACGGGAGCCGGGAGCCTCCCAAAGAGCATTCCCAGTCTCAGACTGGGAACGAGGTAATTAATTACGAATTACGAATTACGAATTACGAATTACGAATCACCGCCATTCGCGCAACACTGCTCCTAATTTAGCGATTCCCTCAACAATCTTCTGAGTTGGCTGAAAGCTAAAAGCTAACCTGATAGCATCATCCCCCTGTCCATTGGTGTAGCAGCGAGTCCCTGGCAGAAAACTGACACCGTGTTCACTGGCAGCCATTAGGAGTGCTTTGGCGCTAATGTCTGAGGGCAATTTACACCAAACGAAGAAGCCGCCATCGGGACGCTTTGCAACTATATCACTGGGAAACTCGTGAGCGATCGCTTCTAACAACAAATTGCACTTATGCTTGTAGCAGGCAATTAACTCCTGAATGTGATTATCTAGTTTGCCTGTGGCACAATAGCGGGCGACCACATGACTGACAAACGGCCCCACAGGCCCCTCACTTTTGAACATTGCTAGCCGCTCAATAATCGCTGGATCGCCACAAGCCCATCCCAGGCGGATACCAGGCGCAATAATTTTCGAGAAGGTACTTACATATAATACCCACCCCTCCTTGTCGAGGGTTGCCAGGGGGGGCACAGTTTCTCCTTGGAAGCGCAAATCGCTATAAGCATCGTCTTCCACCACCAGCACGCCATATTCAGCCGCTAATGCTACCAGTTTTTGGCGGCGAAATAACGGCATAGTAGTGCCAGTGGGATTGTGAAAGGTGGGGATGGTGTAAATAAACCGGGGCCGGATGCCCTGCTTCTTCAAGTCGCTCAATGTTACTTCTAGGGCATCTACATCCATGCCCAACTCATCCACAGGAATACTAATTATGCGTGCGCCAGCTTGGACAAATCTAACAACTACTCCCAGGAAGGTTGGCCCTTCCACAATTACCACATCACCAGGTTCGACAAACACATCTGGTAGCAAGCCCAGAATCTGACCAGAACCATAGCCAATGATTAGGCGATCGCGATCGGTAGTGATTCCTTTAGCCTGCAAGCGGAGGATAATTTGCTCGTATAGTTGAGCTGAAGGTGGGCCGTAATTGAGAGCGATCGGAGCCTCTTCTGCCAGCACAGCAGCACTTGCAGCAGCCAAGTGAGCGTGAGGAAAGAGAATTGGGTCAGCTAGACCGTAGGTAAAGCTGACAGTGGCGATTTTGGTTAACTCTGTACTATAGGTTGGTGGTGCGATGTTTCTAGCTCGTTCGGCGAACAAATCAGCAATTCGGTAAGCAGGGGTAGTGGCAGCCATAAGAAGTTCAAAATTGGAAGTCAGAATAGAGAACACACAAGAAGGCAATTAGCGAAAAGTCAGATCGCAGGAAGCCTTTGATCTGTTAGCGATAGTGAAGAACGAGCGTCAGAACGAGCATCCGCATAAGCATCACTTTTCAAGAAAGTAGGGGTCTTAAACTTTCATTAGTCGCCCAGAATTCATGGTGGATTCTGGCTGCTGACGGATGTATTCTTCCTTATAACATGATGACAAGTATCGTGAATATTGACTGATAGAATGGAATTACTACAGTGAAATTAATTAACCTCAAGTGGCACCAGCTAATTCTAAGCTTAGGCTGTCTGCTACTGATTATTGCCTGTAAAAATTTCTATCCCACTACTAACCCAGATGCTAAACTTCTCAAGGTTGCCACAGACCCTACGTTTATCCCTTTTGAAATCCAAAGGGCTAGCGGGAACTTGGAAGGTTTTGATATTGATTTGATGAATGCGTTGGCGTAGCCCGCCGCAGGCATCGCTAAGGTAGCAGGTTTTGCAGTCCAGTTTGAAAGTCTGCCCTTTGATGGCATGATCTCGACTTTGCAAGCTAAAAGAGTCGATGCAGCAATTAGCGGAATCACGATTACCGCCGAACGCCTGAAAACAATTGCTTTTTCACGACCTTATTTTAAAGCCGGACTAGCGATGTCTACGACGGGCTACGCCTACGCTGTCCGCGAAGACAATCAAAATATTAAAGACTTCAATAGTCTCAAAGGTAAAAAAATTGCTGTACAAATTGGTTCCACTGGGGCAGATTTTGCCAAAACCATCCCCACCGCCAAAATTAGTACTTTTAATTCTGGGCCAGAATTTTTCCAAGACTTGCTCAATGGCAATGTTGATGCTGTCGTTAGCGATGCTTTCGCAACTTTGTATGCGATTAAAAATGGCAAACTCCAAGGCATCAGAGTTGTTGCCGATCTGCTTACTGAAGAATACTACGGGATTGCTACACCTAAAGACTCCCCCCATCTGGATGCAATTAACGAAGGTATAGCGACTTTGTTATCCAATGGCACTTACAAGCAAATTTATCAAAAATGGTTTAACGTTGACCCTCCGCAATTGCCAGGTTCTTGACAATAGGGCATTGGGAAAAAGGAGGCAGAAGGCAGAAGTTCTTTAATTTTAAATTTTGAATTGATTTCTCCCTCATCTTCCCCTGCTTCCCCCACTCCCCACTCCCCATTTATAAGCAATTACCTGCCAATATATTAAATATTCATCTAATATGCGTCACAATTAATACTGCCACCAAAATTCATTGATAAACTACAATCTCTTATAGGTCTACTGTAGTCAGGGACAGCCAATTGTGGCACCTTGGATCTTAGTGGCTAGAAGCACCTTGGAACGGGAATAAAGGAACTTCCACTATGCTGATTTGCCCTCAGTGTAAATTTGAAAACCCCAATAGCAACAAATTCTGCCAAAGCTGTGGCACATCCCTGACTCACAAGGTTTGTCCTGAATGCAGTACCGAAGATGTACCTGTGAATGCACTACGTTGTCATAACTGTGGCACGGAATGTGGAACAGTGTTTTGGGCAATTATTGCTAAGGAAACGACTGGGAAAGCTTTGGGAGTAGAGAAAGATGAAGGAGATAGGGGAGTAGAGGGAGATGAGGGAGATGAGGGAGATGAGGGAGATGAGGGAGCAATATCTTCATCATCTCCTCTATCCGCTAGTTCTCAAATTGCATTAGGCTCGTATTTAGACTCTCAAGAGCGCTATCAATTGTTAGATCCGCTACCTGCCCAAACGGAAACTGCCATCATTACTGATGTGGGTGTGAGAGTTCTAGACTGCCAGCCGTATCAAATATCACCCATTGAGGCAATACTAGCAAGTCAGCAATCAGATTTGCTAACGCCATCAGTGGAAGCAAGTGGAATTCCTCACCTTGCTAAACTTTATATTGCCTTACAATGCCAAGGTCAGCCGGGGATACCGCCGATTCACGATGCATGGCAGCAGGAAAATATGCAGGTAGTCATAATCGAAGACCGCTCACATTGGCAGCTTTTACTCGATTTATGGCAAGAAGAAACGACGAGTTCGTTAAAAATTTTACACTGGTGTTATGAAATGACCCAACTTTGGGCATTATTGGAACCAGTAGGTTGTCGTCAAAGCCTTTTAGATTTGTCGAATTTGCGATTGGATGAAGACCAAACGCTGGCGCTACAAAGGTTGTATGTGGAATCATCCAATTCTTTGCCTGTCACCGAGTCGCCAGAAGATGCCGAAGCCGAAACATCTGCTATTCCAGAACAACCGTTAACCATTCAAGCTTTGGGCCGAGTTTGGCAAGCGCTATTTAGGCAGTCTCAACGCACTCAATTTGGCTCTGTAGTCCAGATGTTGGGGGATTTAGAGCTAGGTAAGATTCAGACGATCGCACAATTGCGATCGCGTTTGGAGGAAATCTCTCTTGAACTGGAAGCACTAGGAACCGCAACTTTACCCCCAATAAAGGAGAAAAATACTGCTGTGCCCATTATCCCGCAATCAGATGAGCCGGAAGATATCATTAACAAAATTGATGATATGCCAACTGTTGTGCTGGCGATGCAGTTAAGTAGCTTAGAAGATGCAGGACGCACAGATGTGGGGCGTCAACGTCATCATAACGAAGACTACTTTGGCATTGAAACCAAAATTCAAAAGCTGGAGTTGCCCAAAAGTCGAGTTCTGCAAGGGCATGGTTTGTATATTCTCTGTGATGGGATGGGTGGACACGCTGGCGGCGAAATAGCCAGTGAGTTAGGAGTCAACACCCTACGGCAATATTTTCAAGAACACTGGATTACCAACCAACTGCCAACAGAAGATAGCATTCGTGAGGCAGTGTTTTTAGCGAATGAGGCGATTTACAAGCTCAATCAACAAGATGCCCGTTCTGGAGTTGGGCGCATGGGTACAACTCTGGTAATGCTGTTAATTCAAGACACTCAAGCAGCAGTTGCTCATGTGGGAGATAGCCGTCTCTATCGCTTGACGCGTAAACGGGGACTAGAACAAGTCACAGTAGATCACGAAGTTGGGCAACGGGAAATTACGCGCGGAGTGGAAACAAGCATAGCTTACGCCCGCCCGGATGCCTACCAACTCACGCAAGCTTTGGGGCCTCGTGACGAAAACTCGATTAATCCCGATGTGGGTTTTTTTGAGATCAATGAAGATACTCTTCTGCTGTTGGTATCGGACGGTCTATCAGATAATGATTTAATAGAAACCCATTGGCAGACTCACTTAGAACCCTTACTTAGTTCTGGCGCTAACTTAGAACGGGGCGTTACAGACTTAATTGATTTGGCGAACCAACACAATGGTCACGACAATATTACTGGTATACTTGTTCGGGCAAAAGTACGCCCAAATCTGGAAAGTTAAAAAAATGGGGAGTGGGGCATAGGGCATGGGGCATGGGTAATAAGAAGAAACAACAATCACCAATTCCCAATAGACATGTCAGCGAATTAACCTCAAAACCTTATAAATCAAGGGTTAAAAGTCAAGGGTTAAAAGCTAATTTACGGATAAGTTTAATGCCCAATGCCCAATGCCCAATGCCCAATGCCCAATGCCCAATGCCTAATCCTCTTAACTTGTAGGTTGTATTGTGGTTAGTCTGACTCTGTTAGAACCGCAACAGAAAACGCCCCTCCAGCAGTGGTGCTTTGAGAACTCTTCCATAATTCGGATTGGTCGAGCGGCAGATAATCATGTTGTTTTAACTGATAGTTTAGTTTCGCGGCATCATCTAGAACTGAGACAAGTAGATTCTGCTGACAATGGCGGTGGTTGGCGGCTGATTAGTCAAGGTACTAATGGGACTTTTCTCAACGGTGTCCTTGTAATTCAGAGTCCGTTACCAGATAATTCCTTGTTGCAACTGGCACAGGGAGGCCCAATACTGCAATTCCAAATTCAGGATGTAACAGTACTAGAAACTGGTGTGCGATCGCAACAAATGCAAGAAACAGAAGAAAACGCCGTTGCAACACTCTACTCAGCCCAAGGTAGATACACTTGCACGCATGAAGGCAACTCCCCAAATAATCTGTTTTGTATCCACTGCGGCCAACCTCTCTCAGTACAACAGAAAATTCGCCATTATCAGGTGTTACGAACTCTCGGACAAGGAGGTATGGGTACTACTTATCTCGCTTGGGATGCGGCTGGTCAAGTTGCGGGTATGCCACAATTGCTGGTGTTGAAGCAAATGAATGCTGATATGGTAAAAATTGCCAAAGCTCAAGAATTATTTGAGCGAGAGGCGTATACTCTCAAATCCCTTAACCATCCGGGAATTCCCAAGTATTACGACTTCTTTGTAGAAGGCGGAAAAAAATACTTGGCAATGGAACTAATCCACGGACAAGATTTAGAGAGATGTGTTTATACTACTGGGCCAGTTACGCCAAGCCAAGCGATCGCTTGGATGATCCAAACCTGCGATATTTTAGAATATCTTCATAGCCAAGAGCCTCCACTGATTCACCGCGATATAAAACCCGCTAACCTGATGGTGCGAAGTTCACTAAATCGCATAGTGGTGCTAGATTTTGGCGCTGTTAAGGAAATTGGCACAGCCCCCGGTACTCGTATTGGTGCAGAAGGTTACTGCGCTCCTGAACAAGAACGAGGACAACCTTTAACTCAATCAGATTTGTATGCAATTGGGCCAACGCTGATTTTTCTGCTCACAGGGGAAAACCCTTTCAAGTATTACCGCCAACGAGGGCGAAACTTCAGGTTTGATGTGGCAAAAGTTCCCACTATTAGTTCCCAATTAAGAGATGTGATTGATCGCGTTACAGAACCATTGCCACGCGATCGCCACCAGACTGCCAAGGAATTAGCTGCGGCCTTAGCTGCTTGCCAAGTTTAGAGAGTGGGGAGTGGGGAGTAGCGAGTGGGGAGTAGTGAATATTAAAAATTCCTATCCCCTATTTCCTATTCCTCATCCCAAGTTTCTACAGCTAGCAATTCACTAACTGGGTCTTGCATACTAAAGCCAAAGTCAAGCAGTTCCTGTTTCCAGTGCTGCCATTCATTACCGTAGAGCAAGGCGATTTTCCAGATGCTATCGCTTGGCTTGATAATGTTCGATTCTATGAGTGATTGCACGTTGCGCTGCAATTTCACCATTGGGTGAATCACTTGCTGAGTCATAACCTCGATTGAATTCAGATTTTGTTGGTAAATACTTAATTAAAACTGCTTCCCATTCTGCAATTGTTGCCGGATCGTAGAGTGGTGTAATTTTGGTAAAGCTAGTCTTAACTTTTTAACTATACCATAACAAACTCTACTAAATTACTGGTAAATTCGCTTTTGTACGGTAATTACCACCACAAAACTCTAAATTCACCAAGCAGTCCTTAAACTTTTTGCAGAACCTGGGCAAAGGTGCAGAGGGAAGGGTTAAGGGATGAAGGGGTAAAAGATGCTTCTGTTTCCCCTTTTCCCTTTAACCTTTCGCCGTCTTCTTGCTTGTAACCTTTAACCACTAGAGTGCAACAGTACCTTTTGTAAGATATCTATTGTGGACAGTGAGCAAAATAATTAGTCGTCTGGGAGGTTGCACTATGTAGTGTGACTGAGCACGACTGGCAAAATTTTATTTGTTTTAATCACGAAAAATATGTGTGCTTGTTGAAGAACTATAGGACACGGGCTAGTTTGAAAGTTTTTGACTGACAGGTAAATTTGCAATTAAGTAGAAATATCTACTGATTCTGTTTATTTAAACGTTATTTACAATATCGCAAACATCTGACTTTAGGCTGAATAATCGCAAATCTTTATATAATCTTAATTTTTCGCCCAGAGAATAAGACTTGGAGGGTTTTGCTTTGAAGGATAGGAGCGATCGCATGGCAAAATTGTCGGTACAGCATAAGCTCACCATAAAGTTTCCTTGTCTTGAGAGTCAGCATTTGAAGTTTGTGTAAAAAATTTATAGCCAAGATGTTAGTTTCTGTTGAGCAGATGGGTAACCTCATAACAGGAGGCTTGCTGATACCTAAGTATTTACCACAGCAAGTATGTGAGGCATGGCTGGTTCGGGGGAAGAATACGTAATTACCCGTAAAAAGCAGATTGAGCGGCGACAAAAGATTGTCACGATAGTGTCGTTAGTGTCGTTTATTGGTTCCACGGTGTTTGCAGTAATCCCAGCAATCCAACAGGCTAGCCAACCTAAGTCAGCAATTGCGTCTCCTTCTGCTGAGTCAGTATTACAGCAACAAGCACGGGGCTACGAGCTGGTTTTACAACGGGAACCAGAAAACCCAACAGCGTTGGAGGGATTGGTAAATGTGCGGCTAAAGTTGAAAGATACTCAGGGTGCTATTCAACCTCTGGAAAAATTGGTGAAGTTACGCCCTGACAGACCAAATTACAAAGTTCTTTTAGAGCAGATTAAGAAAGAAGAGGGAAAGGGCGAACAATAGAGTAGACAGCCAAAAATAATAATATGGATATGAATAACAAAATTGCCGATTCTGAACTTAACCGTTTGATTCCTGCGGAAATTAAAAACGATGAATTTTATGCAGCTATTCAAAGGATTGCTAAAGAAGAAGATATTAAAACAGTTCTAGAAATTGGTTCATCTTCAGGAGAAGGAAGTACCGAAGCATTTGTAACAGGGCTTCGTGAAAACCCTAACAAGCCAATATTGTTTTGCATGGAAGTTTCAAAAAATAGATTTGCTGAATTACAAAACAGTTATAAAAATGAATGTTTTGTAAAATGTTATAATATGTCTTCTATTTCTGTAAAAAGATTTCCTGATGAAAAGGAAATTATTGATTTTTATAATAGCCATCATACTAATCTAAATCTTTATCCTCTGGAGCGTGTGCTTGGTTGGCTGCAACAAGATATTGAGTATGTAAATAATTCTGGAGTATCTGATAACGGAATTCAAACAATTAAACATGAAAACAACATTGATTGTTTTGATTTAGTTTTAATTGACGGTTCAGAATTTACTGGTCAAGCTGAATTAGATGAAGTATATGGAGCCACTTTTATTTGTCTAGATGATATTACAACATTTAAAAACTATACAAATCATCAAAAGTTGCTTGCAGATAAAAACTATGTACTACTTGCTCAAAGTGCTGATGTTCGTAATGGTTACTCTATATTTAAGAAAATTGAGCAAATCGATAACTATTTTTCTCCGCATGAAATATCTGAACAACTGCTAGTTAGCAAAATTGTGCGTGCGGAAATGATGGTTTTTGATGTTGGGGCAAATGTTGGTGACTATTCAATTTTGTTAAGTAAATTAGTAGGATGTCATGGTAAAGTTTATTCTTTTGAGCCAACATTGAGTACTTTTAATAAATTAAAAGAACGATTAACTAACTCAAAATGCTATAACGTTCTTCCATTTCAAAAAGCAGTTTATTCTGATAATACCCAAATCGCATTTAACGAATTTTCAGAGGATTTTTCAGCATGGAATAGTATTGGCAGACCGCAAATGTTAGACCCCCAAGGCTCTGGTCAATATGTCCCTATTGTCAATACTGAAATTGTCGAAACAATTACGCTCGATTCTTTTTGTAAAAACAACGGTATTAAAAAAATTGATTATTTAAAAATTGATGTTGAAGGAGCAGAAATTGATGTGCTACAGGGAGCGACTGAACTATTAATAAAAAAAGATATTTATTTTATACAATTTGAGATATCGCAAAAAATGTTGGAGGGATTAAACCGCAATGCTCAATCTAGTTTTGATATTCTGATTAAACATGGTTATGAGTGCCATCGTATAAACAGAAATGGAGATGTTGGAGAAAAAGTAACAAATTCTGATTCTTTTTATGAAAATTATATTGCTTTTCCCTCTTTACCAATTCACTTTTTTACCATAGTCCTCAATGGTCAACCATTTATCCGTTACCACATTGAGATATTTAAACAACTTCCTTTTAAATGGCATTGGCACATTGTCGAAGGTGTAGCTGAATTAAAGCACGATACTGGATGGAGTCTGAAGCTGGGTGGATATATAAACGATGAAATCCATCATAATGGTCATAGCAATGACAGTACAACAGAATACTTAGATGAATTAACGCAGCAATATCCCGACAATATTACAGTTTATCATAAGCCAGATGGTGTGTTTTGGGATGGCAAACGGGAAATGGTTAATGAGCCATTGTTGAATATAAATGAAGAATGTTTACTATGGCAAATAGATGCAGATGAGTTATGGACAGTCGAGCATATTTCTACTGCACGACAGATGTTTATTGATAATCCGGAGAAAACTGCTGCTTTCTATTGGTGCTGGTATTTTGTAGGAGAAAAAATAATTATCAGTACTCGTAATTGTTACGCCCAAAATCCCAGACAAGAGTGGTTGCGAACCTGGAGATATAAACCAGGATTAATGTGGATAGCACATGAACCACCAAGGCTAGAAGAACCTTTGCCAAATGGCCAATGGCGGGATGTTGCAGCAGTAAATCCTTTTCTGCATCAAGAGACTGAAAAGCATGGTTTAGTTTTCCAACATTTTGCTTACGTAACACCAGAACAATTACGCTTTAAAGAGCAATACTACGGTTATAGCAATGCTGTTTCACAGTGGAAAGCTTTGCAGGAAACAACTAAATTTCCAGTTCTGTTACGCGAATATTTTTCGTGGGTAAGAGATGAAACAATGGTTGATACCGTTGAATCATGCGGTATAGTACCAATTGCACAGAGAGAACTTAGCAACAATGGTTGGCGATTCTTGCAACCAGATGAAGTGCAGCAACAAGTTGTACAGATTAAGAAACCAACACCAATAATTCTGGTTGACGGTGTATTTTTCCAACTTTACCAAACTGGTATTGCGCGTGTCTGGAAATCATTGTTAGAAGAATGGGTAAACAGTGGGTTTGCCAAGCATCTCGTTGTACTTGATCGCGCTGGAACTGCTCCCAAAATTTCCGGTATTAGATATCGCAGTATTACACGTTATGACTATAACAATACTAATGCTGACCGGGAAATGCTACAGCAAGTTTGCGATGAAGAAAGCACAGATTTATTTATCTCTTCTTACTATACAACGCCGATTACAACGCCTTCTGTGTTCATGGCATACGACATGATTCCAGAAGTTATGGGATGGGATATGGATAATCCCATGTGGCGAGAGAAGCATCAGGGTATTCAATATGCATCTGGTTATATAGCAATTTCAGAACATACAGCACATGACTTGGCACGCTGTTTTACTGACATACCTATAGAGTCTATTACTGTTGCTCATTGCGGAGTTAGCAGTACTTTTTCACCAGGAACATCTGAAGAGGTTAATGCTTTTAAATCAAAATACGGGATTACAAAGCCATACTTTATTTTAGTTGGTGGTGGAAGTGGTTATAAAAATAGTATTTTGTTCTTCCAAGGTTTTTCAAAACTTGTCAATAGCTATGGATTTGATATTATCTGTACAGGAAGCGGCGGTTTATTAGCACCTGAGTTTAGAGCCAACACATCCGGTAGTATTGTTCACATGCTGCAACTCAGTGATGAAGAGTTAGCAACAGCTTACTCTGGTGCTGTAGCACTAATCTATCCTTCTAAATATGAAGGTTTTGGAATGCCTGTGATTGAAGCAATGGCTTGTGGTTGTCCAGTTATCACCTGTCCTAATGCCTCCATTCCAGAAGTAGCAGGAGACGCAGCAATATATATAAATGATGATGATGTGGATGAACTGGCAAATGCGCTCTGTGAGGTGCAAAAGCCTAGTATTCGCAACTCATTAATTACTGCGGGTTTGGGACAGACTAAAAAATTCTTATGGTCAAAAATGGCGCAAACGGTAAGTTCTGCCTTGATTGATGCTACCCTCCTGTCTTTAAACCTCAAGGAGGTCAATTTCATTATTTTCCCAGATTGGTCGCAACCAGAAGAGTTAATTGGTTTAGAATTACAACGAGTGATGAAGGCGGTAGCAACTCATATCGATAGTAAAAAAACTACCCTACTTATTAATACTGCTAATATTGCTGTTGAGGATGCTGAACTGTTTTTATCTAGTGTGGTTATGAATCTTTTGGTGGAAGAAGATTTAGATATTACTGAAGGGTTAGAAATTTCTCTAGTCGCAAACTTGGCTGATATTCAATGGAAAGCTTTACTATCTCGCATCCAGGCAAGAATTATTTTGGAATATGAAGATATAAACGCGCTGAACCAAGTAAAAGCAGAAACTTTGACATCTTATGAAATAGAAGACTTTAGCGAAGTACAAGCTGAACAGTTTTTTTTTGTTTGAGCAATAAATTATTCTGTGAGGGAAAATGGCAAGAAGCGATCGCACAATATCAAAAACTCATAGAAATCGAATCAAGGAATGTAGATATTTATTGGAATTTAAGCCATTGCTATAGACAATTAAACCTGCTATATGAATATTTTAATACTCTCCAGCAAGGAATTAAGCTTTACCCTACAGATGGAAGGCTACATTTTTCATTAATCATTGATTTACGGAGGAATGGACGTATTCAAGAAGCAATATTAAGTGCAGAGAATGCTGCTAACTACTTACCTGATGATTATACTTTTCAAATCCTCAAATATTTAACAGTTCCATCAATATACGAAAATCAAGAGGAAATTAACTTTTATCGCCAGCGCTTTACTCAAGGACTGCAATATTTAATTCAGCATACGTCTCTTAAAACTATAGAATATCAACATAGTGCTTTAGCAGGTATAGGTCGCCTCACTAACTTTTACCTATCATATCAAGCACAAAATGATATAGAGTTACAACGTCAATATGGCAAGTTAGTACATGAAATTATGGCTGCTAACTTTCCTCAATGGTGTGTACCTCTATCGATGCCTAAACTTCAGCATCAAGAAAAAATTCGCATTGGTTACGTTTCGCATTACCTGCATTCTTATAGTGGAACACTTTGGTTAACAGGTTGGTTGCGTCAGAGCAATCATGAAAGCTTTGAAATCTACTGTTATTACACAGGAAATGAACCAGATAAAGTTACCAAACAATTTCAAGAATATAGTGATGTTTTCCACCATATTCCTCATAATTTATCAGCAGTCTGTGAACAAATAATTGCTGATAAGCTGCACATTTTAGTTTTTCCTGAAATTGGAATGAATCCGCAAACTATGCAAATGGCAGGTCTGCGGCTTGCGCCTGTGCAATGTACGGCTTGGGGACATCCGGTAACAACTGGCTTACCCACAATTGATTACTTTTTATCCAGCGAGTTAATGGAATCTGAAAATGCTCAAGAGCATTATTCAGAGAAATTAATTCGCTTGCCTAATATTGGCGTTTCTTATCCTAAACCATATATTCCACCAGTTATCAAAACTCGCTCAGATTTTCAGCTACCAAATGATGTAGTCATCTATTTATGTTGCCAAGCTCCTTTCAAGTATCTACCGCAATATGATTTTATTTTTGCAGAAATAGCTCGACGTGTTCCACTGGCTAAATTTGTGTTTTTGCGTGGTACTTTACTTCAGCCACGGCTAAAGCGTGCTTTTGCTGCGATCGGTTTGAACAGCGAGGATTACTGTGTATTTCTCGGTATTCCAGAGCGACTAGACTATCTAATGATTAACTTACTTTCAGACGTTTATCTAGATACATTTACATGGTCTGGTGGTAATACTACCTTAGAAGCGATCGCTTGTAATCTCCCTATTGTTACCTGTCCAGGAGAATTTATGCGGGGTCGTCACTCTGACAGTTTCCTGAAAATGCTAGGGGTAACAGATACTATAGCTGAAAACGAAGCAGAATATATCGAAATTGCTGTCAAATTAGGACTAGATCAGGCTTGGCGAGGTACTATTGCAGAAAAAATGAGCCAAAATCATGATCGTCTCTTTGATGATAAAGCTTGTGTCGCAGGTTTAGAAGCCTTTTATAAAGAAGTTTGTAGTAAGCATTTCAGTGCTTAAATTTGTAATTACAAAGGAGGAGGACTAAAGTCCTCACTACGAACTTTTGAATTGTTTGTAGTAAGCACTTTAGTGCTAAAAAAATCTATGTATGAATATCATAAGCTTACAGCAGAGCAAAAAGCTGAACTAGTTAAATATCGCTTAAGCCAGGGTTATCCACCCCACTCTCCACCACATCCTGTACAAGATAAGCAATTTTATTTATTAACGGCAGCTTGTTATGAGCATCAGTGTCATATACACACTGAATTTCGTCGTCAGCAATTGCTAGATATGATTTTTGATAAGTTTGGTGGGAGTGGAAATGAAGAGATGAGCGCTTCAGCGCTCACTACGAACTTAAGAATTTGTGCTTGGGTTGTTTTGCCTAATCACTATCATCTACTAGTTCAGGTTGAAAATTTTGATGTATTGAGTGACTTATTTCGCAGAATACATGGTGCGCTTTCTCGCCAGTGGAATATAGAGGACAATATTACTAAGAGAAAAATTTGGTATCGTTGGAGCGATCGCGCTATTCGCTCGGAAAGACATTACCATACAACTGTTAACTATATTCATTACAACCCAGTTAAACATGGTTTAGTGAAATCTCCTTACGACTGGGTTGAAAGTAGTGTTCACTGGTATTTACAAGCTTGTGGACGGCAATGGCTGCGTGATTGTTGGACTCAGTATCCAGTGCGGGATTATGGTAGTGATTGGGATAACTTTTAACTTTAATAAGTAAGTGGGCAAGAATAAATCAAACTATGTTATGCAATGTAAAATTAATTTAATTGGCTTGTAGTAAGGGCTTTAGCCCTATTTTCAGGGCTGAAGCCCTTACTACAAACCTTTAATTATTCACGCCTAGTCTTTGATACATCACCAACAACTTTTAAAACATGGTCTTAGAGGTTATTTTGAGCGCTCAAGCGCTCACTACGAGCTTATTTTACCTCAATATATCTTTGCCACATTTCCTTGTAAGCCTTCTCCATCTCACGGGTAAACTGCTTACCATTCCAGAGGGGTGCTGTTTGCCGAGATGCTTTCAGTTTCAAAACCACCTGCTGGCGTAAAGCTTCATCTTTCCCCAAGCGCACACCCCACTCTATATATTCTTCATCTGTCCAAGCAATACCTTCTGTCACACCTACATTCATCATCATGGTGTAGCTATTACGAGCGGCAAATTGCTGTCCAACTCTGGTTACTAAGGGGATACCCATCCAGAGTGTTTCTAGGGTTGTTGTAGCTCCGTTGTAGGGAAAAGTATCTAATACAACATCAGCAATAGTTAAATTTGCTCGATGGACAGCTTCAGAGGAATCTTGAGGCAAAAACCGTAAGCGATCGCATCCTACACCCTCTTCTTCTGCGATCTGCATAAAAAATTTCTGCACAGCTTCAGAATCCGCTAACCCTTTAATCAAGAAATAGCTATTAGGAACTTCTTTGATAATTTTCATTTGCAGTCTTGCTGTATCAGGGTGACGCTTAAATCCTCTCTGAGCGCTGAGGTAAATGACAGCATCATTAGAAATATCTAAAGAATCCCGCCGTAGAGTTGGTATACCCACCTCAAAACCATCTACTGCTATGTAGGTTTGGGGCAATCTCCAGATTTTTTCTGTATAGTACTCCTGAGCAGATTCTGGCAAAACATAAGGATCAGCAATAAAGTAATCGACTGCTGGTATTCCCGAAGCATCCCAACCCAACCATGTTACTTGCACAGGTGCGGGTTTTAGCGCCATGATTTCACAAGTTACATCTAGAGTGATGCTATCCAAATCTATTAAAATATCAATTTCATCTTGGTAAATTTTTTCAGCAATATCTTCACTATAAATTCCACCTTTATAAGCTTGAGTGAATTGCTGAACATACCATTCTTGTAGCGGATCGTTTATCTGTTTATAATTTATAAAATATCCGTACATATCAAATTCTTCGCGGTTATGATGTTGAATCAACCACCGCGCCAACCAGCCGACTGAATGCCTAGATAAACAATGCGACAAATATCCAATTTTTAGCTTGCTATTTCGCCCTTTAGAAGTTCGCTGTTGATATCGTTGTACTTCTTCGCTAGCATAGTTTTCTACATTCATCTGACAAAGACTAGCAATTTGATTTTGAATATATCTATTTTTTTGAATATTATCTTGCAAATATGGGGCGAAATAGTTGGAATTAAATAGATGTAGAACCTGTTCTGAACTCAAATTTAGAAATTTTTCTTCTAACAGTAACATCATCATATTTTGCTGCTGTTGGAAAACTTCACAGGCTTCTTCCCAAAAAGCAGGACAATCCATTAATCCTCGATGTAGTAGATGTATTGCAAAAATTTTATCAATTAATGTATTTGATAGTGAGTAGCATAATTTTGCTACTTCTATCCCTTTAGAATAATTATTGGCTTTGAGATAAAAAGCACCCAGATGGCGTAAGATTGCTAGGTTTTCAGGTTCGAGACGTAAAAATAGCTCTAGGAGTAACGCCGCAAGTTTCGGTTGCCGCATTGAATGGGCAATTTTAACTGTAGCTGGAAGCAAAATATTAATGAAAGATTGAGGCTCGTGAACATGAGCTAGACAAGCTTCTGCAAATGCTGGAACTGCGGGATGTAAAGGATCGTAATTGAAAATACTTTCCAACACCTGCAACAATAGCTGAATATCTACAATTGGTTCTGACTGAATTAAGTCAATCACTCCTAGAGAAGTTAATTCATCATCAATAAGCGTTTCCTGTTTGATAGCTAGCTCAATCAAATACAACAGATTGTTAACATCCGTGGGATTTATTTCCCGGATATGCTGGCGAATTGCCCAAGCAATTTTATAGTCTGCTAGCGTCTTTCTGCGTTCAGCTTCGGTTTGCAGAACCTGTATCAATTCAATCGTCCACTGATCAACTTCTTGAACTTCTCCTTCACCCATACCCACCAGCCAAGTCATCTGTGCTTCTGTCTCTTGTCCCTGCAATAGCAATATTAATCCTAAGTTCCAGTAGTGAGATTTCACTTCTGGTTCTGTTTCAATAGCTTGCTCATAATAGTTAGCAGCTTGACTGTAGTTGCCTTTAATGAAATATTGTTGCGCTTGCTGCTCTAAGGAGGTGATATCAGTATGAAGTTGTACAGAAGTCATAACTAAGAATTTTTAGGAGAGTACTATTGCAGGGATTTAAACAACAATTCAGAATTTATTCTGACTGCTGAATTCTGTTTTGTTAAAACAAAATTAAAGTGGGTAGTACATACTACCCACTCCATGAATGTTTCAATCAATTTGATACAACTAAGGATTCTACTTAGATTTCAGTGGTACGAAGCTTGTTGGACAAGATGCTTCTCCATTGCTATCATAATTAGGGTTTGCGGTTGAACCAACACCAACTTCCTCAGCCTCACACAAAACTGCCAAAGTCGTTGCTTCACTAGTACCTGATTGTATAGACAAACTCACAACACCTACATAGGATTTAAGTGGTGCTTTCAAAGACCTACCATTATTAGCAACGCCAATGTTAGTACCGGTGGTCGTTGCATTTCCAGCAATTTCGTATACGTAGTTCTCAGTTTGGCTTTTAATACCCATCCCTAATGAATTCAGCCCGGTAGTGAATGTACCATTTTCTAGGAAATATGCTTGTTGAGCGCGGTTCATAGAACCAGAGTACTGTTTAGCTTCTGACTGCTTACCTTTGTTAGCTTGGTTCAAGAAAGAAGGTAGAGCAATAGCCGACAAAATCCCGATAATAATAATTACTACTAATAATTCAATAAGTGTGAAACCTTCGTTTTCCTTCTTTTTGTTGAGGATGTGTTGGAGAAACTTTGCTTTCAATTCGGTTTTCATAAGTGTTTTCCCGGGTGTAGGATGTGGTTGTGTGTTCTAGATATAACTTACCCAACTGCGATCGCTTTCCTATCACCTTCAGAAAAAAAATTTGGAGAGATACAGTTACAGAATCCAGAATCCTTGCATTCTAAATTACACAAACATTACTAAGCCCCTGGTGTTGACCAAGGGCTAGATTCTCAACTTCGATTGTGGAAGTGCCTTATTCAAACTCAGGTGGCCACAACTCTGATATTGCCAGATCCCAACCTGGTAGCAAGTCTGGTAGTGTGAGCATGTCGCCATTCTGCAATACCACTGAAGCTTGGTTTAATCGATAAACCGTTACTGTCAATTTATCAGGGTCAATCAATATGCCGACTGTAGACCCAAGTTGCAAAAATAGCTGAATCTTCTCTTCGAGCGGTTTGATTCTGTCGTTTTTAGATTTAATCTCAACCATCAAGTCTGGAACTAACTCTACAAAGTCGCGCTTAGTCTTCTTGAGTCGGTCAGCCCAAACAAAAGACACGTCAGGGGCACGCAGGTTTCTTTTTTCCGAGTCGTCCTCTTCTATTCTAGGTAATATGAAGCCTGCGCTAGAGCCAGTCACTCGCCCTAGCTTGCGCGACATTACCCAAATATTCAAGAAGGTACTCAACCGAGTGCCAATTTCCTCTGACTCGTAATCTGATGGCCCCATAACTATGATTTTCCCCTCTACCAGCTCCATCTGCCATTCTGGATGCTCGGTTTGTAGCTCCTCTAAGTCTGTAATGGTGAAAGACATAATATTACAGAAAATACTCTTATATATATCATAAGTACCGCACTCTAAGAAAGCTACAATGTATTGTATTCAAAAAAAACGCCTGCATAGTTTGCCATTAGTAGCATCAATGAAAACAGATGTAATTTTTTATGAACTTATCAAGGAACTACCACAGATATTTTTTGAACTTATTGATAAACCTGATACTAATCCCAATATCTAAACATTTATTGCACCTGAAATCAAACAACAATCATTTCGTCTAGACGGGTTATTTGCTACTGTCAAGGGATTTGAAAATGAACCTTTATACTTTGTAGAATTACAAACCTACAAAGATGAAGAATTTTACGAACGACTTTTTGGGGAAATTTTTGTTTACTTTCGTCAATATAAACCCGCAAACTCAGACTGGTACGCAATTGTTATCTACGATCGCCGCATTCATGAAACCCCACCTCACCCGCGCTATCAGGCTTTAGTAGAACAACATCTACGCTGCATTTATCTGAATGAACTTTCGACTAGTACTGAAGATTCATTGGCGATAGGCATTGCCAAACTATTTATAGAACCACCTACTAAAGCTACTTCCTTAGCTCAAGAGCTAATCAATCAAGCTAGAGAAAAATTAACGGATGAAAACATTCAAAAGAAAGTGCTAGCATTTATCCAAGCCATTGTATTTTATAAGTTTCCCAATCTTACCTTAGAGGAAATTGAAGCCATGCTGGATTTAGATGCATTCAAAAATACTCGATTGTACGAGAGTATCGTGGCAAAGACAAAGCCGAAAACAGAACTAGAAACAAAATTGAAATTAGTCCCAAAATGTGTTGATAAAGGTATGAGTATTCAAGAAATAGCAGAATTTTTAGAACTAGATGTCGAAACTATCAAGAAATATCTGCAAGAACAGTCTTAGTGGTTCAGAATATCGGGACTTACGCAACTGCTACATACATATATTAGGAGCAATTGAAACCATGTTTGATTTAGATGAATTTACAATTACTCGATTGTACAATAACATCTGGGAAAAGAGTAGATTGAAATTAGCCCCAAAACTTAGTGATAAAGGTATGAGTATTCAAGAAATCGCAGAATTGCTAGAAATAGATGTTGAAGTTATCAGGAAATATCTGCGAGAAAACTTTTAGCGGTTAAGAGCATCTTTGGCAAGTATTGAACCCGTAGTACTGTAGGCGTTTTCCCATCGCTCTCTATCTGAGGTAGCCAATCATAATTTGTTATGCTATATTAAGCGTAGTCGTTATGAGTTCGTATATTTTCATGACTAACCCAACTGTAGAAAACTTGGTAATTATCGGTTCTGGCCCAGCAGGCTACACATCTGCTATTTATGCCGGACGCGCTAACCTGAAACCCGTTGTATTTGAAGGCTTCCAAGCCGGGGGATTACCTGGTGGGCAATTAATGACAACGACGGAAGTTGAGAACTTTCCAGGGTTTCCCCAAGGGATTACCGGGCCGGAACTGATGGATCAGATGAAGGCTCAGGCGGAGCGCTGGGGGGCTGAACTATATACTGAAGATGTTATATCAGTTGACTTGAGTCAGCGTCCATTTACAGTGCGATCGCAAGAGAGGGAAATAAAAACCAACAGCATCGTCATTGCTACGGGTGCAACTGCAAAGCGTTTGGGTTTACCCAACGAACATGAATTTTGGAGTCGTGGTATTTCCGCTTGTGCAATTTGCGATGGTGCGACACCGATTTTCCACGGTGCAGAATTGGCTGTAATTGGTGCTGGCGACTCGGCGGCGGAAGAGTCAATTTACCTCACCAAGTATGGTTCCAAGGTAAATATGTTGGTACGCACCGATAAAATGCGGGCTTCTAAAGCCATGCAAGACCGCGTTTTGAGCAACCCAAAAATCCAGGTGCATTGGAACACAGAAGCCGTGGATATCTTCGGTAATGGTCACATGGAAGGGGTGAAAGTCCGCAATACCAAAACTGGTGAAGAGAGCAAACTGCACGCTAAGGGTTTATTCTACGCCGTTGGTCACAGTCCCAATACCTCTCTATTTAAAGGTCAGTTAGAACTGGATGAAATAGGTTACGTTGTCACTAAGCCGGGTTCTGTAGAAACCAGTGTAGAAGGCGTTTTTGCTGCTGGCGACGTGCAAGATCATGAGTTTCGGCAAGCAATTACGGCTGCGGGTACTGGCTGTATGGCGGCGATGTTGGCAGAACGTTGGTTGTCATCCAGTGGCTTGATTCAAGAATTCCATCAACAGCCAGAAACAGCCGTTAATGAATTAGAACATCAGCCAGCCAAAAAGACTGAAGCCGAGGAAGAAGCTGGATTTAACTTGGATGCGACGCGCCATCAGGGAGGTTATGCTTTACGGAAATTGTTCCATGAAAGCGATCGCTTACTCCTTGTTAAATACGTCTCTCCTGGTTGTGGCCCTTGTCATACCCTGAAGCCGATTTTAAATAAAGTGGTGGATGAATTTGATAGCAAAATTCACTTTGTGGAAATTGACATCGACAAAGACCGAGATATTGCTGAAAATGCTGGTGTGACAGGAACGCCAACGGTTCAATTGTTCAAAAATAAGGAACTGGTGAAGGAAGTCAAAGGTGTGAAGCAAAAGAGCGAGTACCGCCAGTTGATTGAAAGCAATCTTTGAAAAAGTGGGTATTGGGGACTGGAGAAAACTCTGCCTAATATCTAATACCCGCTACAATTCGCTTAAGTGGTAGCCTTAATAAGTTAGGCAATAGCATATCCTGTGTGTTGCCTAACATTTGGCGGGTGAAATCCCAAGACAATTTTCTCTTTAGGAATTCCTGCTGCTACTAATTCGTAGGTAACACCATCTTCTGTATCATCCCGTTGCACCCAAATTTTGCCATCAATAATATCAATATGAACTAAGCAACCGTGAATTCGTTTAATACCATCCCAGCCTAAAGTTATCAGCAAATAGCTGTCGTTTTCGCTATCAAACACTGCTTTACATTCAATAGCTGCGTGCGAATAAGGAATTTGTGTGTAAGGAACTAATACCTCTTTGATGATATGTTGATAATTATCTAAGGTATCCATTGAATAATCTTCTCCGTTTCTGGATTAAAAACGAGTAACTTGAGATTCTCAGTTTCTATTAAAAGTGTACCAATTGGTTCCTCAAACAAAGCTGTAAATACACTGTCGCGTACTGCCAAATATAATATTCTTTTTGGTTCCAGGCGATCGATAACAGCACGATACATGATAAATCCCCCAATAGCATCTTTGAGGTCTGCCATTTCAGAGGGACTAACAAAACTTTTAATTTCTACAGCTATTTTTTTACTTCCTTGTTCTGCGGCTAAGAGTTGTTTAGCTCCTAAATCTACATACATATCTTTTTGACCCCACTTTAAATGTAAGGGGTCGTCTGTAATTATCCAGCCTTCTTTAATTAAGGCATTCTTAACAGCGTTATGATAAATATCTCTTGCAGGCATCTCAAAGTATATTAAAATCTTTCTTTACTTAAAATCATTTACCTTTGTGGTAACACTTGGCTAGTAATTTATCTCTAGCAAAAGAGGGCATAATCTCACCTCTACCTCAGTCTAGCTCTATATCTACCGTGAAGCAGCCGGACTTTTATTCACGATGTTTACGCAATCCCCTATCTGATATGTAAAATAGTCAGCGTATCTTGCTTGCTCCAGGCGATCGCTTTATGTCCATTACAAAACGGCGACTACCAACATTTTTACAGTTTGGCAACAGTCTCAATCTTTCGCAAAAACTCATGCTCATCGGGTTAGCTATTACCCTCTTTTTCGTCTTCCTGGCATTTTTCGCTCCCGTATTCCAGGCTTGGGGATGGCTGCAAAACCCTAAAGATTTTCTTTCTAATCCAATTCACGAGCCACCCTCAGCTAAACATTGGTTTGGTACTAGTCGTTTGGGCTATGATGTGTTCTCCCGCACACTGTTCGGCGCTCAAGCTGCTTTGCAGGTGGTGATTTTAGCAACAGCGCTGAGTATGATTATTGGTGTGCCTTTGGGGATGTTGAGTGGTTATCTCGGCGGTAAATTGGATAAAGTGTTGCTGTTTATTATGGATAGCATCTATACTCTACCGGGACTACTGCTGTCTGTGACACTGGCGTTTGTGGTGGGGCGTGGGATATTAAATGCTGCGATCGCTATTAGCATTGCCTACATCCCCCAATATTACCGCGTTGTTCGCAACCACACTGTGAGTGTGAAAACTGAAGTATTCATCGAAGCTGCTCAAGCAATGGGCGCTTCTACTTGGGTTGTGCTTTCTCGTTATCTGTTTTTCAACGTCATTCAAAGCGTACCCGTCCTATTCACACTCAACGCTGCTGATGCGATTTTGGTGTTGGGCGGTTTGGGTTTTTTGGGGCTAGGACTTCCCGAAGAAGTGCCAGAATGGGGACATGATTTAAAGCAAGCCTTAGAAGCTCTACCTACTGGAATTTGGTGGACTACACTTTTCCCTGGTTTAACCATGACATTCATGGTGGTAGGGTTATCACTACTTGGTGAAGGGTTAAATGAATTTGTCAATCCCCGGTTACGAAGAGAAAATAGAATCCGAAAGTAGTCATTGGTCATTAGTTTTAGACAAAGGACAAATGACAAATAAACAATAGAGAGATTTGTATGAAAGATAATCTAACGTTAATTGCTGCTGCTACTGGCGGGTTTATCCTTTCCGTTGCTCTTGCTGGTATCTTAAGAGGTGCGCCAATTACAGCTTGGCAAGAGCAATCGAGTGTTCGTACTACAACTGTTGCTAATTTACAGAGAGCGGAGTTGAAAGCCCCGCGTCTTAAGATCGGTAATGAAAACGACTCGCACTCAATAGAATAGATAGAAAATTTAGATTAGAATTTTTTCGCGCTAAGAGGCTAAGTACAGATTTGCGGAAAATAATGGCGAATTTAGGGGTGAAATTTAAACGCAGAGGGGAGGCAGCGCGTTGCGGGGTTCCCACGGCAGTCGCTCATGGGGGAAACCCCCAAGACCGCGCTGCCTCCCCGTTGTAGCGACTGCCGTCGCGCAGAGGTAAGCGCAGAGGCTACGCAAAGGTTTGGTGTGAGGATTTTAAAGTGGTGAGTTCTCAAGTAATTGGCATTGATGTGGGGGGAACGGCAATTAAGCTGGGGCGTTTTACACCCGATGGTACTTGTCTGCAATCTTTGACTGTGGCGGCTCCCCAGCCGACGACACCGGAGGCGGTGCTGGCGGTGATCGTAGATGCGATCGCTCAAATTGATCCAGATAATCAAGCTGTTGCTATTGGTGTTGGGACTCCTGGCCCATCTGATGCAGCAGGACGCATTGCCAAAATCGCCATTAACTTACCTGGATGGGTCGATGTGCCTTTAGCAGGCTGGTTAGAAGCTAAAACTGGCAAACCTACTGCGATCGCTAATGATGCTAATTGCGCTCTTTTGGGAGAAGCTTGGTTGGGAGCCGGTCGTCACTTTCAAAATCTGATTCTGCTAACTTTGGGGACTGGGGTTGGTGGCGCGATTATCCTGGATGGCAAACTGTTTGTTGGACATCAAGGAGCAGCTGGGGAATTAGGTTTAATTTCATTAAATCCTGATGGCCCAATTTGTAATAGTGGCAATCAAGGCTCTTTGGAACAATATGCTTGTGCTACTGCAATTCGCCGTCGCACTCTCAAGGAACCTGTCGAATTGGGTTTTCTTGCCCAACAAGGAGATACCGCAGCATTGACTTTTTGGCAAGAATATGGTAAATATTTGGGAATTGGTTTGACGAGTTTGATTTATGTACTCACACCGCAAGCGATCGTCATTGGTGGTGGTATAAGTGGCAGCTTTGAGTTTTTCTTACCAGCAGTGAAGGCAGAAATTGAGAAGCGAGTGCAGCCTTTATCACGGGTGGGTTTACAAATATTGCCAGCGGAGTTAGGCAATTTTGCTGGGATAGTAGGTGCAGCAAAGTTGGCATGGCAACACTATTCGGAATTTTAGCTTAAACAATAAAGTTGCCCCACGTCTCATCCGTCAGGGGAGTGTGAGGCAACTTTATTGTGTTGAATGTGGCTTTCAGCTACGCTCCCCCAGCCCGCAATACGCTTCGGTTAACGTTTTCATATTTTGAAGATCCCCCCAACCCACGCCAGTCGCTCCACTTGGGGAGACCTCAGACGCTCGATAGCGAAGCGGTAGCGACGTAGGAGCGTCTGACTCGCTAACGCTGCGCTATCGCTTTTAGCGTCTCCCCTTCTCACATTGGGAGAGGCTAGCGCCAAGGGAGAAGACCGCGCTGGCTCCCCTGAAAAAGGCTTGCTCCTAACCCTCTTTTACCCCCTTTTTAAGGGGGTCGCCGTAGGCGGGGGGATCTTAACCGAACCGTATTGCCCCAGCCCGAACTTGTGAAAAAGTTCTCAACTTGTGTAGTGTATACTACTGAAAGCCATTCAGAGCAATACTTTTAGGCTACTTGGCACTAGATGACAGTTTCTCTAGGTTTAGCCCCTATACGAGATTCACAAAGTTCCCGTTCACCGCTGAGGCATCCGTCAACGCTATGCCTGAATTAAAGATGCCGTTTCCTTTGGACAGATATACTTCAGCATCACGAACACCATCGACCCATGCACCTTTTTCTTGGCGGATGAAGTCGCTTAAGCCGTCGCCATTGTAGTCTCCTGCAATCAGATTCACAAAGTCCCCGTTCACTGCTGAGGCATCCGTCAACGCTATGCCTGAATTAAAGATGCCGTTTCCTCTGGACAGATATACTTCAGCATCACGAACACCATCGACCCATGCACCTTTTTCTTGGCGGATGAAGTCGCTGAAGCCGTCGCCATTGTAGTCTCCTGCAATCAGATTCACAAAGTTCCCGTTCACTGCTGAGGCATCCGTCAACGCTAGTCCCGCATTAAAGGTGCCGTTTCCTTTGGACAGATATACTTCAGCATCACGAACACCATCGACCCATGCACCTTTTTCTTGGCGGATGAAGTCGCTTAAGCCGTCGCCATTGTAGTCTCCTGCAATCAGATTCACAAAGTCCCCGTTCACTGCTGAGGCATCCGTCAACGCTATGCCTGAATTAAAGATGCCGTTTCCTCTGGACAGATATACTTCAGCATCACGAACACCATCGACCCATGCACCTTTTTCTTGGCGGATGAAGTCGCTGAAGCCGTCGCCATTGTAGTCTCCTGCAATCAGATTCACAAAGTTCCCGTTCACTGCTGAGGCATCCGTCAACGCTAGTCCCGCATTAAAGGTGCCGTTTCCTCTGGACAGATATACTTCAGCATCACGAACACCATCGACCCATGCACCTTTTTCTTGGCGGATGAAGTCGCTTAAGCCGTCGCCATTGTAGTCTCCTGCAATCAGATTCACAAAGTTCCCGTTCACTGCTGAGGCATCCGTCAACGCTAGTCCCGCATTAAAGGTACCGTTTCCTCTGGACAGATATACTTCAGCATCACGAACACCATCGACCCATGTGCCTTTTTCTTGGCGGATGAAGTCGCTTAAGCCGTCGCCATTAAAGTCAGTTTTATGTTGCATAGCTGTTTTTCTTGATTAACACACTACCAAAGTTGCACATAGTAATATTGCAAGATAAAGCTATAGCAATCCGATTTGATTTTTCAAACAGTCTAAGTATACTTAGGGTGCATTACGTTTTCCTAATACACCCTACGTCTATTTCAAAAATCAAATAGGAGTCCTATATGTAAAATTACGGCTGAGTTTTAGGAATTATGCAATCGGTTACAAACTTTTACATTCAGTAGATCACAAACTTTCGGAAACTGACGAGGAAATAGGGTTTGTCCGATCGCGAGTCAGGAGGTAAACAGCATTCGTTTAAAAGCGATCGCTCCTTTTTAAAGATATATTCTTTGATTTTTGCGATTAAACAACATTCAGGATTTTAAATTATGGTTCAAACAATTTCAGCTAGAGATATCAGTCTTTACGAATTAGAAGAAAAATTTGGTTTACAACTTGCCACAGACACCAACTTCTTTGCAGAGTGGACAGAAATACCAACTCTGACTGATGGTGAAAAGCAAGCGATCGCACGAGTAAAAAGCAACTATTTAAACTTGAGTAAGCACCGTCTGATGTCAGAAGAGGCGGTAAAGATGGTAGTGCTGTCTCCTTTACTCGATTTAGCTGGATTTTATCAACCTCCTTTTGAGATTGAAACCGAGACTTCTGTTGAGATTTCTGCTGAAGACGAAAGCTTTATCGTTAAAGGAAACATTGATGTTCTTGTCATCCAAAAACGTTTTTGGGTACTTGTCATCGAATCTAAAAGCAGTAAATTTGATGTGATGGCAGCCTTACCTCAAGCACTCACTTATATGCTTGATTGTCCAAATCCTGCACAACCGACTTTTGGTTTACTAATCAACGGTAGAGAATTTGTTTTTATCAAATTGATTCAACAAGAACATCCTTGGTATGCACGATCTTATGCGCTATCAATTGAACGCGATTCAGAACTACAGCAAGTACTCAGTGTATTGAAGCGCCTTGGAGAATTAATCGGGGATTAAAACCTCACCCCCAACCCCTCTCCTTACTAAGGAGAGGGGAGATGAAGCACAGCTTTATCGGGGTGAGGTTAAGCTATACATCACGCTTATTACGAAACGCTATATTACTAATTAATACTAAGACAAAGAATATCCTGTTGCTTTCTTAACGTATTTCACGACTTTTTCATAAGATTCAGGATTACTTACAGGGTTGATGATGATGGGAATAGTGCCATCTGGCAACCAAAAAGTTATCCTGCCATTCGGTTCATGACAAAAAGAACTGATGCAGTTGAGATTAATTACATATTCGTTTTTATCGTAATAGATTTTTACCCAGTGGGCATGATCTAATTCTAATCCAGTCACACATTCTAAATAATCGAGGATCTTTTGATAATCTTCCAAGCTATTTTGCGGGTTAATCACTATCGGAATGGCACTATCGGGTAACCAAAAAGTAACCCTGCCATTTAGTTCATAACAAAAAGCATGGACACGTTCAAAATTCACTACATATTCTCTCCTTTCGTAAAGGATTTTCACCCAGTACGCCACAACATCTCCCCAAGTCCGAAATTTACGAATGATGCACCCTGTATGTCCAAATCTACTGAAGCCCTAAGTTAATGTTGCAATTAATTTTGAATTTTGAATTATTAAGACACCTCCAATGGTGTTGGTGTACCTGAAATTGAAAGAGAAAGAGCGATCGCTGCTTGAATAAACCCTTTAAATAAAGGATGAGGGCTACTGGGGCGCGATTGAAATTCTGGATGAAATTGGCAAGCAAGAAAGAATGGGTGCTTGGGTAATTCCACAATTTCAACTAAACGTCCATCGGGAGAAGTACCACTGATCACATAGCCAGACTTTAATAACAAATCGCGGTAAGTAGTGTTGAACTCATACCGATGTCGATGTCGTTCATAAATTACATCTTCTTGATAAAGCTTGAAAGCCACTGTATCAGGAAGAACACGACAGGGATATAGCCCTAAGCGCATTGTACCCCCTAAATCGACTACTTCCTGCTGTCCTGGCAATAAATTAATTACCGGATCAGTTGTATGAGGGTCAAATTCAGCACTATTAGCACCTGTTAATCCCCCTACGTGCCTGGCCCATTCAATCACAGAACATTGCATACCCAGGCATAAACCCAAAAAGGGAATTTGGCGATCGCGGGCGTATTTAATAGCGGCAATTTTGCCATCCACCCCCCGAACCCCAAAACCTCCTGGCACAACTACCCCATCGACACCTTTAAGATAAGTTTCGGCTGGTTCAGTTTCCAAATCTTCTGAATTCACCCAACGCAGGCGCAGTTTGCCATAAGTGGAAATTGCAGCATGGTTTAATGCTTCCACTACAGATAGATAAGCATCACTTAACTGCACATATTTACCAACAATGGCAATTTCTAGTTCATGCTTGGGACTATGTAACCGTTGTACCAAGGTTTGCCACTGCGTCAAATCTGGTTTGCGCTGTTCCATTTGCAGCAAGTTCAGCACTTGTTCTGCCATTCCTTCCCGTTCTAGATTCAGGGGTACTTCATAAATACTTTTGGCATCTTGAGAAGTGATGACGCATTCTTCCGGCACATCGCAAAATCCCGACAATTTCTGCTTTAATCCCTTGGGTAAGGGGCGATCGCTCCGACAAACTAAAATATCTGGTTGAATGCCAATGGATCTGAGTTCTTTAACTGAATGCTGTGTTGGCTTCGTTTTCATCTCACCCGCAGAGGCAATCCACGGTACCAACGTTACGTGCATGTACAGCACATTCTGCCGCCCCACCTCTTTGCGGAACTGGCGAATTGCTTCCAAAAATGGTAGTGATTCAATATCTCCCACCGTACCGCCGATTTCTGTAATTACTACAGATGGGTTTGTACTTTTAGCAACTCGCAAAATCCGCTCTTTAATTTCATTAGTAATATGAGGAATAACCTGTACTGTGCCGCCATTGTAGTCTCCGCGTCGCTCTTTATTGATAACTGCCTGGTAAATCGAGCCAGTAGTTACACAATTCAACCGCGACATTGAGGTATCGGTGAAGCGTTCGTAATGCCCCAAGTCCAAATCTGTCTCCGCACCATCCTGGGTAACGAATACTTCCCCATGCTGAAAGGGACTCATTGTTCCAGGATCGATATTGATATAAGGGTCGAGTTTGAGAATCGACACGGAATATTCGCGCGACTTGAGCAAACGCCCTAGACTTGCTGCTACAATGCCCTTACCAATACTGGAAACTACGCCCCCAGTTACAAAAATAAACTTAGTCATACTAGTTTGAATTTCTAACAACTTCTAAAAATACATCCCGTCATTGTGCCACAGTTGTTGTGGTGTAATCTTGTGTGATTGAGCTTGTGAAAAACCTTTTAGGATTAGTAATATTAGGCTGTATTGTCACCTCCTCCGTAGCATTGGCAGAGCCATCTCTTATAGTCGTTTTTCCCCAAACAAGCTACCAGACGAGTGCCCAAAAAATCTTCTTTCTGGGGACTGCACCACCAGATGGTCAGGTTTTGATCAATAGTAAGCCAATTACCCGCAGCAAAGCTGGTCATTTTTCCCCTAGTTTCCCCTTGCAGTTGGGGGAGAATCTTTTTACTGTGCGTCACCAAAATCAAGAACTCCAGATTAAAGTGACAAGGCTTACCACTGATCCTGAGCTACCACAGGGGTTAGCCTTTGCTAAAGATTCCCTGACTCCCGCAGTTGACATTGCCAGACTACCGGGAGAGCTAATTTGTTTTAGTGCGATCGCACCCCCTAACGCTAGCGTATCTGTCAAGTTGGCTAATCAAATTATTGCCCTTCCACCCCAACCTCAACAGGCACAACTACCAAGTAATTTGGCAGCTCTGACAGGGCAAAATCAGCCTTATGCCCAGTCTAGCGTAGGCAATTATAAAGGTTGCACCACAGTAGCAACAGCCGCCGATCTGGGACAACCTCAGTTTCACCTGACGCTCAATGGCAAGAAGATAACTCAACCAGGGGCTGGTAAAATTCAAATCCTCTCAAGAGCAGAGTTGCCAGTTTCTGAGGTTACAGTAGAGTCAGGTGCTGCTCGCACTGGCCCAAGCACCGATTATTCTCGACTTACACCACTGCCCAAAGGCACACGCGCAACAGTAACAGGTAGGGAAGGTGAATGGTTGCGCCTAGACTATGGCGCTTGGATTAATAGTAAAGAAACGCGCATTTTACCTGGTGCAGTTCCGCCACAGACAATAATTCGCAGTGTCGGATACCGTCAACTCCCTGGTGCGACAGAGATAGTTTTCCCCTTACAAGTTCCCGTACCTGTGAGCGTGCAACAAAGTGAGGGTGCTTTCGCTCTCACTCTCTACAATACCACTGCCCAAACGGACATTATTCGACTGGATGATGACCCCCTAATTTCTCGCCTAGATTGGCAACAGGAGGCTCCAGAACAAGTAAAATACACCTTTAACCTCAAAAAAGCTCAACAGTGGGGATATAAGCTGAGATATGACGGTACAACCCTGGTTTTGGCTTTGCGTCATCCGCCGAAAATTGGGAACTCAAGACGCAAGCCTTTAGCTAATCTCAAGATTGTACTAGATCCTGGGCATGGCGGTAAAGAATCTGGTGCCAGTGGGCCAACTGGATATTTAGAAAAAGATGTGAATTTGGTGGTGTCGAAGTTGCTGCGGGATGAGTTGGTGAAGCGAGGAGCAACAGTGGTGATGACGCGGGAGGATGATAAGGAGGTTTCATTAGCAGAACGTCAGGCAATTATCAGTCAAGAAGAACCTGCGATCGCTATTTCGATACACCACAACTCCCTACCCGATGATGGCGATGCCGAAAAGACTAAGGGATTCGGCACTTTTTGGTATCAACCCCAAGCCCATAACCTCGCAATATTTTTACAGAACTATGTAGTCAAAAAACTCAGCAGACCTTATTATGGCGTGTTTTGGAACAACCTAGCGCTGACACGTCCGGCGGCTGCGCCATCAGTGTTGCTGGAATTGGGTTTTATGAGCAATCCCGATGAATTTGAGCAGATAGTGAACCCAAAGGAACAGAAGAAAACGGCAAATGCGATCGCTCAGGGAATTACTGAGTGGTTTAGGAGTGTGAGATAAATTTTGAGGTACAACACTAGTTCCTAATTGTATTTGGTGGAGTGCGATCGCCTCCGGTAGGGCGTAGCCCATCGCTGTTTTTTAGCTAGTTCCTGCTCAATGTTGTGATCAGTCTTTGTTCAAGCTTTTTGACTTTTATAGTCTACGACCATTTCTTAGCTTATGTCTTGTTACAGTGTTGACAGGAGCAAGTTCAAGTAAACTCTATGAAGCCAATTCGGTTTACGAAACACGCTTTATTGCAATGCATAGAGCGTGGTACAAATGAGCTAGAAGTAACTGAAGCAATTCTTAATGGCAATCAAAAGCAAGCCTTGCAAGGCAGACTTGAATATCGTTACGACTTTCAGTTCAATAGAGAATGGCAAGGGCGCTCCTATGCTATTAAACGAGTTTCGCCAATCATTGCCGAAAGCGAAACAGAGATTGTAGTGATTACTGTGTATACATTTTATTTTTGAGGAAAGCGACGCTATGAAAATTAGTTATGACCAAGAAACTGACTCACTTTATATTCGCCTAGTCGATGGACATCATGAATGTCGTACTTTACGCTTAAACGATGAAATAGCACTAAATATTGGTGCGGGTGAAGTTTTAGTTGGTGTAGAAATTCTTGATGCAAAAGAGGTTATTGGATCGGGTCAGTTGCCACAAGTTGTTTTAGAGAATATCCCATTTCAGATTGTATCAACGGCAGCTTGAAGCCATAGAAAGTCTAGTTTTGAAACATTAATTGCTTCTGCTTTGGTCAAAAACTCTAGATTTTTCTGATGTTCATAAATCAGTTCATTTTCAATTGCTTGTAATCTTTCTAATTCTTGTTGAGTTAAAGATTCATAATAGATTTTCACGGCCTGTTTATGGTCATCGAGGATTTTAAAAAACTCGTAAACCATCCCCGCAGTTCCAACGATAGCTAAAACTGGTGCTGCTGCGGTTAAAGCGATCGCAATTGGTGGACAAGCTGCTGCTACTGTTGTGGTTACAAACGCTGTCACACCCCCAACTGTGCCGCCTTTTACGGTATCTTTCAATGTTTTTATAGCGGCTTCTTGTGCAGAAATTTCACCCCGAACTACGCGCAGCGCGTTGGTTAGTAACGAAAATGGTGCTGTCGTCGCTACACCAATGGCTGCTCCCAGAGGCGCGGCTTTAACACCTGCCTTAACTGCACCTGTTAGGTTGTCAAAATGCCATTTAGCATCTAGTCTTATTTGCTCCTGCGAAGTCATGGGTTTATCGCCACGGGCTAAATTATCTTTGGCGTTTTCCCACTTGATATTTTTCGGATCATTTGAGCCGCCTTTGCTATGCGGTTTGATGTGACTAGCGTGCTTATCTGATAGGTCTTTTTGGGTATTAACATCAGTAGATTTGCCATCAATCCCTGCTCTTTAAGATGGAGGGATTTTATCTAACATTTCTTGGGCTTGCACTCTAGTTCTTATCGGATCACCAGGTCGAATCTCACCTTTATATAATCTACGGGCTGCACTTAAGGATAAATCCTGTAATTGGGCATGTTGAACATTAATCTTGGCAGCAGCGTTAAAAGCGGAATTACGCTCTTGTTCGTCAGACATGGGTAAACCAATTTAGTGTGATGTATTACCTTTCTTTGCTTCATACCAAAGTATGGTATTAGCTTATTTTCTTATGGTTCCCATTTGAACACAGATGCGATCGCCCCACTGCCAAACCCATAAAATGGAGCCATGCAGAAGATAGCAAAAACAGCCCTCAAGTTCTTGAAAGGTGCGTTGGCGTAGCCCGTCGTAGACATCGCTGATTTATCTACTACTGAAAAGCTGGTTGAAGTATGTGGTAAGCTTTTGCCTATGATTACTAAGTTTTTCGGCTTGCCATAACTTAGTAAATATTACTCTACATCTGGATCGATACCCATTGCCCTGAGCCGTTCTGCTAATTGTGCAGCTTTTCGTTCTGCTTGCTCGGCTCTTTGCCTTTGCAACTCGGCTTCTTCTTTACCAATCAGTAACAGATTTCCCTGTAAATCCCACCAGCGCAACCAAAATTGCTCAGGATTATTCAAGTAGTTTCCCTTCCATAACCCTAATTCTACTCCTAAAGGAGGAATTGGGTAGTGGCCTCGCTCATTAGACTGCATCTTGTGGTAAGAAAAATCTACCAGGTGATAAACTTCTAGTTTGTCATTACTACTTTCATAAATGGCATAGTAGGGAATTCGGATTATTCGCTCATATACCCAGAATTTACCTGGTTTTGCGCCTTCCCGACTACCAGTTAGAGGTAAAGGAGTGACATCTCGTTCTTCATCGCCATTACCACTAGCTAGTTCTATGGCAATCAATGGCGGTATGTATTCCCGCCACAAAACATAGGAGCGACGGTTTTTGCCGTCTAGCCTTGGTGGTACGCCAGGGACATAAAACCAATCCGGTGCTGCTGCTCCTTTTTCTGGTGGTTCAGTCTCTCGCCAGTAAATACCACAATCTTGACCAATGCAATACTGTCCATCTGGATGTAGGCTTTGCAAAACTTGAGCAATTGAATCTGTGAGAATGATCGTTTGGGGATGCTCTTGAAAATTTTTCACAAACGTACCATCAGACTCTGGTAGTTGAGTGTGATCGGGAAACTGAGGCGGTATGGCAATATCAGCAAGTGTTTCACTCATACTTTGACAAGTATTGCAGCTATTTATTTAGTGCTTTACGCTTCCCATAAGGTATTACTAACTAGTATAACACCTTGCTCCGTCTTGATTTCAGTGCTTTTACAGTGCCAGAACCGCTTTGATTGCGGGTAGAAATATATGAAATCTTGATATTTTTAAAGCGTATGTATTTTAAGATAAGCGGCATGGTGGGAGCGATCGCTATTTTATTGAGCAGTGGCAGTGTATTCGCTCAAGATGTAGAAAGATATATTACTGTAGGGCATGATAAATTGGGAAACAGCGTAGCTCTGGACACGGAAACTATTAAGGGCACGACATACAAGCTTTACGGGATCTACGGAGATGGCGTCTTCGAGACTACCTTCGATGCATCTTGCACAGAATCGCGGCTTTTTCGCAATCGCATTGCGATTTACGGGCCAGAAGGACAGCTACTTGAAGAGGATAAGGAAAAAGGAGAAATCCCTTTTGTAGCAAGTTCTTCACCAGGCAAAGGAATGAAAATTGTTTGTCAAAAGATTGGTGTTAGTGGTTGGTAGTTGCTCAATATTTTATGAGTAGGGAATGGGGAGTAGGGAATGGGGAATGGGGGGAAGAGGAGCAGGGGGAGCAGGGGAAGCAAGAGTGGAATAACCAATGCCCAATGCCCAATTCCCAATTCCCAATTCCCAGCTAGAAAATACTAAGGACAAAATAACGTGTCACGCGTATCTCGTCCTGTAATGGGATTAGTTCCCTTGGCAAGTTTGCACAATTTTTTTTGCTCATCGGAACGCAGCAGCGTATCGGTAAAATCTGCCCCGTCAATGATTGCGCCATCAAATCTGGCGTTAGCAGCAAAAGCACCCTCCAACAGTGCATTTGTCAAATTTGCTCTAACTAAACGAGCCGAGTCTAAAGTGGAATTTCTCAAGTCAGCTCCCTCCAAATTCACAGACTCCAAATTTGCTGCAAAGAAACTCACACCGTTCAAATTAGCGTGGCTGAAGTTGCTCTGGCGAAGATTAGCTTTGGTAAAGCTGGAATCTGTTAAATCACGTCCTGAGAAATCAGCGTCAACCAAAATTTCTTTATTATATTCAAGTGCTAAAGCTGTGGGAGCAAAACCGACGGTTGCCGTGATGCCAACTATTCCCCAAAGGAATAAGCTGAGTATACTTGCCCAAATCTTATGGTCTGTTTTACACTTGCGCCCCAACTCAGTACGGGATGAGTTTCGCTTAGAACCTGTTATGCGTAGGCGTAGCCCGCCGCAGGCATCGCTTAACCTAGAATTCATAGAATTCATGATATTTTTAGTCAATGGCTAACCTTCCTCCATCTCATTATCCAGATATTGGTCAATTAGGAGAAGACCTAGTAGCCCAATGGTTGCAATCTACAGGTTGGATTATTCTCCATCGTCGCTTTTCCAGTCGCTGGGGAGAAATCGATATAATCGCCCAACATGATGGACGAACTGGGGAAAAACTCCTTACTCAGCACGGACTAAACCATAGCTATCCGCTAACAGGAATCAGCACTCTCCACTCATTATTGGCATTTGTGGAAGTCAAAACCCGCAGTTCAGGTAGTTGGGATGCAGGGGGAAGAAGCGCAATCACCCCACAAAAGCAAGCAAAAATCTCGCGCACAGCTGGAATGTTTTTAGCCCAGTACCCTGAGAAGGCAGATTATTCTTGTCGATTTGATGTTGCTATTGTCTACTGTCAAAGGATATCAAAAAATCTGACTGTGGTTACAGCAACCCAGGAAGCTCTAGCTACTTCATCAGCTGCCGGATACAAGTTTAAGCTGCAAGAATACATTCTGGCAGCTTTCGACTCTTCAATTGATAATGGTTAATCGGTAATCGATAAAATATTTTGATTACCAATGACCAATAATTTTGTGGTGGCGTTAAAACCAAATAGGATTACGCCAAAGTTTCTGGACAATAGCCTAAGCCCCGGACAAATTGTTGCCGGAACGCCTCGATTTCGTCTCTCTCTGGGCTACCATGAGAAACGATCGCAACCTGATACCGACGCATCACGTCCACAGGGCATTGTCCGGCTTCCAAACTCCAAAGTGCCATTTGCACCCTCATTGGCGGTTCGTAGCTAATTCCTAATTCATTTAGAAAAGCGCGAAAGTCGCCATCTTCTTGGGGCGAGACTTGACCTTTGAGTTTGATCCTAACCACCCAGCCATCAATTTGATGAATTACGGTGACGAAAGAAACTGGTGTCTGGGGTCTAGCGTGCAGATGTTGAACGACCCTCAGGGTTAGACTGGCATTTGCCAGATAGTACAAGTATTCCATGTTTGTTGGTGCTTGGGATCAAAGCCAATCCTACATATATATATTCGTCAATCATTGCCTGTTCCCGGTAGGGTAAAAGCCCCCCTTTTTAGATGGGGAGGTTTACCCAATTTTTATGTTAATTTTTCCGTGTTACCTAATAGTACCCATCTTATAGTCAAGTGATGAAACTGAACGAAAATCCCTTAAAGTTCCTTTAGAAGGGAAAACTCAAACAAGCTTTTTTAAGAGAGTATAAATACTAAATAAACTAAAAACTGGTAGAAGCCAATTTGAAAGATACCTCTCGCCCACAAGAAAAAGATTTTGAATTAGATTGCTCGGTAGCTGGCTATGACTACGAACTACCTCCAGAATTCATTGCCCAAAACCCAGCAGTTCCTAGAGATAGCTCACGGTTACTCGTGGTTGATTCTCCAACTACAGGCATCGAAACAGCACCCTTGCACCACATTTTCCATGATTTGCCTGCACTGCTGCGCTCTGGTGATTTGTTGGTTATGAACAATACAAGAGTCATTCCAGCGCGACTTTATGGCCATAAATCCACTGGTGGTAAAATCCAGGTGTTGCTCTTAGAAGAACGGCAGTACAACTGTTGGTTAGCTTTAGTTAAGCCAGGAAAAAGCTTCAAACAGGGAACGAAGATTATTTTTGATGCAATGGGAGATGAGGGAGCAGGGGGAGATGAGGGAGCAGGGGGAGATGAGGGAGCAGGGGAAGTAAACTCCTCCTCATCCCCCTCATCCTCCTCATCCTCCTCATCCTCCTCATCCCCCTCATCCCCCTCATCCCCTCACCTCCTTATGGCTACGGTTCTAGAAACAGACGCAGCAACGGGGGGGCGTTTGTTACAATTTGATGTGCCAGAGGGAAAATCTTTGGTGCAACTGTTAGAGGTATTTGGTGAAATCCCGCTACCACCGTACATCACTACCTCGTCAGCTGCTGATGATCAGTATCAGACAGTTTATGCCAAACAACCAGGAGCGATCGCAGCTCCTACGGCAGGATTACACTTTACCCCAGAATTATTACAAAAGTTGCGCGATCGCAATATAAATCAAGCTTTTATAACGCTGCACGTTGGTGTAGGTACATTTCGCCCTGTGGAAGTGGAGGATGTAACTACCCACCAGATGCACGAAGAATGGATTGAAGTCCCCGCCGCTACAGTAGAGCAAATCCGCGCCACTAAAGCAGCTGGCGGTCGAATTATCGCTGTGGGAACAACGGCAGTACGGGCTTTAGAAGGGGCGGCTCAATCTGGGAATTTACAACCATTTTGCCAGAAAACAGACCTGTTTATTTATCCCGGCTACCAATGGCGGGTGGTGGATGGTTTAATTACTAATTTTCACCTGCCGCGTTCTAGTTTGCTGATGTTGGTAAGTGCGCTAATTGGCAGACAACGGTTATTGAATATATACAACGAAGCGATCGCTTTTGGATATCGCTTTTATTCATTCGGCGATGCAATGCTAATTTTGCCGTCAGCTGTGGGAGTTCTAAGTCAGGCGTGAGGGCAATAAGGTTCGCTGAAGTTTTAATCCATCCGTCCACTGGCATTATTTGTGGCTTTTCTAGAAATGTTCCTGGGGTTAGTGTTGCACCAACAAGGAGAAAAAGAGGCAGCTATTATAGCTTATCGCCAGAGTCTTGTGATAGATTCCACAAGGGTAGCAGCACTGTATAATCTGGGTTTGGCGCTGTATGAACAAGGACAGCTTGAGGATGCGATCGCAACATACCAAAAAGCAATTAATTTAGATAGCAGCAATGCCAACGCTTATTTTAACTTAGCGATCGCCTTGCAACAACAAGGTCAAATAGAGCCTGCGATCGGCACTTATCGCCAAGCCTTGCTGCTAGATCCTAAAAATGCCACAGCCTACAACAATATGGCAAATTTGCTAGCAATTCATGGTCAACCTTCTGAGGCTATTTCTGTTTATCGGCAAGCTATTCGCCTAAATCCTAAAAATGCCTCAGCTTACTATAACTTGGGAGTCAGTTTATATAATCAGGGATCCGCCAGTCGTCAGAATTCAGAATCAATTCTGGCGACTGGCGCTTTTATTTTCTTTGATAGTTAATAACTCTAACTCCTAACTCCTAACTCCTAACTCTCAACTCCTAACTTTTTTAAATCGGCAAACGATTGATATCTTTGTTGCAGCCAATAACTACCATTGCTGAACCACGCTCTAAACGCTTGGTGGGGTCAGGATTAATTATAAATTTACCATCCTGGCTCACTGCTAGCAAATTTAAACCGTAGCGGTTACGAAGTTGAAGCTCAGTGATTGTTTTGTCGTGAAATTCATCAGGCACAATCAACTCTACAATACTGTTATCTGGGTCTAGGTCAAACCGATCTAAGATTGCTGGTTTAGTAAGGGTACGCGCTAAGGCACAACCCGCTTCATACTCAGGAAAAACAACATGATCTGCTCCTACTCGCTGCAACAGTTTACGGTGAACTTCACTAGAAGCTTTGGCAACGACGTGGGGTACACCAGCCTCTTTCACATTTAGGGTAGTTATGATGCTTTCTTGAACGTAGTTGCCAATCGCTACAATTACAGTATCAAATTCAAAAATTCCAGCTTCTTTGAGTGCGGCTGGTTCTGTAGAGTCTAGTTGCAAAGCATGACCAACTATTCCCTCAGTTAATGCTTCTGAAACTCGTTTTTCATCAATATCTGTTGCTAGCACTTGATAGCCAAAATTGTGCAGTGTGGAACAGACAGACCTACCAAAGCGACCTAACCCAATTACAGCAAATTGCTGGTTATCTTTACGTAAACTGCGAAAAAAACTTAATGATGACAAATTCACCGTTGTTATCCTTATTATGACTCCCTGTATTTAGGGCAAAAAACGCTCATACCGCTTGAATTAAAAATTTTATTTTTTGCCTTCAAATGTATATTTTATCAGTTTAGTTGTTAGTCATTAGTCATTGGTCATTGGTCATTAGTTATTCTCCCCCTGCCTCCCCTGCCTCCCCTGCTCCCTCATCCCCTACTCCCTACTCCCTACTCCCTACTCCCTATCCCTAACTATCCCACGAGTAAATTTTCTTCAGGATAGTGAATTCTGGTGGGGCGGGGGTCTCCTAGTATAGCGGACATCAGTAGTAAAACACCTACTCTTCCAACGTACATAGTGACAATTAAGATGAGCTTTGCTGTTGTAGAGATAGTTCCTGTAATCCCTGTAGAAAGCCCTACAGTAGCGAAGGCTGATACCACTTCAAACAAAATTTTAATAAAATCTAATGTTGGATCTGTGAGGCTTATTAAAATCGTAGCTAAAATCACGGTCGCTACTGAACCCACCAACACACCCACAGCTTTTAAAATTAAAGATATTGCTATTTTGCGATCATATAATAAAACTTCTTCTTTCCCCTGGAGGATAGCTTTGGTACAACTGGTCAAGACTCTCAAAGTAGTTGTTTTCATGCCTCCTCCCGTACCACCTGGACTTGCACCAAGAAACATTAGTGCAATCGTAATAAATAGGCCAGCAGTGGTCATTTTGCCAATATCGATGGTGTTAAAACCAGCAGTTCTAGGAGTAACTGATTGAAACCAAGCTACTAATATCTGGTCGCGTAAATTTAGAGAACCAAATGTTTCCGGATTTCTGATTTCTATACAGAATAAAGCAACGAATCCTATTAGTAATAATATAACAGTTGTGCTGGTTGCAACTTTAAAGTCTAGAGAAAATATTTGGTTTTTAATAGATTGTTTGAAAATATGATCGCGGAACCAAAGGTACATTTCCAAAATTACTTGATAGCCAATTCCCCCAAAGATAATTAGTATTGTAATGGTGAAGACTACTAAGAAGGATGACTGATACCCAATTAAGTTATCTTTAAATAAACTAAAACCAGCATTATTCCAAGCATTGATACTATGAAAAATTGCTAACCAAAGTCCCTTACTCCATCCATATTCAGGAACGAAAGCTGGTAGAAGTAAAAATACACCTGTAATTTCAAAAATTAAAGTGGTGGCAATAATTGAACGGATTACTTGGGCGCTACCACTCATCCCCGGTCGGTCTAAAGCTTGTTGAATGGCTATTTTTTGCCGCATATCAAACCTACGACCAATGAGCAAAATCAGAAATGTGGTAGTTGTCATGTAGCCCAAACCGCCAATCTGAGCTAATAGCGCAATAAACAACTGACCCCAAAAGGAAAAATAAGTACCAGGATCAACTACTGATAAACCTGTGACACAAACTGCGGATGTGGATGTGAATAGCGCCACAATCAGGTCATTCCAAGTACCATTGCTAGTCGAGAAAGGCATCATCAACAGAATAGTACCTACAGCGATGACAGCTAGAAAACCCAAACAAATTGTGCGAGCAACAGTCATAATTAATTCGTAATTCGTAATTCGTAATTCGTAATTCAGAAAGTTAGATTTAATCTAGGTTTATATCTTTTGTATATGTACGCTTTTTTTCGAGGATTGGTATAAATTGGAGTAAGAACAGTTGATTAAGGTAAAACTGATAAATTTTTACCAAAAGGATACATTACGGTTGATCTTCTCTAGAAACAAAAATACCCTTATTTAATTAAAAACACACATGGTAGCCTATGTGTATGTTTTTTTTTAATTCGGCTTTGTCTTAACACAGCTTTTTTCATGAGCGCAACACTTTACCAGCAAATTCAGCAATTTTACGATGCTTCCTCTGGTCTGTGGGAACAGATTTGGGGCGAACACATGCACCACGGCTATTACGGTGCTGATGGTACCCAGAAAAAAGACCGCCGTCAGGCTCAAATTGATTTAATCGAAGAACTGCTGAATTGGGCAGGGGTACAAGCAGCTGACAATATTCTAGATGTGGGTTGTGGCATCGGCGGCAGTTCTTTATACCTCGCACAAAAGTTTAATGCTAAGGCTACAGGGATTACACTGAGTCCTGTACAAGCCGCCAGAGCAACGGAACGCGCAATGGAAGCTAATTTGAGCCTAAGAACACAGTTCCAAGTCGCAAATGCTCAAGCAATGCCCTTTGCTGACGATTCTTTTGACTTGGTTTGGTCGCTAGAAAGCGGTGAACACATGCCAGATAAAACCAAGTTTCTCCAGGAGTGCTATCGAGTATTGAAGCCTGGTGGCAAGTTAATTATGGTGACTTGGTGTCATCGACCAACTGATGAGTCTCCACTAACGGCGGATGAGGAAAAGCATTTACAAGATATTTATCGGGTGTATTGTTTGCCTTATGTGATTTCTTTGCCAGAGTACGAAGCGATCGCACATCAACTACCATTACATAATATCCGCACCGCCGATTGGTCAACTGCTGTTGCCCCCTTTTGGAACGTGGTGATTGATTCGGCATTCACTCCCCAAGCGTTTTGGGGCTTACTAAATGCTGGTTGGACTACTATCCAAGGGGCATTATCACTGGGATTAATGCGTCGCGGTTATCAGCGTGGGTTAATTCGGTTTGGCTTATTGTGCGGCAATAAGTAGGTGGGCGTAAATAATTATTGTTGGGATAAGGCAGTTCATGCTGGGGGAAAAAGGGTTTGAGCCATGCTGTAGGGGCACAGCAATGCTGTGCCCTTACGAAAGATATGGTTTTTAACCTTATCCATATTTGGCATTTCTTGTCAATGCGTAATACCATTTCACTTTAATAATGATACAAATACGTTATTAAGGGCTTGTCTTTGCCATGCCCCAACAATAAATCTGACTTTTCACGGGAAGTCCTCAAGCCCATAAAAAGCGTAGTTTTTTCCACAGGCTAATTCTCAATAACTCTGATTTAATGAGAATAGACAACAGAGAAATAAGGGCTTGGGAAACCATCAAAATGACCTTTTCCACATACCGTGAAAAGTCAGAACAATAAATCTATACGTATCAAGGTTTTCGTGAATTGGTATAAGTCCTAGCTTTTTGCTTTCTCATTGTGATATTTGAGCAAGTAAAAAGGCATATTGCTTTCTCATTTCAGTAGATTCAGCAAGCAAAAAGGCATATTGCTTTCTCAAACCCCAGTTTGCTTTCTCATTTCAGTAGATTCAGCAAGCAAAAAGGCATATTGCTTTCTCAAACCCCAGTTTGCTTTCTCATTTCAGTAGATTCAGCAAGCAAAAAGGCATATTGCTTTCTCAAACCCCAGTTTGCTCTTTCTCATTTCGGTAGATCACGCACTAATTTTAGTGTTTTGGGCAAGCAAACGGCACTTTGCTTTCTCATCAGAAAATGTGGGTGGAAACCCCGTGCTTCCAGCACGGCTTTACAAAATTTGTGGTAAAATGTGAAATATGGAACAAGCTTTCCGCTACCGTTTTTATCCGACACCCGAACAGGAATCCCTGTTGAGGAGAACTTTGGGATGTGTGCGTTTGGTGTAT
>NZ_JAIVFQ010000031.1 GCF_020829495.1 Nostoc favosum CHAB5714 | reverse complement strand
CGGAGGGCATCCGGGAAGTAACGCCAGTCGAGATGTTCCCTCTACTTCTATTGGTCGAAAGACCTGTAAAAGCAAGGAACGTCAGTGACGCTGGAATCCCCTGCGTTTACGCATGGGGAGTGTCAAAGACTATTTCACCTTGCTAATGCGATCGCTGCATTCTGTCCCCCAAAGCCAAAACTGCAACATAATACCTGCCGAATTTTACTTAGACGTGCTGCCGTAACAATATTTAAATCAAACTCTGGCTGCTGCAATCCTACACAAGGTGGTAATATTTGATGCTTTAATGCCATGAGAGAAAAAGCCACACCTAAAGCTCCAGATGCCCCTAGTGTATGACCTGTGCTTCCTTTGGTGGAACTAACTGCTACCCCTTGGGGAAACAAACGCTGGATTACTATGCTCTCCATTTGGTCATTTAGCTGGGTAGCTGTGCCATGAGCATGAATATAATCAATATCACCTGGTGAGAGACAACTACGTTCTAGACATTGTTTGATGGCAGCGATCGCACTTTTCCCTTCAGGTTCTGGTGAATTAGCATGATATGCATCGTTGGTTAAGCCAAAACCGAGAATTTCACCATACACTTTTGCTTGACGCTGTTTTGCCAACTCTGCTGATTCTAAGACAAACACAGCTGCGCCTTCGCCCAACACTAAGCCTTCTCGGTACAAATCAAAGGGATAAGCCCCAGTTTTCGCCAAAGCACCCATCTGCTGAAACCCAGCTAAAGTTAGGGGTGTAATTGGTGCTTCCACTGCGCCAGCGATCGCCTGTTGACATTGCCCAGTTTGTATAAGCAAAGCTGCTTGAGAAATAGACCAAATTCCAGTAGCACAAGCTGCCATCGGTGCTAAAACCATTCCAGATGCACCGATTTGCCTGGCAGCTGCGATCGCATTCATGTGAGGTAATGTATCTAGCCAATTTCCAAAAGAGGACACAGGCAAATTCGCCACGTCTTCATACATTTGCCGCGCCATAATTTCCCAAGACGCTTGATAAGAGCGACTCGATCCAATGACTACAGCACAATCAGCTGCATGTGAAACTAACCCAGAATCTTGCAAAGCAGAAGCAACAACCATCTGAGTCAACATTGTCAATTCAGATGGTTGTTGACCAATCAAACCTAGAGGAAGTGGTGTAAGTTCTGGAAATGGTTGATGTAATCGAATTCCAGATTTACCTGCAATTAAATTTTGCCAGCTATCCTCTAAGTTTCCACCCAAGGCGGAAATTAGACCAATACCAGTGACACAAACCTTAACCAATTTGCAATTTGGGGGGATGAGGGGATGAGGAAGATGAGGGAGATGAGGGGGATGAAGAAGAATAATCGCTTGTTTGCTCCCTTTACTCCCTCATCTCCCCCTGCTCCCTCATCTTGCAATTTGGGGGGATGAGGGGATGAGGAAGATGAGGGAGATGAGGGGGATGAAGAAGAATAATCGCTTGTTTGCTCCCTTTACTCCCTCATCTCCCCCTGCTCCCTCATCTCCCCCTGCTCCCCCTGCTCTCTTCCTACTGCCCTGGTGTTTTGAGATTTTCAGCACCTTGGGTGACTTTAGCAGAGTCAATGCGATCGCCTTGCTTAATTTTGTTCACTACATCAAAGCCTTGAGTGACATTGCCAAACACGGCGTAGCTACCATCTAAGAAGGCTAAATCCGCTAAAGCAAAGTAAAACTGGGCAGAAGCGGAGTCTGGTGATTGCGATCGTGCCATCGCTACTGCACCCTGTTTATGGGGCAATACTACGGCTTGAGCTGTAGCATCAAAGGGTTTATTGTAAATTGGAGTATCTGAACCTTTTGACTTAATTTCTAAAGGTATATAACGAGCATTTCCCGTTTTTGGGTCAATATAACTACCTGTTCCCAGTCTATCTGCTGAAATTTTCGGGTCTTTGCTTTGGGGATCGCCCCCTTGAACTACAAACGGTTGGGGTTCGCGTACAACTCGATGGAAAGCTAAACCATCGTAGACACCCTTCTGCACTAAATCTACGAAGTTGCCAGCTGTAATGGGGGCATTAGTGCCGTCTACTTCGATAGTAATCGGTGAGCCTTTAACCGTTAGCACCACAGTAGCCTTGCCTTCAAGGCGTGGTAAATCTGCCAGTCCAGGAATACTCTCAGTATTAGTTTGAGATACAGATGTTGCTTCACTAGTTGTCTTGGTGCTTGCCTCGCTTGTGATCGAGGTAGCTGCCGAGATTGGAGAAGATGTATTAGAAGCGACTTGCTGTGTTGAACATCCTCCCAACATCAAGGCACTGATAATCACAAGAGAAAGCAAAAATTGTGAAATTTTTAACCGCATTGCCTGTTACCGATTTAACCAGAGTATCTTATCGTTTTCAGGAGCATTGGGAATTGGGCATTGGGCATTGGGAATTGGGCATTGAGCATTGGTCATTAATCAATAATTCTTCTTCCCCTGCCTCCCCTGCTCCCCCCGCTCCCTCATCCCCACTCCCTTACAGCCCTTCTAATGACACTCCCAAAAAGCGAGCTAATTTTGCGCCTTCTGTTTCCAACTCTGTTAAAGATAACGGTTGTCCAACCCGTGTTAAGGGTATATCTCGCCGGCCCTTAATGCGTAGATAAAGGGCGCGAAGGGGATTAAGACCTTCTTTAACGGTTATTCGCACGGACTGCACATCTTCTATGCGGCCGTCAATCTCAATTCGGCGGTTTTTGCCAGGAAATCCCCAACGGAATATTTTGATTGTGCCTGTTTCCTGATTAAATTCGTTGTAACCGCCTCCCACGTCCCATAAAATCACTAGCCACAGGTATGTAGCTAATAGCAAGCCAGCAGTACCATATAGCCCCATTACCAATCCTTGGGGGACGAATACCAGTTGAGTTGGATCGGAAACTATGAGTAAATTAACTTTTAAATAACTGGATATCCCAGCCAATAAAAAGCCGCTTGCTCCCAAGGTAACGATAGTTGCCCAGCAATAGTTACTGAACCGACGAGAACCGAGAACATTTTGATGCAGGAGGCGATCGCCTTTGTTAATCGTTGTTGATGCCGTCATTGAACTACCATTGCCCCGTAAGATACTCGCTGTGATATACAAAGCACACTGAATGCTCTTGCATAGAGTGTGTGCTTCTGTACCAATCCGGCTATTGCTTAGGAGGCACTGAAGCTTTGTTTTAAGTCCACGGTATACTTTACCGCAGACGATGAATTTTTTACCCTGTACCCTACAAATTTTACTGTCCCGGATGATGGCTTACTTGCGCTATGGGACAAACCACTTAGGCTATTTGTATTAGTCAAGATGTGCCAACTTCCTTTCCCCTTGTCCAACGTTTCACATAGTTTTTCCAGAGGTGTATCAACGACTGTGGCGGCGAAGTAACCATCCACATTTTACCAAACATTGTTGACAAAAACTCAACTGCCCCCTTCCCTGTTCCTGCTACTTAATATAATTTGTTAGGGCACTAAGTCTTAAATTTCTTCACTCAATGGCTGATAAAAATTCTTTTTCCCCAAATACGGTTCGGATAAGCAGGGGAGGCTCTTGAGGCTCAAGAGCCAGAGGGTTATTGTTCAGTAATTCTTTTCTCCCCCTACTTCCCCTGCCCCTCTGTCCTCTGTCCTCCCTGCTCCCTGCCTGTTTTTCACCTTTTGGGAATGAGTTCCCTATCTACGTCGAGGTAGACTAAATTTTTTTACATTTCTGAGAAAAGTTGTGTCAAATTGTAAAATTTCTGATATTTATATTATTTATAAGGTTTGTGTTTCATGACTGATTTGCTTCTGTGTATCAGGCAAAAACCCTGAGTAGTATGATAAGTTAAGAATCATTAAGTTACCACAAGCTAGATTACTAGCTGATGGTACGTGTAATGGCATAAAGAAAGAGAAATGCTGATTAGTGAAATCAGGATTTCTCTCAGAATCTCAATTGCTTTCACGCTGTTGAGATTGTCAAAAAAAACGTTAATTCCTCACGGCAGTCGGTTACACTGGCTCTCCGCACTGTCTTAGAAACGTTGCAATTTTAGTAAAAAGAGGATTAGTCCGATGACCATCGCAGTTGGACGCGCCCCTAGTAGAGGGTGGTTTGACGTTTTAGACGACTGGCTCAAGCGCGATCGCTTCGTATTCGTAGGTTGGTCAGGGATATTATTGTTCCCCTGCGCCTTCCTAGCACTAGGCGGTTGGCTGACCGGTACCACCTTCGTCACCTCTTGGTATACCCACGGGTTAGCCTCCTCCTACCTAGAAGGCTGTAACTTCCTAACAGTGGCAGTATCCACCCCCGCCGACAGCATGGGACACTCCCTACTGCTGTTGTGGGGGCCAGAAGCCCAAGGCAACCTCACCCGTTGGTTCCAATTGGGTGGCTTGTGGCCATTCGTGGCCCTGCACGGAGCCTTCGGTTTAATTGGCTTCATGTTGCGGCAATTTGAAATTGCCCGTCTAGTAGGTATCCGTCCTTACAACGCCCTTGCCTTCTCAGCTCCGATTGCGGTATTCGTCAGTGTATTCCTGATGTACCCCTTGGGACAATCGTCGTGGTTCTTTGCACCCAGCTTTGGTGTGGCTGCTATTTTCCGGTTTCTACTATTCCTGCAAGGGTTCCACAACTGGACACTCAACCCCTTCCACATGATGGGTGTTGCGGGTGTATTGGGTGGCGCTCTATTGTGCGCCATTCACGGAGCCACAGTCGAAAATACCTTGTTTGAAGACGGTGATGGTGCTAACACCTTCCGCGCCTTCAATCCAACCCAGTCTGAAGAAACCTACTCAATGGTGACGGCAAACCGTTTCTGGTCACAGATTTTCGGTATTGCCTTCTCAAACAAACGCTGGTTGCACTTCTTCATGTTGTTCGTGCCAGTTACAGGCTTGTGGATGAGTGCGGTCGGCATCGTCGGTTTAGCACTCAACCTGCGGGCTTATGATTTCGTCTCCCAAGAATTACGGGCGGCGGAAGACCCGGAGTTTGAAACCTTCTATACCAAAAACATTTTGCTGAATGAGGGTATCCGCGCTTGGATGGCTCCTCAAGATCAACCCCACGAACAATTTGTATTCCCTGAGGAGGTATTACCACGTGGTAACGCTCTCTAATAGACCAAATATATTAGGCGGTACTGGACGCGACCAAGAATCCACTGGCTTTGCCTGGTGGTCTGGTAACGCGCGTTTAATCAATCTATCTGGCAAACTACTGGGTGCTCACGTTGCCCATTCTGGTTTGATTGTATTCTGGGCTGGAGCGATGACTTTGTTTGAAGTCGCTCACTTCGTTCCCGAAAAGCCCATGTACGAGCAGGGCTTGATCCTGTTACCTCACCTTGCTACCCAAGGTTGGGGTGTTGGTGCTGGTGGTGAAGTTATCGACACCTTCCCCTACTTTGTTGTCGGTGTACTCCACCTAATTTCCTCAGCCGTCCTTGGCTTTGGCGGTATCTATCATGCTGTTCGTGGCCCAGAAACCTTAGAAGAATACTCTTCTTTCTTTGGTTACGACTGGAAAGACAAGAACAAGATGACCAACATCATCGGATTCCATCTGATTATTTTGGGATGCGGTGCGCTGCTGTTGGTGCTAAAGGCAATGTTCTTTGGTGGTTTGTATGACACCTGGGCACCAGGCGGTGGTGATGTTCGTATTATTACCAATCCGACATTGAACCCAGCAGTCATCTTCGGTTATGTAATCAAGTCTCCCTTCGGTGGCGAAGGCTGGATTGTCAGCGTCGATAACTTGGAAGATGTGGTCGGTGGTCACATCTGGGTTGCCTTTATCTGTATTGCTGGCGGTATTTTCCACATTCTTACCAAGCCTTTTGCTTGGTCACGCCGTGCATCCATCTGGTCTGGTGAGGCTTACCTCTCCTACAGCTTGGGCGCTCTCTCACTGATGGGCTTCATTGCCTCGATCTTTGTTTGGTTTAACAACACCGTTTATCCCAGCGAATTCTTCGGCCCTACTGGCCCAGAAGCTTCTCAAGCTCAGGCTTTGACCTTCTTGATTCGTGACCAACGCTTGGGTGCTAACGTTGGTTCTGCCCAAGGCCCCACTGGTCTAGGTAAATACCTAATGCGCTCTCCAACTGGTGAAATCATCTTCGGTGGTGAAACCATGCGCTTCTGGGATTTCCGTGGCCCTTGGTTGGAGCCTCTACGTGGTCCCAATGGTCTTGACCTGGAAAAAATCAAGAACGATATTCAGCCTTGGCAAGCTCGTCGCGCTGCTGAATACATGACCCATGCTCCTCTGGGTTCTTTGAACTCCGTGGGTGGTGTGGCTACTGAAATTAACTCCTTCAACTACGTATCTCCTCGCGCTTGGTTGGCGACTTCTCACTTCGTACTAGGATTCTTCTTCCTAGTTGGTCACTTGTGGCACGCTGGTCGCGCACGGGCTGCGGCTGGTGGTTTTGAGAAAGGAATTAACCGTGATACTGAGCCAGTGATGTTCATGGACGACCTAGATTAGGTTGTAAAGTTTCTTTCATCACTGATAATTAAATCATTTAGAGGCTCTTGCATAAAAGCAAGGGCTTTTTTTATAAGAAAATTAATAATCTATTGATTAACTGAGTGACTTACCAAGATAATTAATAATATGAGCGATTCCAATTTTATTGATGCTTTGCGATGGACAGATGAAGCTAAGGAAAAATTGCAAAATATTCCCTTTTTTGTCCGCGCTCAAGCTAGAGCCAGAATTGAACAACTGGCTCGTGAAGTAGGTCAAGAGCCTAGATTCCGCAGGTGCGATCGGAAAATGCTGTATTTTAAAAAATGACCTAAATGCTGCATTTTAGAAGCATGACAGCATCACGATTAGATATAAGAGTACAGGATATTGACCACTGCGGCATAGTCGCAGGCATCTGTGACGAAATGGAACTAGTAGAGCAAATCAATCGGCTACTAGGAAGCCATCCGCAAGAAGTAATAGATGATGATGTATTAAGTGAATACAAGGCACAACAGTCTACTGAGCGGGGTTTCCGATTTCTTAAAGATCCTTTATTTTTTACTTCCAGTGTTTTCCTCAACTCAACTGAGCGAGTTGCTGCATTAGCAATGGTTATGGGTTTGTGTCTGCTGGTTTATAGTTTGGGTCAAAAAGCTCTACGCCAGGCATTGGAAAGGGCGAAAAAAACTATTGATAATCAATTGGGTAAACCGACTTCTACTCCTACTTTGTGCTGGGTATTTCAATGTTTTATGTCGATTCATTTGCTTACAGTTGACCAAATCAAGCAAATTGCTAACTTAACCCCGGAAAGGCAATTGATTCTTCAGTTTTTTGGTTCCCCTTGTCGAAAATATTATCTTCTTTCTTAACTAACCTGCGGAATGTGGGCTACAGCACTTTGGTCTGAAACTAAAATTACAACAATCTCACGAAAAATAATTGCGAATTACGAATTAATATCAACTTCCTCCCACATTCATTGCAGCTAAAAAAGCCTTCTGGCTCACATCTCTGTAAACTGTATTCAAATACTTCATTACTACATCACTGGAAGTTGAATTTACTGCATTTTCCTCTTCCTTCGCAAGAGGGATTGCTCCTAATACATCTAAAACCATCTCATTAGTGGATGGCGCAATCACTACCAATGATGACTCTAGTGGCTCATTGTATTGCCAGAAAGAGTCAATTTTTACTGAGTATTTGTTATTAGGAATTGACTGTTGAATATCGGGCGTTTCTGTGGTATTAGGTTTAATCTTGGCACTACGTAATTGGCGTAAATCGCTAATAATTTGCTCTTTAGTGCGTCCGCGCAATTGAAATAGTACAAAGGGATCTTCACTGAAGCGATCGCCTAACTGATAGTATAGGGCACCAATGTGTTTACAGGGATTTGCTTTATCAGGACAAGAGCATTTACTCTGGACATCAGCAAGGGTAAATGGAAATATCGAAAGACCATTAGCCGTGAATACTTCTTCTATATTTTGTGGCATTTCTCCTGCTAGCAGCTTGGCAGCAAAAATTGCTCTTTGGGACATAGTTTCAATTACATAACCCCACTGTTCATCACTAAAAGGTTCAAGGGAAAGAGAAACTTTGTAAGGCTCTACTTCACTACCTTGCACCCTAGCTAATACTTTTGCACCTTTAAATTCGATGCTCAAAACATTTCCTTGACGAGCATAATTTCTAGCACGTTCTAAACGTTTTTTAAAGCGATAGGAATCTAGCAAATCTAGCCATTGTTGTGACCACCATTCTCGACTTGATTGTAATGTGTAATTAGTCATAATTAATTTAAAAACTTAGTAATGTGCCGCACTAATTTTGAGGGTTTGTAGTGAGTGGTTTAGCGCTCAAATCAAGGACTAAAGTCCTTACTACGAACTTCTTCTGCATCATCGTCAATTACTGCACTGCGGTCAAGTATTAGTAAGTTACGAAGCTGGTCTGTATCCAGTTCAGTTAACCATTCTTCACCTGCACCCACAACTTGTTCAGCTAATTGTTTTTTACTTTCAATCATGTCATGAATTTTTTCTTCTAAAGTGCCTGTGCAAACAAATTTATGTACTTGCACATTCCGGGTTTGTCCAATCCGAAATACTCTATCTGTTGCTTGATTTTCAACGGCTGGATTCCACCATCTATCAAAATGGAATACATGATTTGCTCGTGTTAAATTTAGTCCTACTCCACCAGCTTTCAGAGAAAGAATCATAATCGGTGGCCCTTGGGGGTCGTGTTGGAAACGGTCGATCATTTCCTCACGTTGTTTTTTGCTAGTGCTGCCATATAAAAAGAATATTTCTCGCCCAAGCTGTTTTTCTAAATAGGGTTTAAGTAATTTACCCCACTCAGCAAATTGTGTAAAGATCAAAGCTCTATCGCCTTCTGCTAAAACTTCTTCTAACATTTCTTCTAGCCGCAGAAGTTTGGCTGAATTATGTTGCTCTAATGTCGCCTGTTTTAAGTATTGTGCTGGATGATTGCAGATTTGTTTGAGTTTAATTAACAAAGCTAAAATCATCCCCCGGCGTTGCAATCCTTCAGCAGATTCTATTTCTACTAAAGATTGTTCTACAATTTGTTGATAAAGTGCAGCTTGTTCACCAGTCAGACCGCAAAATACGGTCATTTCTTGCTTATCTGGTAAGTCTTGAATGATGTCACGATCGCTTTTTAATCGCCGCAGTATAAATGGTTGTACTAATGAACGTAACTGAGTCAAAGAAGCTGTATCACCATACTTTTCAATTGGCATGGCAAACCGACGCTGAAAAAATTGCTTATTGCCTAAATACCCTGGATTGAGAAAATCCAAAATAGACCAGAGTTCTTGCAGTCTATTTTCTACTGGCGTCCCCGTTAATGCAATCCGAAATGTCGCTTCTAATTGCCGTACTGCTTTTGACTGCTTCGCCTCTGGATTTTTCACATTCTGGGCTTCGTCTAAAACAATTATCTGCCAAGAGACACTTTGCAATGACTTGATATCTCGATGAAGCAGTGAATAGCTAGTAACGATTAAATCGTGTTTTTTCACTGCCTCTAAAAATGCTTTCCCTTTTGGGCGTTTGTCACCGTGATATTGCAAAATTTTCAGGCTTGGTGCAAATTTATTTACTTCCCTTTCCCAGTTGCCTAAAACAGAAGTTGGACAAACCAATAGAGTTGGATTTTCTAGTGCATCTTGTTCTTTCAAGTGGAGAAGGAAGGCAATGAATTGGACAGTGTTATGGCAAATAATATTGTTAGCAACGAAATTATGATGTTTATTAACTTCAAAGTCGTAAACCCACCCTTCGTACTCCACATCCTCAATAGCCTCAATCCGACAATAAAATACCTCTTGGTCGAGAAGACATTGCAAAGACTGCCTTGTTAAACTCAACTGTTCTACATCTAGGTTGCCATAGGCTGACAAAGTTTGAGTTGTCCACTTGGAAGGTTTTAGCAGTTGATACTGCTGTTGAGCTTCTCCACTAATCATGCGGCTCATCCCAGCTATTACTCGCTGTAAACTATCTCTAGAAAATTGCTGTGAGCCATTAATATAAACAGTGTTGTGCATCCCAAAATGCCGCAACGGGAGTCCTGTTGTTATGACTGTTTGGGCAACCATATCAGAAGCAGGAATTCCTTCAATATTTGTGTTACTTACCAGTTGACAAATTTGTTCTAATTTCTGCTGTTTTTCTGAGTTATTAAAACCAATTTCTTGCAGAAATCTGCGGGCTGATTTTCCTCCAATCACACCGATATAGTAGGTGCGAAAAGTACGAGTTCCATTAGTGGCACACTTCAGTTTGGGCGATATTCGCAACCAAATGCCGAAACGACGCAACAGTGCAGAAAGTTGCTGAATCAGTAAAGCTGAAGCTGTAGCAATCTCAATACTCCCCATGCTCAAAACAACAGCAGATTCAGCATCGAAATAGTTTTGTAAAAATATCCGCACACTATCCAAGTCTGCTTGCATAATGAAGGGCGGAATAGATTTTTCTGCCGAGAGCTTACCCCAAACATAACCTTTAGCTTCTAAGAATCGCCGATAGGCTTGGCTGTTAACTCGAAGATCAGAAACTCTGTTAGGGAAGTTAGAGATATTAGAGCTGTTAATTTTGAGGTTATAACGGTTTTGAATACGTTGGCAAGTCTGGAGTAGATCCTCTAGGACTCTGGTATCTTTTTGGGATATTGTGATTCCCACATCGGGTAGTTCATGCCCTTCGGCAATCTGCCAAGCGAGAAACTTGACTAAATCATGGTCTTGTGGTTTTCCATTCCAAAGCGTTTTACTTGGTACACAAACGTAATCGCCCACCTGTAAGTTATTTGTCCAACCTTTACTTGTCAGCAGCTTGTGACGATGAGTGATAGTGATACTATTACCGTCTTCTAGGGTGATTTTTCGTAATTTCTCGCGGACTTGCTGCCGATACAACCGTCTGACATTCGCCTGGACAATTTTGCCAGTTTTTTCATCTATGGAATTAACTAGTAATTGTTCTGTGGGTTTAGCCCAAAATCCTTCGCCGTCAAACTCTGTTTCTCCAGCGTGAGTTGTCCAGATTGTCTCGGCTGTGCGTAACAGTCCATTTACATTTACTAGGGTATCATTTGCTACGCATTTACCTAATCCCATATCGTCGGCGAGACACGCACCCAAGCCCCAACGTTCCAAGAAGGACAGCCAAGCAGCACCACGTTCTTGATAAGGTCGCAACTGTCCTTTAAAGCCTGTTGGTGTGGGCAAAGGTTCAAGCGCCTGATTATTTGTTAACGCCCCAATCAACTCTTGCAATGCCCCAGATGCCTCAAAGCTGACTACTGGCAACTTTTCAATTACCTGCGTATCCCCTGTACTGAAACGCAAGGCATCTTCCAAGGAAAGCGCCATTTGGTCTTTGCGAGTAGTAAAAAAAGTTTGGGCTGTTTTGATGTCTTGGGGCCGCAATTCCACCCACTCGCCGTTAATTTCCACTAGCGGACTATTTAAAGCCACAAGTTTATCAAACTCGGCTTTAGAAATAGTTTGTCCACCAATTGCCAATTGCCATTGGAAATTCAGCAGACTTTGCAATCCTAAGCGTCCCTGCTTTTTCTTTGGGGTTTCGGCAGTAATTTTTAAACCCAAACGGTTCGCCCATCCTTCGCGGTTCGCTAAACTGGGAGGCAAAATTACTCCCAAACCACTGTCTTCCAACCTCCAAGCTACAGCTTTGATAAACTCATAAGCTTGCATGGGAGTGAGGCGGCAAGATTGGGGATATTCGGTTTCTAAACTGGGTGCGTAGGCGCTTTGCGCCTTGTCGCCAGACATCGCTGGATATAATCTGGAAGCTACCCCCAAACCTCGCAAAAATGTTTCCTGTGGTTGCTCAATTGTTCGATTTTCATAAACCAATCGTTCAACAGGATTGTTCCAAATAGTTGTCGCATCCACCAAAAACTCAGGATCGTCTGCCGCTTGCAGCAAATACGCCAATGTCCAATCTGTTTCGCCAGACTCTGGAGAACGCAATTGAAAACAAGTACGAAATAGAGTTTTAAGAGTTAATTGGTATTGTAACGGCATAGTCCAAGCCCTCAGTGCCGCTTCCAACCGTTCCACTTCAATTGCATCTGCATTGACTCGATGAGAAGCATTGGTTAAAGCTTGCAACCACTGGCGCACCGCAGTTGGTAAAGATGCGTAGGCGTAGCCCGTCGTAGACATCGCTTTGGCTTCCATTAGAGGTTGGGAACCTACCATCCCTCGCACTTGGGCATCTATTGTACTGTTAAGAAATCCCAGCAACAATTCTTGAGGTTCGCTAGGGAAGTTTACATAAAGTAGGGATTGGGAAAACTCCTCCCCAGTCCCCAGTCCCCAGCGATGCACTGAGCAAGTCGTTGTGTCCCCAGTCCCCAGTCCCTCCTGATAAGTACGACAAACCAAGGGCATATTCGCAGAAAATCTTTCTAGACGGGTTCCATCTACTGCACTGTCTAAAAGTACTTGCCATTTAGCAGCAAATACACCGTCTGATTGTCGGTCAATTGTTGGTAAAAACTTACACCGCGAGATTAAATCTAAACTCCATCGGGCAACCTGTGACCAAAAACGTAAATCTCCTCCTAAAAAGGCATCTTCTCCGTTAGCAGCATTTAGGGGAACAGCAGCGAGAAATTTTACTGCTTCGCTGGGGTTAAGACAAAAACCCTCAACTCGCCACGGTTGCAAATATTGCGGGGAGTCTGTGTCTAGCCCCAAGCTGGCAGAATGTACAGGGAAAATCGCTGCTGTTCCTTCGCCACTACCTTCTGGGATATAAGTTGGTAGGGCAATGATTTGCGAATGCGTTGGTAAACTGATCTCAGTGACACTGGCGGCTTTCCGTGTTCGCCCAGTAGTAGCCATCACAACTTGAGGTTGCTGGATGAAGTTGGTAATCGCCATGTTCTGGGAACGCAACCACTCACTCAACTCAACTGATGTCATTGCCAATGGATGTAGTGGTATATCTCCAGATCCATTAGGCTCGAAATTCACTCGTGGCGATCGCCAAGTTTCCCCCCAAATAAATAAACAACCATTTTGACTTTTTAGTAACCAATTACCGTGTAAAATCGCCATTTGCTAACTACTCAAATTTTCCCAAAACTCCAGAATTAAAATTGCACTTATTCTACTTTTTGCATCTTCTCAAGAAGATTTCTTGCCCAAGTTTCTCATATAATAAATATTTAATTAATTATTTCACATAAACATTGTTAATAATGAGATTTCCCCTAATTAAAGTCTTAAAAAACGGGGTGTTAGTGGAACTGGATTATATCCATCCTCAAGAACAGGAGGTTGTAAAAGCATTACTCAATGTTGTAATTGTTGAAGGTAAAACCTATCCCCAAAAGCAACCTCTATCTCAAGCAGAATTTTCTACTTACTGGTTAAGCAAGGATGCCTTTGTTGTCAGAACATCTGTTGTAGATCCTACATACAAACCAAAAGAAATATTAGGGGCGTTTTATTTAAAACCAAACTTCCCCGGTCGGTGTTGCCATATTTGCAACGCTGGTTTTATTGTACAACCTGGGTTACGTGGTCAGGGGATCGGGCGGTTCATGGGAGAGGCTATGCTCTTAATAGCAGCAAACCTGGGCTACGAAGCAGTAATGTTCAATTTGGTCTTTGAAACTAATATACCTTCAATTACACTTTGGCAGTCGTTAGGATTTGAGATCATTGGGCGCATTCCGCGTGCGGCGAAGCTGGAAAATGACCAGATGGCAGACGCGCTAATGTTTTATCGCACTTTGCCTTAAAAGATGCCTTTTGCAGCCTTAACTGTTGACTGATGAGTGTTAAGCGTCAACAGTCATCAGTCAACAGTTATCTTTGTATGTACTAGAAGTCAGTCATAGTGCATAAATGTTAGGATTGCCACAGAAAGAGAATAGCGAAAGACAAGGAAAAAAAACTGAATGGCAGAAGTTGATAAGTCAATATCCTTCGATGGAAGGGATATTCGACTGAAAGTAGGCCTACTAGCTCCCCAGGCTGGTGGGTCGGTTTTGATAGAATCAGGGGACACATCCGTTTTAGTGACGGCTACGCGATCGCAAGCCAGAGAAGGCATTGATTTTCTTCCCCTTACAGTAGATTATGAAGAAAGGCTATATGCCGCTGGTAGGATTCCCGGAGGGATCATGCGCCGAGAAGGTCGTCCACCAGAAAAAACAATTCTCACCAGCCGTCTTATAGACCGCCCCATGCGTCCCCTGTTCCCCTCATGGCTACGGGATGACCTGCAAATTATTGCCTTAACGATGTCGATGGACGAGTTAGTTCCACCCGATGTGTTAGCTGTTACAGGCGCTTCCATCGCTACCCTAATTGCCCAAATTCCTTTTAATGGGCCAATGGCAGCAGTGCGGGTTGGTTTAGTGGGAGATGATTTTATCATTAACCCTACATACGCAGAAATTGAAGCTGGAGACTTGGATCTAGTAGTAGCAGGTTCACCACATGGCGTAATCATGGTGGAGGCGGGAGCCAATCAATTGCCAGAGCGAGATATTATCGAGGCGATTGACTTTGGTTATGAAGCAGTGCGGGACTTAATCAAAGCGCAGCAAGATTTAGTAGCAGAACTGGGTCTGGTAATAGTGCAAGAAGCACCACCAGAAGCAGACCAGACCCTAGAAAATTATATCCGCGATCGCGCTAGTGGTCAGATTAAGAAAATCCTGTCTCAATTTACTTTCACCAAACCTGAACGCGATGCCGCTTTAGATGTCGTCAAGGATGAAATTGCCACGACGATCACCCAACTGCCAGAAGAAGATCCAATTCGAGTTGCCGCAACTGCAAATAGCAAGGCACTTGGTAACACTTTTAAAGATATTACCAAATACTTCATGCGGCGGCAAATCGTCGAAGATAACGTTCGCGTTGATGGTCGTAAACTTGATGAAGTGCGACCTGTTTCTTGTTTAGTTGATGTCTTACCAAAACGAGTCCACGGGAGCGGTTTATTTAACCGGGGACTAACTCAGGTATTATCCACTTGTACTTTGGGTACACCTGGGGATGCCCAAAACCTCAACGATGACATGCAGCTAGATCAACACAAACGTTATCTGCACCATTACAACTTCCCGCCTTTCTCAGTCGGGGAAACCAAGCCAATGCGGGCCCCAGGAAGGCGCGAAATTGGTCACGGCGCATTAGCAGAACGAGCGCTACTACCTGTGCTACCGTCAAAAGAACAATTTCCCTACGTGATTCGCATCGTCTCGGAAGTACTTTCCTCCAACGGTTCCACTTCAATGGGTTCAGTGTGCGGTTCCACCCTAGCTCTGATGGATGCTGGTGTACCAATTATCAAACCCGTTAGTGGCGCAGCAATGGGTCTGATTAAGGAAGGAGACGAAGTGCGAGTCCTCACCGATATTCAGGGCATTGAAGACTTTTTGGGCGACATGGACTTCAAAGTTGCTGGAACGGATGTCGGGATTACCGCCTTGCAAATGGATATGAAAATCTCCGGTTTGTCGTTGGAGGTTATTGCCCAAGCCGTCCACCAAGCCAAATCAGCCCGGTTGCACATTCTGGAGAAAATGCTCGCCTGCATTGACACGGCGCGGCCTGAAACCTCACCTTATGCCCCACGTCTGTTAACAATCAAGATTGATTCAGACATGATTGGTCTAGTCATCGGGCCTGGAGGTAAGACGATTAAGGGGATTACAGAGGAAACTGGTGCAAAAATTGACATCGAAGATGATGGCACCGTGACAATTTCTGCTGTGGATGAGAACAAGGCCAAGAGAGCCAGAAACATCATCCAAGGCATGACCCGCAAGTTACACGAAGGGGATGTCTACGCAGGACGCATCACTCGGATTATACCGATAGGTGCATTTGTGGAATTTCTGCCTGGAAAAGAAGGGATGATCCACATCTCACAACTAGCTGACTACCGCGTTGGCAAAGTTGAGGATGAAGTAGCGGTGGGCGACGAAGTGATTATCAAAGTGCGCGAAATTGATAACAAAGGTCGGATTAATCTCACTCGCTTGGGTATCCACCCAGATCAAGCAACAGCAGCACGGGAAGCTGCGGCGGTGAATCGGTAACTCGATTTGGGATTTTAGATTAGATAAAATCTAAAATCCGCGATGCCTACTGTGAAGGCATCGCCGTATGCTTCTCTAATTAGTTGCAATCTTAACTTGATAGCAATAAGACAGTTAATAAATGTTTTAACCTCGCTTATAGTTCCAAATCTCATAGTCAAATATAGTCAGACGTTTGAAATTTAGGTTTAAGCTACCCCAAATTCAGGATGGACATCCTTAGATATTGGGATTAGTCGCCTTGGATGTACTACCAGACATCCCCTATCCCTTGACGGGATTACTTTTTTTATTGATTAAGGTCTTCTTAATCAGTCTGAGGTAGCAGATTACTGCTCTCAATAGAGATTATAGCCAATAAATGGCTATATCTGAATAGATTTTGTTTAAAGTTTTCTAATACTTGTTCAACGTTAATACATTATTTATATTATTTTGACAAGCCGTAATTAGAGTAATTTTAACTACACTTTTTATCTATTTACAAATTGAGTAAATTGTCTGATCATAACGACACAAAACAAAATGTGATGAACAACACTTTTTTTGTAAGAAGTCGTAGTTTATGTAATTTGTGCTAGGAATGCTCTGTCAAAAATATCATGGCTTTAGTTCTAACCATAAATAAACTGACATCAACTCAAGTCCCCACACTCAATGATTGCAGTTCACAAAACCTGCTCAATTACTTTGAGAATTCTTGGGAACTTGAAGAAACACTCATGAAAAGTTTGGTTGAGAAAGAAACTTTTTATTTTAACCCCGATCCTTTAAGAAACCGGATAATTTTTTATCTTGGTCACTCAGCTGTTTTTTTCATCAATAAGTTAATTGGCGTTGGTTTAATCAAAGCTGGAATTAATTCACAATACGAAACCCTATTTGAAATCGGAGTTGATCCACAAACACCGACAGAACTCGACGCAGCTATGCAAGGAGTTAGCTGGCCTGATGTAGAAAAAGTTTGGCAATATCGAGACAAGGCGCGAGAAGCGATCGCAAAAGTTATTCAAAAGACTTCCCTGGATCTCCCGATTCATCAACAGCATCCCTTCTGGGCTTTGCTGATGGGAATAGAACATAGTCGGATTCACTTTGAAACCTCTTCGATGCTGGTGCGTCAATTGCCTACCGATCGCCTAAAACGTCCCCAAGGCTGGAATTACGCACCTAGTAAGGGTAAAATTCCCAACAATGAAATGCGCCGGGTTCCAGATGGTGTAGTGAAATTAGGAAAACCCAAGGATGATCTTACTTATGGTTGGGATAGCGAATATGGCGATCGCACTGTTGAAGTGAAACCGTTTTTAGCTAGTCAATATCTCATCACTAACGGCGAATATTTGAAATTTGTTCAAGCTGGTGGTTACAATAATCCAGATTACTGGAATGCTGAATCTTGGGATTGGAAGCAACTCTACAACGTCCAACATCCGAAATTCTGGATACCCTTCCAGGATGGCTACCACTATCGAGCCATATTCGACGAAATAGACTTACCCCTAGACTGGCCTGTGGAAGTCAATTACTATGAAGCGATCGCATTTTGTCGTTCTCAAGGCTCAGAAATCCGCTTGATGACTGAAGCCGAATGGAATCAAGCCTTACTTACCTCTGAGGATAAGCACTTATCAAGTAATTATAATCTCAACTTACAATTCATTTCCCCCAGCCCAGTGGGAATGTTCAAACCAGCTAATAGCGCTTCTGGGCTTTACGATCTCAGAGGAAACGTCTGGGAATGGTTAGGGGACACATTCAACGCTTTACCAGGATTTCAACCTCATCCGCTTTATGAAGATCAAGCAGCACCCTTTTTTGATGATAAACATCAGATGATGCTTGGCGGTTCTTGGGCTACTAATGGTTCAATGGCATTACCAACCTATCGCAACTGGTTTCGTCCCTACTTTTATCAACACGCTGGTTTTAGAATTGCTCAAGATTTGAAAGGAGATTGTTGAGAATGCGACCAAATCCAATCATACCAGAACCCGGTCAAGAATCAGTTTGGGATTATCCTCGTCCGGCTCGTTTAGAAGATAGCAACAAATCAATTCGGATAATTTGTAATGGTATTGTTTTAGCAGAAACAACTAAAGCTAAAAGAGTCTTAGAAACTAGCCATCCTCCGGTTTATTACCTTGCTTCAGAAGACATTAAACTAGAATATCTGATAGAAACACCTAAAAAAACTTGGTGTGAATGGAAAGGTAAATGTCAATATTATGATATCAGCATCGGTGATAAGTATATAAATAACGCTGTTTGGCGATATATTGAACCCACACCTGATTTTGTAACGATTCAAGAATACTATGCTTTTTACCCTAGTTTAATGGATGCTTGCTATGTAAATGATCAGCTAGTTATGTCTCAACCTGGCGATTTTTACGGGGGATGGATTACTGCTGATATTGTCGGGCCATTTAAAGGTAGCCCAGGAACAATGGGATGGTAATTTTTCAAACAGAATAAAGGCGTCAGTCGTCAGGAATCTTCATTTGCTTGCTACCACAATCATTCGGCGGCTATCAAGCGCGAACGGTTCACCATCGTAACCATAGCCCTCTACTTCGCTGAAGCCTGTTTGCAGGAGCCAATCGCGGATTTCGGGAAAGGTAAAATTGCGAACAAAGTATTGACCGCGCCGTACTTGTCCATCACGAATGATAATCCGCTCGGTATGGGTACGATTGGTAAGCGCATCGTAGCGGGTGCGTGCGAGCATATAATTCCCCTCACGCTCAGTAATTAACTCAGGCGTAAATTCTTGCAAGACGCGGCTAAAATTCTGAATATCAATTAGGAATTTGCCACCTACTTTTAGAGCGCGATACGCTTGGGTTAAGACCGATCTATTTTCATTGTCATCGAAGTAACCGAAGGCTGTGAAACAGTTGATGATGCAGTTGAAGCGATCGCTAAAGGGTAGGGAACGCATATCGCCTTGAAGGTACTCTACCTTAACACCGTTGCTAGCCGCATCTTGATTTGCTTTTTCTAAGAAGAAAGCTGTTGCATCAAGTCCAGTCAGATGATAGCCACGAGCCGCTAGCTGATTAGCAATCCGTCCATGCCCACAAGCTAAGTCTAAAATACTCATCCCTGGTTGTAAATCTAGCAATCGGCAAATGAGGTCAACTTCGTGTTGAGTACGTTCTGGTGTCAACAACGTTTCATAAAAGTAAAGATAATCTTCCTCGAACACGCTGTTAGCATCAAATGTATTTGCAAGCATTTTGAATCTGATTTATAAAGTGAATTTTCAATATGAATGGGATGATACTTTTGAAGAGGATTTAGAGAATGTTTGAAAAGTCGTAAAGTATACTATAAACCCCGCTTCCATTCCTCTCCCCGTTGGCGTCAGCCTGCCGTTAGGCAAGCAAAGAGAGGCTTTGAAACCCCCATTCCCTCTCTTCGAGACGCTGCGCGAACGTAGGGAAGGCTTGCTCGGGGGGTTAGGTTTGCGAGGCTTTGGTGTTACGAAAAATACTTTTCAAACACCCTCTTACTGAAGTTGCGATCGTTAGTTGCCAACCCATCCACAGAAGCCTCTACGGACAACTCTTTACCGGAACAAAGTGTCCCTTGTTCTACAAAATTTTACTATATATTACAGCAATTATGCTTGACTGGATTTTGGATTAAGGATCGCCAGTCATAGTCTCAGCTTGGATATTTTTGGAGAAGTCTAAAGAATATGACTAGATTAACTGTTGGACTTTGGTTACGTCAGCTAGTTTTTGGCTTTAGCTTAAGCTGTCTACTTTTACTTTCAGGTTGTATTACAAATGGTTCCACTGCTGGTAACACACTTACGGTTGCTACAGAACCGACGTTTCCGCCTTTCGAGTTTCAATCTGCCAGTGGTGAGTTGCAAGGCTTTGACATTGATTTGATGAATGCGATCACTCAATCTGCTGGCTTTAAAGTTAAGTATCAAAATATGCCCTTTGCTGGTATGATTCCAGCGTTGCAAGCGCAAACTGTAGATGCCGCAGTTGCGGCAATGACGATTACTGCCGAACGGGCGAAGACAATTTCCTTCTCGCGTCCTTACTTCAAATCAGGGCTAGCGATCGTCACCCGCACAGATAATCAAAACATTACCAATTTCGATAATCTTAAGAACAAAACCATTGGCGTGCAAATTGGGACAACTGGCGCACAGAAAGCTAAAAGTATTCCCGGCTCTGAAATTCGTACTTTTGATGATTCACCTTTAACCCTTCAAGCATTAATTAATGGTAATGTCGATGCTGTTCTTAACGATCAAGTCGTTATTTTATATGGCATAAAGAGCGGCAACCTTAAGGGACTCAAAGTGGTCAGCAGTCTGCTAACAGAAGAATTTTATGGCATTCCTACACCTAAAGGATCGCCCAACTTGCAAGCGATTAACCAAGGTATAGAAACGGTGCTGAAAAATGGTATTTACGCTAAAATCTACCAAAAGTGGTTTGGTATCCAACCGCCACAACTACCAGAAAAATCACCCATCGAAAACCAGGCTGCCGAAAAAGGCGTATCCCAACTATTTACCTCACTAAGCATTATTTTTAAGTCACTACCCACCTTGCTAAGTGGGGCTTTAGTAACACTTGAACTCACAGCAATCTCAGTCTTGCTGGGGATGATCGGGGGTACACTGATTGGAATTGTTCGCCTTTTCCCCACTCCGCCTTTGCCCTGGATTGCTAGGGCGTATGTAGACTTTTTCCGGGGAACGCCGTTGCTGGTACAGATTTTTATGATTTACTTTGGGTTGCCTGCTTTAGCCCAAAATTTTGGTTTCACCTTCACTTTAAATCGTTTAGCAGCAGCAGTGATTGCATTGAGTCTCAATAGCGCTGCTTACATTGCTGAAGTTGTCCGGGCGGGCATTCAATCAATTGAGCCTGGACAAGCAGAAGCCTCTCAATCACTGGGTTTAACTTCTGTGCAAACGATGCGCTATGTAATCTTTCCTCAAGCCCTCCGGCGGATGCTGCCACCTCTGGGCAATGAGTTCATTAGTCTGCTCAAAGACACCAGCTTAGTTGCTATCATCGGGTTTGAAGAGTTGTTCCGCAAAGGACAGCTGATTGTAGCTGAGAACTATCGTTCATTTGAGATTTACGCCACTGTCGCCTTGGTTTATTTATTCCTGACTCTGCTTTCTTCTCAAGCGTTTAGTCGATTTGAGCGATCGCTCAATCCCATTAAGGAAAATACCAAGAGATAGGGGGGCAGAGCAAAGCTGTTTCATTTCTAGATCCAAATTATATCAAGTTCGGGTGATTACTTATTAAATCAGTGAACAGTCAACAGTTATCAGTTATCCTGCGTATAGTGGGGGATAAAGAAGCGCCACTAACGCCTACCACTAATCGGCGGCATAGTGATTAGTTTTCAGTTGTCAGTTTTCGCCGATATAGTGGGGGACTTAAACCCAATTATCAAAACTTTTAACTGTTTACTGATAACTGATAACTGTTAAATTCAAAGAACCCTTTTGCTTAAGCCTTTTTCAACCAGCTAAACATCGCACGTAAATCTTTACCAACTTCCTCAATTTTGTGTTCAGCTTCTTTGCGACGCAATGCAGTAAATCCTGGTTTACCAGATTGGTTTTCTAGAACAAATTCCCGTGCAAATTGCCCAGATTGAATTTCGCTGAGAATCTTCTGCATTTCAGCTTTGGTTTGTTCAGTCACAATCCGCGGCCCACGGGTATAATCGCCATACTCAGCAGTGTTAGAAATGCTGTCGCGCATTTTGGCTAAACCACCTTCCACAACCAAGTCAACAATCAGCTTAACTTCATGCAGACATTCAAAATAAGCCAATTCTGGTTGATAACCAGCTTCTACCAAAGTTTCAAATCCAGCTTTGATTAAAGCACTCAAACCACCGCACAATACCGCTTGTTCGCCAAATAAATCTGTTTCGGTTTCTTCGCGGAAAGTCGTTTCGAGAATACCGGCGCGAGTACCACCGATACCTTTAGCATAAGACATGGCGCGATCGCGTGCCTGACCACTAGCATCTTGATAAACTGCAAATAGCGCTGGTACACCTTCACCACTTTCATAAGTCCGCCGTACCAAATGCCCCGGGCCTTTGGGTGCTACCATCACCACGTCTACGTTAGCTGGTGGTACAACTTGCCCAAAGTGAATATTGAAGCCGTGGGCAAAGGCTAACACATTCCCTTCTTCGAGATTTGGTTCAATCTCGTTTTTGTAAATCGTTTTTTGGACTTCATCAGGTAACAAAATCATGATGAAATCAGCAGCATTGGCAGCATCTGCAACATTTTTCACAGTTAACCCAGATGCTTCAGCTTTTGCTACTGACTTACTACCCGGATATAGTCCCACAATCACATTCAAACCACTATCTTTGAGATTGAGAGCGTGGGCATGACCTTGAGAACCATAGCCGATGATAGCAATAGTTTTTCCAGCCAAAAGGTCTAAATTGGCATCTTCGTCATAATACATCCGGGCCATAGAAGCATCTCCTGTCAGCAAGCATCGTCATTTATTGGCAGGCTTACGATTGTACCTCAAATTGAGTAACCACAGATGAACTATGAGCCATTAATAATTCGTAATTCGTAATGACGCTCCTACGTCGCTAACGCTGCGCTAACGTAATTCGTAATTAAACCAAGGGTCAGAGTCGCCGACCTATCTTTATAGGTCGTGCAGTTACGGGTGTGGTCTAAATCCCCATCTGTAACATGATTACGTTAGCGTAGCGGTAGAGAGTCCGCGTACCCAATACCGTTCGGATAAGCAGGGGAGGCTCTTGAGGCTCTTGAGGCTCTTGAGGAAAGAAGGTTATTGTTCAGCAATTCTTCTCTCAAGAACAGCTTCTCTTCTCCCCCTGCTCAAGAACAGCCTGCCTCAACCAAAAAATTCCTTAACCGAACGGTATTGTCTGCGTACCCCTCCCCTACAATATCAGCAAGCTACGCGCAGCCTCTCGTAGAGAGCGTCATTAATTACGAACTACGAATTACTATCACGGCGGAAGATGTGGGCGATCGCCTGGTAGATTTCCAAGCTAGATTAACCAATTTGCAAAAAACTGAAGCCAATTTGCAAAAAATTATGGATCGGGCGGGTTCTGTCAGAGATGTGCAAAGACAACTGGGAAGAATTCGCCCCAGGCTTGAAAACAGTAGAAGATGCTATAGAAATGCGTCGCCGGATTTTTACGGCGTTTGAAGCCGCAGAAAAAGAAACCGATTCAGAAAAACGCCGTGCCTGGTTAACCTTTGTAATTGTTGGTGGTGGGCCAACTGGTGTAGAGTTAGCTGGTGCGATCGCAGAATTGGCAAATCAAACTCTCAAAGAAGATTTTCGCAACATCGACACGTCATAAGCCAAGATTTTGCTATTAGAAGGTCTAGATCGGATTCTGCCACCCTTTGCACCAGAGTTATCACAAGAAGCGGAAGCATCCCTGACGCGCTTGGGGGTGGTTGTGCAGACAAAAACACTGGTGACGAATATTGAAAATGATATTGTTACCCTTAAACAAGGTGATGAGGTTAAAGAAATTGCCTCAAAAACGGTATTATGGGCAGCAGGTGTAAAAGCTTCAGCAATGGGAAAAGTGCTAGCAGAACGCACAGGTGCCCAATGCGATCGCGCTGGACGGATTATCGTTGAACCTGACTTGAGTATTAAGGGACATCCCAATATTTTTGTAGTTGGCGACTTAGCAAATTTTTCTCATCAAAATGGTAAACCCCTACCTGGTGTTGCACCTGTAGCGAAACAAGAAGGTGAATATGTAGCAGCACTAGTCCAACAGAGGCTTGCAGGTAACAGTTTGCCGCCCTTTGCTTATACTGATCATGGTAGTTTAGCAATGATTGGGCACAATTCTGCTGTGGTAGATTTGGGCTTTATCAAGCTGAAAGGTTTCTTTGCATGGTTGTTTTGGCTAGTGATTCACATCTACTTTTTAATTGAATTTGACAACAAATTAGTAGTAATGATTCAGTGGGCATGGAACTATTTCACCCGTAATCGCGGAGCAAGATTAATTACAGGACAAGAATCGCTCACGCAGTTCGTAATTAGCGATCGCAACAGTTACACATCAGCCGATAATAAACAGCCAGTAAATGTCTAATTGGGCATGGGGCATGGGGCATTGGGCATTGGGCATGGGTAAAAAGCAATAGTTCTTCCTCCCCTGCTCCCTCATCTCCCTCATCTCCCCACTCCCCACTCCTCATCTCCCCACTCCCCGCCCTCATAAATTAGCAGTAAGCTGTTTGAGGGCGTTTTTTCATAATCTACATAATGGCAACTATTAACGACAACTACCTGAAACTGAAAGCGGGTTATCTGTTTCCAGAAATTGCTCGGCGGGTGAATGCCTTTGCAGAAGCGAACAGTAATGCTAAAATCATCCGGCTGGGCATTGGCGATGTTACCGAACCTCTGCCGGAGGCTTGCCGCACAGCTATGATTAAAGCTGTAGAAGAAATGGGCGATCGCAATACCTTCAAAGGCTACGGTCCAGAGCAAGGCTACGCTTGGTTGCGGGAGAAAATTGCTACTCAAGATTTCCAAGCACGGGGAGCCGATATAGATGCTTCCGAAATCTTTATCTCCGACGGTTCCAAGTGCGATACGGGCAACATTCTGGAAATCTTTGGACATGACAACATAATTGCCGTTACTGACCCCGTTTATCCCGTATATGTAGACACTAACGTTATGGTGGGAAATACGGGGAATACCAACGATAAAGGCGAGTTTGAAGGCTTAGTTTATCTACCAATTACGGCTGATAACAACTTCACCGCCGAAATTCCCTCAAAGAAAGTCGATTTAATTTATCTCTGCTTTCCCAATAACCCCACTGGTGCAACTGCTACCAAGGAATATTTAAAGGCATGGGTAGACTATGCTAAAGCCAATGGCTCGATTATTTTCTTTGATGCAGCCTACGAAGCTTACATTACCGATCCATCGATTCCCCACTCAATTTATGAAATTGAAGGTGCAAGAGAAGTTGCGATCGAGTTTCGTTCTTTCTCCAAAAACGCAGGTTTTACAGGAACTCGTTGCGCGTTAACTGTAGTACCGAAGACACTCACAGCAAAAGCCGCCGATGGTTCCGATGTGGAACTATGGAAACTCTGGAATCGCCGCCAGTCTACCAAGTTTAATGGTGTTTCTTATATCGTCCAACGGGGAGCCGAAGCGGTTTACTCTGAAGAAGGGCAAGCACAAATTAAGGAATTGGTGAATTTCTATCTAGAAAACGCCAAAATTATCCGCGAAAAACTCACAGCCGCCGGATTATCAGTTTATGGAGGGGTGAATGCACCTTACGTTTGGGTGAAAACTCCTAATGATTTATCCAGTTGGGAATTCTTTGATAAGTTGCTGCAAACTGTCAACGTTGTGGGGACACCTGGTTCTGGCTTTGGTGCTGCGGGTGAAGGTTACTTCCGCATTTCGGCGTTTAACAGCCGGGAGAATGTCGAAGAGGCGATGAAGCGGATTACCGAGAATTTTAAGGTGTAAGGCGATCGCTTTTAGGGACTTCCAAATAAAAAAATACCCAAAGAACTGGCGAAAAACTCTCTCTTCCTCATTCCTCTGTGTCGCGCCAGTTGCTACAAGTCTCTTAACCGCAAGGGCGCACTGGCTTCTCTGTGTCTGGAGTGGTTCATTTATTTGGGTAATTTATTTCTTGGAAGTCCCTTAGCCGCTTTTGTTAAACTCATTCTATTAATCTAAAGGTTACGGTGGGCTAGATTATCCACCGCAACCTGATAGATAATTATTTCAACTCAGATTACTTATATTCTGGTTATGACTGCTGCCATCCCCGTTTTCAAACCTGTTAGCCAGATGCAGTTAGCACCTGGTAGCACGGTAACAATTCCAAATGTTAGCTGGGAAGAATTTGAATCTATTTTACAAGAATTGGGAGAAAAAAGAACTACACGAATTGCCTACAGCCAGGGTACTTTAGAAATTATGGCTCCTTTACCAGAACATGAAATACCCAAAGATTTAATTTCTGATATTGTCAAAATATTGCTGAAGGCTAAAGATATCAGATATCAACCTTTTGGTTCCACCACATTTAAACGGCAAGGTGTAGCAGGAGTTGAACCTGATGCTTGCTTTTATATTCAGAATTATCAACAAATGATTGGTCATCGCCGCTTGCAAGCTGATGATCCGCCGCCAGATTTAGCGATTGAGACTGATGTCATATCGAAAACTACTCTTGATGCTTATGAAGCCATTGGAGTCCCAGAATTATGGGTTTACGATAGTGGAAACCTTTCTATTTATTTGCTCAGAGATGGGAAATACATAAAATCTAACACCAGTCCTAATTTTGAGGATATAGCTATTACTCAAATTATCCCTGCTGCCGTGGAACGTAGTTGGCAAGTAGGAAGTTTTCAAGCTTTAGAAGAATTGGAAGTGATGATTCAATAGACCTCTTGCAAAAGTCTATCCCCTTTTCCACATCCCGTGAAAAGTCAGGTTGAGCGTACGCATTTGCTTGTTGAGCGTACGCATTTGCTTGTTGAGCGTACGCATTTGCTTGTTGAGCAACAGCATTTGCTTGTTGAGCGACAGCATTTGCTTGTTGAGCGACAGCATTTGCTTGTTGAGCGTACGCATTTGCTTGTTGAGCGACAGCATTTGCTTGTTGAGCGTACGCATTTGCTTGTTGAGCGTACGCATTTGCTTGTTGAGCGACAGCATTTGCTTGTTGAGCGACAGCATTTGCTTGTTGCGTTCATCCCGAAACAAGAGACAGATCCGAATCAATAGACCTCTTGCAAAAGTCGCTCAGGAAGATTTGATTTTGGGGAGAAAAAGCTCGTAATTGTAGAGAGCAGCAATCAGATTAAACCGCAAACTAAATCTTTTTCGGCGATTTCTATAAGTAAGGGACAAAATTTTAAACACCTTCAGCCTGCGATTTACATGCTCACTTAAAATTTTAATTTTGGCTAATTCTTGATTACTCTTTTTATCCTGATAACTCTGAATACATAGCAAAGAAATCACTAAAAACCTCTTTTGCATTAATCTCTCCACTACTAATACCATTTCTTTGTGAGGCTGCGCCAAACCCTTTTAACTTCTTTCTTTCTTTCTTTCTTTCTTTCTTTCTTTCTTTCTTTCTTTCTTTCTTTCTTTCTTTGTGTCCTTTGCGTCCTTTGCGGTTCGTTTCTCTTTCTTCTTTCTTGTACTTAAATATGGTTTAGCGCATCTTCATACAGAATTGGTATAACAAATCGTTCTACCTCAACCGAACCATCCTCAAAAAATTCCACTTCCCATCGTTCACCAGCCACTGCCACATTCACCATAATAGTCTCATCCCGATGATGGGCCAAAGTGTAACTAATTCTCTCTTGTTCCAATTGATTTAGAAAGGTAACTAGTTTGCCAAATCCATGATTATTCATTTGTCATTTTCCCAATTATCCATTAATTACATCAATAAATTATTCCTGATAATTACTTCCTTCTTTTTCACTATCATCAGGTAAATAAATTTTTGGTTGCCCATAATTACCCAAAGTTATCCCTTCTTCTAAATATACAGCAGAGTATTTACTCAACCCAATTCGTTGTGCAGAGTAAATTCCAGAATGACCTGAAAATTGGTAGCTTACTACACAGCCAATAGCAATAAATATCCCTGATTCCAGACCAAATAATTCAATTCCCATTAGAGTCGATGCTATAGGTGTATTTGCTGCACCCGCAAACACACCCACAAATCCCATTCCTGCTAGAAGTGGTGCAGGTAATGCTAAAAGCAACGACAAAGTGTTACCTAAAGTTGCACCAATAAAAAACAAAGGTGTTACTTCTCCTCCCTTAAAACCTGCTCCTAAAGTTAGAGCAGTCAGACCCAATTTTGCTGCAAAATCCCAAGGAGGTAGCTGAGTATAGAAAGAATCAACGATAGTAGGGATACCAAGTCCAATATACTTAGTTGTACCAGTCAACCCAACAATTGCTGCTATTATCACACCGCCAATTAAAGGACGCATTGGAGGATAAGATATCTTCGTTTTAAAGAAGTGACTAATTTTGTGAGTTACTTTAGCAAATAACCTCGCTACTATTCCAAAAATTGCACCTGCGATAATCGCTGCAATCAGTCCCCAAATTGTGAGCGTCGGTATAGAGGGAGCGTGTCGGTATGCGGTATGATGCAAACCCAATAGTAAGGTTACTTGATTTCCAACGATCGCAGCAATTAAAGAAGGGAAAAGAGCATCATAATGAATTTTACCAATTGCTAAAACTTCTAGACCAAATACGGTTCCAGCTAAGGGAGTACCGAAAACTGAAGCAAATCCTCCACTGATACCGGCGGTTAATAAAATTCGCCGATTTGCTCCTTTAAAATGTAATATTCTAGTTAATTGGTCTGCCAAAGAAGCACCCATTTGCAATGCTGTGCCTTCACGGCCTGCTGAACCTCCAAATAAATGGGTCAGGTCTGTTCCTAGCAAAACCAGAGGAGCCATACGGAAGGGAATAACACTTTTAGGGTTATGGATTTCTTCAAGTAAAAGGTTATTCCCGGCTTCTACAGTCCGCCCAAACTGATGATAAATCCAACCACTCAAGAAGCCACCAAGGGGCAGCAAAGCGATAATCCACCGATGCGATTCTCGCCAATCAGTTGCCCATTCCAAGGATGCTAAAAGAGCCGCAGAAGCAGTTCCAGCAAGAATGCCAACTACAACGGAAATAGGCAACCATTTAATTAGGTGTGGTAATGCAATAAATGGTTCAAATTGACGAAACTGTTTCATACTGATTCGTAATTAGGACACAGAGAAAAATGCTTGATACAAGCGGTTTCCAATTCGTTACTCTATTTACTGATTTAAACTGACTTTAATGCCTGATTTTCCAGCAAGATTACAGGTATTAGACTGGCTTCTAAAACTGCTTGTGATACGGAGCCAACCAGCACTTCCTCCCAAGGTTGATGTCCGCGTTTTCCCATAACGATCGCAGTTACACGAAACTCCTCGGCAATGCGAATAATCTCTTCTGGTACTGTGCCTGTAACAGTCAAAAACTCATATCTGATATCCGATAAAAACTGTTTAGCTTGTTCTTTTATTTGTTCGATATCTTGCTGGTTTGAGGTGTTAACTACATGCAAGACGATCGCTTCTCCATTACTGCGGCGTGCTAAATCTGCTACTTTTGTTAAAACTTCTGTAGCTAAACTCGATGTATCCACGGCTGCCAATAATAAGGTACGAGTAGCAACTGTGACTTTGGTCGGGTCAACTTCGCCTTTGGTGAGCAATTTAGGCGCAAAAGTCATGGTTGCCCAAGCTCCTAAAGGTGCAGTGATTAAAATTGAAAGAGCTGCGATCGCTAAAATTATCTCACCCCCCGCAATTCCTTGGGAGAGGGGTATTGCTCCAATGGCAGCTTGGACTGTAGCTTTTGCTGAGTTTCCTGGGAGTAAAAATAATCTTTCGCGCCAATTCCAATTACTACCCAAAGTTGACAGATACCAACCCAGCATCCGACCAATTAGTAAACCAATTGCCAGAATTATAATGCCAGGTAATAGAATCTTTTCCAATACTTGCAGTTGAATAGTTGCCCCTAACAAGACAAACAAAAAAATCTCAGCTACTATCCATAAACTGTCAAATCCGCCGCGTAATCTTCGGGCTAGGGGAGTATCTAATTCAATTAAGAAAAACCCCATAGCCATTGCTGCTAAATAACCAGAAAAGTAAGGCAAAGCATGAGCGGCAATTACCAAGAATAAGGCTAAACTGGCAGCAATTACAGTATCTTGAATCGCATTCTGAGTCCAGTTTTGTTTAGTTAATAGTAAAACTAATAAACGAGCTGCTAAATAGCCAAACAATACTCCCAGCAATATTTGCATAATAATTTGGAACGGCAGCAGTTGTAGAGCAGTCAAAGTGAATCCCCCAGGTAGGGTAATCTGCTCAACACCTCCGTCACCTAAGAAACTCAGCAGTAGGCTGAAGACTAGTAATAGCAGCACATCAGATAAGGCACTACCAGTTAAAATTGCATCGGGAATTCCTTTGGTGACACCCCAGCCTAAACTTTTTAACCTCAGCATTCCTGGGACAATTACAGCAGGAGATTCAGCGCCAATCACACAGCCCAAAAGTAACCCAGTGGGAAAGTCAAATTTAAAAATTACCATAGCAGCAAAAGCGATCGCGATCGCTTCGGTTGCGGCTGGCAAAAATCCCAATCGCAGCGCCACAGTTCCCTGTTGAGCCAGTTTTTCTCGATCTAAACCCAGTCCGGCTTTCATCAGGATAATCATTACCGCCAAAGTTCTTAACTCATCAGCAGCACCCAACACATCTTCACTGATGACATTCCGAACTTGGGGGCCAAGAATAATCCCCACTAAAATCATGCCAATTAAAGGCGGAGCGCCTAAACGGCGGGCAAGTTGACCCACAAAAAAGCCCATCATTAAAATCCACAATACACTGGCTAACATCCCATGACTCCTTGAGGTGCAATCTGTAGACTTACACTTTCTACAGGAGAGTCAGGTAATGCATTTAGCCAAGCCCTACTCTCCCGCAGTTAGCGAAGAAAGTAGGAGCCATCAGCCTTCCAGTGATGAATTTAACTTGTACCGGAAAGGCGGTTTTGGCGAGCTCCATCGCCATTATTAAATCAAGGATACCATTTTTGCTTTTGGTCGAGTTTAATATTTGTTTCTGTAACTAATAACAATACAGCTGCCAACGCAAACAAGCTTCCAGCGATAAATGTTGCCTTTGCTCCCAGTGTTTGCCACAACCCACCAGCTAGTAAACTTGCAGGTAAAAGCGCTAATCCTATAGCCAAGTTGAGAAATCCAAAAGCAGTGCCGCGCAATTTTGCAGGTATATTATTTGCCACTAGCGCCAACAGTAAGCCTTGACTCATACCCATATGTAGACCATAAAGAGCAAACAATCCCCAGGCTTGCCAAGGTGCTTGTACGAAGGCGAAGCCCAGATATACTAAAGCGTATAGGAGAAATCCACCTACTAGTAACCCAAGTTGCTAGTTATGCGATCGCTACTTGAAAGCAGGGGTTTGCACTCTATGATTTTCGGTGACAGATAAGATAAAGGAGTAATATAGCTCCTCACACAAGTAGCAATGACTTCAACCCTGCGGAAACTTCCTCGTCTTAATACCCCAACCCTGCATCAGTTGCCCAATGGTTTGACAATCATCGCGGAGCAGATGCCAGTTGAAGCTGTAAACCTCAACTTATGGATTAAAGTTGGTTCAGCCGTAGAATCTGATGCCATTAACGGCATGGCTCACTTTTTAGAGCACATGATTTTTAAGGGAACAGAACGACTAGCTAGCGGTGAGTTTGAACGTCGAATTGAAGAACGGGGTGCTGTTACCAATGCCGCTACTAGCCAAGATTATACTCATTACTATATAACCACTGCCCCCAAAGATTTTGCCGAGCTTGCTCCACTACAAATAGATGTAGTATCTAATGCGAGTATTCCTGATGATGCTTTTGAACGTGAGCGATTAGTAGTTTTAGAAGAAATTAGGCGTTCAGAGGATAATCCCCAACGGCGTACATTTCGACACGCGATGGAGACAGCATTTACCAAGCTACCCTATCGCCGTGCAGTATTGGGGCCAGAATCGGTGATTGCCGAACTTAAACCCCAGCAGATGCGAGATTTTCATACTAGTTGGTATCAACCCCAGTCAATTACTGCTGTAGCTGTGGGCAATTTACCCGTGGAAAAATTAATTGCGATCGTTGCTGAAGGATTTACAAAACTCAGTACAGACGCCATTAATGGCGTCTCTACCCACTCCCGTTCGGCTACGCTCACGGCAAGCCCAGTACAGACGCGATTAATCGCGCCTCTGCCCACTGAATCACCATTTACAGAAATTGTCCGTCGAGAATTTATAGATGAAAGTCTCCAGCAAGCAAGGCTAGTGATGGTTTGGCGGGTTCCAGGAATGGTTCAGTTAGATCGCACCTATGGACTGGATGTTTTAGCAGGAATTTTGGGACACGGGCGGACATCAAGACTGGTGAGGGATTTACGAGAAGAACGGGGATTAGTTTCTTCAATTTCTGTGAGCAACATGAGCAATCAGCTGCAAGGGACATTTTATATTTCAGCTAAATGTGCAGTGCAAAATTTAGCAGAAGTAGAGGATGCGATCGCTCAACATATTCGCACAGTCCAAACCAAGTTAGTCACAGAATCAGAAATTGCCCGTGTGCGGCGGCGAGTAGCGAACAAATTTATTTTTGGCAATGAAACACCAAGCGATCGCTCTGGGTTGTATGGTTATTATCAGTCTTTGGTGGGAGATTTAGAACCCGCCTTTAACTACCCAGATCATATTCAGAGCCAAAATGCAACTGACTTGATGCAAGCAGCCAAAGAGTATCTTTCTCCAGATGCTTATGGTGTAGTTGTCGTCAAGCCGTAAATTAAAAATGGGGCATTATAAAGTTAGGAGTTAGGAGTTAGGAGTTAGGAGTTAGGAGTTAGGAGTTAGGAGTTAGGAGTTAGGAGTTATGAGTTATGAGTTATGAGTTATGAGTAAAAGGCCATGATTGTGTCTCCTTACTCCTATCTTTGATTTAACTCCTCACTCCTAACTTTTAACTTTGATTTAACTCCTCACTCCTAACTTTTAACTCCTAACTTTTATTTAACTCCTCACTCCTAACTTTTAACTCCTAACTTTTATTTAACTCCTCACTCCTAACTTTTAACTCCTAACTTTTATTTAACAATGTGGACTCAAATCGATGCTCAAATTAGCCAGGTGACTGGCGAAAAATTTCAGAGTCAGCAACGGCGATCGGTTGGTGGCGGATGCATCAACCAAGGTTATGCTATCTCCAATGGTGAGATCACCTACTTTGTCAAGCAAAACCTTGCATCCCAAGTTGCGATGTTTGAGGCTGAGGCATTGGGTTTAAAGGAAATGCTAGCAACAGCTAGTATTCGCGTCCCCAATCCTATTTGCTGGGGTGTAGCTGAGAATTCTAGCTACATCGTGCTGGAATGGTTAGAACTTGGTAGCGGTAACAGCAATTCTTCTCTACGAGACGCTCCGCGATGGGAAGAGATGGGGCGCAAGTTGGCGGCGATGCATAAAGCTAGCAGTAGCCAAGGTTTTGGTTGGAAAATTAACAATACTATTGGTTCGACACCCCAAATCAATACTTGGACAGCAGACTGGACAGAATTTTATATTAAACATCGCCTGGGTTATCAATTTCAGTTGGCAAGGCGAAAGGGAGGAAATTTCCCCTCTTCAGAAAAATTACTAGCAGCTATCCCTGAAATATTGGTGGCGCATCAGGTGCAACCTTCTTTAGTACATGGCGATTTATGGGGCGGAAATGCCGGGTGTACTATCTCAGGAGAACCCGTGATTTTTGATCCAGCAACTTATTTTGGCGATCGCGAAGTTGATATTGCCATGACAGAATTATTTGGTGGGTTTCCCGCAGCGTTTTACAAAGGCTATAACGAAGTCTTTCCTTTAGATGCAGGCTATGAGCAAAGAAAAACGCTCTATAACCTGTATCACATTTTGAATCACTTCAATTTATTTGGCGGCGGTTATGCTTCCCAGGCGAACCGGATGATTGACCAGATTTTGCGCTAAGTACAGCATTTCATTAATTCATAGCGAATTCAATTTGGCAATACCCCACAATATGCATCAATACGGTTCAGTTAATGCTAAAACTCTTTGTCAAAGTCAATTTTTTGAACGAACCGCCAAGGACGCAAAGGACGCAAAGAGAATAAAGAAATGCTTAACTGAACTGTATTGCAATATGCATTGGGATGCATTGTTAATGCGTCGGCGGCCTTGTTAATGCATTGGGATGCATTGTTAATGCGGCGGCGGCCTTGTTAATGCATCGGCTTGCATTGTTAATGCGGCGGCGGCCTTGTTAATGCGGCGGCGGCCTTGTTAATGCGGCAGCTTGCATTAAAAATGCTATGCTTTTACGCAATATTGTACTAAGTATAGAATTGCAGAAACACCCGATTGGTCGAGTCGCTCCTGCAAATCATCACTTCCCTGACTCTGGAAGAACGCCCTAATCTAAATAAATTACAAAAAACAGAAAGGTGGTTATTGCTTGGAGACTGATGCTACCTTAAAGCCACAATTTGACCAAAGGGAATTGCGAATTATTAATTGATTAATTGGCTAATTACGGGGTACAAGCCCCCACCAAATCTTCGATTTGGTGGTCTTCAATTAGTGGCGGGTTTCAAGCCCCCACTAATTGTCTTAATTGCGAATTGCGAATTGCGAATTGCGAATTGGAGTTGACTCACCATCACCCCCAAAGCCAACATACCCAAAATCGTCATTAATCCCGCAGGCATAAACTTACGTGTTTTTACCAAACGAAAGGTAAACACGATTACTAAAACAGCAGTAACTATCACTGCTAAAATCGAACCCCAGCTTTGCCCTTGAAGTTGAAAGTAAGCCGCAAGTACTAGTAATAAACCGCTAATGCTACCACTTAACAGTGAAACCTTACTTCTAGCCTGAATGTAGCCAATAATCCCACCAGCGATCGCTAATATGCCGTAGGCAAAAGCAGCAATTATACTTAAATTCATTGTTAAAACCTATGTAGACTTTGACTTTACTGCCAGTGTCAGCAGACAATTTACCATAGCTATTTAGCTATACCATACAGTTTATTGATGGATAATCAAGCGATGCCAATAGCAAGTACTTCCTCATATACAAAGGTTCAATATCTCCAGCGCCAAGCAGCCTCACTTTTACTGTACCAGTCTGTTCTGCAAGGCGAAGTGGGGATGGCATTTCTGGAACTGTTGCAAGCTATACGTTACACTGATGCCGATGCCCGGGGTTGTCTGCAAGCCTACGGTAGTTACTTCCACGCTTTGGCTGCTAAAAATCAAAATTGGGAAGACTATTTAATTACTCAACTTCTCTTCTCTGATAATCCTTTTACAAGGCTGGCCCAAGTGCGAGAATTTGAGGATTTGCCCCCGGCTTTAGTAGCAGCAGTTCGGCATGATTTACAAATATTGCAAAGTCTCTATGAATGTAGCAGCGCTTCTTTGAGTGAGTGGATACAAGGCGTAGCTCACATGCCGATTTCGCCAGTGGTGTGGTATAAAGAGCAAGAATTGCTAGGAGGAGAGACAAAGTTCGCTACATATCTACAAGAGTTAGATAATTGGAGTGATGCTGTAGAAGAGTTAGCGGCTTATTATCGGCAATGTGGCTCTGGTTTATTTGCAGAATATCGCGCTTTACGTTGGCAAGCTGGGCAGTTTATCGGTATTCGGTATTCTGATCCAATTAAGCTGAGTGCGCTTGTAGGTTATGAGTCTCAAAAAGATGCTTTGCTGAAAAATACAGAGTTTTTATTATCAGGAGAGATGGCACTGCATGTATTACTTTACGGTAGTCGGGGTTCTGGCAAATCTTCTTTGGTGAAATCTTTGTTGAATGAATATAGCGATGTCTCCGGCAAGGGCAAAGCCCAAGGCAGCCTCCGCTTATTGGAAGTGGCAAAATCTGATTTAAAAGACTTACCAGCAATTGTGGAACATTTACGAGGAGTGTCACAAAAATTTATCATCTTTGTCGATGATCTTTCCTTTGAAGAAGATGATGATGCCTTTAAAGCGCTCAAGGTAGTTTTAGAAGGTAATTTAACCGCGCGGCCGCAAAATGTAGTTGTGTATGCTACTTCCAATCGCCGCCACCTGATTCGGGAGTTTTTTGTGGATAGACCTAGCCCCAAGGATAACGAGGAAATCCATGCTTGGGATACGATGCAGGAGAAGCTTTCGTTTAGCGATCGCTTTGGTTTAACCTTGACTTTTGAACCAGCCAATCAGAAAACTTATTTGAAAATTGTACACCATCTAGCGGCACAAGCTGAAATTAATATTACCAAAGAAGATTTGGAATTTCAAGCATTACAATGGGCAACTCGCCACAACGGTCGTTCTGGACGTACAGCACGGCAGTTTGTTGATTTTTTAAAAGCAGATTTAACGTTTTTTCATGCAAATAACAAAACATCCAACACCTAGCATTAAATATTTCTCTATGTGTTTTTTAATTACGAATTACGTTAGCGCAGCGTTAGCGAGTCCTCTCCCAAGGGGAGACGCTAAGAGCGAACGAGCGTCATTACGAATTACGAATTAGTATGAGAGCTACTTTTTCTGATAATTTAACTACGCTAAAAACCAGCAATATGCAATCAGTAATGATCGGCAATCGATTTATACTAGGGATAGTTGCCTTTAGTGTGAGTTTTGGTCTTAGCCTCGTCCCAAACTGGGATTTTAATAAAGCCTTTCTCACAGGTTTAATTACTGCCGTTACTATCTATGCAGCAGCATTATTCGTAGATAAGCGACGCAGAAATTATGAAATGTTTATTTTAGGTTCTATCCACAAACGAATTAAAGAGATGGAGGGATTAAAGGCTCGCGTTGTCAGAGAAATTAATCAAATCGAAGAACATCATAATTTATTATATGCAGAGTCACAACAACTGCAAAATCAAGTCACAGAAAGCCGTAACCAAAGGGATAGTTTACATAGAGAATTAAGAACATTTGCCGGACAGAAAAAGCAGTTAGAAACTGAAGTCAATACCCTGCAAAGTGAAATTAATAACTTACAGAAAAATCAAACAGAATTGAACAATGCTTTTTCTGTTCTCACAGCAGAAAAGCGCCGTCTAGAGTCGAATTGTAATGTATCTCGTAGTGAAATCACCCATTTGCAAAGTCAAATTTCCGAACTCCAGCAGGAGAAGCAAGAAATTGAAAGCAATTTAACTCTTTTAGGCAGACTCAAACCCCAATTAGAAGAAAAATTATACGAACTGCGAATTGCAATTCAAGAGCTAGAAGTTGAGACAACCCAAAAAAATCAATTACTGGTAGCGGTAAAAGCCGAAAGAGAAAATATCCAAGCTATCCTGAATTCTTCACAAACCCAACTAGCAGAACACAAAGCCGAATTACAGCAGTTGCAAGGGCAAGTTTCATTATTGCAAGAAGAACGAGATTCATTACAAAATCAAGTATGGGAATTACTCCAACAAATAGAAACATTCAATCCAGAATATTTGTCTGAGAATTCCAAAGAAGATGATAATGAATTGTTTCCTTTTTCTGAGATAATGGAAACTACAGCAATCATAAACACTTCGGCAGCTGATACATCGGAGAATTTATCTGAAGAATGGACTAATTTTTTACAAATTCTTCCAGTATACGAACTACAAGTATTAAAAGCTATAGTCGAACAAGATAATCCTAATGCTGCTATTAAAAAAATTGCCGAAGCAAACATTACTATGCCAAATCTATTAATCGATTCTATAAATGAACGAGCAAATGATACTATTGGTGAATTAATAATTGATTCAAATTCGGAAATTCCAGAAGTTTACCCTGAATATATGACGAATGTCAAAAAAATAATTGCAATGTATGAAGACCTTATGGCTAGACATGCTTCGTCAAATTAAATTATTATTGCCGTCGTCAGATTAGTAGTAAGGTGAATATCTTACCTACTTATTGCGTGCTTTTGCGTTTAGAATAAAGTGAAGTGTAATACATGGCAAAGCTCAAAATCTCGAAAAAAATCTCCACTGCTTTAATCAATTCTCTTGGTGCGGGGGTAGTACCAAGAGTGGGAGTTGAATATATAGCAGTAGGGCGAGAAAAAGAACTAAAAAGCCTATTACAAAATCTCGATGATATTGCAGAAGGTGTAGCAGCATTTCGCTTCATAATTGGTAACTACGGTTCTGGCAAGAGTTTTTTATTGCAACTAATACGCAACCGTGCTATGGAGCAAGGTTTTGTAGTAGCTGATGCTGATTTATCCCCTGAACGTCGATTAGCTGGAAGCAGCAATGAAGGTGTAGCTACTTATCGAGAATTAATGAGCCATCTTGCTACAAAAACTCGTCCTGATGGTGGTGCTTTAGTCTCAATTTTAGAAGGATGGATTAATAAAATTCAACAAGAAGTCGTTAAAGAAACTGAAATGCGTCCGAATGACGATGGTTTTGATGACCAAGTTGAATCGAAAATTAGGGAAGTAGTTCAGTATATTGAAGGCTTAGTTCACGGTTTTGATTTTGGTAGCGTGATTATTGCTTATTGGCGTGGCTACCGATTGGATGATGATAATTTAAAAAATGCGGCGATGCGCTGGTTGCGGGGAGAATTTACTACTAAAGTTGAGGCGAAAGCAGCTTTAGGAGTGCGGGTTATTATTGATGATGATAGTTGGTATGACTATATAAAACTGTTTGCGAAGTTTGTAGCTGAGATTGGCTATAAAGGACTGTTAATTTTAGTTGATGAAGCTGTTCATTTATATCAAATATCTACTACAGTCACGCGGGAAAAGAATTATAATCGACTCCTGGCAATGTTTAACGATACCATGCAGTGCAAAGCAGAACATCTTGGCATTGTCGTTGGTGGAACAACTAAATTTTTAGAAGACCCCAAACGGGGACTTTTTGCAGACCAAGCTTGGCAAAGACGCACAAAAGAAAGTCGTTTTGTTGCACAAGCTAATGTTCAGGAACATTTAGGGCCAGTGATTCGGCTAAATCCGTTGAGTGAAGCAGAAATATTAACGCTTTTGCAACGTTTAGCTGAGATTCATGCACTCAATTTTGGGTATGAACAGACTTTGACAAATCGTGAGTTGAAGGAGTTTGTGCAAGAAATTATTAATCGCTTGGGTGCAGAAGCATTACTTACACCAGGGGAAATTGTGCGGGATTTTATGAGTGTGCTGAATATTCTTCACCAAAATCCAGGAATTGTATTTGGTGAATTAATTCATGGCTCTAAATTTAAACCTACTGCTATGGGTAAGGATGCAGATGAGGATGGCGCAGCCGAATTTAGTTTGTAATTAATGATGAAGACACTGAACTAGAAGAACAAGCAAATTACTCTACGAAGCGCAAAATGTTGGGTAACGCATTGCCTCAACCCAACCTACAATTTTCCACAAAGCCAAGCGTATTGATTTAAAATCAGGTAAAAAAGTGTGTGAGTGAAAGAAATGTCGGCCAAAGACTTATTCCATGAAGCAGTCAAGAAGGGTCTTCAGAAAGAGCAGTGGATAATTACACATGACCCATTAAGGATCGAGTTTGGCAAGGATGATGAAGTTAGAATAGATTTAGGTGCAGAAAGACTCTTAGCGGCTGAAAAAGCAGGAGAAAAGATTGCGGTTGAAATTAAAAGTTTTTTGAGTGACTCAGCATTGTTTGATTTTCATCTGGCACTGGGTCAATTTTTGAACTACCGTTTAGTTTTAGAAGCTAGCGAAAGAGAACGCATATTATACTTAGCAGTGCCAATTGCCGCTTATGAATCGTTTTTCCAACGTGATTTACCCCAAGCATCAGTGCAGCAATACCGAATAAAGTTGATTGTATATGATCCAGTGGATGAGGTGATAGTTAAATGGATAAACTAGCATTTTATCGTCAGTGTATTCAAAAACTATTGACTGAATACGGCGATGTTAGACCGATAAACGGCGAAATTGAGACGCAAATACTTTTTGATACAGAACACGACCATTATCAAATTGTTGATTTGGGATGGGATAAACATCACCGCATTTATAATTGCGTGATGCATTTAGACATTAAGAGCCATAAAATTTGGATTCAACGTAACCAAACTGATAAGTTGATTGCTGATGAATTGGTAGCAATGGGTGTACTAAAACAAGATATTGTATTGGGCTTGCAGCCTGTCTATGCCAGAGAATATACAGGGTATGGTGTCGGGTAAGGCTAACCAAGTTCAATCGTATCCGACCACGGGGGCGATGCCTGCTGCGAGCTACGCTAACGCACTCTCTGGAAACAACCGACTCAAATCCAATAATGCATCTTTAAATCCAGGAATGACCACTGACTGATTCGATAAAGAAATCTCCTTGCTGAGATAGCTAAACTTTCTTTGAGCATTTTGATATGGCTGGCTGTGGCGCTCAAGTTGACTATCTGGCAAATTCACAATCCAGTAATGAGAAATTCCGGCTTCTGCATACAAAGACAACTTGGTTGTTTGATCGTAATCTATGGTTTTATCCGAAATTTCAATTACTAATAAAATATCTTCGGGATAGGGATGATGAGCAAGATAATCTTCATCTCTTCCTCGTGCAATGACAACATCCGGCTCAGGCTCACTCTGATTAGGAAGGGTGATAGGATCTTGTCCACGGATGACTGCTTGATCACCTAGAAGCCGATCCAATTGACGGCACAGGATAGAACTACAAACTGTATGAGGCGTTCCCTTTGCTGTCATTTGAATCAGTTCCCCTCGAATTAATTCAATATGATTAGCCTCTGTCAAAAATCCGAGTTCAATCAATTGATGGTATTCAGCGATCGTAAATCGCTTAGGTGTCACAACATTCATGAAATATCTTTCCAATAGTACTTGTACACTAGCAGAGATTAAACTGACTGCGTTGTTTACCGCCGCAGGCATCACAATGCCTCAAATTGCTGCCAACAAAGGTACAATGCACGCGGTACGTGAAAACATCCTTTCCATTTGCCACCTTTAAGGTTCAACAATACTTCTCCACGCCGATTGAGATAGCCAAACCATTCACCGTATTCTGAATCAGCAAAGTGTGACCAAGTGTAATCGTGCATCTTTTGATACCATTCCCAACACTCCTCACGCCCTGTCAAGCGATAACCCATCGCTAATGCAACCAATGATTCTAGGTGAACCCACCACAATTTTTGATCCCATTCCAATTGTTGTGGGGGATGACCGTCTGCATCCATAAAGTAATACAATCCGCCGTACTCGTTATCCCAAGCAAAATTTAAGATATTTAGCACCACATCAACGGCTTGGTTAATAGTTTTGGTGTCGTTTTGGCGATGGGCGATATCCATGATGAACCACATGGCTTCGATACCGTGACCTGGATTAATCAGCCGTCCCTCAAAAGAATCTATGTGGGAACCGTCAGGGGCAACATTTTCGTACATTAACCCCCGTTCTTGGTCGAGAAAATCGGTCATCACTTCGCCCTGAGTCTCAGCTAGGACATTCTCTAGTGTTTCTTTTGGCAGCAACCATTCCATTTCTAGAGTCAGGTTTGCTAAAATCATCGGTACAGCCAATGATTTCATCGGGCGTGTGCCGGGATAGGTTTTATTATATTTGCCCTTGGGGTTATCCTTGCGGCGTAATACGTTATTATAAGCCTGCATCGCCACATCCTTTGCCCATTCTTCGCCGCCAGCGAGTGCATATTTACTAAATGCCATTGCTGCAAAGCAGTCAGAAAAGATATTGTAAGGCTCAACCAGTGGTTTCCCTTCACTGGTGAGGGCAAAGTACCAGTTACCATCACTATCTCTGCCATGTTGGGCAAGAAAATTAGCGCCATTGCTAGCAATTTTTAACCAGTTTTCGCGTTTTTCTAGCTGGTTGTAAAGCATCGAAAAAGTCCACACCTGGCGGTTTTGCAGCCAAATGAATTTGTCGGTATCATAAATTTTACCTTTGCGATCAAGGCAGGTGAAATAGCCGCCTTGCTGCCAATCGAGAGAATATTTTTCCCAAAAGGGGAGTACGTCGTTGAGGAGGGCGTTTTTGTAAAGTTCAGCGAGCGCTTGAAAATTATACTCCATAAATTTCCTCCCCTTTTGTACTCAAACCAACAGCTTAACAGTTATCATATTTTGGCTCGAACATGGAGCGACGCCGAATAGCCCGTCGTAGACATCGCGTCAGCCTTTTACAAGATTTAGTCAGCAGCAGGTATACTTCTATCTTGTATCTTGCACCATTCTCAATAACCGTAGGGTAGTTTTTTAAAGATGAGGTTGTTATGAGTCAGATTAAACGAGTTGCGATCGTTGGAGGAAACCACGGTAATGAGTTAACAGGAATACATCTAGTCAAAAAGTTTCAGCAGTATCCAAATTTAATCAACAGAGCAAGTTTTGAAACTCTGGCATTACTTGGTAATCTCAAAGCTATTGAAGAAGGCAAACGATACATTGACAAAGATTTAAATCGTTGCTTCACTAATCAAGGCTTACAAAATCCTCAACTCTCAAGTTATGAAGATACACGGGCAAAAGCAATCCAACACATATTGCAACCGCAAAATCAGCCCTTTGTAGATGTAATTGTTGATTTGCACAGCACAACTGCCAACATGGGGTTAAGTCTGATTTTTTGTGACATGCATCCTTTTTTACTCCGGTTAGGCGCTTATTTGAGTTCTACAAATCCGATGGTAAAGATTTTTGTTAATCAACAATCTAGAGATGGTGGATTTCTCCGTTCTCTGTGCGAATTGGGTTTCGTTATAGAAGTTGGTGCTGTGGCTCAGAATATTTTAAACGCCGAATTATTTCAGCAAACAGAGCAGCTTATCTATGGAATTTTAGACTATTTTGAAAATTGCAACCAAGGTAATATTCCGCAGATAAACAGTACGCTTACATTCTATCAATACATTGAGACGATCGATTATCCAAGAAGCGATGCCTACGGCGGGCTGCGCCAACGCGGGGAGATTAAAGCCATGATTCACCCCCACCTTCAGTTTAGAGATTATGAACCTTTGAATCCAGGCGATCCAATGTTTCTGACTTTTGAAGGAAAAGACATTTTCTATGAAGGAGAGTCTACTGTTTATCCTATTTTTATTAATGAAGCAGCTTACTACGAGAAAGGAATTGCAATGCATCTAAGTCAAAAACAACAAGAGATAGTTTAGGTGTTGCATAAGGTAATTGATGAATATTCTCCAATTGAGCCAAATACACCCGATGCACGGCGCTTACTGCTTTTAGGTAGCTAGGGGTATCGCCTGAAATACTGACTAATAGCTTGTTTTGTAATTCCCCTGTATTTAGATGAAATGGCTGCATGGCAAGACTTCTAAAAAACATTTTGCTTGACTGATAAAGATTACTGGTTTGGGAACAATAAATCAGTAATTACCAAAATTAAGCAGTATGTTCAATACTCTTGTCAGTATTCCCGGATATCAAGTAAACGAAGAACTCTACAATGGTTCGAGAACGCTAGTTTATCGAGGGTATCGAGAGACTGACTTATTAAGAGTAGTGATTAAAGTGCTGAAAAATCCTTATCCCAGTTTCAGCGAACTCTTGTCGTTTCGGAATCAGTACACCATTGCCAAAAATCTCAACTCACCTCTGATTGTCCAAACTTATAGCCTCCAAGCTTATCAGAATGGTTATGCGCTGGTGATGGAAGACTTTGGGGGAATTTCTCTGAAGGAGTGGGGAGTGGGGGCAATACCGTTCGGTTAAGGAATTTTTTGGTTGAGGCAGGCTGTTCTTGAGCAGGGGGAGAAGAGAAGCTGTTCTTGAGAGAAGAATTGCTGAACAATAACCTTCTTTCCTCAAGAGCCTCAAGAGCCTCAAGAGCCTCCCCTGCTTATCCGAACGGTATTGGGAGTGGGGGGAAGCATAGAATCTCTGATGGAGTTTTTACGAATTGCGATCGCACTATGCAATACCTTAGATGTACTTTATCGTTCGCGCATTATTCATAAAGATATTAAACCCGCCAATATTCTAATTAATCCCGAAACCAAATAAGTTAAATTAATTGACTATGGAAATTCCGGTATGATTTTTGGCTCGTAAACTACAGAAGCGATGCCTACGGCAACCCGAAGCAGGAACCCCAAAATCAAATTTCCAATTTTAATGAGATAATTTCTTATTAAGAGTAAAAGTTTTGATCTCAAGCGATCGCTATGACAATCACCCTTTCCCAGCAAGGCTTTGATGAACTATTTGAGGAGACGGTGGAACGTTCCCAACACCCAGATCCAGATGATGTGATGGATGTGGTGTACAAATATCCGCGACGACTGGGACAAGGTTACTGGCGGAGAATTGAGTTGCGCCAAAGGTTGGAGTTGATAATTGGCAATTTGCAAATGCGCGATCGCATGATTATTTTACAGCCAGAACAAGAACATGATTGGTTAGAGTATCACTTTCATTTTTCTGGAGAACATCATGATAAATACAGAACTGTTGCTGGAGGCGAGTACAGTTTCGTGGGAAGTGGACTAGATCCCAAGCAAACGAGTTATTGTTCAGATAAAAACTCCTTTCTGGAAGTGAATATCCTGATGCAGGCGGAATCACTATATTCTTTTGCTGCTAATCAACAAGGACAATTACCCCAAGCCTTGCAACCGTGGATTCGGCAATCTCATCAAACATATTACTGCCGTTGTGGAACTGCAACACCTGCTATGCACACTGTTGCACGGCAAATTTTAAAGTGTCCTTATCAGGGAATTGCCAAGCGGCTGTATTTGGAAGGCAAAGCTTTAGAGTTGATGGGAATGTTGGTTGCACAGGAGATAGAAATCAATGACGGTAATAACCAACTTCACACTTTGAAGCCTGATGTAGTGGAAAGAGTTTACCATGCCAGAGATATTCTACTGAAACGATTGAGTAATCCGCCTTCGTTTATGGAATTATCAAGGGCAGTGGGTTTAAACGATTATCTTCTCAAACAGGGATTTCGTCAGGTATTTGGCACAACAGCTTTTAATTATTTACATCATTATCGCTTGGAACAAGCACGTCAACTCCTAGATTATGGAGATTTGAAAGTGTCAGAAATTGCTAACATCGTGGGATTTGTCAGTCACAGTTATTTCACCGCAGCCTATAGGAAAAAATTTGGTCTTTGTCCAAAGCAATATCAAATGCAACAGAAAAAATCCGTCTAGCGATAGAAAAAAATCCCTCTAGCGATAAAAAAGCCTTCACATCACACTAGAAATTCAAGTAATGTTTTTGAGAATTCCTATCAAGTTTGGTGTGAGCAGTGTTGAATTTGTGGCAGACATCGCTTTTTTTAACGAGTGTATTTTGTGTTCTAGATATGCAAGTGGTGTGGGCGAAATCTCCCGTACCGGCAAAAGAGGACACAGAAACTACTTTAGCTTCTGTGCAAATAGAAGATGAGAGACCTTCCATCCGTCGGGTGAGAGATTTAGAAAAAGTTTCAACTCGTGTAGCAGATTTGTTTGCTCAACAACCAACCACTACCCGAGTCATCCAAATCACTGGAGTGAAGGCAACTCCCACCAACAAAGGTGTGGAGGTAATTTTAGAGACAACTGTTGGAGCACAACTACAAGTTATCAACCGCAGCACAAGTAATAATTTTATTGCTGATATTCCCAACGCTCAGTTGCGTTTGCCCAATGGTGATGGTTTCACCTTCCGTTCAGAGAAACCGCTTTCGGAAATTGCTGAAATAACGGTTACGAATGTTGATGCAAATACTGTGCGGGTGACGGTGGTAGGTGAGAAGGCTTTGCCCACAGTTGAGTTATTTGATGATAATGCAGGGCTGGTTTTTGGGATAAATTCTGCTGCAACTGCGATGCAGCCACCACCAGAAAAGCCAACAACTGAGACACCACAAGAGGAGCCAGCAGCACAGCAGGATGAGCCGATTGAGTTGGTGGTGACCGGAGAGCAAGATGGGTATCGCGTACCCAACTCCTCAACTGGGACAAGAACCGATACACCTTTGCGCGATATTCCTCAATCGATTCAGGTTGTACCACAACAAGTGTTGCGCGACCAGCAGGTTAACCGCTTAGATGATGCGCTCAGAAATGTTGCAGGTGTCACAGCAGAATTTACGGCTGGTCCAACCGTTTACTATAAAATTCGCGGATTCGCTGTAGCGGATAATAGCTTGCTCAGAGATGGATTACCCGATCCTGGCGTTGGAGATTCGGTTGAGCTTGCCAATGTAGAGCGAATCGAAGTCCTCAAAGGTCCCGCATCCGTGCTATTTGGCTTGGGCAGTCCGGGGGGAAGCATCAACATCGTCACTAAACGTCCCTTGAGCGAACCTTTCTACGCCGTTGATGCCACCATTGGCAGCTACAGTTTCTACCGAGGCGCGGTTGATTTCTCTGGGCCATTAAATGACTCAAAAACTGCACTGTATCGTTTTAATGCCGTCTATAGAAATTCAGGTAGTTTTATCGATTTCTACAATAGTGAAAGTTTGAGCCTATCCCCTGTCGTTAGTTTGGCGATCGGCAAGAAAACTAACCTAACTTTGAGCGCAGACTACATTGGAACTAGAGACTCTGGCAAATCATTTGGTCTGCCGACTGTGGGCACGATATTTGCGAACCCTAACGGTAAACTCCCCCGTAATCGTAACTTGACTGAACCGACCGATAACGTAGATGGAACAACGGTCAGGGCTGGGTATCAACTAGAACATAAATTTAACGACAATTGGTCTTTAACCAATGCGTTTCGGTATGGTTATCGTAGTTTGTATTCCATAGAAACGAGACTTGATGGTTTGGATGCAGATAACCGAACGATAAATCGTTCTTTATCAATCTATGACAATAGGTTTACTAGCTATAATCTAACAACAAATGTTGTAGGCAAATTTTCTACAGGTTCAATTGGGCATCAGCTTCTATTTGGGGTTGATTTGAATCGGTCGATAAGTGCAGTACCAAGAACTGCGGGGGATGGTGATGCTGCTTCCATTGATATATTCAATCCTGTTTACGGTCAACCCAATGGTGGTAGTGGTTTATTTCCCTTTGAAGCCAGTAATGAAGCAACAACAGACTCCTTTGGCATTTATCTTCAAGATCAAGTCGCCCTTACAGAAAGCCTGAAGGTACTTCTAGGCGCACGATTTGATGGGTTTAAGCAAGTTTCTGAAGATTTTATTGCGAATACAGAAAGTAGCCAATCAGATAGCGCCTTAAGTCCTCGAATTGGCATTGTTTATCAACCCATCCCCGCTATTTCACTCTATGCCAGCTACATCAGTTCATTTACGCCAGCAAGAGGCACATTTCTTTTTGGCAGTAATTTGGATACACTTTTTGAACCAGAACGGGGTAGGCAGTTTGAGGTTGGAGTAAAGGCAGATTTAAACAGCCGACTTTCGGCAACGCTTGCTTTGTATGATTTGACCCGTACCAATGTTTTGGTAACAGATCCCAACGATGACGACTTTCAAATCCAAACAGGTGAGCAGAACAGCCGAGGGATTGAACTGAGTTTGTCGGGCGAAATTTTACCAGGATGGAATATTATTGCAGGCTATGCTTATACGGATGCCCGTATTACAAAGGATACTACTTTTGAAGTTGGAAGTCGTTTGCAAAATGCCGCAGACCATGCTTTCAACGTATGGACAACCTACGAAATTCAAAAAGGTGATTTACAAGGTTTAGGATTTGGTTTAGGTTTGTTTTTTGTGGGCGATCGCGCTGGAGATTTACCAAATACTTACGATATTCCAAGTTATCTTCGGACTGATGCATCTATTTTCTACAACAGAGATAGATTTAGAATCGGACTCAACTTCAAAAACTTATTTGACGTAGAGTATTTTGAGTTGGGGTATTTTGGTGGTCGTGTTGACTATGGACAACCTTTTACAGTTCAAGGAACTGTTTCCTTTCAGTTTTAGTAATCGAGATGATCATGCAACATTTTTTCTGCTGGCTCATATTGAGTTTCTTAGGGTTTATTCTAGTTACAGCTTGCAATCCTCACACATCTCAAAATATATCCTTTTCACCTCAACAAACAGCCGCAGAATGTCGCATGGTTAAACACACAATGGGGGAAACCTGTATCCCCATTAACCCCCAGCGTGTTGTTACCTTATCTTCATGTACTCTAGGCAATGTTCTAGCACTTGGGGTTAAACCCATCGGCACAACTAACGAAGTTTATGTAGAGGGAAACTCTCTGACATCGATTAATGGTGAAACGGAGGGAATAAAACTACTTGGACTTTCACAACCAAATTTAGAAGCAACATTACTACTCAAACCAGATTTAATTATTGGTGTAGATTGGTTCAAGCCAATTTATCCTTTACTATCTAAAATTGCCCCAACAGTATTAGGTGAAATTGATTACATAAAGTGGCAAAGACATCTGAGTTTTGTAGCTGAATCACTGGGAAAGCAAGAGGTTGAAAAAGCACTTTGGAAACGCTACTATCAGCGAATAGAACAACTAAAACTAGCATTAGGAACTCGCTATCAAGGCAAAAAAATATCCTTTATAACTCTTGGGCGTGAGCAGATATACATTGATTCCAAAAACTCATTTCCTGGCTCCATTATCAGTGCTGCGCTTTTGCAGCGTCCAGCCGCACAAAATATCGATTCAACCTATGGAGCTTTTCCTATTTCTCTAGAGGAACTAGAAAAAGCAGATGGCGATATTTTATTTGTGACAACTTTTTCGAGAAGTGGCAATGAATTTCTGGCAAAAAAACAACAAGAGGCACTTTGGAAAACCCTTAAAGCTGTTCAAGACAATCATGTTTATTATGTTGATTTTATGGCATGGGCTGCAACAAATATGCTTGGGACTGATGCAGTAATTGATGACCTTTTCAAATACCTCGTCACCGCTCACTAACTCAAATGCCCAAACACACCTTATTCGTCTGTAAATCCTGCTACTATTTCTCTGATGAAGAAAGTAAGTCGTGCAATAATAATATATATACTTGCTATTCTAACAACTTTTTTGTTTTCTGCTTGCAATCAAAAGTTAGCTAAAAATATAAGTAATTTAGATGAATTATCTCACACTACTGACTGTCGGATAATTCCACATCTAATGGGAGAAACTTGTGTTCCTCAAAATCCTCAACGGATTATCACCTTACATCCAGCTACCTTGGGCAACTTACTTAGTCTTGGTGTTAAACCCATTGGAAGTACAACTGGATATCAGGAAAGTGAGTTTCCTAAACATCTTGAAAGCAAGATAGATGGGATCGAATCGGTGGGAGATGTCACTCAACCCAATCTAGAGAAAATATTGCAACTCAAACCTGATTTGATTATAAATTTGAGTGACGATAAAAGTATTTATCCTCTACTATCAAAAATTGCCCCAACTGTACAAACTGGCTGGGAAGGCCCCCGTCAATGGAAGGAACATTTTAGCTTTGTCGCTAAAGTTTTAGGTAGAGAAGATGCTTATCAGCAGGCATGGAATCGTTATTATCAGCGAATTCAAGAACTTAAAATTGCGCTGGGCGTTGGCGCAGCCTCTCCGAAGGAGAATCGCTATCAAAATAAAAAATTTTCTTATGTCTATCTTCAAACTAGTAATAGCTCTATATTTATTAGTGAACTGAAAAATATATTTGCTGGCTCAATACTGAATGATGTTGGATTGCAACGCACAAAATCACAAGATGTTTTTACTCCTAAGGGATACCTTTTTATTCCTGAAGAAGAACTATCGCAGATAGACGGTGATGTTATATTTATAGGAATTTATGGAGATGACGATGAAAAATCCTTGAAAGAACTCAAACAAAAGCCACTATGGAAAACGCTTAAAGCCGTTCAACAAAATCATGTTTATTTAGTAAAATTATCAATCTGGAGGGAGTCAAATTTGCTTGCGGCTGATGCAGTAATTGATGACCTTTATAAATACCTAGTCAACACACCCTGAACCTATGCCAAAACACACCCTATTTGTCTGCAAATCCTGCCACCATTCATCTGAAGAACGACTAGAAAATCAGCCTTTCGATGGCAATATTTTACTTGACAAACTAAATACTTTATGCGGCACAAAATTCCAACCTGGCGAATTTGAAATTAAACCCGTTGGATGTTTGTGGGCTTGCAGTCAAGGCTGCGTTGTATCTGTATCAAGCCACGAGAAACCCACCTATCTGTTTGTCAATCTTCCCCCAGAAGAAAGCCCAGCAGCGTTACTAGAATTTATGCAACTGTATATCAAGAGCCGTAAAGGGGTTTTAGTTTGGGAACAGCTTCCCGAACTTTTGCAGTCTGCGATTTTCGCGCAAATTCCGTCTGTAAAATCATAGCTTTGATAAAGTATGTTTAATTTGACTCCAAATTATCAAAGCGTCAGCGATACTTTCTCTACGAACGCGAACAGCGTGTCGCAGACAGACGCTACGCGTAGCAAGATCCCCGTAGGGGTATGGTAAGCTTTCCTGCGGAACGCTGCGCGATCGCTAACGCATTTTTATCTTGCTACTAACCAAGCTTGTAAATCAGCCAAACTGGTAAAATCTAACACTGCTTCGCTCAAATCTTCCAGAACAGGTAGGGGGAAACCAGAAATTGAGGAGCGCATTTCTTTAGAGAGTTCTCCAAACCGCTTAGTCAACAGTCGAATAATGAGGTTAGCAGCCTCTTCTCGTCGTCCTTCTTCTCGCCCTTCTTCTCGTCCTTCTTCTCGTCCTTCTTCCTTAATTTCGCGGTAAACCCTCGTTTCTTTGAGCGTGATTCCTAGCATAGACTCTACCTCCATTCGGCTTAATTGTTCAAACCTGTACACCATTATCGTCGTCACTAATTCCATTATGACGCTACTTGATGGTTGAGATTGTTCTTGGCGCGATCGCTCAAGTAAATATTTAGCTTCTTGTGGTGCTTGTTCTTCTTCCACAGTAGTTAACACCATTAGCGCTAACCATAAAGGTAATTGGCGAATATCCCCCAATTCATCCAAATACACTCGATGTACTTGTCCACCGTTCAGCAATGAACGATGGGGATGAATATCCCTTTGTTCAAGACTGCGAGATGGGTAAATTATTACTGCTTGCCAGTCGCTAAATCTGATCCGGTTGCGGTAGAAATATAGTGAAGATTCTGCAAATACTCTTTCGTAAAGCTGTTCATCCGTCTTGGAAAGTTGCTCTACTTGGGGAGACCCCAGACGCTCGATGACTCGCTACCGCTTCGCTATCGCCCTTGGCGTCTCCCCTTGGGAGAAGACCGCACTTTCCGCTTTTGAAACTGTACTTCACAGAAATATACAACACCTGCACCTTCATTTTCTGGTGGGAGAAACACCCCGTCTATCTCAAATTTAGGTTCTTTGACAGCTACTGAATCAAATCGATAAGCATCTGCATTTGTGGGCGGATTTGTCAATAATTCAAATAGCAAAGTGGGAGATTGTTGAAAGAGTTTATAAAAAATGGAGTCTCGACGCATGAAGCATTATGCTTAATTTATTTATTCAACCTGCGATACATTTAATCACATATCTCCCTACATATAGCAATCCTAAATCATTCGTGAAAAGTTAGCTCCTCGACTTATTTGATAAGTCGTGGATCTGGACACCGCGAATTTTTACAAATCAGATAGGATTGCTATAGCTATTCCCTAAACCTGATGATAAGTCTTTAAGCGCAGACGATATTAAACGCTTACCCCGCCAGCCGATACATAATCACTTTTCCTTTCCAATTTTCTTCTACAAATACCAAATACTCACCATTGGAACGCCGAAAAGCACGGATACCGTAGGGTATATCAATCCAGCCACTTTCGCTGCCAACTTCTGGGCCTGGTTTTAACTGTTGTACTTGCGCTCCCGTCTTGGCATTATAGACATATACCTCTGCGGTTTTAACTGTCACGGCGAATACATAGTCTCCCGCCACACTCATAGCTGCTGTAGACACTTCGCGTTTACCGGTAGTGTCGTAGGGGATTACAATCCGCCAACGGGGAGTACGATTTCCTTTACTCCAATTGTCAAAACGGGCAATCTCAGATCCAGCAACTCCAGTATCGTCACCGAATGCAGGGTGATCTACTGTAAAGCCTGACAAATACATGGTGTCTGTTTGGGGGAAATATTCGATCCGCCGCAAGTCGTTAAATATTTTGGGAGTAGTTTGCTTTTCCATCGAACTATAGCTGTAGATGGGGTTGCCCTTAGCATCTATTCCCTGTAAAGGATAGTGTCGAATGCCATCTTCTGTTCGCAAAGCTTTCCAAACATCTCCTTTGCTGTCTACCCACCATCCGCCGATATAGGGATAATCTTTGCTGGTATCATATTCGTTATTTTCAAATTTGCCATTACCGTTGCGATCGCGCCAGATCCATTCCCCTAGTTTTGGTTGATTCGGTGGCCATTTTCCCCCTATTGATTTTTTATCACCATTGGTACCGACAAACATTCCGGCTGGTATGGCAACTTTCCCATCTGTGGCTGGATTAAAACGATATATTTGCAGAAAGCTGTTATACATATCTGTGAGAAACAAAAACGGCTTTCCTTGGATGCGGCGAACAAAGGTTCCATCTGGCGATGTATGCAGACGTGGATCTTGAGGATATTTGAAAGCATTTAAAGTGTAGGCTTTGTAAGTCCATTGCTTACCAGCAGCCTTACTGTAGTCCATCAGATAGTGTTCTTGTTTGGTGAATAAATCTACACCATCAGTTTTAGGATCAGCATCTGCATTATCGACGAATATCAATCCCAGCGATCGCCACATTAGTTTTCCCGATGGCGAAAATTTCCGCAAATCTGTTCCTGATTTGTTGAAACCATTACTATTTATATAGATATTGCCTGAAGCATCTGTACCAACTCCAGTAAGTCCATAAAGTTTCAAATCTCGAACTTCACCAGCAACTCCTGCATAGATACCGCCTTTAGAGCCAAAACTACCCACCTGCACCGGCTTATCTTTGATGTCATAAATCAACATTTGCTGACGTGGCCCATTTTCTGCCACCAACAGCTTACCTTGATGATCAATTGCGATCGCAGTTGGTTCAACGATATCTGCAATCTTTTGGGGTAATTGCTTTCCACTCGGCGAATAATGGAGAATCTTGGCAGGCTTACTATCATTTTTGCTTTGAATAATCCACAGATTTTTTTGTGGATCAATAGTTATTGCTCCCGGATTAGCAAGGGTAAAGCTGCGTAATTCCTTCATCGTATCAGTATCATAAACACGAATCCGGTTAGCAGCAAAATCACTCACATACAACTCGTTACCCACAGTTGCTAATCCAGTGACTTCACTTTTAGTACTGGTAATTAACATACTTTTATCCCAGCCACGCCCTTCAGGAAAAGGCGCAGGTTTTCCCGACAAGTCATAACGTCTAACGCAATGCCAAGTTGTTCCTTCTGCTGGGTAATCTTCATTGGTTTTGCCCTTCGATCCCTGAGTCATGGCAATGTAAATATATTTACTATTTACTGTTACAGCTTTGCCACCTCCACGACTCCAGCCGTGAGTATCCCCAATAGCACCAATAACCTTACCATCCTTATAGATGGCTGCTTCCATTCCTGCCTCATCCCAATGGCTGTTGGTATAAACTGTGCCATCAGGGGCAACATACATTGCCTCAATATTGTTTTGTACCCGCAGATTTCCACTGCCAATCGTATTACCTATCCACGATGTTTTATAGGTAGGTGTGGATGTTCCCGTATTGTTTTGTACTTGCAGATTTTCACTGGCAATAGTATTACTTATCGATATTTTTTTGTGTGTAAGCGTGGGTGTTTCAGTATTATTTTGTAGCGACAGGTTTTCACTGCCGATAGTATTATTTATCGACGATGTTTTGTAGATAAGAGTGCGTGTTCCAGTTGTCGCCCAGTCTGTTGTAATTCCAAGAGTAGTAACAATGATCCCAACAATCAGACTGAGTAAAAATTTGAAAGTTTTACTTTTTTGTATATATCTAATATTAAATATTTTTTTGATGTGCTGGTTGAGTTTGTGACGGAGTTTTATTAACTGCGCTAGTAATTTATTTTTCATATACTTTTTAAGCTTTTAATTATTTATATACAATCATTTTTTCGGTAATCCGCAAAAAATCTAACTATTTTGAAGTGGCTAAGATACAGGCTATGCATGGACATGAGATTTGATAGCAAGTTTTACATAAGCTTTATAAAGCTCACCCAATTTTTTGAATTTTCAGCTAATACATTTAAGGTATTAATATTTACTGATTGGTTATTAGCAGTGGTAAATATTAATACAAAATAATTTTAGATTTATTACTTTATATCAGCTTTTGTCTCTCCCTATATAGCATTCAGCTGTCTTGATTGGCAGGTATCATATATATCTAGTTCGGTGTTGTTTAGTTACTAAAAACACAGTTTTAATTCCTTGTTGACGTTGACATATAAATAGTTTATAAATTGGTGTTCTATACAAAAACTCTTATTGATAATGTATATTTGGAAATTTTAGTGATTCAGGTTTGGATACAGATGTAGGAGTACATAGATGTGCATTGGTGTCAACTTAAGCAAAAGTAGCTTAACTGCTAGCTTCCTCACCCGCCTGGAACTAAAGTTCTTTGGCTTTTAGCTAAAGTCTACTAAAGTAGACTAAAGATTTTTCGGATTATTTAGTCATCTTTAGATGACTTTCGCTATTAGCAAGGAACTTTAGTTCCTTGCGGGACATAGCTTTCACGTTAAGTTGACACCAATGATAGATGTGCGTTTGTTTTAATATATTTATAGGAGATATATCAGTGAAAAAGAAACCAGAAAATTTTGCTTCATCATCAGCATCTATTCTCACCCTTGGATTAGGCTGGTTCCCCAAGAGTCCCGGAGGATTAGAAAGGTATATTTATGAACTAACTCATAAATTAGCTGCAAATAAAGACCAGGTTGAATTATGCGGAGTTGGTCTACCAGAGATTGAAATAAATTCGCCGATTAAGCTGACTAATTTGGCTTCTGTTGATAGTGCTATTTGGCAAAGATTATGGTCGATTCGCACGAATTTCCAGAAAACAAGAACAAGCAAACCAGATGCTATTAATTTGCACTTTGCATTATATAGCTTTCCTATTTTAGATATTTTGCCAAAAGGAGTACCAGTTACTTTTAACTTTCATGGGCCTTGGGCTTCTGAAAGTCAGCAAGAAGTGGTTAATAAAAACCTTAGTCTTTTAATCAAGCACTGGCTAATAGAAAAAAATACTTATAATCGCTGCGATCGCTTCATTGTTTTGAGCAAAGCATTTGGTAAAATTCTACATGATAAATATCAAGTACCGTGGAGCAAAATTAATATTATTCCTGGTGGAGTTGATATTAACTGGTTTCAGCCAAATTTATCACCCCAGGAGGCTTGTACAAAACTAGGCTGGCCAAGTAATCGCCGGATCATATTTACATCACGCCGCTTAGTACATCGAACCGGAGTTGACAAATTATTGCAGGCACTGGCTATAATTAAGCCCAGAATACCAGATGTTTGGCTAGCGATCGCAGGTCGTGGTCACATCCAACCTGCACTACAACAACAGGCTACAGAATTAGGGCTAGATGACAACGTTACATTTTTAGGTTTTCTACCTGATGAGCAATTGCCTATAGCTTATCAAGCTGCTGAATTAACCGTCATGCCTAGTCAATCTTTTGAAGGATTTGGATTAGTAATAATCGAGTCTCTAGCGTGTGGTACTCCTGTTTTATGTACCCCAGTTGGTGGAATGCCAGAAATTTTATCAGGATTTTCACCCGATTTAATTACTACTTCAACAGAAGCCTCAGCCATTGCTGAAAAATTAGAGCAAGTGCTTTTGGGAAATATCCCCATACCTTCACGAGAAACCTGTCGCCAGTACGCTACCACACACTACAACTGGAATCAAATCGCCCAACAAGTACGAAAGATTTTATTAGCTTAAACAAGTGATTGACTTTTCACGTTATGTGGAAAATCCACGAAACACCTAACCCCCTAACCCCCAACCCGTGGCGGGAAGGGGGAAAATTCAAAGTCTCTCTCTTCTTAGGAGAGAGAAATAGAAGAGAGGTTTTCCAGATACCGTGAAAAGAAAAGTCAAAAACAAGTGATTATAATAGATATTAGGGGTGCTACGTAAGTCAAATTAGATAAAATAGAGGTTTAATGAGAATTTTTTTTCTAGACCAAAGTGGTAAACCAGGCGGCGCAGAATTGTGTCTAATAGATATTGCTAAACCTTATGGTGATTGCGCTTTGGTAGGTTTATTTGCAGATGGGTCATTTAAAAGTTTACTACAGCAAAATAATATCCCAGTAGAAGTTCTCGCAACTCAAGCAATCCAAGTTCGCAAAGAAAGCAGTTTGCTACAAGGATTAAAGAGTCTCGGACAACTTGCACCTTTGATTACTAAGGTAGTTAAAATAGCGCGTGAATATGATTTAATCTATGCCAATACTCAAAAAGCATTAGTTGTCGGAGCATTAGCAAGTTTTTTCAGCCGTCGCCCTCTGGTTTATCATTTACATGATATTCTTTCCACAGAACATTTTAGTCAAACGAATCTTCGTATTGCTGTTAACTTAGCTAATCGTTTTGCATCATTAGTAATTGCCAATTCCCAAGCTAGTAAAACAGCCTTTATACAAGCGGGAGGACGTACAGATATTATCGAAGTTGTCTATAACGGCTTTGAAACGAAAAATCATCAAACTGATGAGTCTGACATTGATAAATTACAGCAACAGTTAGGATTGCAAGGAAAATTTGTAGTCGGACACTTTAGCCGTCTTGCACCTTGGAAAGGGCAGCATATTTTAATTGATGCCCTTGCCAAATGTCCACCAGAAGTGACAGCAATCTTAGTGGGTGATGCACTGTTTGGCGAACAAGATTACGTCCAACAGTTACATCAACAAGTTGCTGAACTGGGATTAGAAAACCGCGTCAAATTTTTAGGATTTCGTTCTGATATTCCTCAGTTAATGGCAGCTTGTGACTTGGTAGCACATACCTCTACTTCCCCAGAACCCTTTGGTAGAGTGATTGTTGAGGCGATGCTATGTGGAAAACCTGTAGTTGCAGCAAAAGCTGGCGGTGTAATGGAATTAGTAGAACATGGACTTAATGGCTTTCTAGTAACACCAGGAGAACCCCAGGAACTTGCACAAGTAATTATCACCTGTCTTCAGGAGACGGAAATAACTGCAACTATAGCTAATAATGCCCAGACTACTGCTAGTCGGCGTTTTGATGTTTCAATTATTAATCAGCAAATTGCCCAACTGCTGTCTCAGAGATTATAAATACCTGGTTACAGCAGTTTTCATTTATTTGAACCACATATATTGTAGGGGCACAGCAATGCTCATTGGTGTCAACTTAACGTAAAAGTCATGTCCAGCAAGGAACTGAAGTTCCTTGTTAATAGCAAAAGTCATATTTTGATGACTAAATATACCCAAAAATCTTTAGTCTACTTCAGTAGACTTTAACTAAAAGCCAAAAAACTTTAGTTCCAGGCGGGTGAGGAAGCCAACAGTTAAGCTATTTCTAGCTTACCAACTAATTCACGAGATTCCAAATCAGAGAGTTGTTGGGCGATGCCTACGACGGCAAGCTACGCTAATCTTGCTTCTAACTTAGCTACACTAAACTGGTTACGCAGATATTCCAAATGAGCGATGGCATTTGCTTTATCAACAGTTAATCGAATTTGGGTGTCTATTGCTTTTTGATATTCCTGATTCACAAGCAGCACTTCAAAGCGACGAGCCTTGCGTTGAGCATCATTTTTCAAATCCATCTCAAAGGCGGCGACACGATCCGCATTGCCTTCAAATCGGTTAATTTGGTGCTGCACTGCCATCAACTGAGAGTCTATTTCATTAGCCCGTTGGGCAGCTTGTGCGATGCCTTCGGCAAGGGCTTCGCCCAACGCAGCTGGATAATGACTCAGTTGCATCATTTAATAATTTTCCTCTCAGGTCAAATCTACTCATGATTCCGTTAGCCGTCATATCTATCATGCCCGCATAAGTTATGCTAACCACAGTCATTACACCCCACACGCTATCCGGCTCCACGCAGGTGAACCCCAAGACCGCACTGGCTCCCCTTAATCCCCTCCCCGCAAGCAGGAGGGGAGACAAAGCGACGATTGTCGGGGTGGGGTTCTTCAGGTTTAATAAGTAATCAAGCGGACATGATATCAGACTCAAGTCTGCGGCTACACCAAGTAAGCCTGCTTATGCAGGCTTTATTTTCTGCTAAATTCTGCACTATAGCTCAAGCCGCTTCCCGCAGTTGTGGTTGTGACGGCACACTCACTTCTGGAAATGATAGCGAGAGTTGTTCGGCTTGAGGGACTGCGGCTTGCTCCAAAACTTGAACTTCGATATTCACGCTCACTAAATAACTGCCTGTATCAGCACCAACCGCTTCAGCAATTAATTTGGCAATGTCTGGGCGTTTGGCAGTCAACGGGTCACGTAAAATACACCGATCCCATTCATGCTTGGCAGTCGGATTGAGGTTGAGAATGTAATGCTTCATCATCGAACTAACCCTTGAATCCATCTTCCAGAAGGTTTTCACAGAGCCGTTATATATTTGGTTAGGCTTTGTGAACGCTATATATATTATAGTATCTTTGTACTAAATCGGGCAATATCTGAGTGAGAAAGTAGGGAATATAGACCATTGGTAGGAGCGTACAGGTGTGTATTCTGACAATTCAGGTCTGTGGAGAAGCTAACGATTAACCTAACCCCCTTCCCGACGCTCTAAGGGGGAAATTCAAAGTTTCTCTCCTTTTAGGCTACGGTGTATACACAAGCTTTGCCCCGGCCATATCTTTATTAATAAATCTCGCACTGCGTTTCTATCCCGCCTCGGAATGAATTCCGAGTCTCATAGCTGAAGTCCACTCAAGTGGACTAAATAATCAATTCAGTCCACTTGAGTGGACTTCAGCTATCAGCCCTGAACTTTAGTTCTGGGCGGGATGTGGGTGAATGTAACAGTTTCACTCTGAGAAAAATGTGGGTAGAGGATTTTTCGACTTGTGCGTACACCGTAGCCTTTTAGGAAAGAGAAATAGAAGAGAGGTTTTCCAGCGTGTATTAGCCATATTCCCGTGCTACATCCCATTATTTTAGGGGCTGTGTTGTAATCCAGACGCGAATAATCAAAGCGCGATCTTATCTGTTCCCTTCTTCTCAAATTTGGTAGCGGGTGTAAATTTCCAATCTCCAATAGAAAATCTGCCCATAGGTAATTTCTAACATCAAGCTATTACAACTAAGCTTACAAAGTAACGCCTAATTTTTATATAAATCGCTATATGGTAGATATCTATATTATTGACCTATTTGTGATTGGTCTACTTCTGCTGATGGTCACATTAGGGTCAGGTTGGATTGCTCGTTTACCTCTTTCTTTTGCCCTTATCTATCTACTAGTTGGTATTTTGCTAGGCCCTTACGCCTTTGGGCTGATTCAATTACGTCGGGATGAAGTTTTTAATGCCCAAGTGCTGGAAAAAATAACAGAATTTGTAGTAATTATTTCTGTGTTTAGCTGCGGCTTAAGAATTGTTCGTCCTCTCAGATTGGGGACTTGGGATATTACAGCCCGATTGATTGTATTTCTGATGCCAATTTCAATTTTTGCGCTGGCTGTTGTGGGTAAATTGTTTTTAGGGATGAGTTGGGGAGAAGCGATTTTATTAGGAGCAATTCTCGCACCTACCGATCCAGTATTAGCATCAGAAGTACAACTGACCGATATAAACGACCAAGATGAGTTGAGATTTGGTTTAACTTCTGAAGGTGGGTTAAATGATGCTTTAGCTTTTCCCTTTGTTTATTTTGGCCTTCATGCATTAAAAGATGACAACTGGGAGAACTGGTTTAAACAGTGGATTGCGGTTGATTTAATTTGGGCGATCGCAGCTGGCATTGTTATGGGAATTGTTGTTGCCAAATCTCTAGTTTGGATTGAACAAAAACTTCAAAAACGCCGTCCTGCCGATGAGTTAATGGAAGATTTTATTGCTATCAGCACAATTCTAATAACTTATTCCTTAACAGAAATGGTGAATGGCTATGGATTTTTGGCAGTATTTGTTGCTGGTTTAGTTGTCCAACGCAGTTACAGAAATCCTGAAAAACCGCTAGCACAATTGGAATTTGTTGAAAAAGTTGAAAAGCTGCTGGAAGTTGGGACAATTTTACTATTGGGTTCAATATTATTATTCCAGCCAATGCTCAACTATGCTATGCAATCTTTATTAGTGATAGTTTTATTATTCTTGATAATCCGACCTGTAGGAGTTTGGATTAGCACAATAGGTAAACGTCCTATAGACTCACACCGCCGAACCTTGCACCCAGGAACTCGGTGGTTATTTGGATGGTTTGGTATTCGCGGTGTCGGCTCTTTATATTATCTCGCCTATGCCTTTGGTCATGGTTTAAAAGGTGAAGCTGCCGAACAAATTGCTTGGATAACTTACACTACTATTGTAGCTTCTGTGATTATACATGGCATCAGTGCAACTCCATTGATGAAGTGGTATGAGCGCAATATTGCTAATCAGAGAAACGCTACTCCTCCCGCCACAATAGATGAATTTGAGTAAAAGCGATTTAATTTTCTAAACCTGTCACTCAAAACCGGAGAGAGGCTTTTAATTTTTACTCCCCTTCCAGTAACAAAAGTTTTTCCGCTTCCCTCTCCTCGTAGGAGAGGGTTAGAGAGAGGTCGGGAAGGGGTTGGGGGTTAGGTCTATATTTCCTATTTCCCCGTCACCTTTTCAATAACTTCTTTCGCTTTTTCCCCAAAACTTTCTGGGGGATTTTGTGCTTGTTCAGCCTTCAAATTCCTTTCGTAAGTCTTCTCTATAGTATTAAGGTTTTTTGAATCTTTTATTGCTTGCTCATAAGCTTCTTCTCGTTCTTCTTCTTGAATACCAACACCTGGATCAAATTCGTTAGCACGATTAATTTTTTCTTCAGAATTTGGTTTATACTCTGGCGGTATTAGCTTTAATTCTTCAAGAGTAGTTGCATAACTAGCTTGCTGAACAAAAATGAAAGAACCTGACAAGCTAATGAAAATAATTAAACCAACGACCAAAAAGCTTGAACTTAACGCTTGCTTTAAAGTTAATAAAATTTTTTGCACAAAAAACTCCTCTTGTTGTTTTGTTATAAGCCTTCGTTATGTATAAATGTATTCAATATTCCAGGCTCACAGGCATCCTATATGTTTAGGTACAGTTTTTACTTCTACCGCAAGGTATATTAATTTTTGCCTCTAGTAGGGGCGTGCAAATGTCACTGGTGTCAACTTAAGCTAGAAATAGCTTAACGTTGGCTTCCTTCCTCACCCGCCTGGAACTAAAGTTCTTTGGCTTTTAGCTAAAGTCTACTTAAGTAGACTAAAGATTTTTGAGTATATTTAGTCATCTTCAGATGACTTTAGCTATTAGCAAGGAACTTCAGTTCCTTGCGGTACATGACCAAATAATTCGTAATTTATAATTCGTAATTCGTAATTAAAGGTACAGAGCAACTAACTAAAGTTTATGGAGACAAATAAATTTATTCCTTATTTCAGAGCAAGCGACTTCAGTCGTGGGGTAATAATTACGAACTTGTACTGAGCCTTGGGAGAGCGTAGCCGACTTGTACTGAGCGGCGTCGAAGTAAGGGCGTAGCCGAAGTATTACGAATTATAAATTACGAATTATTTTGACTTTTACGTTAAGTTGACACCAATGTACAAATGTACGCCCCTACCTTTGTATCTGAATATTTCGTGAAATCGGATGAAATTTTCATCCAGTGTGCTTAACTCAAGCGTATTAAATAATTCGTAATTCGTAATTCGTAATGGGCAACTCTTAGAGACGCTAAACGCGAACGCCCCGCAACGCTTTCGTAAATTTTGTTTTGTATTAGCGAAGCGTTAGCGAGTCCGCGAGCGTCTGGGGATTTAACTCCAACACAAAACAAAATTTTTATTGAACCGGGGGACTTAAACCCACGGAACTAGTTAAGCTATAACCAACTGTGATTAATTTTAATTCCTCGACTTTGCATTACCTCTTCAAATAAATCTGTTGGTAGGGCTTCTTCTACAGCAAAAACACCTGGTTTCTTGAGTTTACCTTCTAGCAATAACTGGGCAATACTACCTGTGCCGCAACCAGAAGCCACCGCTGTATTTTCATGCACTACAGTTGAACAATAAACGGCGGTTTCACCATTTTTTTGCCCTGTAACTTCTGAACGAACTGCTACACCAATCCCACTAAAATTATTAGTGACATCTGTCATCGAATGGCTGACATGAGACAGAAATTCAATCATGTAACGGCGCTGCATTAACCACTTGGGAAAAACGTGTGCCGCAATCCAAGTTAGGTGATTGTAAAAATCGGGAACAGAGCCAAACTTAGTAATTACAGTTTTTACTGATGGGAAAGCTTTCGGCAGTGTAAAGGTTTCTGGCATATCAAACCAGTAAACTCCGGTGCGTCCATAGGGAGGTGGAAACTTGATTAACTCTCTTTCACTATAAGGCTTAATTATCTTCCATTTTCCATCTATCCAAGTCTCAAAAGGATACTGCAACCCAAGAAAAGTTGTCCGCATCACTGTAATGCCAGCACCGCCAGAACCGGAAACTAAATAACTTAAATGGATCTTTTCTGGTTTATCAAATTGTTCAACACCTTGACGTACCATGCTGTTAGAAATGCCAGGGAAAATACCAGTATTAATAATTGCTGTCACACCAGCAGCAGCAGCTTGTTCACTAAAATTGAGAGCTTTACTGGTATAAGAACGATGGTCGCTGACATCTACATAGTTAACGCCTTGAGCAATACAGGTTTCAAGAACATTAGTATCTCGATAATGAAATGGCCCAGCACAGTGGATGACTAAGTTAGAGTTTGCGATCGCATCTCGCAACTTGTCAACTTCTGCCAAGTCCAATACCAAAAACTGCACTTGTCCTCCCGAAGACAAGCTAACAGCCTTCCCAAACTCCGCAGAACGTCCAGTAATCGTAATTTGTGCCTGCGTATGGGTAGCAAGATCCTGAGCAACAGTGCTACCAATCCGCCCGCGTCCACCAAGAATTAAAACGCTGTCTGTCATTACTCCAGATTCGCAACACTAACCTTATTTCACCAGTTTTATGTCCTGTTTGCCATCGGTTACAGGTATGACTTATACCATTTCAGGAAATTTATTTCTGCTACAAAGATGTTGCTGCCGACATACAGTCGTATGCCCCTACTAGTCTGTAAACAAGTTCGTAGTAAGGACTTTAGTCCTTAGAAAATAAGGACTAAAGTCCTTACTACAAACCCTCAAAACTAACTTGGACATTGTACTACCTTTGCGCCTCAATTTGCCTGACTACCGTTAGCGCCGAATAACTCACTCCAGCAGTACCTTCACCTGGATGGGTGGAGTCACCAACTAACCACAAATGCTGGATTGGTGTACGATTTGCGAATCCAAAGGGGCCAAAGGTAGGAATTCTTTGACCAATACCGCCAACTATACCGCGATCGCGGGCTGTAAAATAGGCAAAAGTGTGCGGTGTTGCGGCTTCTTGATGAATAATAGTTTCTGGTTTGAGATAGAAGTATTGGGCAAGACGAGCGATCGCTTCTTGGGTAAACTTTTCTTTTAGTCCTTCATAATCATCAGTCTGCCACCATTGTGCAGGATCGACAAATGAAGAAGCAATAATTGTCGCTTTCCCCTCCGGTGCGCGGCCGTCTCCAGGATGACTGACGGAAACAAATAGGGAATTATTCTCACCAATCGGGCCATTGACATCGTACAGAAATTGTAGGTGGGGAGGGCATTCAGGCGGAATCGCGCTGGCATCTACACCCAAATACACCACAAACGCACCCGATGCTTGGGGCAGTTTTTCCACCCGGTTTTTATATCCAGATGGCGCTTGTTTTCCCAATAACTGCACCAAGTTTTGCACGGTGACATTGGTAACTATGTGGTCGGCGGCTTCTGTCCAGACTTCGCCAGTTTTTTGATTTCTAATGACTACAGCAGTAGCTTTGCCGTTTTCTACTTTGATTTGTTCTACAGTGTGGCGCATCAACAATTTGCCGCCATCTCTTTCTAAGGATTGTACCAGGCGATCGCTTAATACTTGCATACTTCCCTGGAGGTGAAACAATCCTTGGGGCAGTTGGGATACACTTAACGCTGTGGCGGCATAAAGTAATGCTGTCTGTTCTGCATCCACCTGGGAGTATAGCTTCAATTGCAAATCTAAAAAAGTTCTCAGTCGTTGGTCATTTCCCAGTCCACATAACCGTAAAGCATCTCCCACCGTAAACAAAGTGAAGGGTACAGTAATTAATGTACTAGGACGCACCGCTTGCGCTAGCTGCCACAAATCCCATAAATTACGTGGTGGTAGCACCGGATCGCGTCCTTGAAATTCCCAACTGGCATCAAACAAAGTTGCCATCAATTGCCAAAACGGTTCGCTACCGGGAAACTGTTTTTGTCGTTCCTCTTGCCATTTCTTTTGGTCGCGCCAGACATTAATCGGTGTGCTTTCCCCAGGTAAATACACCGCACAAGCAGGATCACAAGGCGTTGCTTGCGGTAAATCTATTTGCAATTCTGAGAAAATGCGGTGGTGAATTCCCCCTGGTTCCAACCCCGCAACCTGAGTTGCGCCCACATCAAAAGTAAATCCCTGGCGTTTAAACGTCGAAGCACAGCCTCCTGGTACGAGAGCCTGATCCAAAATTAAGACGCTGTAACCTCTATGAGCTAATAATGCTCCAGCAGTCAGTCCACCTATTCCCGCACCGATAACGACGACATGAGAGTTACTTTTGTCAAGAGTAATGCTGGACATTGATTAGCTTCTTTAAAATTCTTAATATTTTTAATTATAATTTTACCTTAATCTCTAAGTTAAAGAGGGTGCGATTTCTCAGTTGAGTCCAATAGAGACCTAACCCCCAACCCCTTCCCTACTAGCGTTGGGGAGCAAGATTCAAAGCCTCTCTCCTCTTAGGAGAGAGGTTTGGAGAGAGGTCAAAGTCTATTGCATACAAACGAGCGTAAGCGTAGCCCGTCGTAGACATCGCTATATTATCCCGCGATTTGAATCACGGGCGGATCAACGTGACATCTCCTACACTGACTCTACGAGTACAGTGTAGGCTTCCAAGACAATCCGGCTATTGCTTAGGAGACTCTTGGCTTTAAGAACGCGATGCCCCAGCGCTCTGTTTTTTATATTTATTGCTGCATTATGGTCACGGTCAAGGCTACATCCGCATTGACAAGAATGCCATCTTTCATGCAGCTTTTTAGGTACTTTCATTCCACAGCTAGAACAATCTTGTGACGTATTCTTAGGATTTACAGCTATTACCAACAAACCAGCATTTTCGGCTTTGTTTGACAGTATCGACAAAAAGCTTGACCATCCCGCGTCATGCATAGATAAAGCTTGCCGCGACATGACAAGTCCTTTAACATTGAGGTCTTCATGAACTACAACATCATATTTTGACAGCAGTCGCAAGGCTGTTTTGAAGTGAAAATCTTTGCGTTTATCAGCAACTTTTTTGTGTTGCTTACCCAATTGCTTAACAGCTTTGCGTCTACGATTACTGCCTTTTTTACGGCGTGAAACACGTTTTTGAATGACACGTAACCGTTTTTGAGACTTGCGGTAGTGTTGAGGGATTGCAACAGGTTCACCATCAGAAGTTGTTAAAAACTCCTTTAAACCAAGGTCAATACCTGTAATTGATTCAGGATTGATATTAGGCTTAATAGTTGGAACTGTTGGGTCTTCTAGACTGAGAGTGATGTAGTACCCGTCAGCTTTTTTGGTGACAGAGGCAGTCTTTGTCTTAAACCCGTCAGGTATGGGACGATGCAAAATAACTTTAATATTTCCCAGTTTCGGAAGATTTATTAAACTGCCTTGAATACAATCATCCTTCATCTGTGGATAAGTAAAAGTCCGGTAACGGTCACGAGACTTAAAGCGAGGTCTACCGCTTCTCTTGCCGTTGCTATCCCCACCTAGAAAACGGTCGAATGTCACCTTAACCCTTTTAACTACATCCTGTAAAACTTGTGAGTGAATATCACTGTAATGAGGATGTGTCTTTTTGAGATTGGGTAAAGTTTTCTTTTGACTGTAATAGTCAGGATTGTCCCTCAACTCTGGAAGATAACAGATAAGAGGACAAGCGTTAATTGGACAACGATTTTGCTCATACCAATTAAATCTGTCAGCCAACAGATAGTTGTACTGTGAACACAACATCGACAACCACCTATCTATTTCAGTAGCTTGTTGTTTTGTTGGTCGCAGCTTATATTGATATGCAGTCCTCATTTATTTATTACCTTCTTTGTATTATTATAATCCCATAAATGTAGTGACTATGATGGTACGAAAATGAAAAATAAATATTTACAAATACGAATAAGTGAACGCCGATTAAATAAGTTACGCCTATATTCAGTATGGAAAGATAAGACTATGACTCAAATACTTGAAGACTTTATTGACTCGTTGCCAACTCCAGGGATTGACAAAAACTCGGACACCCCTAATCCTCGTTGAGTGATAGTCAACATCGGTTAGGGGTGTACCTCGTTTTTGTCCGGCTATTCATCCCACACCTCCCTACGGGTAGGATGTGGGGCTTCTAACCGTTTGAGCTAAACCCAGAAAATTGGAAATCAACGGGAGCGGTCTAACTCGTGACGGGAGCGGTCTAACTCTTAACGGGAGCGGTCTAACTCTTAACGGGAGCGGTCTAACTCTTAACGGGAGCGGTCTAACTCTTAACGGGAGCGGTCTAACTCTTAACGGGAGCGGTCTAACTCTTAACGGGAGCGGTCTAACTCTTAACGGGAGCAGTCTAACTCTTAACGGGAGCAGTCTAACTCTTAACGGGAGCGGTCTTCCTTGCAATGTGCTTGCACTCACAATCAAATCTCTACCTCAGCCAATGCCTCATAGCTGAGATTGAAGCATTTTCAATTGCCTATTCAACGTTTTAGCCTTAACGTGGAACTGCTAACTATATATTAAAGACGCGAGGAGTGATCATGGGGCAGACACAGGAGCTAGGACAGATTATCATCCTGAATGGTGCCCCGCGATCGGGAAAGTCGAGCATTGTCGCAGTTATCCAGGAGACATTTGATGGTCTGTGGATGAACTTGGGTGTCGATAGGTTTATGCAAATGACTCCCCCACGATACCTACCTGGGATCGGTCTGCGGCCAGGGGGAGAACGCCAGGACATCGAACCCCTTGTTCCCATTCTGTACAGCGCCATGTATGAGTCCATTGCCGCCCACAGCCGCTTGGGTCTGAATGTCGTGGTTGATGTCGGACACCATGACGCCTACGCAATCCCACGGGGCATTCTGGCCGATAGTGCGCGGCGTTTGAACGGATTGCCGGTCTTGTTCGTAGGCGTTCGTTGCCCAATTGAGATTATTATGGAACGGCGACAAAAGACGGGGGGGAAAGTAGGAAGTACAGCCGACTCGTTGATGCCACATCCGGTTCAATTATGGCAACGTGAAGTCCACATCCCTGGCATCTATGATCTTGAAGTCGATACCTCGTTGTTAAGCCCAGGTGCGTGTGCCGAGGTGATACGCAAGCACCTCGTAGATATTCCAGCGCCGTCGGCATTTCAACGACTTGCTGCACACCATACTTAAGCTATCGTTATCAATATTGCAACTGTAGCGGTTCCACAACTTACAGAAGAGTTAAATTAAAGATATGCTTTTCTAGGCGAAACAAAGTATGCGCTACCAAGTTGTGCTTGTCAACTTAATATTTTGACCGAATTCAGCCGAATCACTGGTTCTGAATACAAAGTAAACAACTCACTCAAAACTTCTTCCCCAGCAATTTCTCCAAGGCTGGTAAATCGTTCTATCTGTACAATATTACATCACGATGTGTAAGGGCACGGCAGTGCCGTGCCCCTACGGGTGTACCTCACGTAAACGAGAACTGCTATATGAACAATCAACTGTACGAACGAGATTTTAATCTGTGGCGAGAAAGCATTATTGAGCAAATTAAAGAACATCGTTTTAATGACATAGATTGGGAGCATTTGCTTATAGAATTAGAAGACATGGGAAAGTCAGAAAAACGGTCATTTATGAGTAATTTAACAATCTTGATTGCTCATTTACTCAAGTTAACCGTTCAATCTGATGCTCCTGAGATGATGAAAGGAAGCTGGTATAGTTCTGTTACAGAACATCGTTTTCGAGTAAAAAAGGATTTGGAAGAAAATCCTTCTTTCAAAAACTATATTACTGAAGTTATTTCTCAAACCTATATTGATGCTCGCAAACTGGCAATCAAAGAAAGTAAAAAAGCTAAATTAGGAGTGAGAAAACCAACGGACACAGAATATCCTCTCGATTGCCCTTTTCTGATAGAACAGTTATTAGATGAAGATTTTTATGGAGACAGCGATTAACAGTTATTAGTTGTGTTCCATAGTTAAGTTACACAAAAATATATAGCGGTTCTCGTTTATGTGAGGTACATCGGTAGGGGCATGGCACTGCCCATTGGTGTCAACTTAAGCTCAAACGCTTATCCCATAGGCGTTTTACCCCACACGCTATCCGGCTCCACGCAGGTGAACCCCAAGACCGCACTGGCTCCCCTTAATCCCCTCCTGCTTGCGGGGAGGGGAAGTTTTGGCTTTAGACAAAACTGGGGTGGGGTGACGCGTCGAGTGATGGGTAAGTGAGTGAACTCAATATCATTCAGAGTGCGTTTCGCTTTTTTGTTAGTTGAGAATTTAGGATTATCAATTTGATACCTATCCGACAAGTGAACAAGTTTGGTTATGGGAGCATCCCACTTTTTTACATGTCATTGCGAGGAACGAAGCAATCGCAAAATTCTTTAGGTCAAAACGAGTCCATGAGATTGCTTCGTCGTTCCTCCTCGCAATGACAGTTATTCTCTCATTGCAAAATAAAAACTGGGATGCACCTAAATGTAATAGAGTATATAGCGCACCAAAAAGATTAAATCAGAACACCCTTCAGGGTGTTATTAGCTTTCATCAAGAGCCTGAAGTACGAAATACGCAACTGCGTTGCTGTTTCTCAGGGGTTTTCAGCATTTCCCTTATAATTTCTTTGCCTCATCGCGTCTTCTTTGAGCTTTTGCGTCTCACCGACTCCCCCAATCGACCTTTGCCAAATTGGCGTGAGATTATTGTATGTTTATTACTACAATTACAATTGATGCTAGATAATGGGAAAGCTTTGACATTTGCTTGCCAATCTAGCCCGGAAACAATAACTAACACTTATGCGAACTCACTATTGCGGCGAACTCCGAAAAGAACATATTGGAGAAACTGTTACCTTTTACGGATGGATAGACCGTCGCCGCGATCACGGTGGTGTGATATTTTTAGATTTACGCGATCGCTCTGGAATTGTCCAAATCGTCAGCGATCCGCAACGCACCCCAGATTCTTACGAACAGGCAAACGCCCTGCGAAATGAATATGTTGTCGAAATCACTGGTAGGGTAACACAACGTCCCGATGAATCGCTGAATACCCGCATCCCAACAGGCGAGGTAGAAATCTACGCCGATAAAATTCAACTCCTGAATGCTGTTCGCAAACAGTTACCTTTCCAAGTTTCCGTAGCTGACACCGAGACAGTGCGGGAAGACTTGCGGCTGAAATATCGTTATTTGGATTTGCGACGCGAACGCATGGCGCAAAATTTGCAACTGCGTCATCAAATTGTCAAAGCCATGCGGCGTTATTTGGAAGATTTGGAAGGTTTTATCGAAGTCGAAACCCCAATACTTACGCGTTCTACCCCAGAAGGGGCGCGGGATTATGTTCTACCCAGTCGCGTCAATCCTGGTGAGTGGTATGCTTTGCCGCAATCACCCCAGCTATTTAAACAATTGCTGATGGTATCCGGCTTAGATAGATATTATCAGATTGCGCGTTGCTTTCGTGACGAAGATTTACGCGCCGACAGACAACCGGAATTTACCCAGTTGGACATGGAAATGAGCTTCATGTCCCAAGAAGAAATTATCGAACTGAATGAAAGCTTAGTTTGTCATATCTTCAAAACAGTTAAAGGTATTGAGTTACAGCGTCCTTTCCCCCGCCTCACTTACGCTGAGGGGATGGAACGCTACGGGAGTGATAAACCAGATACCCGCTATGGTTTGGAATTAGTTGATGTCTCAGATATTGTCAAAGACTCTGGTTTCAAAGTCTTTCGGGACACTGTTACTAATGGTGGTATCGTCAAAATCCTGCCCATTCCCAACGGTAACGATGTAATTTCTAATGTCCGCATTAAACCAGGCGGTGATTTATTTAAAGAAGCCAGTGAAGCCGGTGCTAAAGGTTTAGCTTATATCCGCGTCAGGGATGATGGCGAAATTGACACCATTGGCGCGATTAAAGACAACCTCAGCGTTGAACAAAAAGAAGAAATTTTACGCCGTACAGGTGCAAAAGCTGGACATTTGCTGTTGTTTGGGGCTGGTGATGCTGCTACAGTTAATAAGACATTAGATAGATTACGGCAAGCGATCGCTAGAGAATTTAACTTAATTGATCCAGAAAAAATCAACTTACTCTGGATTACAGATTTCCCCATGTTCGAGTGGAATGCTGACGAAAAACGTCTAGAAGCACTCCACCACCCATTCACAGCACCACATCCTGATGATTTGAGCGATTTAAAAACTGCACGCGCCCAAGCTTACGACTTGGTACTTAACGGCGTGGAAGTTGGCGGCGGAAGTCTGCGGATTTATCAGCGAGAAATTCAACAGCAAGTCTTTGAAGCGATTGGTTTATCTCCTGAAGAAGCACAAAATAAATTTGGCTTTCTCTTAGAAGCATTTGAATATGGTACACCACCGCATGGTGGCATCGCCTACGGTTTAGATCGTTTGGTGATGTTGCTAGCTGGCGAAGAATCCATTCGAGATGTCATTGCTTTTCCGAAAACACAACAAGCACGTTGTTTGTTAACAGATGCACCTTCGAGTGTAGATGCTAAACAGTTGAAAGAATTGCATGTTGCTTCGACTTATAAACCAAAGTCTTAGTAAACTAGGGAATTGTCTAAGTAGGGTGGGCAATGCCCACCAATTACTTGAATTGAGAAAGCAAATATTTTTCTTGATTTCATCTCCCATTTACCTTAACCGAGCAGCATTGGGTGTAAACTGCATTGAAGTGATGAGGACACTCAATGGAAGTTTTCTTGGCTAATATTAATCATCTTGAAAGTGTTTCAGTACTATTTGATCGGTATCGTATTTTTTACAATCAGCCATCAAACCTTGAAGCTGCCAAGGAGTTTCTCAAAGAACGTTTCAACAATAATGACTCGGTAGTGTTTGCAGCTAATGACAATGGGGAATTAGTTGGATTTACTCAGCTTTATCCCAGCTTTTCTTCAGTGTCGATGAAACAAGTATGGATATTGAACGATTTGTATGTGGAAGAGTCGTATCGCCGGAAGGGAATTGCAAAGTTATTGATGAGTGTTGCGGAAGAATATGCAAAAGAGAGTGGAGCCATTCGAGTGATTTTAGCTACTCAAATTTCTAACATAACAGCGCAAAAACTCTATGAAACGCGAGATTACATTAAGAATGAAGAGTTTTACCATTATGCTTTGCGGTTGCAGTAGTGTGGCATGACAACAAACAAACTCAAAGCTTTAGAGCTTTTTGCTGGTATCGGTGGGTTTCGCCTGGGTATGGCAAATGCAAATATTCAAACAGTATGGGCGAATGATATTAATGAACTTTGCTGTAAAGTTTATGAAAGTAATTTTGGCAAAGACTCTATTGTTTTAGGCGATATCAACGAAATCTCCATCTTAGACATTCCCAATCATGATATTTTAACTGCTGGCTTCCCTTGTCAACCTTTTAGTCCTGCTGGTAAAAAACTTGGCGTGAGAGATATAGTTAGGGGAACACTATTTGAGCGCATTATAGAAATATTAGACCAGAAGCAGCCAAAATATTTTTTTTTGGAAAATGTCAAAAGACTTTTGATAATGGAAAACGGCTCTCATTTTAGATTAATTTTAAATGCACTTTCAGAATTAGATTATTTTATTGAATGGCGACTAATTAGCCCCTTGAGCTTTGGTATCCCTCAAAATCGAGATAGAATTTTTATCTTTGGTACAAAGTTAAGCTCAACAGATATAACACCTAATACTTTAGAAAAGCTATCAGTTTTTTTAACTACAGAAGACAATATTTTACTGCCAAGCCTCGAAGCTCCATTGGTAAAATACATGTTGCCAATTATGACGATGGACAGGAAAAATAATAATTGGGGAATTGCCTATCAAAATCAGATGTTCACTCAAAATATTTCGTCATTACCTGACATCAAGCCGAGAAAGAGGCTTCAGGATATTCTTCAGGATGAGTCAATGGTGGATACCCAGTTTGATTTTACTGCCGATACGCTGGAGCGGATTAAGCAAAGTAAGCCTGTAAATCGTTATTGTAATGGAGTTGAAATTTTGTACAACCAAGATGGAGGCGCGAGACTTGGTTATACTATATTCGGAACTAATGGCATTGCATCTACATTGACTGCCTCAACATCAAGGCATTATGAACGTTATCAAGTAGGTGATAAATTTCGACGTTTAACTAATATTGAATATGCCAGACTTATGGGTTTTCCTGATGATTGGTGTCAAGTTGCCAGAATTTACGATCAATACGCATTATTTGGGAATGCTATTGTACCAGCTTGTGTAGAGTGGGTGTGCAAAAGAATCGGTCAAAGAAACTTTGAATTGAGTAAATCTGGTTGGCAACAATTAACTTTGGCTATTTAAAAAATGGAAGCGCTAACCTTATCTTCCCTCAAAACTGCTGCACGGGATTTTTGTATTGTACTTAGTGCAACACCGATTCCTAATTTGTATGGGGTTACAGATGGCAAAGCAGTAGGAACGTATGTTGAGTTGACTTTTAATCAATATTTGTCTACAAAGTATGAATACACCCTTGGTAGTGCTGCTTTGGGAATTGATTTTCCCGGATTAGAAGTTGATTTAAAAGTGACATCAATTCGTCAGCCACAATCTTCTTGCCCCTTTCGGAATGCCAGTCAAAAAGTATATGGATTAGGCTATCATCTGCTAATATTGGCGTATGAAAAGATTGATGAGCATAGCTCCCGCACTGCTAATTTAAAATTCCAGAATGTTGTCTTTGTATCAAGAGAAAGAACTGGAGATTATCAAACAACCTACGGGCTAATAGAAATCTTACGCCGTAATGGCAACAAAGAAGATGTAATAGCATTTTTAGAGGAACGCAACTTTCCTTTAGATGAAATTGGGCGTGAAATACTTGCAGAAAGGATTTTGCAGCAACCGCCAGAAATTGGCTACCTAACAATTTCTAATGCACTACAGTGGCGGTTACAATACAGTAGGATTATCCAGGTAGCAACTACGACGGCAATAGTAGGTGTAGAAAATCTACTGTTAGGGTGAAGGAGATTAATCCTGCTGCCACAATAGAATTAAGCTGCTACCCCCAGAATTCCTTATGAGTGAATCTATCATCTTGACAGACGCTGGCTTATTACCAGAAGATTTGTTACCAGATGTTAGTCATCTGGTGACAGAGGACGATGAACCCTTGGATAATCTGCCATCTGAAAAACAACAACGGCTGCTGACAGAAACACTTTACAGTTCTTGGAACGGGCCTAGTAATGCCCAAGGGTTTCTCGTGGCTGCCAATGTAGGGTTGTTTCCCAGTAACAAGCAACCGCCGATTGTGCCTGATGTCTTTTTGAGCCTAGATGTACAAGTAGCTGATAACTGGTGGGAAAGACGGCATCGCTCTTATTTCTTCTGGGATTTTGGTAAACCGCCAGAGGTGGTGATTGAAATTGTTTCAAATCGAGAAGGCAATGAAACAGGACGAAAAATCTTAGAGTATGCCAGGATGCGGGTAATGTACTACATTATCTTTGATCCAACTCGACAACTTAGTGGTGAAGTTCTACAGATGTACGAGTTGCGTGGGCGGCAATATATACCCATGAGTGAGCAATGGCTGACTGAAGTTGAGCTAGGTTTATGTTTGTGGGAAGGTGCGTATGAAGGGAAGCGGGATGTTTGGCTGAGGTGGTGTGACGCTACGGGTAATGTAATTCCTACTGGTGCAGAACGAGCTGAACAAGAACGTTTACGAGCCGAACAAGAATGCTTACGAGCTGAACAAGAACGTTTGCGAGCCGAACAAGAGCGAGAAGCTAAAGAAACTGCTCTGCAACGGGCTGAACGCTTGGCGGCACAGTTACGAGCCTTGGGTGTTGAGCCAGAAGTGTGAGGGTGGGGAATGGGGAATGGGAGAGACGCGATTAATCGCGTCTGTACTGGGGAGTGGGGTAATTGAATTAATTGAAAACGCTGTAAGAGCGAAATTGCCAGGAAACACCCTAAATACAAAAAAAACCCGCCGTAGCGGGTTACACAACAAACTAAGAACATTGAAAACTTGATTTAGCCCGAATACCTCATCTCAGCTTCCAGTTGACGAATCAGTTGTTCGTCGCCCTTTGCTCTGGCTACTTGCAAGCGATGTTCTAGGCTTTTTTGTATACTCTCTCTGTGAGCTTCTTGTGCTTTTCTGGCACTTTGTAGTCTATTTTGATTCATAGTAATTACCCTCTTTAATTTTTTGCTTTATATCTTGTATTCTTAACATAACACATATTTTGTAGCTGTTGCTACAGAATTTTACGACTTTATGTAGATTTTAGGAAAAACATGTCTAAGAAGCATGTAGGTCAACAGCCACTTATGACTTTAATGAGCGATTTCGGCGATCGCGATGTTTATGTAGGCATAATGAAGGGTGTCATAGCCCAAATCAACGCCAGACTTACGGTGGTAGACTTAACGCACCAAATTCCACCGCAAGACATAGCCGCAGCCAGATTTTCCCTGATGAATGCTTATCCCTATTTCCCTGTTGGGACAGTGCATGTGGCAGTAGTAGATCCGGGTGTGGGAAGCAAGCGACGAGCGATCGCAGTAAAATTTGCTCAAGGGTTTCTCGTAGGCCCAGATAATGGTATCTTTAGCGGGTTACTCAGTCAAAGTCCGGCGATCGCAGCCGTCGAACTTACAAATTTTAACTATTGGCGAACTCCCCAACCAAGCAAGACTTTTCACGGTAGAGATATTTTTGCACCAGTGGGAGCTAATCTTGCTAGTGGTGTCCCTCTCAAACAGCTAGGACAAGAAATTGATCCAGAAAGTTTGGTAAAACTGGATATAGGCGAGTGTAAGCAAACAACCACTGGTGTAGTGGGTTGCATTCAATATATTGACCACTTTGGCAACTTAGTGAGCAACATTGCAGGAAGTTACGTACAAGGCAAAACTTGGTCTGTGCAAGTTGCAGGGTTGATTATACCAGGTTGTGAAACTTACAGTGATGTCAACGTGGGAGAGATAATAGCTTTAGTTGGTAGTCACGGCTGGGTAGAAATTGCCATTAATAGCGGCAATGCTCACTCAAAGTTGCAGTTAGACTGGCAAGAAACGCTTCAAGTTGTGCTAAGTTAAAGACCGCATCTGGTGAGTGCCAAATCAAAAGAAACATCAAAAGCGATATCTCCGATGGGCTATTCGGCGTCGCACTTTTGCCTAAAGTCCCAAAAGGTGATGGAATATGTCGCCGCATTCTCAATTTTTTGGATAATAACTAACCTAGAAGATCAGGCGATCGCTGAACTTATAGTAAGCTTGAACTGGTAAACCGTGAAAACCAATGCCCAAGAAAATTAGAGAACTGAAGGCAATGGTAGCGAAAGCTGGATACATTCTTCAGCCAGGTCGAGGAAAAGGAAGTGATACCTATTGGAAACATCGTTGCTACCTGAAGAACCTCTCACCATTCCAGGGAAGGACGGAGATGATGCTCCGCTATATTTGGAGAAGAACATTCAACGGGTACTAAAAAGCTTGGAAGACTTTGAAAACGACGAAGGTGAATAATAGATGAGCTATCACTACAGCATGGTGATTCAATGTTGACATACTCACCGCACCTAAAGGTGCGGTGATTCTTGGCGGCTCACAGCAACTAGCTACTCTTCGTAGTCTTATGGTCGCTCCCCGTCCGTTTAAGGTCGTGCCGATGCCCCATGCCGACCATTTCTATATTTTTGGAAGCATTATC